>NZ_BJOR01000001.1:4297800-4911772 GCF_006540305.1 Streptomyces sp. 6-11-2 | reverse complement strand
AGGTGGCGTCGATGGCGAACCTGGTGCAGTCCGGCGTCGCCTCGGCCGAGCGCGTCTTCGAACTGCTGGACGCCGAGGAGCAGACGGCGGATCCGGTGCCGGGCGTGCGGCCGGAGGAGCTGCGCGGGCAGGTCGCGCTGGAGCACGTGTCGTTCCGCTACGACCCCGACAAGCCGCTCATCGAGGACCTCTCGCTGACGGTGGAGCCGGGCCACACGGTCGCGATCGTCGGCCCGACCGGCGCGGGCAAGACCACGCTGGTCAACCTGCTCATGCGGTTCTACGACGTCACCGGCGGGCGCATCACGCTCGACGGCATCGACATCGGGAAGATGTCGCGTGACGAACTGCGGTCCGGGATCGGCATGGTGCTCCAGGACACCTGGCTGTTCGGCGGCACCATCGCGGAGAACATCGCCTACGGCGCCTCCCGCGAGGTCACCCGCGGCGAGATCGAGGAGGCGGCGCGGGCCGCGCACGCCGACCGGTTCGTCCGTACGCTGCCCGACGGCTACGACACCGTGATCGACGACGAGGGCTCCGGGGTGAGCGCCGGTGAGAAGCAGCTCATCACCATCGCGCGGGCGTTCCTGTCCGACCCGGTGATCCTCGTCCTGGACGAGGCGACCAGCTCGGTCGACACCCGTACCGAGGTGCTGATCCAGAAGGCGATGGCCAAACTCCAGCACGGCAGGACGTCGTTCGTCATCGCGCACCGGCTCTCCACGATCCGGGACGCGGACACCATCCTCGTCATGGAGAACGGCTCCATCGTCGAGCAGGGCGCCCACGACGAGCTGCTGACGGCCGACGGGGCGTACGCGCGCCTGTACAAGGCGCAGTTCGCGCAGGCGGTCGCCGAGGTGGACTGACCGTCGGTGCTTCTGCCAGGGGCCGCTCGCCCGGGGTGAGCGGCCCCTGGGGTCAGTCCAGGTAGCCGCGGAGCTGGTCGGCGAAGGCGTGGTCGCGCAGCTTGTTGAGGGTCTTGGACTCGATCTGACGGATCCGCTCCCGCGTCACGCCGAAGAGGCGCCCTATCTCCTCCAGCGTGCGCGGGCGCCCGTCGACGAGCCCGTACCGCAGCTGCACGACCTTGCGCTCGCGCTCCCCCAGCGTGGACAGCACGGCCTCCAGGTGCTCGCGCAGCAGCAGGAACGCCGCCGACTCCACGGGCGAGGCGGCGTCGCCGTCCTCGATCAGGTCGCCGAGGGCGACCTCGTCCTCCTCGCCGACCGGGGCGTGCAGGGAGACCGGCTCCTGGGCGAGCCGCAGGACCTCGCTCACCCGCTCGGGCGGCAGGTCGAGGTGGGCGGCGACCTCCTCGGGGGCCGGCTCGTAGCCCCGCTCCTGGAGCATCCGCCGCTGCACCCGTACGACCCGGTTGATGAGTTCGACGACGTGCACGGGCACACGGATGGTGCGGGCCTGGTCGGCCAGGGCGCGGGACATGGCCTGGCGGATCCACCAGGTGGCGTAGGTGGAGAACTTGTAGCCGCGGGCGTAGTCGAACTTCTCCACGGCCCGGATGAGCCCGAGGTTGCCCTCCTGCACGAGGTCGAGCATGGTGAGCCCCCGGCCGACGTACCGCTTCGCCACGGACACCACGAGCCGCAGGTTGGCCTCGATGAGCCGGCGCTTGGCCATCCGGCCGAGGACGACGATCCGGTCCAGGTCCAGAGCGAGCCGGCTGTCCAGGTCCGGAGTGGTGGTCAGTTTCTCCTCCGCGAACAGGCCGGCCTCCACACGCCGGGCCAGTTCGACCTCCTCGGCCGCGGTGAGCAGCGGGATCCGGCCGATCTCCCGCAGGTACTGGCGGAACAGGTCGGAGGAGGGGCTGCCGCTCTCGGTGCGGGCGGGAACCGGCTCGGGGACCTCGGACGGGGCCTCCGGCTCCGCCTCGGGGTGGTGCGCGCCCCGGCCCTGCGGGGGTACGGCCGGGACGGCGTCGGCCTCCCCCATGTCCGGGTCCGGTCCGGTGAGGCCCGGGCCGGTGGCGATGTCGGTCTGGGTGAGGGTCTGGGTCTGCACGGGGGCGACCTCCAGGATGATCGCTGCTGAGGTGTGCGGCAGCGGTACGAGAGGGGGCGGAGTCGGCGGCCTCGCCGCCGTCCGTCCCGTACGCGAGGAGCACAGCCGCTCAGGTGTGGGACCCGTGGGGGACTCAGCGCTCCGAGGACTCAGGCAACCGGACCCAGTGTGGGGTACGACACATCGCCGCCACGAGGGGCGTGCGATGACTTTTTGCGTCCGGTCCGTGACCGGCCGGTCACTCGGACCCTCCGACGGTCGGGCCGATGCTCACAGCGCCGCCGTGCCGCGCTCCCGCAGAGCCTGGTCGTACTGCTGGAGGATCCACAACTCGTTCTGAGCAGAGGCCAGTTGGGCGGGGTCGCCGCCGGTGCCGAGGCGGGCGACCGTGCTCTGGAGATCGCGGATGCGGCGTTCGACCGCACGGCGGCGGACCGTCACCAGCTGGGCACCCGCGTAGGCGTCGTCGACCTCCCGGCGGAGCAGGATCGCCTCCACCGCCAGCTCGGTGACCATCGCGCGGACCGTGTCGTCCGGGGCGGCCTCGCGGACGCGGGCCAGGTACTCCTGCGGGTCGCCCACGCCGTACTCGGCGCCGCCCGCGTCCAGGACCGCCTGACGTACGGCGGCGTAGGGCGGGGCGGTGAACTCGTCCACGCCGTAGGCATCGAAGGCCGGTGAGACCAGCTCCGGGCGCTGCAGGGCGAGTTTGAGCAGTTCGCGCTCGGTGGCGAAGACCGGGTTGCGCAGGTTGAGCGCCGGGCCACGGGACGCGGGACGCGTCGGGGCGTACTCCTGCTGCGGGCCCCGCTGCCGCTGGTCCGGCGCCGGGCCGCGGCCGCCGCGCTCGCGTGCCCAGCGGGCCAGCTGGGCCACCCGCTTGACCACGAACTGGGTGTCGAGGATGCCGAGCAGTCCGGCGAGCTGCACCGCGACCTCGTGCTGGGCGCCGCTGTTCTTGATCCGGGCGACGACCGGCGCGGCCTCGTCCAGGGCGGCGGCGCGGCCGGCCGGGGTGTCGAGGTCGTAGCGGGCCACGATCTGGCGCAGCGCGAACTCGAAGAGCGGGGTGCGCGGTTCGACCAGGTCGGAGACCGCCTCGTCGCCCTTGGCCAGGCGCAGGTCGCAGGGGTCCATGCCGTCCGGCGCGATGGCGATGTAGGTCTCGGCGGCGAACTTCTGGTCGTCCTCGAAGGCCCGCAGGGCCGCCTTCTGCCCCGCCGCGTCGCCGTCGAAGGTGAAGATCACACGCGCCGAGCCGTTGTCCATCAGCAGCCGGCGCAGGATCTTGATGTGGTCGCCGCCGAACGCCGTGCCGCAGGTGGCGATGGCGATCGGCACGCCGGCCAGGTGGCAGGCCATGACGTCGGTGTAGCCCTCGACCACCACCGCGCGGGAGGTCTTCGCGATCTCCTTCTTCGCCAGGTCGATCCCGTACAGCACCTGGGACTTCTTGTAGATCGCCGTGTCGGGGGTGTTGAGGTACTTCGGCCCGTTGTCCGCCTCGTACAGCTTGCGCGCGCCGAAGCCCACCACGTCGCCGCCGATGTCGCGGATCGGCCACATCAGCCGGCCCCGGAAGCGGTCGATGGGCCCGCGGCGGCCCTCCTGGGCGAGGCCGGAGAGGATCAGCTCCTTGTCGCTGAAGCCCTTGCCGCGCAGAAAGCGGGTGAGATGGTCCCAGCCCTGGGGGCTGTAGCCGACGCCGAAGTGGACGGCGGCGCCCTGGTCGAAGCCGCGCTCGGCGAGGAAGACCCGACCGGTCTCGGCCTCGGCGGAGGTCGCGAGCTGTTCGGCGTACCAGTCGGCGGCCAGCTTGTGCGCCTCCACCAGGCGGATGCGCTCGCCACGCTGGTGGGCGGGGTTGTACCCGCCCTCCTCGTAGCGCAGGGTGATGCCGGCCTGGGCGGCCAGCCGCTCGACCACCTCCGAGAAGGAGAGGTGGTCGATCTTCATCACGAACGTGATGGTGTCGCCGCCCTCCTGGCAGCCGAAGCAGTGGAAGAGCCCCTTGCTCGGACTGACCTGGAAGGACGGCGACTTCTCGTCGTGGAACGGGCACAGGCCCTTGAGGTTGCCCCCGCCCGCGTTCCGCAGCTGGAGGTACTCGGACACCACGGCGTCGATCGGGACCGCGTCCCGTACCGCCTTCACGTCCTCGTCGTTGATCCGTCCTGCCACGCCAGAAGTCTACGGTGGTCCGCCCAGGCTCCCGTCCGGCTACGGGACCAGGCTGTCCAGCGGCACGTGCGGGTCCGCGAGCGCCTCCGTGTCCACGTGTGCCTTCGTGCGGATCAGGCGCTGGATCGGGTCCGTGACGTCCCACACGTTCACGTTCATCCCGGCCAGGACGCGGCCCTCCTTCACCCAGAACGCGATGAACTCGCGTTTTCCGGCGTCCCCGCGGATCACCACCTCGTCGTACGAGCCGGGGGGTGCCCAGCCGCTGTACTCCATGCCCAGGTCGTACTGGTCGGTGAAGAAGTAGGGCACGCGGTCGTACACGGCCTCCTGGCCGAGCATCGCGCGGGCCGCGGCCGGGCCGCCGTTGAGCGCGTTGGCCCAGTGCTCCACCCGCAGCCGGGTGCCGAACAGTCCGTGCGGGAAGGAGGCCACGTCGCCGGCCGCGTAGATGTCCGGGTCGGACGTGCGCAGCCGCTCGTCCACCTTGATGCCGCCGCCGTGGGCGCGGTCGACCAGTTCCAGGCCCGCCGACTCCGCCAGGGCGAGGCGCGGCGCGGCGCCGATCGCGGCGAGCACGTCGTGGCAGGGGTGCTCCTCGCCGTCGTCGGTCCGGACGGCGAGCACCATGCCGTCCTGCCCGACGATCTCGGTCAGCCGGGCGCCGAAGTGGAAGCGGACGCCGTGCTCGCGGTGCAGGTCGGCGAAGAGCTGGCCCAGCTCGGGGCCGAGCGCGCCGTGCAGCGGGGTGGCGGCCGGCTCGACGACGGTGACCTCGGCGCCGTACTCGCGGGCCGCCGCCGCGACCTCCAGGCCGATCCAGCCGGCGCCCGCGATGACGAGGTGGCCGTTGTTCCGGCCGAGATGGGTCAGGACGTGCTTGAGGCGCTCGGCGTGGGCGAGGCGGCGCAGGTGGTGGACGCCGGCGAGGTCGGTGCCGGGGATGTCCAGGCGGCGCGGTTCGGCGCCGGTGGCCAGCAGCAGCTTGTCGTAGCGCACATGGGTGCCGTCGTCGCCGTAGTGGACGGTCCTGGCGGCGCGGTCGATCGCGACGACCGTCTGGCCGAGGTGCAGCTCGATGTCGTTCTGCGCGTACCAGGCGGGCTCGTGCACGAAGACGCTGTCGCGCTCCTCCTTGCCGAGCAGGTAGCCCTTGGACAGCGGCGGCCGCTCGTAGGGGTGGTCGCGCTCGTCGCACACGAGGATCACGCGGCCGCTGAAGCCCTCCGCGCGCAGGGTCTCAGCCGCCTTCGCGCCGGCGAGACCTCCTCCGACGATGACGAATGTCTGATCCGCGTCGACCACTTGATGCCTCCTCGTAAGGGTGCCGCCACATGGGAGCGTCCCGCACGGAGCGTGGTGCGGGAAGGGGGAGTGGCCCGATCAGGCCACGCAGGGTCACCTGGGGACCCGGTCGGGGTCACTGGGTTCACTCGGGTCCCACCCGTACCACGGGTGTCCTTAAACCTGCTGTCAATGTCATGCGCGCTCTCCCGAAGTCATGCGTGCCCTCTCAGGCGCGCGTGGAGCGAACGGGCCGAGGCGTCGGTGAGGGAGGCGATCTGGTCGACGAGCACGCGCTTGCGCGCACGGTCGTCGGCGGCCTGGTCGAACAGGGCGCGGAACTGGGGGTCGAGGCCGTGGGGGGCGCGGGCGGTCAGTGCCTCGGCCAGCTCGGCCACCACGATCCGCTGGTCGGCGCGCAGCCGCTCCTGCTCGGCGCGCTGCATGACGTACCGGTCGGCGACGGCCTTGAGGACCGCGCACTCCATTCGGGTGGTCCGGGGGACGACGAGCTCCGCGCCGTAGCGCGTGAGACCGCCGCTGCCGTACGCCTGCCGGGTGGCGCCCTCGGCGGCCAGGCAGAAGCGGCCGATGAGCTGGCTGGTGGCGTCCTTCAGGCGGGCCTGGGCGACGGCCGATCCGTCGTATCCGTGCGGCCACCACTCCTGGTCCAGGAGGCGGTCGAGGGCCTCGGCGAGTTCCTCGGGGTCGGTGCCGGCCGGGACGTAGCGGCCGACGGCGACCGCGAACACCTCCTGCCGCTCGGGTTCGGCGTGCAGGCAGCCCGGGTCGATGTGGCCGGCGTGCAGCCCGTCCTCCACGTCGTGCACCGAGTACGCCACGTCGTCCGCCCAGTCCATGACCTGGGCCTCGAAGCAGGTGCGGGCGCCGGGCGCGTCCTTGCGCACCCAGTCGAAGACCGGTCTGTCGTCCTCGTAGACACCGAACTTGGGCGAGGCCGGGTCGGTGGGGTGGGCGCCGCGCGGCCAGGGGTACTTGGTGGCGGCGTCGAGGGCGGCGCGGGTGAGGTTGAGGCCGACGCTGACGAGTTCGTCCGTGGCGGCGTCGACGACGAACCGCTTGGGCTCGATGCGGGTGAGCAGGCGCAGGGACTGGGCGTTGCCCTCGAAACCGCCGCAGTCCCGCGCGAACTCGTTCAGCGCCTGTTCGCCGTTGTGCCCGAAGGGCGGGTGGCCCAGGTCGTGGGAGAGGCAGGCCGCCTCCACCAGGTCGGGGTCGCAGCCGAGGGCGGCGCCCAGCTCACGGCCGACCTGGGCGCATTCGAGCGAGTGGGTGAGCCGGGTGCGGGGACTGGCGTCCCAGGCCTGACCATACTCGCCGGGTGTGACCACCTGGGTCTTTCCGGCCAGCCGTCTGAGGGCCGCGGAGTGCAGTACGCGCGCGCGGTCGCGCTGGAAGGCGGTACGCCCCGGCCGCTTGTCCGGCTCGGCGGCCCACCGCTCGACGGCCGGCGCCTCGTAGCCGGCGGGCGGCACGTGGTTCTCGGGCGGCCGGGGGGTGTGCTCGCGCGGCCGGGCTGCTTCGGATGCGGTCCCTTCCATGATTCGACAGTAAGCGCAGGTACCGACAATCGGGATGTCACCGTCCGTCTCCGGTGCGCGACGGTGTGCGTGTCCCGCCCGCCGGGCCGTGGCGGGCGCGGGCCCCTGCCCGGACTCCGCCGGCTGTTGTCCGCTCTGTCTGCCGTACCCGCCGTACCCGCCGTACCCGCCGTACCCGCCGTACCCGCCGTCACGAGAATGGGGGCAGGGGCGGGTGAACCGGGGTGGCGTGCGCCGCGTCCTTGCTGATCGAGGGCCGTGGGGCCGCCTGGGGAGGGGACTGACCGATGCGCCTGACGCATACGCCGCGCCTGCCGCGCCGACCGTCGTGGACACGTCCGCGCCTGCCGCGCACCCGTGCCGGGCGGCGGCTGCTGGTGCGGGCGGTGATGGCCGGGTGCGTACTGGCCCTGCTCCCGGCGACCTGGATGTACGTCGTGGCCGGCGACCGGCTGCGCACCACGGCGGACGCGCCGCGCACCGACGTGGCCGTGGTCTTCGGCGCGGGCCTGTGGGACGGGGAGCCGTCGCCGTACCTGGCGCACCGGCTGGACGCGGCGGCGAAGCTGTACCACGAGGGCCGGGTCAAGGTCCTCCTGGTGACCGGCGACAACAGCCGCGAGGACTACGACGAGCCGGACGCGATGCGCACGTACCTGACCAAGCGGGGCGTGCCCGGTGTCCGGATCGTGAGCGACTACGCCGGCTTCGACACCTGGAGCTCCTGCGTCCGCGCGAAGAAGATCTTCGGCGTGGACCGGGCGGTCCTGGTCACCCAGGGGTTCCACGTCCGGCGGGCGGTCGCCCTGTGCGACGCGGCGGGCATCGACTCCTACGGTGTCGGCGTCGACGCCAAGCACGACGTCACCTGGTACTACGGCGGCACCCGCGAGGTGTTCGCGGCCGGCAAGGCGGCCCTGGAGGCGGTGTTCCAGCCCGACCCGAAGTTCCTGGGCCGCACGGAGCACGGGGTGGCCAGGGCCCTGGCCGACGCCGGGTAGGGCCCGCCGCAGGGCGGGCGGACGCGGCAGGGCGGAGCGCGTGTCGGCCGGCGGTGAACCGGCCGGTGCCGAGACGGACTTCCCGCACGCCATGCTCCTGCCCGCGGCAGGCGGTCTTCGCACCCGGAAGGCCGCCGACCCGGCCCCCGGCCGCGTCGCCGCCCGTCAGACCCGGTGCCGCGCGTGCCGCGTTCGCCAGTCCCCGCCCTCGATGCGCACGCCCTCGGTGCGCAGTTGGCGGGTGACGGACGGTCCGGCGACGTAGACCCAGGCGCGTACGGTCGCTCCGTCGGTCTCGCGGACCACCTCGCGCTCGATGCGCTCGTAGAGGCTGCGCGGGTCGCCGGCCACGTATCCCTCCAGCCGGTCCAGGGCGGTGAGCACCTCGCCGTACTCGTCCGGCCGGGCGGCGACGAGGTCGCCCCGCACCAGCCCGCCGGGTTCCTCCACGGCGTAGGGATAGCCGGGTCCGTCGTAGAGCACCACGCCGGACAGCCGAGCGGGCTCCTCGGAGCGGGTGCGGCCGCGCAGGAACAGGCCGTGGTTGCCCTCGCCGGGGCGCAGGGTGCCGTAGACGAAGAACGGAAGCGGTGCGGGCGGCGGCGTCGGAGCAGTCGAAGTCGTCACGGAAACGATTCTCTCCCCCCACACACCCATTCTGTGGACGCTATGGACATGACATGTCATGAGCACTTAAATCTTCTGGCAACGCCAGCGCAACCCCCAAGCGCCCACTGGGCGCCCGCGCTCAAGGAGACCGATGAGTCGGACACGGCACATCCGAGCTTCCCGCCTTGCCACGGCCGGTGTGGCCGCCACCACCGCCACCCTGCTGGCCACCGCCCTCTCCCCCGCCGCGCACGCGGAGGGCAGACCCGACCGGGCGGCCGCGATCCACAACGCCACGTCGGCGCTCGTGAACCACTCCACGGCCCTGGGCCTCACCTCCGCCGAGGCCACCACCGTACGGGACGTGATCGTCGACAAGGACGGCGCGCAACACGTCCGCTACGACCGCACGTACCACCAACTGCCCGTGCTGGGAGGTGACTTCATCGTCCATCTGGCTGCCGACGGCAGCTACCGCGGCGCCGACCGGGCCTCGAAGGGCACGGTCTCCCTCGCGAGCACCACGCCCGGACTCCCCGCCCCGACGGCGGCCGACCTCGCGGTGAACGCGCTGCGCGCGGAGAACCAGGACACGAAGCTGCAACAGGTCAAGGCCAAGCCGGAGTTGATCGTCGACGCCCTGCACGGCGCCCCGCGCCTGGCCTGGCGCACCAACGCGGTCGGGCTGGACTCGCTCGGCAACCCGGTGGCCCGTACGGTGCTGACCGACGCCCGCACGGGCGCGCAGATCGACGCCTGGGACAGCATCGAGACGGCGACAGGCGACGGCCAGTCGCTCTACAGCGGAACGGTGCCCCTGGAGACCACGCTCTCGGGCTCGACGTACCAGCTCAAGGACCCGACGCGGGGCAACACGTACACGGGCGACGCGGAGAACAAGACCGACCTGTGCATCTTCGGCATCTGCTTCCAGCGCGCCCCCGCCACGCTGTTCACGGACGCCGACAACCACTGGGGCACGGGCACGACCGCGGACCGCGCGACGGCGGCGGTCGACGCGCAGTACGGCACCAACGAGACCTGGGACTACTACAAGAACGTCCACGGCCGCAACGGCATCGCGGGCGACGGCAAGGGCTCGTACAACCGCGTCCACTACGGCAGCAACTACAACAACGCCTTCTGGGACGACAGTTGCTTCTGCATGACGTACGGCGACGGTGACGGCACCACGTTCGGCCCGCTGGTCGCCCTCGACGTGGCCGGCCACGAGATGAGCCACGGCGTGACGTCGAAGACGGCGGCACTGACGTACTCGGGCGAGTCCGGCGGTCTGAACGAGGCCACCTCGGACATCCTGGGCACGCTGGTGGAGTGGTACGCCGACAACCCCTCGGACCCCGGGGACTACCTGATCGGCGAGAAGATCGTCCGCTCCGGCTTCGGCAAGTCGGCCCTGCGCTACATGGACAAGCCGTCCAAGGACGGCAGTTCGGCCGACTGCTGGAGCAGTTCGGTGGGCAACCTCGACGTCCACTACTCCTCCGGCGTCGCCAACCACTTCGCCTACCTGCTCGCCGAGGGCAGCGGCGCCAGGACCGTCAACGGCGTCGCCTACGACTCCCCCACCTGCAACAACTCCTCGGTGACGGGCATCGGCCGCGACAAGCTCGGCAAGATCTGGTACCGGGCCCTGACGGTCTACATGACGTCCTCCACGAAGTACGCGGGCGCGAGGACGGCGACCCTGAACGCCGCCAAGGACCTCTACGGCGCCGGCAGCACCGAGTACAACGCGGTGGCAGCGGCCTGGAGCGCGACCAACGTGAACTGACCGCCCCGTCCCCAAGCACTACGGCCGCCCCCGCCTTCCCGGCCGGGGCGGCCGCAGTACGCCCAGCTCCACGGGACAACCGCCTGAACGGCCTTCCGGCCGGCCGTGTGAGAAGGTCCGGCCTGTGATCAACCAGACTGAAGACCCCGGCCGCGAGCTCGTACTCCTCGGCGGTTTGAGCCCTGCGGACGTCACACTTGTCCACCGCGAGGCTCTTCGCGTGCTGCGTTCCACGCTCGACACGGCCCACCTCGACGCCTACAGCGACGACGCCTGGCCACCCGCGGTACTGCACTCGTACGAACGCGCGCTGTCCCTGGCCCGGCAGGCGGTGGCGGACGGCGCTCGCTCCCGGCGCCACGATCCCGGGATGGGGATCGACATCGACGTCCGCGACGACGAACAGTTCGCGGTGCTCTCGGACTTGGCCCCCTGCACGATCAACGCCGAAGGCCGGCGGGGGGACCGGCCTGTCTTCAGCACCAGTGACTCGGGAACGTCCCTGTGGATCACCGTCACACGGGAACAAGAGGAAGAGCTTCTGGTCCGGTTGAACGGGCTGGGAATTCCGTCGACCGCGCTTGCCGTCCGACGACGTGAACGCTGAGGCACCTCCGGGCAGCACGTCAATGGCGGACCTTGCCATGCAGGTCCGGCAACGGGTCAGGCCCTGGTGATGTTCCTGCCCGGCATCGGCTCCGCGAGTGCCGTCCGCCATTCGGGTGCGCCGAAGGCGTCCGCGAAGTACTGCGTCTCGTGCACCACTTGTCCGTGGGCGAACTCCATGATGCTCACCGAGTAGGTGGGCACCCCGTCGTAGGTGATGACACACTCGCTCACCCACAGAGCCCCGCCGCCGGTGATCCGGTGGACGGTGAAGTGCCGACTGGCGGGGTGCCCGCCGCGTTGCGCCGAGATCGTCGCGCGGCCCCGGAACCGTTCACCCGACTGGGGGTAGTCGAGGATCGCGTCCGCGGCGTAGATGGCGTGCTCGGCTTCGGTGTCCCCACGTTCCGACGCCAGCCAGTGTTCCTCGATCGCGGCCCTGGTCCAGATGTCAGGAGCCATCGCATCGTCCCTTCCTCGGGCGGCCGGAGCGATCCGGGTACCCGGGAACGCTTCGAGGCGTACTCCCAGGGCGCTCGGCCGTCGAACGTCATGGGCAACGGTGGCAGCGTAGACCGCCCGACGCGACGACTCGGGGACCCTGCGCGTGGCGCTGGGAGCCAGGGGTCCACGACGCCCGTGGGCGGCACCCGTTCACCCCCACGCGCCGCGCCCTTCCGGGTGGTCTCCGACATGCCGTCAGGAGATCGGCCCTGACCTGCGGAAACGTTGACCGCGGGGCGGTCCGGGGCGGTGGTCCGGCCACCCGTTCGCCGCATTTCTGACGGACCTTCAGCAAGCGGGAGCGGCGCCGGGCCACTTACCTCGTCAGGGCAGGGGCACGGCCGACGGCGGCACACCCGGGTGTCGCGGGCCGTGGCCCCACCGCAGAGCCCGGAGGAGCACCGATGCGACGTATCGCCCGCCGGCCGGCCAGGGCCATGGCCGGGGCCGTGCTCACCGCGGCCGCCGTGGGCGGTCTGGCCGCGCCCGCGTACGCCGCGGCCGGTGGCCGCCTGGAGGTGAATCCGTACGCGGTCCAGCCGGGCGGTCAGGTCACGGTGAACACCACGGGGTGCGGCAAGAAGGCGTCCGCGGCGGGTGACGCCAGCGCGGTCGGCGCGGGTCCCTTCATGCTGGCGCCCAGCACGCGCGAGGGCGAGGCGGTCGGGCGGTTCCGGGTTCCGGACAGCGCGCAGCCGGGGACGTACGAGATCGTCGCGCAGTGCGCCGAGGGCGACCAGGAGGTCAGGGGCGACCTGGTCGTCACGCTGATGGCCGCGCAGGAGCAGGTGGAACCCCGGGGAAGCATGAAGACAGGGGTCGGCGGCGCGCAGGACCGCGACCCCGTGAAGACCGCGGCCGGTGTGGCGGCTCTCGCCGTCGCCGCCGCGGGCGGTACCTGGCTCCTGCATCGCCGGGCGAGAGGCGACGGGATCTGACGGACACCCTCCGCTGTCCGTCCGCCGGTACCGCATGCCCCCGCCCCCTTCCGGGTGCGACGCCCCTCGCGGCCCGGAGGGGGGTGCGGGGCACCGAGTCCGGGAGGGATCCTGAGGGGCCGAAAGGGGGGCCGGAAGGAATCCCGCGGGGTTCCGAGAGGGGTCGTCCGTATGCGCATAGGCAACACCGCGATAGCGACCGTCACCGTGGTCGCCTTCTGCTCCGGCGCCTGGCTGCTGCACAGCGGCGCCGAGTCGCACGCCCCGCCCCAGCCCGGTGCGGCGGAGGGCGTGCTCGACCCCGGTGAGGAAGCCCGCGCCGTCCCCGCGCTGCCGCCGTCCCCACCCCTGCGCATCCGCATCCCCTCCATCCGGATCGACGCCCCCCTGACCGGCCTCGCCCTGACGAAGTCCGGCAGCCTCGAAGCCCCTCCCGCCGACAACAAGAACCTGGCCGGCTGGTACGAGGCCGGCACCACCCCCGGCGAGCGGGGCACCGCGATCGTCGCCGGCCATGTCGACAACGCCCGGGGGCCGGCCGTCTTCTACAACCTCGGCGCTCTGAAGAAGGGCAGCACCATCGAGGTGGACCGCCGGGACGGCGGGGTCGCCGTCTTCACCGTGGACGCCATCGAGGTCTACGAGACCAAGGACTTCCCCGACGAGAAGGTCTACGGCGCCGCCAAGCGCCCGGAACTGCGCGTCATCACCTGCGGCGGCGGCTACTCGAAGACCACCGGCTACCAGGGCAACGTGGTGGTCTTCGCCCACCTGACCGGCAGCCGCTGAACCCGGCACCAGGCGCCGAACAGTGCCTGTCGGGGCACTAGGTGTATTGACCCGGAGCGTTGTTGACGCGGCTGATCGGTGGGTGGCCGCCGAGTGCGGTGTGGCAGCGGTGGTGGTTGTAGGTGTGGAGGAAGTCTGCCAGGGCTTCGGTTCGCTCGCGGTTGCTGGTGTAGGGCCGCAGGTAGGCCCATTCGTCGAGCAGGGTGCGGTTGAAGCGTTCGACCTTGCCGTTGGTCTGCGGCCGGTAGACGCGTGTGTGTTTGCCGGCCGCGCCCAGGTCGGCAAGTGCCTGTCGCCAGGCGAAGCTCTTGCGGTAGGGCCAAGCGTTGTCGGTCAGAACCCGTTCGATGCGGGTCATGCCGTGGGCGTGGAAGAACGCGGCTGCGCGGGTGAGGAAGGCGGCGCAGGTGGCGGCCTTTTCGTCCGGGTGGATCTCGCTGTAGGCCAGGCGGCTGTGGTCGTCGACGGCGGAGTGGACGTAGTCGTAGCCCATGCTGTTGCGGGTGGTGCGGCCGGCCTGGCGGCCCAGCACCCTGTGACCGCCGCCGTCGGGGATTCGGCCGAGTTTCTTGACGTCGACATGGAGCAGCTCGCCGGGTCGGTCGCGTTCATAGCGGCGGATGACCTGGCCGGTGGGCCGGTCCAGGAAGGCGAGTCGGTTCAGGCCGTGCCGGGTCAGGATGCGGTGCACGGTGGAGGCGGGCATGCCCAGGATCGGTCCGATGCGTGCCGGGCCCAGCTTGCGATCCCGCCGCAGCCTGCAGACGGCCGCCTCGGTGGTGGCTGCGGTCCGGTGTGGTGTCCTGCGGGGACGACTGGAGCGGTCGAGGAGTCCGCTCTCGCCCTCGGACCGCCAGCGCCGGATCCACTTGTGGGCGGTGGGGCGGGAGACACCCATCTCCGCAGCGACGTGGGCGACAGGACGGCCGGAACGGACACGTTCGACGAGCAGCCGCCTGCCGTGAACAGTCAGCCGGGCATTACGGTGGGACACGAAGGCCTCCGTGCGGTGAAGATTCGACACCTCCACCACACACGGAGGCCTTCGCCACGATCAAGACCAGATCGCGTTAACAACGCTCGTGGTCAATACAACTAGGGCCTCTCGTTTGGATCATGCCGGGCTCGCGGGGTCCGGCCTGATCCAAACGAAAGACCCTAGGCCACCCACTGCTGGTAGGCCATGTTCGCCACCAGCGCGAACACCACCGTCAGCAGCACGATCCGGACGAAGCCGCTGCCCTTCTTCAGCGCGGTGTGCGCGCCCAGGGCACCGCCCCCCAGGTTGAACACCGCCAGGACGGCCGCCAGTTGCCACAGGATCGCGCCCTGCCAGGCGAAGGTGGCCAGGGCGCCCGCGTTGGTGCAGCAGTTGACGATCTTGGCGGTGGCGGAGGCGGTCACCAGGTCCAGGTGGAGTACGGCGGTCAGCGCCAGGACGAGGAACGTGCCGGTGCCGGGGCCGATGAGGCCGTCGTAGAAGCCGATGCCGAGGCCCGCGAGGCCGATCGCCGCGAGGATCCGGCGGCGGGTGGCCGGGCCGGGCGCCGGGGCGGTGCCGAACGAGGGACGCAGGATCACGAAGGTTCCCACCCCGAGCAGCACCACCATGATCACCGGCTTGAGCACCTCGGTGCTCATCCCGGCCGCGAAGAACGCTCCGGCGGAAGAGCCGGCGAGCGCGGCCAGCCCGATGCGGACGGCGGTGCGGACGTCCACGGGGGCCCGGCGGACGTAGGTCACGGCCGCGCCGGTGGTGCCGACGATGGCGACCGCCTTGTTGGTGCCGAGCGCGGCCGCGGCCGAGGTGCCGCCGGGCAGTCCCAGCAGCAGCGCCGGCAGCAGCAGGAGTCCGCCCCCGCCGACCACGGCGTCGATCCACCCGGCCGCGAACGCGGCGAGGCACAGGAGGACGACCACGGTCAGCGATATGTCGGGCATGATCGCGACCCTAGGCAGGGATCCGTGCCCGGTCCACGTATCTGAGGGACTTTTGAGGTCCGAGGGGCATGTGAGGTGCGGCCGGGTCAGTCCTTCAGGACGCCCCAGTACCTCAGGACGTCCCAGTACCTCAGGACGCCTCAGCCCTTCAGCGCGCCGTACGACACCCCGGTGAGCCGCTCGGACGCCTCCCAGAGCAGCCGGCCGCCCCTGTCGTCGAGGGTCCAGGGCGCCCGCCAGGACGGGGCCGGGGCACCGCGCCACAGGGCGAAGGACGGGCCGTGGAAGGAGTCGGGGCACACTCCGGGTGCGGTGGCCGCGTACAGCGTGGGCAGGGCGCCCGCCTCGGCCCGCTGGGCGAGGACCCGGTTGCCGGCCTCCATGAGCCGTTCGGCCGTCCTGGCGGCCCTCCGCCCGGGGTCCCGCGGTCTGAAGGTTGGTGGCGGCGTAGCCGGGGTGGGCGGCGGCCGCGACCACGTCGGACCCGGTGGCCGCGAGCCTGCGCGCCAGCTCGTGCGTAAAGAGCAGGTTCGCGGTCTTGGAACGGGCGTAGGCGATCCAACGCCGGTAGCGGCGCTCGCTGTTGAGGTCGTGCAGATCGACGTTGGCCAGCACGTGCATCATGCTGGAGACGGTCACGACGCGGGCGCCCGGCGTGTCGAGCAGCCTGGGCAGCAGCAGCCCGGTGAGGGCGAAGTGCCCCAGGTGGTTGACCCCGAACTGGGTCTCGAACCCGTCCGCCGTCGTCCCGTACGGCGGCGCCATCACCCCGGCGTTGTCGACGAGCAGATCGAGCCGCTCGTACGGGTACGCGTCCGCGAACTCCCGTACGGATAACAGGTCTCCGAGATCCAGTCGCGCGAACTCGACCTCCGCTCCAGGTACTTCACGCGTCACCCGATCGGCCGCCGCACTCCCCCGCGCCTCGCTCCGGCACGCCAGCACCACCCGGGCGCCCCTGCGCGCCAGTTCCCGCGCGGTGACGAGACCGAGCCCGCTGTTGGCCCCGGTGACGACGGCCGTACGGCGGCTCTGGTCGGGTATGTCGTGCGTGTTCCAGCCCGGCATGGACGGCTCCCTGGTGACGGTGGGACGGCGGACACCTGAGATCCAACGTAGGAGAGGGGCGGCATCCCCGCACGGGGTGCAAGACCAACCCCGTGAACAGGGGACTCGGGGTCCGCCCCTCACAGGGCACTCTCAGGGCACATCGCTCAGCGCGGCCTCCATCATGTCGGCAGTCCGGTCTTCCTCCGCCTCCCACAATTGCGTGTGGACGTTCAGCGTGATCGACGGCTTAGAGGTTGTCTCACGTGGCACGTTTCGCGAGCTTCTTGTAGCAGGTCAGGGCGGCGGCCATGGCCAGGCCTCGGCTCTGCCAGTCGTTGCGGACCATGTACGGGATCTTGAGACCACGAGCAGCCCATGGCAGGCTCGTGCCGCATGATCGCTGAATTCGCGAAAGGCAACCTGCACGGGAGACTGCGGCGGGACCGCAAGGCGCTGCTCTGGAAACTCGACGGCTTGTCCGAATACGACGCCCGCCGGCCTTTGACAGCGACCGGGACCAACCTCCTCGGCCTGGTCAAACACGTGGCCAGCGTCGAGGCCAGGTACTTCGGCGAGGTCTTCGACCGCCCTTCCCCGGAACCGCTGCCCCGGTGGCAGGACTCCAACGGCAGCGATCTGTGGGCGACCGAGGACGAGACCCGCGATCAGATCATCGGGTTCTACCAGCGCACGTGGGAACACTCGGACGCGACGATCAACGAGCTTCCCCTCGACGCCCCCGGCCACGTGCCGTGGTGGCCGGAGCCTTATGCCGACACGAACCTGTTCGCCGTCATGGTCCATGTCCTCGGCGAGTCCATCCGGCATGCCGGGCACGCCGATATCCTGCGCGAGGGGCTCGACGGCCGGACCGGGTTGCGCGCCGAACACGAGAAGCAGATCGACGAGGAAGCCCGTGCGGCCTACTGCGCGAAGATCGAGCAGGCCGCCAGGTCGGCCGCACCAATCAAGGCTTAGAGGTTGTCTCACGTGACTTGATGTTCGTGCGGCATGATGCCGGTCGTGGGTGCTGATCTATCGAAGCGTCTGGTTCCTGATGAACTCTGGGAGCTGGCCGCCCCGTTGCTGCCGTCGTTCGCTGCTCGTCCGCAAGGTGGTGGGACCGCTCCGTGTGACGAGCGGGCCGTGTTCACGGCAGTGGTGTACATGCTGACCAGTGGCTGTGCCTGGCGGCATCTGCCGCCGACGTTCGGCACGTCGCCCGCCACCGCGCATCGCCGCTTCACGGTATGGACCGAGGCCGGCCTGTGGCGTCGGCTGCACCGGGCGGTGCTGGACGAACTCGGGGCCCGGGGCGAGGTGGACTGGACCTCGGCGATCGTCGACGCGGCCTCCGTTCGCGCCCAAAGGGGGGATCGCTGACCGGGCCGAACCCGGTCGATCGCGGCAAGCCGCGTCCTCGTACGGCGAGATCGCGCTTACCGCACATCCGACATAAAGCCCACTCGCTGCCCCGAGTCGCCCCCATGTGTTCGAGTGTGAACAGATGCGCAAAACCTTGACTATGTCCTGGCCGAGGTCGTCGCCGACCTGAAGGCGACCTCCTGGATCCGCGAGGGCCGCCCGTTACAGCCGCACGAAGCTCACCATGAGCACAGCCAGGGACAGCAGTAGCATGCCCAGGCAGTTGACCCAGAACGCGGAGTTCAAGGCTCGCGCGCGAATGTGGGATGCGGCGGCCGCCAGGAAGTAGACAACGATCGCAGCAGTGGTCGCCATGGCGACGCCGGGCACCCAGAGCCCGACGATGAGCCCCACTACGGAGGCCGCCTTGAGGGTGATCAGCGCCCACCACCAGTCGCGCGGGAACCGTACGCCGTCCAGGCAGTCGACGATGAATCTCGGTGGACGGAGCATCATCGCGGCGTCGCCCGCCTGTATCCCGAGCAGGATCAGGATTGGCCAGGCGGGAGACGGGAGTTCAGAGAGGGTCATCGGTCATCCTCTTCGTATGCGGTGACGAATTCGGCGGTGCGCCGGATCCCGGTTGCCGTCTGCTGCCGGTCGGTGGATCCCGCGGCAAGCAGCATCAGCTCCCCCAGGTAGCTGGTGAACATCACCTGCGCACCGTGCCGGGCGCGGGGGTTGGGTATTCCCGCCTTCACCATCGCGGCGGTGAGATTGTCCTCGGTCAGCGTGCGCAGCGCGCCGAGGGCCGCGTTCTCGGGTTGACCTCGGGCCAGGGTCCGGAAGTACGAGCGCGCGAGTTCGTCGTTCTCGGCGAACAAATCGAGGAACGGGTCGAAGTAATGGGCCAGGTAGTCGACTGCGGAGACTGCGGACTCCGCCGCCGGTGGCGCGGGGATGCGGGCGGCGATGGCTTGGTCGTAGACAAGGCTCAACAGAGACTCCTTGTCCCCCACTGCCATGACGGCACCCACGGAAACACCCGCCTCCGCCGCGATCTGCCGCACCGTTGTGCCCTGGAAGCCACGCTCCTGGAAGAGTCTTTCGGCGGCTTCGATGATGTGGGTGGTGGTCCGCCGTTTTCGTTCGGCGCGAGTTGCCTGAACGCGTTCAGTGAACATGTTCAGAAGGTAGTCGGCGCGGCTGCACCGAGGCAATAGTGTCGGTCTGCACGGTTTCAGAACTCGGCACGCCGGGCCGGGGAGGGCACGGGGACACGCACGCGGAGTGACACCACAGGGCGATGCCGACGTCCTGAATCTGAACAGGGCTCAATGTCTCGCAGGACGACGAGCGTGGGCAGCGCGCGGTACATGCCAGGCAGGCGTCTCCTCGATCAAGACGACGCTGATCGTGTGGATGCGCGTGGCGCAGGCCCAGTCCTGCCCATCACGGGTGCAGTGGAGGCAGCTTCCGGCCGCCGCGGCCGTTTCGGAAGATGTCGCGGTCGCGCACCACCAGAATGAAGCCAGTAATGCTGAATGCTGCACAACAGGCAGCCAGGATGAAGCCGAGGGGCTGGCGGCTTCCGGCCAAGGAGCCGGCTGCGTGAAACAACTGCCCCAGTCCGATCGCTAAGGCGCCCCAGCCCGCACGGGTGCCCGCGCGCCGGTGGTGCTGCCGCCCGACGAACCACACGCCAAACGCCATGCAGATGACACTACCGACGCTGATGATCACCGCATCGAACATCCTCACCTCCGCGGGAAGCGTACCGATCGCGGGGCGACGAGGACCCGATGAGATGACGGCAACGATGCATGGAGGGGGCGGCATCCCCGCACGGGATGCCGCCCCTCTTCTTTCGCGGACCGGAGTCCTCGTCGTAATCGGTAGTGAGGGTCGGGGACCACGACGAGGACTCCGGGGTCTTTACCGGTGGTCGCTGCCCTCCGCCTCGACCGAGGCCCGGCCGGCCTCCAGGCGTGCCACCGGGATGCGGAAGGGGGAGCAGGAGACGTAGTCCAGGCCCACCTCGTGGAAGAAGTGGACGGACTCGGGGTCGCCGCCGTGCTCGCCGCAGACGCCGAGCTTGAGGCCCGGGCGGGTGGCCCGGCCGGCCTGGACGGCGGACTTCACCAGGGAGCCGACACCGTCCTTGTCGATGGTCTCGAACGGCGACACCCCGAAGATGCCCTTCTCCAGGTAGGCGGTGAAGAACGACGCCTCGACGTCGTCGCGGCTGAAGCCCCACACCGTCTGGGTCAGGTCGTTCGTGCCGAAGGAGAAGAACTCCGCCGCCTCGGCGATCTGGCCCGCGGTCAGCGCGGCGCGCGGCAGCTCGATCATCGTGCCGATCGCCAGCTTGAGCTGCGTGCCGGTCGCCGCCTCGACCTCGGCGATGACCTGGTCGGCCTCCTCGCGGACGATCTCCAGCTCCTGGACGGTGCCGACCAGCGGGATCATGATCTCGGCGCGCGGGTCCCCCTTGGCGGCCCTGCGCTCGGCGGCCGCCTCGGCGATGGCGCGCACCTGCATGGTGAACAGGCCGGGGACGACCAGTCCGAGGCGTACGCCGCGCAGTCCGAGCATCGGGTTCTGCTCGTGCAGGCGGTGCACGGCCTGGAGCAGGCGCAGCTCGTTCTCGTGCGGCTCCTGGCGGGACTCCGCGAGGGCCACGCGCACCGACAGCTCGGTGATGTCGGGCAGGAACTCGTGCAGCGGCGGGTCGAGCAGGCGGACCGTGACCGGCAGGCCGTCCATGGCCTCGAACAGCTCCACGAAGTCCTTCTTCTGGAGCGGCAGGAGCTGCTTGAGGGACTCCTCGCGCTCGGCCTGGGTGTCGGCCAGGATCAGCCGCTCCACCAGCTCGCGGCGGTCGCCGAGGAACATGTGCTCGGTACGGCACAGGCCGATGCCCTGGGCGCCGAAGCGGCGGGCGCGCAGCGCGTCCTCGGCGTTGTCGGCGTTGGCGCGCACCCGCAGGCGGCGCTTGCGGTCGGCGAAGGCCATCATCCGGTGGACGGCCTCGACGAGTTCGTCCGCGTCGTCGGCGCCCGGGTGCATCCGGCCCTCGAAGTACTCGACGACCGGGGACGGGACGACCGGGACCTCGCCCAGGTACACCTTGCCCGAGGAGCCGTCGATGGAGATCACGTCGCCCTCCTCGACGACGTGCCCGCCGGGGACGGTCATCCGGCGGCGCTTGGTGTCGACCTCCAGGTCCTCCGCGCCGCAGACGCACGTCTTGCCCATGCCACGGGCGACCACGGCCGCGTGGGAGGTCTTGCCGCCGCGGGAGGTCAGGATGCCCTCGGCCGCGATCATGCCGTCCAGGTCGTCGGGGTTGGTCTCCCGGCGGACCAGGATGACCTTCTCGCCCGAGCGGGACCACTTGACGGCGGTGTACGAGTCGAAGACCGCCTTGCCGACCGCCGCGCCCGGGGACGCGGCGATGCCTCGGGCG
Organism: Streptomyces sp. 6-11-2; assembly: GCF_006540305.1. Classification (GTDB taxonomy): domain Bacteria; phylum Actinomycetota; class Actinomycetes; order Streptomycetales; family Streptomycetaceae; genus Streptomyces. The sequence goes on along the minus strand of NZ_BJOR01000001.1, from coordinate 4,890,650 downwards.
ACCTGCTCGACCTTGGCCTGCTCGTCGAACCGCGGGAACATCAGCTGCGCGAGCTGGGCCCCGGTGACCCGCTTCAGGGCCTCGGCCTCGTCGATCAGGCCCTGGTCGACGAGCTGGGTGGCGATGCGGAACGCGGCGCCGGCGGTCCGCTTGCCGACCCGGGTCTGCAGCATCCACAGCTGGCCGCGCTCGATGGTGAACTCGATGTCGCAGAGATCCTTGTAGTGGTTCTCCAGCGTCTCCATGATCTGCATCAGCCGGTCGTACGACTTGCCGTCGATCCGCTCCAGCTCTGCCAGCGGGACGGTGTTGCGGATGCCCGCGACCACGTCCTCGCCCTGCGCGTTCTGAAGGTAGTCGCCGTAGACGCCCTGCTGGCCGGAGGCGGGGTCGCGGGTGAAGGCGACGCCGGTGCCGGAGTCGGGGCCGAGGTTGCCGAACACCATCGAGCAGATGTTGACGGCCGTGCCGAGGTCGTGCGGGATGCGCTCCTGACGGCGGTAGAGCTTGGCGCGCTCGCCGTTCCAGGAGTCGAAGACCGCCTTGATGGCGAGGTCCATCTGCTCGCGCGGGTCCTGCGGGAAGTCCCGGCCGGCCTCCTTCTTGACGATCTTCTTGAAGGTGGTGACCAGCTTCTTCAGGTCGGCGGCCTCGAGCTCGGTGTCGACGGTGACCTTCTTGGTCTCCTTGGCCTTGTCGAGGGCGTCCTCGAACAGCTCGCCGTCGACGCCGAGGACGGTCTTGCCGAACATCTGGATGAGGCGGCGGTAGGAGTCCCAGGCGAACCGGTCGTCGCCCGCCTGCTTGGCCAGGCCCTGGACGGACTTGTCGGACAGGCCGATGTTCAGGACGGTGTCCATCATGCCGGGCATGGAGAACTTCGCGCCGGAGCGGACGGAGACCAGCAGGGGGTCGTCGGGCTGGCCGAGCTTCTTGCCCATCTTCTGCTCGAGCGCGTCGAGGTGCGCGCTCACCTCGTCACGGAGTGCCGCGGGCTCCTCGCCGCTGTCGAGGTAGACCTTGCAGGCCTCGGTGGTGATCGTGAAGCCCGGTGGGACCGGAAGGCCCAGGTTTGTCATCTCGGCCAGGTTCGCGCCCTTGCCGCCGAGGAGGTCCTTGAGGTCCTTGTTGCCCTCGGTGAAGTCGTAGACGAACTTCACGCCCTCAACACTGTTGCCGCGATCGGCTACCTGGAGATCTTTGTTTTCCGACACGGGTCTCGACTCCTCGAGGACGCGGTGGCTGCCCTGACGGCGAGGAACATACCCAGATCAAAGGCCGATGGGTACGTCCACTTGTGGGTCATGCGCCCGTAACCAGTCGTCCGCCAGCGGATTGAAAGTCAAGGCTTGGCAAGCCGTCGGGTGCAGATGTTTTCACTTCTTGAACGAATCGACGCCCGTAGACGCGCCCAGTCGCTCAAACGAGCGGCCCTCAGCACGTCTGTTTTCGATCGATGAACGATCAAGGTCTGGCACTGAGTGCCACACCTTGGAGAAGTGCAGCCGCTCATGATCCGCTCATCTGAGCGCAACCCTTATCAAGGGTGGCGAGAATCACGCTGCCACAGGCGCTCGGATTTCACCATGCGGACGGCTCCCGGCCCCTCGGTCGGGGCTCCGTTTGCCGGGTGTTTGCCCGGCACCGGTGAACACGGGTGAGGGCCCGGCCGTACGGGAGTGCGGTGGGCCCCAGCGTGGCCCACCTCCTCAGCGACGCCGCGCACGGAAGGACCTTCGGGTGCCTCAGCACACGGATACACGCCAGTCATCGGGTGCACCATCGGACTCGGCCGGAGAACCGGCGTCGCGCGGGGGCGGGACCGAGGCGGCCGCTCTGCACCCGGCGGAGGCGGGGGCGGGCGCCGAGGCGGGGGGCGCGCAGGCGGACGCGGGCACTGAGACGGGCACGGAGGCGGAGGCCGGCGCCGAATCGTGGGTGGACGCCCGCGTCGAGCCGGGGTCCGAGGCACCCACTGCCGCACCGGCCCGGACCGCCGGGTCCCTCCCCGTCCCCGCCGCGCGCAAGCCCGGGGAAACGAAAACCACCTCCCGCGCCGGGGACACGCCCGCCCCGACCACTCCCGCGGTGGACGACGCCCCGCAGGCGGTGGCGGCGACGGCCGAGGGCACCTCCGGCGGCACCGGGACTCCCGGGGACGACGAATCCCCAGCGGCATCCGGGACCGACGAACCCGCCCCGGCCGCCATGTCCGCGCAGGCCCGCGAATCCGCCCGGACCACCAAGACCCCCGAGCCCACCCAGGCCGCCGGACCGGCCCAGCGCGCCGAACCCGCCGAACCCGCCGAGCCGACCCACGCCACCGAACCCGCCGAGGCCTCCACATCCGGCGCACCCTCGGCAGGGGCCTCCGCATCCGGCGCACCCCCGGCAGGGGCCCCCGCCTCTCCGTCCCTCCCCCTCCGTGTCCTGCGGGCGATACGACCCCGGGCCGTTCGCCAGGTCTGGCGTGGCTGGAAGGAGGCGCATCCCGTGGCCGCGAGAAGGGTGTCCCACGGGGGCACCCTTCTCGCGTTCCTGCTCGTCGCCGTCGCGCTTCTGCTGCCGAACAAGGAGGCGCAGTTCCAGGTCGCGGCGTTCACGCGGCTGCCGGTGGAGGGGCTGCTCCTGGCGGCCGTGCTGCTGGTGCTGCCGCGCCGGCCGCGGGTGGCCGTGGCGGTGCTCGGCGGGCTGGGGCTCGGCGGGCTGACCGTGCTGAACCTGACGGACATCGAGTTCAACCAGTACCTGGGCCGCAGCTTCAACGTGGTCCTCGACTGGGAGCTGCTGGACGACGCCCAGTCGTACCTCGCGGACACCCTCGGCAGAACGACGGCCCTGCTCGCCGCCGTCGGGGTCGGCCTCCTCGTACTGGCGGTGCTCGCCGTGATGGCCCTCGCGGTCGTGCGCGTCGGCGACTTCCTGGGCCGCGACAAGGCCCGCTCGACGCGCGGACTGCTGCTCGCCAGCGTGGTGTGGATGACGTGCTCGGCTCTGGGCGTCCAGGTATCCGGCGTCCCGGTGGCCGCCGAGCACACGGTCGTCATGGTCAAGTACCACGAGGAGGCGCTGCGCTCCACGATCCGGGACGAGCGGGAGTTCGCGAGGACGGCGGAGGCCGACCCGTTCCGCGACACCCCCGGCAGCGAGCTGGTGCCGGACCTGCGCGGGAAGGACATGATCTTCACGTTCATCGAGAGCTACGGCCGCACCGCGATCGAGGACCCGATCACCGCGCCGGGCGTCAGCAAGACCCTCGACGCCAGTACGCGGGCCCTGGCCGAGGCGGGCTTCCACGCCAGGAGCGGCTGGCTGACGTCGGCGACGTACGGCGGCGGCAGCTGGCTCGGCCACTCCACGTTCATGTCGGGCCTGTGGGTCGACAACCAGAACCGCTACCGCACGGTGACCTCCGGCGACCACCTCACCCTGACCGAGGCGTTCAGGAAGTCCGGGGCCTGGGACACGGTCGGCGTCATGCCGGGCGTGCAGAAGGGCTGGCCGGAGGCGAAGTGGTACGGCCTGGACAAGGTCTACAACGCCTTCGGGATGGGTTACGAGGGGCCGAAGTTCAGCTGGTCGACCATGCCCGACCAGTACGCGCTGGAGGCCTTCCAGCGTCTGGAGCACGGCAGGAAGCGCGACAAGCCGCTGACCTCGTTCGTCATCCTGACCTCCAGCCACCAGCCCTGGGCGCCGGTGCCGGAGATGGTCGGCTGGGACCAGCTCGGTGACGGCTCGGTCTTCAAGGGCATCGAGGCGGCAGGCACCAGGCCGGCGGACATCCTCACCAGTTCCACCCGCTCCCGCGAGGAGTACGGCAAGTCGATCGAGTACTCGGTGACCGCCCTGACCCAGTGGATGGAGCGCTACGGCAAGGACGACACCGTGCTCGTGGTCCTCGGCGACCACCAGCCCAACGCCCGGGTCAGCGGCGACCACGCCAGCCGTGACGTGCCCTGCGCGATCCTCGCCAAGGACCCCGAGGTCCTGGACAAGATCGACGACTGGGGCTGGACCGAGGGCCTGCGCCCCGACCACGAAGCGCCGGTGTGGAAGATGAGCGCCTTCCGCGACCGCTTCCTGACGGCGTACGGCTCCACCCCGCACCCGTCGAAGGGCTGACGGCGGGCGGCGCGGGCTGGGCTCGGTCCTGGTGCCCCAACGGCGACGTTCGCACCGTCGCGGCTGTCGAGACCGTCAGCCGCCGGAGGTGTCCAGTTCGGCGTCCTCGCCGACGCCCGCGCAGTCGTAGGGGTCCTTCAGCCAGCCGTCCGGCAGTACCACCCGGTTGTTGCCGGAGGTGCGGCCGCGGGGCCCGTCGGCGCCGGCGGGCCAGGGCTGGTCGAGGTCCAGCTCGTCCAGGCCGGCGCGCAGCTCCTCCAGCGAGGAGGTGACCGCGAGCCGCCTGCGCATCTCGGAGCCGACCGCGAAGCCCTTCAGGTACCAGGCGACGTGCTTGCGGAAGTCGACGACACCGCGCGACTCGTCGCCGATCCACTCGCCGAGCAGCGTGGCGTGCCGGACCATGACGTCCGCGACCTCGCGCAGGGACGGGCGGGCCAGGTCCTGGACCCGCCCCTCGAACGCCGCCACCAGGTCGGCGAACAGCCACGGCCGGCCCAGGCAGCCGCGGCCCACGACCACACCGTCGCAGCCGGTCTCCCGCACCATCCGCAGCGCGTCCTCGGCCGACCAGATGTCGCCGTTGCCGAGCACCGGGATCTCGGGCACGTGCTCCTTGAGGCGCGCGATGGCGTCCCAGTCCGCCGTGCCGCCGTAGTGCTGGGCGGCCGTGCGTCCGTGCAGCGCGATCGCCGTCACGCCCTCCTCGACCGCGATCCTTCCGGCGTCGAGGTAGGTGATGTGGTCGGCGTCGATGCCCTTGCGCATCTTCATCGTGACCGGCAGGTCGCCGGCCCCACTGACTGCCTCACGCAGGATCGCCCGCAGCAGGTTGCGCTTGTAGGGGAGGGCCGAGCCGCCGCCCTTGCGGGTCACCTTGGGCACCGGGCAGCCGAAGTTGAGGTCGATGTGGTCGGCGAGGTCCTCCTCCGCGATCATGCGGACGGCCTTGCCGACCGTGGCGGGGTCCACGCCGTACAGCTGGATGGAGCGCGGGCGCTCGCTCGCGTCGAACCTGATGAGCTGCATGGTCTTGTCGTTGCGCTCGACCAGCGCCCGGGTCGTGATCATCTCGCTGACGTACAGGCCCTTGCCCTGGCTGAACTCCCGGCACAGGGTGCGGAAGGGCGCGTTGGTGATACCGGCCATGGGGGCCAGCACCACGGGCGGCCGGACGGTGTGCGGGCCGATCTGGAGGGGGGACTCGGGCTTGGGCATTCCCTCATTGTCGCGTATCGGCACAGATCATGTATCAATCATTAGTTAACCGCACTATTGAAATCCCGTACCATGGAACGCATGCCCGAGCTCAGCCACCGACGACGGCTCCTGGTTCTCGCGATCTGCTGCATGAGCCTGCTGATCGTGAGCCTCGACAACACCGTTCTGAACGTCGCTCTGCCCTCGATGCAACGCGAGCTGCACGCGAGTACCTCCGGCCTTCAGTGGACGATCGACGCGTACACGCTGGTGCTCGCCGCGCTGCTGATGCTCGCCGGTTCCACCGCCGACCGGATCGGCCGCAAACGCGTGTTCATGGCGGGTCTGGTCGTCTTCGGCATCGGCTCCCTGCTGTGCTCCCTCGCCCCCGACCTGGAACTGCTCGTCGTGTTCCGCATGGTGCAGGCGGTCGGCGGCTCGATGCTCAACCCTGTCGCCATGTCGATCATCACCAACACCTTCACCGACCCGCGCGAGCGCGCCCGCGCCATCGGGGCCTGGGGCGCGGTGGTCGGCATATCCATGGCCGCCGGCCCGCTCGTCGGCGGCCTGCTGGTGGAGTCGGTCGGCTGGCGCTCGATCTTCTGGGTCAACCTGCCGGTGGCCCTGGCCGCACTGGTGCTCACCGCGCGCTTCGTCCCCGAGTCCCGCGCCCCGAAGGCCCGACGGCCCGACCCGGTCGGCCAGATCCTGGTCATCGCCCTGTTCGGCGCCCTGACGTACGCGATCATCGAGGCCCCGGTCTCCGGCCTCGCCACGGTCCTGCCCTTCGCCGTCGTCGCGTTCGCGGCCCTGCTCGGCCTGCTGTGGTACGAGCCGCGCCGCACCGAACCGCTCATCGACCTGCGCTTCTTCCGCTCGGCACCGTTCAGCGGGGCGACCGTCATCGCGATCAGCGCGTTCGCGGCGCTCGGCGGCTTCCTGTTCCTGTCCACGCTGTACCTGCAGAACGTGCGCGGCCTCGACGCCCTGCACGCCGGCCTGTGGATGCTGCCGATGGCGGCACCGACCTTCCTGTGCGCGCCGCTGTCCGGGCGGCTCGTCGGCACCCGGGGGCCGCGGCTGCCCCTGCTGATCGCCGGAACGGCCATGACGGTGAGTTCGGTGCTGTTCGCCGCGTTCGAGGCCGAGACCTCCGACGTCACGCTCGTCATCGGGTACGTCCTGTTCGGCATCGGCTTCGGCTTCGTCAACGCGCCGATCACCAACACGGCCGTCTCCGGGATGCCGCGCGCGCAGGCCGGGGTCGCCGCCGCGGTCGCCTCCACCAGCCGCCAGCTCGGGCAGACCCTCGGGGTCGCGGTGGTCGGCGCGCTGCTGGCCGCGGGCGTCGGCTCCTCGTCCTACCGGGACGCGTTCGTCCCGGCGGCCCGGTACGGATGGTGGGTGCTGGTGGTGTGCGGCGCCGCGGTGCTGGCACTGGGCGCGGTCACCAGCGGCCGGTGGGCCCGGCGGACCGCCGAGCGCACGGCCGAACGGCTCCACGAGCACGAGGTGCGGCAGGCGGCGGGCGTCGGCGCCTGAGCTCCCCGGACGCGCGAAAGAGAGGCCGGCGGTCGCGCCGAAAAGGGCCCCGGGGACTGCTCACGTATCGCACACGAATGTTTGCGGGGCGTGAGAGCCGGTTTGGAGCGGGGCGCCGCAGGAGAGCTTGGTAAGAAAGAAGTAAGCGCGATCATGGCCGCTGAGCTGCGGATTCTCATCAAAGCGCCGCTCGCTCACAGCCCCGCGTTACTCCTCCCGAGTCGCCGCGCGGGCGATCAGAGGCAAATCTGGATGAGCGCGATGAGCCCCCTGCGGGGCACGCGTGACACAGGGGGGAACCACCAACGGGAGACCACCATGCATCTCACCCTCCGCCGCTGTGCCTGTGGAGTCGCCGCGGGCGCCCTGTCCGCCGCGCTGGTGTCGGCCGGTTCTGCCGGAGCCTTCGCCGCGAGCGACCCGAGCCCGATGGCGACCCGCACACACAGCCCCATGCCGACCAAAAAGGCCGAGGAGATCACGGCCAGGGTCAACCACTCCTCGATCAGGCACGGGGAGAGCGTGACGCTCACCGGGCGCACGGCGAACATGGCGGCCGGCGCCAGGCTGACCGTCCAGCACCTGGACCACGGCAAGTGGACCACGCTGCGAGCGACCACCGTGGTCAGGAAGGGCGACACGTTCACGGTGTCCACGAAGCTCCTGGCCAAGGGCAAGAACGACCTGCGTGTGGTGTCCGGTCCGACGCGCTCCAAGACGATCACCGTCGACGTGACCTGACCCAGGTGACACGGTGCTAACGGGCTCGTAGCCCGCCCAGCACCAGTTCGAGCACCGCCTCGAACTCCTCCTCGACCGCCGGCCGCTTCCACTCCCGGGCATGACCCGGGTCGTGGAAGCGGCCGGTGGCATGAAACAGGGCCCGGGCCGCGACGGCCGGGTCGGCGGCCGTGAAGACACCGGCCGCGACGCCGTCCCGGACGATCCGGGTCAGCTGGCCGGTCAGGTCGGCGATGTGCTCGCCGACCGCCACGCCGTTCTCCCCGGTGAGCACCGAGTACGTGGCGAACAGCTCGGGGTCGTCGCCCGCCTTGCGGCGCTTGGCCTCGAACAGCCCGCGCAGCCAGTCACGCAGCCGCGCCTCCGGGTCACGGTGCTCGGCGGCGATGCCGGCGAGGGCGTCGGACGTACGGTCCAGCCACCGCTTGGTCACCGCCTCGCGCAGCGCCGCCTTGGTACGGAAGTGCCGGTAGACGCTGCCGTGACTGACACCGAGCGCGCGGGCCACGTCCACCACGGTGGCCTTGGCCGGCCCGTGGCGGCGCAGCACCTCCTCGGTCGCCTCGAGGATGCGCTCGGCGGTCAGGGTCTCGGTGGTGGGTGGCATGCCCTAGACCGTACCCGGCGGCCGGGTCAGCCTTCGCTGTCCAGGTGGGCCATCTGCGCCTCGGGGTAGCGCGCGCCCGCGGCCGCGTCCGCCGGGACGGCCTCCTCGATGGCCGCCAGGTCGGCCTCCTCCAGCGTGACGGCCGTGGCGCCCAGTGCCTCCGCCAGCCGCTCCCGGGTGCGGGCGCCGATCAGCGGGACGACGACCGTGTCGTGCAGCGGGCCCCGGGAGAGCACCCAGGCGATGGCGATCTGCGCGACCGTGACGCCTTTGCCCTCGGCGACCTTGCGCAGGGCCTCGACGAGGTCCAGGTTGTGCTGGAGGTTCTCGCCCTGGAAGCGGGGCGAATGGGCCCGGAAGTCGTTCGCCGCGAGCTTCCGGTCGCGGGCGAAGTGCCCGGAGATCAGACCGCGCGAGAGCACCCCGTACGCCGTGATGGCGATGCCGAGTTCGCGGGTGGTGGGCAGGATCCGGTCCTCGACGCCACGGGAGACGAGCGAGTATTCGATCTGGACGTCCGAGATCGGCGCGGTGGCGGCGGCCCGGCGGATCGTGTCGGCTCCGACCTCGCTGAGGCCGATGTGCCGGACGTGTCCCTTCTCGACGAGTTCCGCGATGGCGCCGACGGTCTCCTCGATCGGCACGTCCGGGTCGACCCGGGCGATCCGGTAGACGTCGATGTGGTCGACGCCGAGGCGCTGGAGGGAGTAGGCGGCGAAGTTCTTCACGGCGGCCGGACGGCCGTCGTAGCCGGCCCAGTTGCCGTCCGGATCGCGCAGGGCGCCGAACTTCACGCTGAGCAGGGCCTGTTCGCGGCGGGCCGCGGGGGCGGTACGCAGTGCCTCGCCGACCAGCATCTCGTTGTGGCCCATGGCATAGAAGTCGCCGGTGTCGAGCAGGGTCACGCCCGCTTCGAGAGCGGCGTGCACGGTGGCGATGGACTCGGTCCGGTCCGCCTCGCCGTAGAGCGCGGACATGCCCATGCAGCCGAGGCCGAGGGCGGAGACCTGGGGGCCGGTGGTTCCGAGGTGGCGGGTGTCCATGAGGGAGGGCTCCTTGGGGACTCGGAGTGCGGGTGGGACGGGTACCCCGAAACAGCCTGACATGACAGCTGACAGATATCAATATCTGTCAGCTGTCATCTGTCACGACGAGCGACGCCCAGCGGTCCGCGGATTTGGTCCAGACCTATTGACGAGAGGTCTGGACCACGAGCACTGTCATGCCTACGACACCTCACCGCACCCCCACCGGGAGGCTCCGCATGATCCGCCGCAGACTGCGTCTGCTCGCCGCCGCCCTGGCGACCGCCTGTCTCACCCAGCTCTCCATCGCCCTGGCCCCCACCGCATCCGCCGCCGACACGTGCGCCGTCAAGTCCCGGCCCGCCGGCAAGGTGCTCCAGGGTTACTGGGAGAACTGGGACGGCTCCGCCAACGGTGTCCATCCGCCCTTCGGCTGGACACCGATCACCGACTCGCGCATCGCCGCACACGGTTACAACGTGATCAACGCGGCCTTCCCGGTCATCCGCTCCGACGGAACGGCCCTGTGGGAGGACGGCATGGACGCGGGCGTGAAGGTGGCGACGCCCGCGGAGATGTGCGCGGCCAAGGCGTCCGGGCAGACGATCCTGCTGTCCATCGGCGGCGCGACGGCCGGTATCGACCTCAACTCGACGGCCGTGGCGGACCGGTTCGTCGCGACGATCGTCCCGATCCTGAAGAAGTACAACTTCGACGGCATCGACATCGACATCGAGACGGGCCTGACCGGCAGCGGGAACATCGGCCGGCCGTCCGCGTCCCAGGCCAACCTGATCCGGATCATCGACGGAGTCCTCGCGCAGATGCCGTCGAACTTCGGCCTGACGATGGCCCCGGAGACCGCCTACGTCACCGGCGGCAGCGTCGCCTACGGCTCGATCTGGGGCGCGTACCTGCCGATCATCAAGAAGTACGCCGACAACGGCCGCCTGTGGTGGCTGAACATGCAGTACTACAACGGCAGCATGTACGGCTGCTCCGGCGACTCCTACCAGGCCGGCACCGTGGCCGGCTTCACCGCCCAGACCGACTGCCTCGCCAAGGGCCTGGTGATCCAGGGCACGACGATCAAGGTCCCCTACGACAAGCAGGTCCCGGGCCTGCCCGCCCAGCCCGGCGCGGGCGGCGGGCACATGGCGCCCGCGCTGGTCTCCGAGGCCTGGCGCCACTACGGCACCAGCCTGAAGGGCCTGATGACCTGGTCGATCAACTGGGACGGGTCGAAGAACTGGACCTTCGGCGACAACGTGAAGGCCCTGCAAGGCCGTTGAGCAACGGCGAACGCCGGACGGCCGCCGAGTGAGGTCTCGGCGGCCGTCCGGCGCTGAGGGACTGCCGGGTTACCGGGTCAGCAGCCGACGAGGCGGCCGGCCAGGTAGCCCTCGATCTGGTCGAGGGAGACGCGCTCCTGCTTCATGGTGTCGCGCTCGCGGACGGTGACCGCGTTGTCCTCGAGGGTGTCGAAGTCGACCGTGACGCAGTACGGCGTGCCGATCTCGTCCTGGCGGCGGTAACGGCGGCCGATGGCGCCGGCGTCGTCGAACTCGATGTTCCAGTTCTGGCGCAGGGCCTGGGCCAGGCCCTTGGCCTTGGGCGACAGCTCCGGGTTGCGCGACAGGGGCAGCACCGCGACCTTCACCGGGGCCAGGCGGTGGTCCAGGCGCAGCACCGTGCGCTTCTCCATCTTGCCCTTGGCGTTGGGCGCCTCGTCCTCGACGTAGGCGTCGAGCAGGAAGGCGAGCATCGCCCGGCCGACACCGGCCGCCGGCTCGATGACGTACGGCGTCCAGCGCTCGCCGGCCTCCTGGTCGAAGTAGGAGAGGTCCTGGCCGGAGGACTTGGCGTGGGAGGAGAGGTCGTAGTCGGTGCGGTTGGCGACACCCTCCAGCTCGCCCCACTCGCTGCCGCCGAACTGGAAGCGGTACTCGATGTCGGCGGTGCGCTTGGAGTAGTGGGAGAGCTTCTCCTGCGGGTGCTCGTACCAGCGCATGTTCTCCTCACGGAGACCCAGGCCGGTGTACCAGTTCCAGCGCTGCTCCATCCAGTACTCCTGCCACTTCTCGTCCTCGCCCGGCTTGACGAAGAACTCCATCTCCATCTGCTCGAACTCGCGGGTGCGGAAGATGAAGTTGCCCGGCGTGATCTCGTTGCGGAACGACTTGCCCATCTGGGCGATGCCGAACGGCGGCTTGCGGCGCGAGGTGGTCTGCACCTGGGCGAAGTTGGTGAAGATGCCCTGGGCGGTCTCCGGACGCAGGTAGGCGACGGAGCCGGAGTCCTGAGTGGGGCCGAGGTGGGTGGAGAGCAGGCCCGAGAACTGCTTGGGCTCGGTGAACTGGCCCTTGTTGCCGCAGTTGGGACAGTTGATGTCCGCGAGACCGTTCTCCGGGGCGCGGCCCTTCTTCTCCTCGTAGGCCTCTTCCAGGTGGTCGGCGCGGAACCGCTTGTGGCAGGAGGTGCACTCCGTCAGCGGGTCCGTGAAGGTGGCGACGTGACCGGAGGCGACCCAGACCTCGGGCGCCAGGATCACGGACGAGTCGATGCCGACCACGTCCTCGCGGGACGTCACCATGTAGCGCCACCACTGACGCTTGAGGTTCTCCTTGAGCTCGACACCCAGAGGCCCGTAGTCCCAGGCGGCACGCTGACCGCCGTAGATCTCACTGCAGGGGAATACGAAGCCACGGCGCTTGCTCAGGCTGACGATGGTGTCGATCTTGTCGGCGGCCACGGTGCTCTCTTCATTACGACGACGGGCGACGAAGCGAGACGCTTCACGAGCGAATGCTTCAGGGTACCGGCGGTGGCTCCCCCTCGACCAAATCGGTGCCGGGTAAGGGCCCTTTTCGGGCTTGTCGCGAGCCTTGTTGACAACGGTTTCCATCTTCGTTGAAAATGACTGTCATGAACGTACGACGACGCCTCATATCCGGTTCCACGGCCCTGACGGTCACCGCTCTCGGCCTCGGAGCGCTCTCCGCCTGTTCCTCCGCCGGCGCGGCCGGCGACAGCGGCGGGAAGTACGACGTCGTCGCGTCCTTCTACCCGATGGCCTTCCTCGCCGAGCGGATCGGCGGGAGCCACGTGCACGTCACCAGTCTCACCCAGCCCGGCCAGGAGCCGCACGAGCTGGAGATCAGCGCCCAGCAGACCGTGCAGCTCGAGAAGTCCGACGCGGTGCTCTACCTCAAGGGCCTCCAGCCCAACGTCGACAAGGCCGTCGCCCAGTCCGGGATCGCGACGAAGGTCGACGCCGCGTCCCTGACCACGCTGGAGGAGCACGGCACCGACGTCGGCGGCCACGCCGACGAGCACGACGCCCACCACGACGAGGAGCACGGCGGCAAGGACCCGCACGTCTGGCTCGACCCGGTGCGCTACGCGCAGATCGCCGAGGGCGTCGGCAAGGCCTTCGAGAAGGGCGACCCGGACCACGCGGCCGACTACCGCAAGAACACCGCGGCCCTGGTCAAGGAGCTCGGCGAGCTCAACACCCGGTACGAGACCGGACTGAAGGACGCCAAGAGCAAGGTCTTCATCACCACCCACGCCGCCTTCGGCTACCTCGCCGAGCGCTACGGCCTGACCCAGGAGGCCATCAACGGCCTCGACCCCGAGTCCGAGCCCAGCGCCGCCCGGGTGAAGGACCTCCAGGAGACCGCGAAGTCCGACGGGGTCACGACCGTCTTCTACGAGACGCTGGTCAGCGACAAGACCGCGAAGACCCTCGCCAAGGACGCGCATCTGAAGACCGACGTCCTCGATCCCCTCGAGGGCATCACCGACAAGTCCCGGGGCACCGACTACTTCCAGGTCATGGACGCCAACCTCGAGGCGCTGCAGAAAGCCCTGGGCACCAAGTGAGCGCGACGGAGGGCGTCATGGACGCCGGGAGCGAACCCGCCGAACCCGTCATCTCCCTGCGCGGTGTGCGCGCCGACCTGGGCTCGCGTCCCGTCCTGCGCGGCATCGACCTCACCGTGCGCCGGGGCGAGGTCGTCGCGCTGCTCGGCGCCAACGGCTCCGGCAAGTCGACGGCCGTGCGCAGCGTCATCGGCCAGGTGCCGGTGAGCGCCGGTGAGATCGAACTGTTCGGCACCCCGCACCGCCGCTTCCGCGACTGGGCGCGCGTCGGCTACGTACCGCAGCGCACGACCGCCGCGGGCGGCGTCCCGGCGACCGTCACCGAGATCGTCTCCTCGGGCCGGCTCTCCCGTACCCGCTTCGGGGTCTTCCGCAAGGCCGACCACGCGGCCGTACGGCACGCCCTGGAGCTCGTCGGCATGGCGGACCGCGCGAAGGACTCGGTGGACGCCCTCTCCGGCGGTCAGCACCAGCGCGTGCTGATCGCCCGCGCCCTCGCCGCCGCACCCGAGCTGCTGATCATGGACGAGCCGATGGCGGGCGTCGACCTGGCCAGCCAGGAGGTGCTGGCCCGCACGCTGAAGGAGCAGGTGGCGGCCGGGGCGACGGTGCTGCTCGTGCTGCACGAGCTGGGCCCCCTGGAGCCCCTGATCGACCGGGCGGTGGTGCTGCGCGACGGCTGCGTCCTGCACGACGGGCCGCCCCCGAAGGCCGTGGGCCAGCATGCCCTGCCCGGCCACGACCACGTACACCCCCACGACGCCTCGGGCGCCGATCCGATCCGCACGGGACTGCTGAGCTGATGGACCTGTTGAACTACGCCTTCATGCAGCGGGCCCTGCTCGCCGCCGTCCTGGTCGGCATCACCGCCCCCGCCGTCGGCATCTACCTCGTCCAGCGCCGCCAGGCCCTGATGGGCGACGGCATCGGCCACGTCGCCATGACCGGCGTCGGCCTGGGCTTCCTGCTGTCCACCTCCCCGGTGTGGATGGCGACGGCGGTCTCCGTCCTGGGCGCGGTCCTCATGGAGCTGATCCGCTGGTACGGACGTACCCGCGGCGACATCGCCCTCGCGATGCTCTTCTACGGCGGCATGGCGGGCGGCGTCATGTTCATCAACCTCGCCCCCGGCGGCTCCAACGCGAACCTGACGTCGTACCTGTTCGGCTCGCTCTCCACGGTCTCGCAGTCCGACGTCACCGCGATCTGCCTGCTGGCCGCCTTCGTCGTACTGGTCACCCTGGGCCTGCGCCGCCAGCTGTTCGCGGTCAGCCAGGACGAGGAGTTCGCCCGGGTGACCGGGCTGCCGGTGCGCGCCCTGAACCTGCTGACGGCGGTCACGGCGGCGGTGACGGTGACGGTCGCGATGCGCGTGGTCGGGCTGCTGCTGGTCAGCGCGCTGATGGTGGTCCCGGTGGCCGCGGCCCAGCAGCTCAGCCGCAGCTTCGCCGCGACCTTCGCCATCGCCGTCGCCATCGGGGTGAGCGTGACGATCGGCGGCACGGTCACGTCGTACTACCAGGACGTGCCGCCCGGCGCGACGATCGTGCTGCTCACCATCGCCGCGTTCATCGCGCTCACCGTACTGGCCACGCCGCTGGCCCGGCGACGCGCGCGGGCACTCGCCGCCGCGCGGCCCGCCGGGGACCCCGCGGAGTGCGCGATTCCGGCCACCCGGGCCGCCGGCGACGGGGCCGGCGCCTGACCGCGCACGGCCCGGGCTGGCACAATGGCCCGCAGGCGAGACGTGAGGAGGCCGACCGGTGACCACCGCTGGACCGCCCGTGAAGGGCCGCGCCACCCGGCAGCGTGCCGCTGTCGCGGCGGCCCTCGACGAGGTCGACGAGTTCCGCAGCGCGCAGGAGCTCCACGACATGCTCAAGCACAGGGGCGACTCGGTGGGCCTGACGACGGTCTACCGCACCCTTCAGTCCCTCGCCGACGCGGGCGAGGTCGACGTCCTGCGCACCTCCGACGGCGAGTCGGTCTACCGCCGCTGCTCCACCGGCGAACACCACCACCACCTCGTCTGCCGCGTCTGCGGCAAGGCGGTCGAGGTGGAGGGGCCGATGGTGGAGAAGTGGGCGGAGGCGGTCGCCGCGGAGCACGGCTACGTCAACGTCGCCCACACGGTGGAGATCTTCGGCACCTGCGCGGACTGCTCCGCGGGGTGAGCCTGTTCTGTGCGGGTGGTCCGGGGTGGCCGGCCCTGGAGGGCTGCCACCCCCGGACCCCCGCTTCGGCCTGACGGCCTCGTCCACGATCTCCCCCGAGCTCTACGCGCAGGGGGCACCCCGAGCGGGGCTGATCTACTCGTCGTCGCCCTTCATGGCGAGGAGTTCCTCGTTCGGGATCGCGCCGCCGAAGCGGCGGTCGCGGGAGGCGAACTCGATGCAGGCCCGCCACAGGTCGCGGCGGTCGAAGTCGGGCCACAGGACGTCCTGGAAGACCATCTCCGCGTACGCGCTCTGCCAGAGCAGGTAGTTGGACGTGCGCTGCTCACCGCTCGGGCGCAGGAACAGGTCGACGTCCGGCATGTCCGGGTAGTACAGGTACTTCTGGATGGTCTTCTCGGTGACCTTGGACGGGTCGAGCCGGCCCGCCCTGACGTCCTCCGCGAGCGCCTTGGCCGCGTCCGCGAGTTCGGCCCGGCCGCCGTAGTTCATGCAGAAGTACAGCGTGAGCCGGTCGTTGTCCTTGGTCTGCTCCTGGGCGACCTGGAGCTCCTTGGCGACCGACTTCCACAGCTTGGGCATACGGCCCACCCAGCGCACCCGGATGCCGAGTTCGTCGAGCTGGTCGCGGGTCTTGCGGATGAAGTCGCGGTTGAAGTTCATCAGGAAGCGCACCTCGTCGGGCGAGCGCTTCCAGTTCTCGGTGGAGAAGGCGTACAGGGAGATGTTGCCGACGCCGATCTCGATCGCGCCCTGCAACACGTCCAGCACCCGCTCGGCACCGACCTTGTGCCCCTCGGTGCGGGGCAGCCCGCGCTCCTTGGCCCAGCGCCCGTTCCCGTCCATGACGATCGCCACATGCTCGGGGACCAGCTCTCCGGGGAGCTTCGGCGCGCGGGCGCCGGACGGATGCGGCTCGGGCGCCCTGTACTCCGGGCGCCGGCGCCCCAGGATCCCGCGTACGGCCATGTGCTTCTCGTCTCCCTTGTTTTCGGGCGTACTGACGTACTGCTTGGTGGGCGTACTACTTTTCCACGTACCGAAGTGAGCGCAGCCCGCGCTCCAGGTGCCAGTGCAGGTAGGCGGAGACCAGCCCGCCGCCCTCCCTGACGTACCGCGGCTCGCACGCGTCCGCGGTCTCCCAGTCCCCCGTGAGCAGCGCGCCGAGCAGCGCGAGCGTCTGCGGCGAGGGTACGACGCTGCCGGGCACCCGGCAGTCGGCGCAGACCGAGCCGCCGGAGGCCACCGAGAAGAAGCGGTTCGGACCGGGCATCCCGCACCTGGCGCAGTCGCCGAAGGTGGGCGCGTAGCCGTTGACGGCCAGCGACCGCAGCAGGAAGGCGTCGAGCACGAGGTGCGGGGCGTGCTCGCCCCGGGCGAGGGTGCGCAGGGCGCCCACCAGCAGCAGGTACTGCTGGACGGCCGGCTCGCCCTCGTGGTCGGTGAACCGCTCGGCGGTCTCCAGCATGGCCGTCCCGGCGGTGTAGCGGGCGTAGTCGGTCACGATCCCGCCGCCGTAGGGGGCGATGGTCTCGCTCTGCGTGCACAGCGGCAGCCCCCGCCCCACCAGCTCACTGCCCCGAGCGAAGAACTGCACGTCCACGTGCGAGAACGGCTCGAGCCGGGCCCCGAACTTCGACTTCGTCCGCCGCACCCCCCGTGCCACGGCCCGCACCCGTCCGTGCCCGCGGGTGAGCAACGTGATGATCCGGTCCGCCTCACCCAGCTTCTGGGTGCGCAGCACGATGCCGTCGTCGCGGAACAGACTCATGGGGTCCATTGTCGCTCACGGCGGATGTGGGCGTGGCCGCGCCCGCACCCCGGTCGGGCTCCCGGCGCGGCGCAACCGCGATGTCCCCGGCGGTGTCGGTCACTGTGGAGATCGTCCTGTCCGCACCGACGGATCGTTCCGTCCGCACCGACCGGAGGAGAGCGCCATCCGAGCCCCGAGGAAGTCCGCGCCGACCCGACGTGCCCTGCTGACCACCGCCGCTCTCACCGTGGCGACGGCCGCCGCCACGGCCACGCCCGCGCACGCCCTGCCGGACGACGGCACCACCGCGCGCCTGCGCGCCCTGGAGCAGGGGCACGGCGCCCGGCTGGGCGTGTTCGCCCACAACCCCGCCACCGGCCGGACCGTCCGGTACCGGGCCGACGAGCGCTTCCCGATGTGCTCGGTGTTCAAGACCCTGGCGGCGGCAGCGGTCCTGCGGGACCTGGACCGCCATGGCAAGGTCCTCTCGCGCCGCGTCCACTACACCGAGGCCGACCTGGTGCTGGAAGGCTCCGACCAGACCCGTGCGCACCTGGCCACGGGCATGACCATCGCCGAACTCGCCGACGTCGCCATCCGCTTCAGCGACAACACCGCCGGCAACCTGCTCCTGCGCGAGCTCGGCGGCCCCACCGCCGTCACCCGCTTCGCCCGCTCGCTCGGCGACCCGGTGACCCGCCTGGACCGCTGGGAGCCGGACCTCAACACCGCCGAGCCCTGGCGGCTCACGGACACCACGAGCCCGCGCGCGATCGGCCGCACCTACGCCCGTCTCGTCCTCGGCGACGCGCTGAACCGTGACGACCGCCGGCTGCTGACGCGCTGGCTGCTGAACAACACCACCAGCGCGAACCGCTTCCGCGCGGGCCTGCCGCCGACCTGGACGGTCGCGGACAAGACGGGCTCCGGTGCCCACGGCACCACCAACGACGTGGGTGTCGCGTGGACCAGGTCCGGTTCCCCCGTGGTCCTGGCCGTGCTGTCGACCAAACCGGCCCGGGACGCCCCGTACGACGACGCCCTCGTGGCCCGGACCGCCGCCGCGGTGGCGGAGGCACTGGGATAGGGCACGGCGCTCGGCGCTCAGGGCGCCGCGCCGCGGCTGCGGGCGTCGGCGTACGCCGTCGCGTGAGCCGCTGGGTCAGGGTCGCGATTCCCGGGGAACGCCCGCCGGCGCAGGAGCAGTCACAGCGGCGGTCACAGCGGCGGCGTGAAGCGCCGTACGTACCGCTTCTGCCACGGTGTCTCCACCGCGTGCCGGTCGTAGTGGGTTCTGACGTAGGCGACGGCCTCCTTCGCCGGTACGCCGTCGAGGACCGCCAGGCAGGCCAGGGCCGTGCCGGTGCGGCCGCGGCCGCCGGCGCAGGCGAGTTCGACGCGTTCGGTGGTGGCGCGGGCCCAGGCGTCGGTGAGCACCGAGCGGGCCTCCTCACGGTCCGCCGGGAGGCGGAAGTCGGGCCAGCGCAGCCAGCGGGACGCCCAGGGGGTCGCGGGCGGCTGTCCGCCGAGGAGGTAGACGCCGTACGACGGGGTCTGCGCCGACGGGTCGAGGGCGTGGCGCAGGCCTCTGCCCCGTACCAGCCGTCCGGACGGCAGTCGCAGGACGCCCGGGGTCCGCTCGTCCCACGGCTCCTCGTGTCCGGCGTAGTGCTCGTGCTCCCCGTTCACGGCTCCGGCATCCCCTTCCGACATGTCCGTCGCGGCGCGGCGACTATACAAGCCGGGTGTCCGAAGCCGCCGCCTCCAGGAAGTCGTCCCCGCTCACGGGGCAGACAGCCGGCGGGTGGTCGGCAAGGCCAGGGCAGGGCAGGGCAGGGCACCGAGGATCACCGACCGGGGGACTGCGCAGGCAGGACCCGCACCCGCACCCGCTGTACATCAGACCTTCGATCTGTAGGATCCCCCCACACTCCGACCGGCTGAACGGACCCCATGGACATGGCCGCATGGTCTACCCGGATGGCCCTCCCCGTTGATCTCGCCCAGATCCGAACCCTGTTGGCCGATACGTGTGACGCGGCCGTCGTGCCGTCGCCGGCACTCCTTGCCGAGGCCCTTGAGCGCAGGCTGGTTCGAGTGGCCGAGTCCTCGGGCGAGTTGGTGGGTTGCGTCGCCGCGGAGATGCCTTCCCCGGGACACGTGCGCCTGTCGGTGATCGCGGTCCGGGCCGGGATGCGCCGGAACGGCGTGGCATCACAGCTCCTGGCCGAGATGCTGCGGCAGGTTCCGCAAAGGTCCGGCGAACCGCCACTGGTCTCCGCCGTGGCGAACACCGGGCAGCCGACGGTGACGCGCCTCTTACTGGCCTGCGGCTTCATAGGAACTCGGGTCATGCACACCAGCGGTACGGATGACGCGCTTCCCATCCACTTCCAGCACACAACGCGCGTCGAATACATCGATCCGGATGCGCGGCATCTCGTTCACACAAGCGCCCGTGAACAGCTCATGGAATCCTTGGCACCCGCCGACCACGCCGTAACGGCCCTGGTCACCCTGTCCGGTGCGCCCGCATTCGAAATCGCACGCTTTGAGCGGGACGACCCGGCGACCCTGCAGTCCGGGGAAGCCGCGGCGGGCATAGCCTTCTCCGGTTCCATTCTCGCCGCTGTGACGTTCCTCCTGGGCTTCGCCTTTGCATCGAAACGATTCCCTGACGATGTCCGTCTGCTGCTCATCGGAGCAACCTTCAGCACCGTGCTCTCTCTGATCGTGTACGCGAGCGCCTCCGGTGAACTGGCCCGAATACGCTCGAACTCGTTCGGCAAGATCATGAAGTGGGGGAACGTGCTGTCCGAGTACGGCGGCGTGTTACCTTTCGTGATCTCACTTCCCGTCACTTACGCCCAAGTCAGCAGCAATCCATGGACCGCCATGGTCCTGGCCGTCGTGCTGAGCGCCGCGATCGCCTGGTACGAGCATTCCGAGTTTTCCATCGCTTTCCGATTTCGCCGGAGCCGAAGCGAAATCGCTTTGATGGTGTTCACCGCTGTCTCGCCGGTACTCGGTGCGGCGCTCGTGACAACGAAGACCACCAGCTGGCCGTGGACCGCCGCCCTGGGCGCCGCGCTGGCGATGCGGACCTGGTTGTACCTCTTCCGCAGAGGCTCGGAGCAGGGAATCACGGAGCGCCGGCAGTGGCAGATCAGGGAATGAGTCCGGTCGCCCCGCGGATCCGCTCGGCGACCTCACGGGCGCACCCCCACGACAGGGTCAGTCCAGCTCCGCCATGACCGTAGTTGTGCAGGAGCAGTGTGCCCTCATGGGGCGCCCCCTCGAGTCGCACCTCCTCCCGCGCCGGCCGCAGCCCGACCCGGTGCTCGAGTACGCGGGCACCCGCGAGGGACGGTTCGACCGCGACGCAGCGCTGGACGATCTCCCGAGCCGCGGCCTCGTCGGGGCGCAGGTCCCAGTTCCCGGACACCGCAGTCCCCCCGAGGACCACGGCGTCGGAGTGCGGGTAAATGTAGGTGAGCTCGTCGGCCCCCGGGGTGTCGTCGCAGAAGAACGACCGAATACCCGGGTTCTCGACCACCACCAGTTGGCCGCGCACCGCCTCGACCGAGGGGTCCGCCGCGAGCGAACGGGCTCCCGCGCCCGAGCAGTTGACGACCACCGGCGCTTCGCGCACCGCTTCTTCGAGCGTGTGGTAACGGCGACGGCGGAGGTGACCGCCGGCCCGCTCGAGCCGGCGGGCCAGGTAGCGCAGATATCGGGGCATGTCGACGACGGGGGCACGATAACGCCACCCGGACAGGAAACCCGGGCGGAGTTCACCGGGTTCACAGACGCGGGCTTCGACCAGGCTGCCCCACTCCGGCATCCCGCGGGAAATCCGGGACTCATGAGTTCCTTCCACCTGTCGGATCCCCGTCTCCGCATCGGCGCTCAACGTGTTCAGCACCGACAGGGTCACGCGGCTCCACCGGTCGACCAGGTGAGCGGGCTCCACCAGGTACGGATCCCACATCGCGCCCGCGGCTGCCGAGGTCGTCTCGCCCGGGGACCGATCCGTGTCCACCCGTACGTCCATTCCGGACTCCGCCAGACACACCGCTGTGGTGAGTCCCACGACTCCGGCACCGATCACCACCACGCCGGCCGACAATGCACACCTCCGTGTGGTTGTTCTCCTCGCCCCCGCCCGGGCAGCGTCCCTGCGTCGCACCTGTTCGAACCACCGTACGCTCCACGTCTGCCACGACGTCTCCGCGGTGTGCCCGGCGTGGCGACAACACCCTTCCCCGCCCCGTGACCGGCCGCGGCCTGCCCGGCTCACGTGGACAAGGCACTCGTGCGCAGAGCGGTGCGTAGGCGGCGCGGGTGGCCGGTGAGGAGGCACAGCAGAGCCTGGCGGCGGGCGAGCCGCCTGACCTGGACGCTGTCGGGGCCGAAGACGCGGTGAGCGCCGCCCGAGCTCCGGACGCGGTGTCGTCACCGGCCTCACGCACCCCCAACTGCTCCGCCAGTTCGGCGAGTCAGGACGTGAGCCGGCCGCTGCTCTCCGCCGCGATCCAGGCGACCACGGGCCAGCCCTCCTCGATGCGGCGCCGGGCGTACGCGGCGGCGGGCTGGGTCTTGCCGACGCCGCGGGCCCCGGTGACAGCGTGGACGACGGTCAGCCCGTTCCCCTCGGCGACGCGGGCGAGGTCCGCCACCAGGTCCTCTCGGGACTGGAAGCCGACAGGCTCGCGGGGCAGGTCGCCCATGCGAACGGGGAGGCGGGCGGACGCCGCGGGCGAGGCTCCGTGCACGGTGACCGTCGCGTGCCGCATCTCCAGTCGCACGTCGGTCCGGGGGTGCCTGGGCCCCGTCGCATCGGTCGGGGACGGGCCGGTCCGAGTCCCGGAGACGCGGGGTGCCCACCACGCGCCCCATGTGCCGCCCACGGGAGAGGCCGGGTCCAGCCGGGCAGCGGGTGCTACGAAGGTGTGCGCGCCGCCGTCAGCAGCCGGGTCACCTCGTCCGTGCAGATGGTCAGGGCCGCGCCGACGGTGCTGAGGGTGTCGTGTTCGGCGGGGGTGTAGGGGCCGTCGGCCAGGGCGATGCGGGCGGCCTGGAGGAGGATCGACTCCCGGCCCGCGGGGGCCAGGTGTGGGGCGAGCGGGTCGAGGGCCTCGTGCAGCTCTATGGCCAGGCCCGCGCCGCACGGCTGGTCGTCGTAGGCGCGCCCGGTGTCCGCGGCCAGCGCCTCGACCAGGGCGGCCAGTTGCTCCTCGGTGCAGTCGGCCAGGCCGGCCGCGCGGACGGTGGCCGCGGCGGTCTCCAGGGCCGTACGGGAGCCGGTTCCGCCCGCGGACAGCACCGCCAGGGCGACCGTGTGCACGGCGTCGCGGAGCATCGCGGAGAAGCGGGTGGTCGTCGGATGGTCCAGGACGTCCGTGCCGAAGTGGCCGCCGCAGGCGGCGCACTCGACGACCGGCCCGGCCGTGCCTCGCGGCAGCAGCGGCACGCCGAGGACGGTGAAGCGCCGACGCCCGCTCAGCCGCTGGTAGTTGCGATCCCCGCCGCAGCCGGGGCAGAAGAACTCGCCGTCGCCGACCGGCGTCCACGCGGTACGGGTGCCCAGCAGCCGGGCAAGCCTGGTGACACGGCCGTTTCGTCCCCGTACTGGCAGCACGTCCCACCTCCGTAACGGCACGGCAACATCGCCGCACTGGCGTGATGTTAGCCACATTGTCGAGGTGTCGTCAGTACCCCGGAGGAGACCTTTCCGTGACCTGCGGCGGAGACTGGCCGATACTCGTCGGGCGCACGACGGGGCCCCGGCCGCCTCAGCAGGCGGCCGGGGCCCCGAAAGCGCCGGTCAGAGCGGTCAGCGCGCCGCGCGGTTGACGGCCGAGACGACCGCCTTCAGCGACGCACGTGTCGTGTTCGCGTCGATGCCGATCCCCCACAGGACCTTGTCGTCGATCGCGCACTCGATGTACGAGGCGGCCTGGGCGGAGGCGCCCTCGCTCATCGTGTGCTCCTGGTAGTCCAGCAGGCGTACGTCGACGCCGATGGAGTGCAGGGCGTCGAAGAAGGCCGAGATCGGACCGTTGCCGGAGCCGGTGAGAACGGTGTCCTCGCCGTCGACGGTGGCCTCGACGGTGAGCGTGTCGACCCCGTCGGTGTCCGTCGTCGACTGGCCGGTCCTGACCTGGATGCGGCCCCAGGGGTTCTCCGGAATCGGCAGGTACTCGTCCTGGAAGGCCGCCCAGATCTCCTTCGGCGTGACCTCGCCGCCATCGGCGTCCGTCTTCGCCTGGATGATCTTCGAGAACTCGATCTGCATCCGGCGCGGCAGGTCCAGCTTGTGGTCGTTCTTCAGGACGTAGGCGACACCGCCCTTGCCGGACTGCGAGTTGACGCGGATGACGGCCTCGTAGGAGCGGCCGACGTCCTTGGGGTCGATGGGCAGGTACGGCACCGCCCACTCGATGTCGTCGACCGTGACGCCCTTGGCCTTCGCGTCGGCCTCCATGGCGTCGAAGCCCTTCTTGATGGCGTCCTGGTGGGAGCCGGAGAAGGACGTGTAGACCAGGTCGCCCACGTACGGGTGGCGCGGGTGGACCTCCATCTGGTTGCAGTACTCCCACGTACGGCGGATCTCGTCGATGTCGGAGAAGTCGATCTGCGGGTCGACGCCCTGCGAGAACAGGTTCACGCCCAGGGTGACCAGGTCGACGTTGCCGGTGCGCTCGCCCTGCCCGAACAGGCAGCCCTCGACGCGGTCGGCGCCGGCCATCAGCGCCAGTTCGGCGGCGGCGACGGCCGTACCGCGGTCGTTGTGCGGGTGGACGGACAGGCAGACGTACTCGCGGCGGGACAGGTTGCGGTGCATCCACTCGAAGCGGTCCGCATGCGTCGACGGCGTCGAACGCTCCACCGTGGCGGGCAGGTTGAGGATGATCTCGCGGCCCGGGCCCGGCTGGTACACGTCCATCACCGCCTCGCAGACCTCCAGGGCGAAGTCCAGCTCGGTGTCGGTGAAGATCTCGGGGCTGTACTGGTAGCCGAACTCCGTTTCCGGGCCCAGCAGTTTCTCGGCGTACTCCATCACCAGGCGGGTGCCGTCGACGGCGATCTGCTTGATGTCGTCCCTGGAGCCGCGGAAGACGACCCGGCGGAAGACCGGGGCGGTGGCGTTGTAGAGGTGGACGGTGGCGCGCCGGGCGCCCTTCAGGGACTCCACGGTCCGCTCGATCAGGTCCTCACGGGCCTGGGTCAGCACGGAGATGGTGACGTCCTCGGGGATCGCGCCCTCTTCCTCGATGATCGAGCGCACGAAGTCGAAGTCGGTCTGGCCCGAGGCCGGGAAGCCGACCTCGATCTCCTTGTAGCCCATCTTGACCAGCTGGTCGAACATCCGGCGCTTGCGCTCGGGCGACATCGGGTCGATCAGGGCCTGGTTGCCGTCGCGCAGGTCGGTGGAGAGCCAGCGGGGAGCGGCGGTGATCCGGCGGCCGGGCCAGGTGCGGTCGGGGATGTCGACCTGCTCGTAGCGGCCGTACTTGTGGATCGGCATGGAACTGGGCTGCTGGCGGTTGACCATGTTTGCGTGGGCTCCTCGAAAATTCCGCGGGTCCGCGGGTGCCGGTGAACGGCCGACGGCGCAACGCCGAACTCCGCGGGGAGGGGGTCGGCCTCGACTACAGGCCCTCGCCGCGGCAGCTAAGGAGAAGCAGCCCGAAACGCATGATGCTGCGCAGCCTAGCCGAGCCGCGCCGGATGCGCGGGCCCGTCCCAGTATGCGAAACCGAAGGGGCAAACAGGGCAAAAAGTGCGCGATGTCACCGGCGCCGCCTCCCGGCCACGCCCGGCCACCTGCCACTCCGTCACGGACACCTATCACTCCGTGACGGAAGCGCGGACCCCTTGCCCTGATATTTCACCAATCATGGTTGCGGATGGTGACAGCGCGACAACACAGTGCAAGTGTGCCTGGTATGCCGACCACGACGACCACGACGACCACGCCGACCAACGGGGGCTTCGAGCCCGTCTTCTGCACCATCGTGCCGCCGCACGTCCTGGACCGCCTCGCCCGCAACGACGACCCCGCGCTCTCCGGACCCGCCCGCCGGACCCTGGAGCGCGACGCCTTCGAGCGCACCCGGCGGCGGCTGACCACCGTCATCGGCGCACCCGCCGTCGCCGCGCCCGCGGGCAAGCGGGACGGGCAGCCGCACCGCACCGTCTACGACGCCCGGCACGGCACCGACCTGCCCGGGAGGAAGGTGCGCGGCGAGGGCGAGGAGCCCGGCGGGGACGCCACGGTCAACCGCGCCTACGCCGGCCTCGGCGCCACCTTCGAGCTGTACCGCACGGCCTACCGGCGCGACTCGATCGACGGCAGCGGCCTGCCGCTGGACGCCAGCGTGCACTACGACGAGAAGTACAACAACGCCTTCTGGAACGGCGAGCAGATGGTGTTCGGCGACGGCGACGGCGAGATCTTCCTGGACTTCACCATCCCGGTCGACGTCATCGGCCACGAGCTGACCCACGGCGTCACCCAGCACACCGCCAACCTGGCCTACTTCGGGCAGTCCGGCGCGCTCAACGAGTCGCTCTCCGACGTCTTCGGCTCGCTGATCAAGCAGTACACGCTCGGCCAGACCGCCAGCGAGGCCGACTGGCTGATCGGCGCCGGGCTGCTGGCCCCGGGCGTCAGCGGCACCGCGCTGCGCTCCATGAAGGCACCCGGCACGGCGTACGACGACGACGTGCTCGGCAAGGACCCGCAGCCGGCCACGATGGACCACTACGTCCACACGGGCAGCGACAACGGCGGCGTGCACATCAACTCCGGCATTCCCAACCACGCCTTCTACCTGGTCGCCACCGCGCTCGGCGGCCACGCCTGGGAGAAGGCGGGGCAGCTCTGGTACGACGTGCTGACCGGCGGCGAGCTGCACGAGGACGCGCAGTTCACGGACTTCGCCACGCTCACCGTGCGGGCCGCGCGGGAGCGGTACGGCACCGACGGCGGCGAACTCGAGGCCGTGCGGAAGGCCTGGGAGCAGGTGGGGGTGCGGACGCTGTAGTTCCGTACTAGACACGGACCATGCGGATTCGAGTGAGGCGCACAGGAGGGTTCGCGGGCATCGAGCGCCGCGCCGAGGTGGACGTCTCGGGGCGGTCCGACGCCCCGCAGTGGAGGGACCTGGCCGAACGGGCGCTGGCCGCCGGCAAGGCCGCGCCGCCGGCCGGGGTGCCCGACGGCTTCAGCTACGAGATCACCGTGGACGGCCGGACGGTGTACGCGGCCGATCCCCGGCTGACCGGGGAGCAGCGCGAGCTCATCTCCCGCGTGCTCAAGGAGGGGGCGTGAGGTCCTTTTACCGCCCGGGCGTTGACTTCCGTTACCTACGGTAAGGATGATCCCGCCCATGGTGACGAACCCGATACCCCGGTTCCCGGCCGGCTTCCTGTGGGGCGTGTCGACCTCGGCCCACCAGATCGAGGGGGCGGCCGACCGGCGCGAGCCGTCCGTGTGGGACGCGTTCTCGGCCGAGCCGGGACGGGTCAAGGACGGCTCGACGGCGGCGGTGGCCTGCGACCACTACCACCGCCACCGCGAGGACGTGGCGCTGCTGGCCGGCCTCGGCGTGGACGCGTACCGCTTCTCCGTCTCCTGGCCCCGGGTGAACTCCCCCGGCGGCCTGGACTTCTACGACCGGCTGGTCGACGAGCTGTGCGCGGCCGGCGTCCGTCCGGTCCCGACCCTCTTCCACTGGGACCTGCCGGCCCGCCTCGACTGGCTGGAGCGGGACACGGCCGCGCGGTTCGCCGACCATGTGTCGGTGGTCGCCGAGCGCCTGGGCGACCGCGTGACGAAATGGATCACGCTCAACGAGCCCGCCGAGCACACCCTGCTCGGCCATGCCCTCGGCGTGCACGCACCGGGGAAGCGGCTGCTGTTCGACGCGCTCCCGGCCGCCCACCACCAACTGCTCGCCCACGGCCTGGCGGTCCGCGCGCTGCGCGCGGCCGGGGCCGCGGACATCGGCATCGCCAACTCGCACAGTCCCGTCCGGCCGGCGTCCGGGGAGCAGGCGGACGTCGAGGCGGCCGGCTTCTACGACCTGCTGCTGCACCGCCTGTTCGCCGACCCGCTGCTGCTCGGCCGGTACCCCGAGGGGCTGGGCGAGCTGATGCCGGGCACCCCCGCGGACGTCGACTCGGATCTGAAGGTCATCGCGGAGCCCCTGGACTGGTACGGCGTCAACTATTACGCCCCGACGCGGGTGGGCGCTCCGAGCGGCGAGGAGATCGAGTTCGGCGGTCTCACCCTGCCCGCCGAACTGCCCTTCTCGGTACGGGAGATCGAGGGCCACCCCGTCACGGACTTCGGCTGGCCCGTGGTCCCGGAGGGGCTGACCGAGCTGCTGACCGGCCTGCGCGACCGCTACGGCGACCGGCTCCCGCCCGTCGTCATCACAGAGAACGGGTGCTCCTACGAGGGCCTCGACGACCAGGACCGCATCGCCTACCTGGACGGCCACATCCGCGCCCTGCACCGGGCCCTGGAGTCGGGCGTGGACGTGCGCGGCTACTTCGTGTGGTCGCTGCTGGACAACTGGGAGTGGGCGGAAGGCCTCGCCCGCCGGTTCGGCCTGGTGCACGTCGACTACGAGACCCTGGAGCGCACCCCGAAGGCGTCCTACCGCTGGTTCCGGGACCTGCTGCGGGCCCAGCGGGGGGCCGGGACGGAGGCCGGCGCGTCCCCCGTGCCGGACTGATCCCGCCCCTGGGTCGCCGCGGTCGCCGAAAAGCCCTACGGCGTTGTCACTCCCCCGTCGTACCCTGGAAGCGCGAGGCCGCCGTCACTTGTGCGGCCGTGACGAGGAGGAACCGCAGGCCTTCAGCGCCGGCCCATGACTCAGACACCCGCAGCCAAGACCCCCGCGCAGGGGCAGGCCAGAGCACAGTTCACCGTCCCCGCCCAGCACCCCATGGTGACCGTGCTGGGGTCCGGCGACTCTCTCCTGCGCGTGATCGAGAAGGCCTTCCCGGGGGCCGACATCCATGTCCGGGGCAACGAGATCAGCGCGGTCGGCGACCCGGCGGACGTCGCCCTGGTCCAGCGCGTGTTCGACGAGATGATGCTGGTGCTCCGCACCGGGCAGCCGATGACGGAGGACGCAGTGGAACGCTCCATCGCCATGCTCAAGGCGAGCGAGAACGGCGAGAGCGACGGCCACGAGACCCCCGCCGAGGTCCTCACGCAGAACATCCTGTCGTCGCGCGGCCGCACGATCCGCCCCAAGACGCTCAACCAGAAGCGGTACGTCGACGCGATCGACAAGCACACGGTCGTCTTCGGCATCGGCCCCGCCGGCACCGGAAAGACCTACCTGGCCATGGCCAAGGCGGTGCAGGCGCTTCAGTCCAAGCAGGTCAACCGCATCATCCTGACCCGCCCGGCGGTCGAGGCCGGCGAGCGCCTGGGCTTCCTGCCCGGCACGCTCTACGAGAAGATCGACCCGTACCTGCGCCCGCTGTACGACGCGCTGCACGACATGCTCGACCCGGACTCCATCCCGCGTCTGATGGCGGCGGGGACGATCGAGGTCGCGCCGCTCGCCTACATGCGCGGCCGCACCCTCAACGACGCCTTCATCATCCTGGACGAGGCCCAGAACACCAGCCCCGAGCAGATGAAGATGTTCCTCACCCGGCTCGGCTTCGACTCGAAGATCGTCATCACGGGTGACGTCACCCAGGTGGACCTGCCCAACGGCCAGAAGTCCGGACTGCGGCAGGTGCAGGAGATCCTGGAGGGCGTCGAGGACGTCCACTTCTCCCGGCTGTCGTCGCACGACGTCGTACGGCACAAGCTCGTGGGCCGTATCGTCGACGCGTACGAGAAGTACGACAGCAGTCACGGCACCGAGAACGGCGCGCCGAGGACCGGCGGCCACGGCAGGGCCGGGCACGCGCACGGACACGGGCACAAGGGGAAGTAGACCAGCACCACCATGTCGATCGACGTCAACAACGAGTCGGGAACCGAGGTCGACGAGCGGGCGATCCTCGACATCGCCCGCTACGCACTCACCCGCATGCGCATCCACCCGCTCTCCGAGCTCTCGGTGATCGTCGTGGACGCCGACGCCATGGAGCAGCTGCACGTCCAGTGGATGGACCTGCCGGGGCCCACGGACGTCATGTCCTTCCCGATGGACGAGCTGCGGCCGCCCTCCAAGGACGACGAAGAGCCCCCGCAGGGCCTCCTCGGCGACATCGTGCTCTGTCCCGAGGTCGCCGCGAAGCAGGGTGCCGAGGCTCCGACGCAGCACTCCATGGACGAGGAGCTCCAGCTGCTCACCGTCCACGGCGTGCTGCACCTGCTCGGCTACGACCACGAGGAGCCGGACGAGAAGGCCGAGATGTTCGGTCTGCAGGCAGCGATCGTGGACGGCTGGCGCGCCGAGCAGGGCCTGCACGGCCCGTCCCCGGCGCCCACCGTCTCGTAAGCCCGCCCATGAACCCTCAGATCGTCGTCGGCGCGATCGCGCTCGTCGTCGTCGCCTGGCTCGCCGCCTGCGCGGAGGCGGGCCTAGCGCGGGTGTCCAGCTTCCGTGCCGAGGGGGCCGTGAAGTCGGGCCGCCGCGGCAGCGCCAAGCTGGCCCAGGTCGCCGCCGACCCGACCCGCTACCTCAACCTGGCGCTGCTGGTCCGCGTGACCTGCGAGATGGCGGCGGCCGCCCTGGTCACCTACGCGTGCCTGGAGGCGTTCTCCGGCACGGCCCAGGCGCTGGTCGTCGCCATCGCGGTCATGGTGCTCGTCTCGTACGTGGCCGTCGGGGTCTCCCCGCGCACCATCGGCCGCCAGCACCCGCTGAACACGGCGACCGCCGCGGCGTACGTGCTGGTGCCGCTCGCGCGGGTGCTGGGCCCGCTCCCGTCGCTGCTGATCCTCATCGGCAACGCGCTGACCCCCGGCAAGGGGTTCCGGCGCGGCCCGTTCGCCTCCGAGGCGGAGCTGCGCGCCCTGGTCGACCTGGCCGAGCAGGAGTCGCTCATCGAGGACGAGGAGCGGCGCATGGTGCACTCGGTCTTCGAACTGGGCGACACCCTCGTGCGCGAGGTCATGGTGCCGCGCACCGACCTGGTGGTGATCGAGCGGTACAAGACCATCCGCCAGGCCCTCACGCTGGCGCTGCGCTCCGGCTTCTCGCGGATCCCGGTCACCGGCGAGAGCGAGGACGACATCGTCGGGATCGTCTATCTGAAGGACCTGGCCCGCAAGACGCACATCAACCGGGACGCCGAGAGCGAGCTGGTGTCGACGGCGATGCGTCCGGCCGTCTTCGTGCCGGACACGAAGAACGCCGACGACCTGCTGCGCGAGATGCAGAAGGAACGCAACCACGTCGCCGTCGTCATCGACGAGTACGGCGGCACGGCCGGCATCGTCACCATCGAGGACATCCTCGAGGAGATCGTCGGCGAGATCACCGACGAGTACGACCGCGAGCTGCCGCCGGTGGAGCCGCTCGGCGACGACCGCTACCGCGTCACCGCGCGCCTGGACATCACGGACCTGGGCGAGCTGTACGGCCTGGAGGAGTACGACGACGAGGACGTGGAGACGGTCGGCGGGCTGCTCGCCAAGGCCCTGGGCCGGGTTCCCATCGCGGGCGCGTCGTCGGTCGTGGAACTGCCCGACGGCCGGGAGCTGCGGCTGACCGCGGAGGCCGCGGCCGGCCGCCGGAACAAGATCGTGACCGTGCTCGCGGAGCCGGTGGGCCCGGCGGCCCCCACCGGGGACGGGGAGGGGAAGCCGGAATGAGCCCGGAGGAGCTGCGCGCCCTCTGCCTGTCGTTCAACGCGGTGGTGGAGGACTTCCCCTTCAATCCGGAGACCTCGGTCTTCAAGGTCCAGGGCAAGTTGTTCGCGCTGTCGGCCCTGGACTCCCGGCCGCTGAAGGTCAACCTCAAGTGCGACCCGGAGGACGCGATCCGGCTGCGCGCCGAGCACGAGGGCCTGATCGTCCCCGGATGGCACATGCACAAGCGCCACTGGAACACGGTCACGGTCGACGCCGGGCTCCCGGACCGCCTGGTCCGCGAGCTCGTCGAGGACTCCTACGACCTGGTCGTGGCGGGGCTGCCGCGCGCGGACCGGCTCCGTCTCGACCGGGCCTGAGCACCCGGACTCCGCGGCCGCCGGGGTGATCTCGGCGGCCGCCGGGGCGGCTCTTATGCTCGGGGCATGACCGAGACCAACGCGCTTGATCCCGAGGACCTCAAGATCGTCACCCTGGCCCGTTCGGCCCGGGCCCGCAACGGTGTGCCGGAGGGCGCGGCCGTACGGGACGAGACGGGGCGTACGTATGTCGCCGGGTCGGTGCACCTCGCCTCCCTGAAGCTGAGCGCCCTCCGGACGGCGGTGGCGATGGCCGTCGCGTCCGGGGCGACGTCCCTGGAGGCCGCGGCGGTGGTCAGCGAGGCGGAGGAGATCGCCCCGGAGGACCGGGCCGCCGTACGGGACCTGGGCGGCACCGCCACACCGGTCCTGCTGGCCGGCCCGGACGGCACCGTACGGCTCACCCTGCCGGCGGGCGAGGACGGCTGAGGTCCGACGGACGGGGCCCGGTGAGGGGGGCCTGCCGGCCGGAGCCTGGTGACGGGGGCCTGACACCCAGGCCTCGGTAACGCACGCCTGACACTCGGGACTTGGTGACGGACGCCTGACGGCAAGGTCCTGTCGGCCGGAGTGCCTGCCGCGAAGCCCCGTCGTCCGCCCGGAGGGCGGGCCCCGGGACGTCCGCCGAGCCCCGGGCACCGCAAGCAGGCGGGCAGGCGGGCTTTCGCAACCGGCCCCGGCCCGGGACGGTTCGGGGCGGAGGGGCCACGGCGGCGGTGCCCTGCGGCACGCGGCGCACGCATGCGGCTACGACACGGGACGCGGGCGTGCCGCTGCGACACGCTGCGCGAGGCGGGCCGGACGTAGCCGCGACGGCCGCGAGGCCGCCGCGCCCCGAGTCGTCGTGCGGCGCACCGGCATGACGCCGCGGCCCGTGGCCGCGAGGCCGCCGGCCGGCCACCAGGTCACCGCTCCCCGGCCGGCGGGCCGGCCGAGCCGCGCCGCGAGCGGTCGTGCGACGTGGGTCAGCCGGTGCCGGCCTCGGAGGCCTCCTGGACGGTGCGGTAGGCCGTCAGGCCGCCGTCGACGCGGATGTCGGTGCCGTTGATCCAGGCCGCGGAGTCGCTCAGCAGGAAGGCCACGACGCGGGCGATGTCCGCCGGCTCCCCGAACCGACCGAGCAGGGCGCCGGCTCCCTCGACCTTGGCGACGCCGTGGTCCCGCTTGAAGTCGTCGAGGATCGGCGTGGCCACGGGCCCCGGGCTGACGGAGGTCACCCGGACCCTGCGGGACAGGTACTCGGCCGCGAGGTGTTCGGTGAGGTACCGCACGCACTCCTTGGAGAAGCGGTACGAGTTGCCGGTGACGCCCTCGTCGCGGGCCACGGCGTCGAGCGCCGCCTCGGTGTCGCGGGCGAGGGCGAAGGCCCGTACGGCGGTCAGGTTCCGCTCCCAGGCGGTGGCCACGGCCGAGGAGAGGTTGACGACGCAGCCTCCCTCCCTGATCGCCGGTACCAGCGCGGCGGTCAGTTCCCGCAGGCCGAAGACGTTGACGCCGAGCACCGTCCGCCAGGGCGCCGTACCGGGCACCCCGGCGATGTTGGCGAGTCCCGTGAGCCCGTCCGGGGCGGCGGCCAGCACGCTCCGCGCGGCCTCGTGCGCGCCGGCGGGCGTGGACAGGTCGGCCCGGACGAAGGTCCCCGCGAAGGACTCGGGCACCGACCGGTCGATTCCGACGACGGGCAGCCCCCTGTCGACGAGCAGGCGGCCGGCCGCCGCTCCGATACCGGAGGCGACCCCGGTCACGACCACGGGCAACTGCGTGTTGTTCGTCATGGCTCTCACTCGTTCGTCGGCGGAATGCGGGGATACCAGGGGCGCGGGCCGAGCCTGCGGGGGAAGCGGCATCATTGACAAGCTCACTTTCCACCCTGTGGAAAACTCCGCGGCGCCAAGGGTGCGGCGGCCACCGTCCGGCAGTCCGCTTTCCACTGAGTGGATGACCTGCTTGTCCACGGCGTGACGTGCGGGGATCGTGTGATCCCGACCCCCGCCGCCGACCAGGAGCACGCAGATGGCCCAAGAGACGTACGCCGTACACGACCCGGCCACGCTGGAGCCGGTCGGCCGGGCCCCGGTGCACGGCGAGGACGAGGTACGGCAGGCGGTCGCCGTCGCGCGGGCCGCCGCTCCGGCGTGGGCCGCGGACCGCTCGGCCCGGCAGGCCGCCCTGCACGCCTGCGCGGAACTCGTCCGCGCCCACGAGGACGAACTCGGACGGCTGCTGTCCCTGGAGCAGGGCAAGGTTCTGGCCGAGGCCGTCGGCGAGTTCCGCGTGGGCGCCGGGCTGCTGGACCACTACGCCGCACTCGCCTGGGACGAGGTGGAGAGGCTGCCCGACCGGGCCGACCGCACCGTCGAGGTGCACCACCGGCCGGTGGGCCTGGTCGGCACCATCACGCCGTGGAACTTCCCCATCTCCCTGCTGTGCGTGAAGCTCGCCCCCGCCCTGACCGCCGGGTGCACCGTCATCGCCAAGCCCTCGGCCACGACACCGCTGTCCACCATGGCCCTGGTCGACCTCATGAACCGGGTCCTGCCCGCCGGTGTGCTGCAGTACCGCACCAGTCCCGGCCGCGCGGTCAACGTGGCGCTGAGCACCCTGCGCGGCGTACGGAAGATCTCCTTCACCGGGTCGACGGAGGTCGGCACCGCCGTGGCCGCCCAGGCGGCCGCCACGGTCAAGCGCGTCACCCTGGAACTCGGCGGGAACGACCCCGCGATCGTCCTGCCGGACGCGGACGTCCAGACGACCGCGTCCGGCATCGTCGGCTCGGCCTTCCGCAACGCGGGACAGGTGTGCATGGCCGTCAAGCGGGTCTTCGTACCGCGTGGTCTGAGGGACGAACTGGTCGAGGCCATGGCCGAGGCCGTCGCCCGGCACCGGCTCGGGCACGGGGTGGCCACCGGGTCGACCATGGGCCCGATGCACTCGGCCGCCCAGCACGGCGTCGTCCGTGGCCTGGTCGACGGCGCCGTCGCCGCCGGGGCGCGGGTCGCGGCGGGCGGCGGCCGCGGCTGCGACCTGCCCGGTCACTTCCTCGAACCGACGATCGTCACGGACGCCGAGGTCGGCATGGACCTCGTCGACGCCGAGCAGTTCGGCAACGCCCTGCCGGTCGTGGCCTACGACGACCTCCGGACGACGATCGACGGTCTGAACGCGCAGGACTTCGGTCTCGGCGCCTCGGTGTGGTCGCCCGACCTGGACCGTGCCCACGAGGTGGCGGCGGGCATCGAGGCCGGCACGGTCTGGATCAACCAGCACACCCAGGTGGAACCGGACGCTCCGTTCGGCGGCTGGAAGGCCTCCGGCCTCGGACGTGAGCGCGGCCGCTGGGGGCTGGAGGAGTACCTCGAACCCAGGACCGTCAACGCCCGTCCCCACACCCCGACACCGCACGAGGCGGCCCCCGTACCGGAAGGACAGCGCCGGTGACCGACACCACGTCCGCACAGCGCGGCATGGACCTCATCACGCTCGGCGTCGCCGCCGGGCCCGCCATCCGAGGCCCCGAGCACGGCATCGCCAGCGCGGTCGTCGTCGACGACGCCTTCTACCTGGTCGACTTCGGCATCGGCTGCACCCGCGCCGCGAACGAGGCCGGCCTGCGGGGGCACCGTTTCCGGGCGGGGTTCATCACGCACCTGCACTCCGACCACGTGATCGAGCTCCCGGGGTTCCTGCTGTGGAACTGGGGGCGCCCGGTGCACGGCTTCTCCACCCCGGTCCACATCGTCGGCCCCGGCCCCGACCCGGAGGACGGCACCCGGCACCTCGCCGGCACGGACCGCCTCGTGGCCTCCGCCCTGGACGCGTTCTCCTACGACATCGCCATCCGGGTGGGCGACGAGGACCGGCCGCCGCTGGCGGACCTGGTGCGCGCCTCGGAGGTGGCCGCCCCGGCCAGGGGTTCCGCGGCCGCCGGTGAGCCGTTCGAGGTCTACGCCGACGAGCGGATCACGGTGACCGCCGTCCTGGTGGACCACCCGCCGGTGCACCCGGCTCTCGCCTACCGGATCGACTCCGCCTACGGATCGATCACCTTCTCCGGTGACACGGCCGAGTCGGCGAACCTCGCCCGGCTGGCGGAGGGCACCGACGTCCTCGTCCACGAGGCCGTCAACCTCGACTTCTACCGCAGCCGTGGCTTCTCCCCCGCCTTCCTGGCCCACCAGGAGAACTCGCACACCCCGCCGGCCGGGGCCGGCCGGGTCGCCAAGGCCGCCGGGGCGCGGCGCCTGGTGCTGTCCCACTTCGCGGGGCCGGCGGACGCCGAGTACTGGCGCACCGAGGCCGCGTCGACGTACGACGGCCCGATCGACGTCGCCACGAGCGGCGCGCGGTTCTCCGTCGCCACGGGCCCGGTGGTCCGCGCGGGGAGCTGAGCGGACGGCGCGTCCGGCGGCCCCCGCACTCGGCCGCGTACGGGCGTGTACGCGGGTGTGGACGGGTGCCGACGGCCCACAGGTGCAGAACGGCTCGGGAAGGAAGCGGGAAGAGCGGGATGGTCACGGGCAACGACCGGGGACGCGAGGAAGAAGACGGCGGCGATGGCGGGGAGAGGGAGCCGGACTACCGGTTCACGCTCGCCAACGAGCGCACCTTCCTCGCCTGGATCCGTACCGGTGTCAGCCTGCTGGCGGCGGCGGTGGCGGTACGGCAGCTCGTACCGGCCTTCGCGATCCCGCACGCGCGAGAACTCCTGGCGGTCGTGTGCGCGCTGCTGGCCGTCGTGATCACGGGCGGGGCCTATCCGCACTGGCGGCGCGTCCAACGCGCGATCCGCCGTGACGCGCCACTGCCCGGTTCCTGGCTGCTGCCCGTGCTGGCCGTCGTGATCACGGCGATCGCGTCGTTCACCACGGTGCTGGTCTGGGCCGGCGGGCCCGCGTGACGCGGGCCGCGCCCGTCCGCGCCGGCGGCCGGGACCCGGGACTGCAACCCGAGCGCACCCGCCTCGCCTGGCGGCGGACGACCATGTCCCAGGCGGTGGGTGCGCTGCTGCTCGTGCACACGGCGGCGAGCGGCTCCTCACCGCTGGGCTGGGCGGCCGCGGTCTGCGCGGCGACGGCCGCGGCCGTGACCTTCCTCGTCGGCGGTACGCGTCGGGAGACCGCGCCTCCGCCGCCGACGGCAATGGCCCTGACCGCGGCGTCGACGGCCGCCACGGTCCTGATCAGCCTGCCCTTGCTGCTGACCGGCGGGGCGTGAGCCGCGGGCTCCACCACCGGCTTCCCGCCCTGCCGCACCTGCCGCACCTGCCGCACCTGCCGCACCTGCCGCACCTGGCACGATGCCTCGCGTCATGAGGTCCCCACCACGATCGCCAGCCGCGCACGACACCCGCCGCGCGCCCGCCCCGTGAACTCCCATGCCCGCGAACCCCCGCCTCGTGAACGCCCGTACCCGCATGCGCCCGTACCCGCGAACCCCCGCCTCGTGAACGCCCGCCCCACGCAAACGCGCGCGCCACGCGAACCCCGTCCCACGCACGCCCGCCCGCGCGAAGCCCCGTCCCGCGAACCCGCGAACGCCCGCCCCGTGGAACTCCCCTACCCGCATGCGCCCGTACCCGCATGCGCCCGCCCAGCGCGAACCCCCGTCCAGCGCCCGCCCGTCCCATGCGACACCCCGCCCGCGAACGGCCCCGCCCTGTGATCGTCCGCACTCGCATGCGCCCGTCCCCGCATGCGCCCATGCCCGCGAACCCCCGCCTGGCGGCGTCCGGCCACAGGGCACCGGGCGTCGGCACCATCCAGCCGTGTCGCTCTACGCGGCCAGGCGGCCCGCCTCTCGTGCGATGCTCCGCGCGGCGATCTGCAGGACCGGCACGATCCCGGCGGGGCGGGGGCGCGTTCCGACGGTGACGACACCGAGGGCCGCGATGACACCGCCGTCGGCGGCGGTGACCGGCACCGCGATCCCGTGCGCCCCCTCGACCGCCTCCTCCAGCGTCATGGCGTACCCCTTGCGCCGGACCTGTTCGAGTTCGCGGCGCAGCCGGGTCGGGTCGATCACGGTGTGCGGGGTGAGCCGCTGCGGGTTGGCCAGAGCGGCCCGCGCGAGTTCCGGCGGCCCGTAGGCGAGGAACGCCTTCCCCCCGGCACTGGCGTGCAGGGCCAGGCGGTCGCCCACCCGGTGCAGGGCCGGTCCCGGCTGGGTTCCGGAGATCCGTTCGAGCAGCAGGGCGTGGGCGCCGTCGAGGACGAAGAGGTTGACCACGTGCTTGGTCAGGAAGAGCACGTCGTGCATGTACGGCGCGGCCAGTTCGGCGAGGCCGTGGTGGCTCTCGGAGAGCAGTCCCAGGGACCACAGCTTGTGGCCGATGCGGTACCGGCCGCCGGTCCGCAGCAGGCCGCCCCACTCGACGAGCTCACGGACGAGCCGGTGGCAGGTGGCCACCGGCAGCCCGCTGCGGCGGGAGATGTCGCTCAAGGACAGCTCGTAGTGCTCGGAGTCAAAAGTGTCCAGGATCCTCAGCGCACGGGCGGCGACGGACTTCGGGGCAGCCCCGGCGGGCCCGGCCGGCAGCGCCTCCCGCCCGGTGGGCCGCTTGTCCTGAGAGCTCATGAAACC
The DNA here is from genome assembly GCF_006540305.1 of Streptomyces sp. 6-11-2. Taxonomy (GTDB): domain Bacteria; phylum Actinomycetota; class Actinomycetes; order Streptomycetales; family Streptomycetaceae; genus Streptomyces. The sequence goes on along the minus strand of NZ_BJOR01000001.1, from coordinate 4,852,853 downwards.
GCACATTACGACCCGTGGGAGGCGAAGGAAAGCCCTCGGGAAATTCCAGGAAGCCGCAGGTAGCGGCGCCCGTGAGCAGGGACACGTCGACCATGGGGTCGATGCCGGTTTCTACTGAGTGGAAAGCCCCGGGGAAAGGCGCTCCGCGCTACCTAACATTCCGGCACCGGTGCGACACGGTTCGCCCGGCCTCCGAGGACCACGTGAGAAAGCAGGCTTCAGATGGGCGGACTCAGTGCGCGCGCGGACCGCCGCGGCGTCGTACCCCGCACCCGCGAGGTGATCGCGGAACGCGTGGACCGGGTCGCCGACGGTGTCGTCTCGCTGGTCCTCGTGACCCCGGACGGGTCGCCCTTCCAGCCGTGGGAGCCGGGGGCCCACATCGACGTCCACCTGGGCGGCCAGTACGTACGGCAGTACTCGCTGTGCTCCTCCCCGAAGGACCTGTCACACCTGCGTGTCGCCGTCCTCGACGTCCCCGGCTCGCGGGGCGGCTCCCGCTGGATCCACCGGAACGTACGCCCCGGCGACACGCTGGAGATCTCCGAGCCGCGCAACAACTTCCCGGTCAGGGACTCCCGGAAGTACCTCTTCCTGGCCGGCGGCATCGGCATCACCCCGATCATCCCGATGATCGAGCGGGCCGCGGAGGCGGGCAGGGACTGGCGCCTGGTCTACGGCGGACGGTCACGCGCCGGCATGGCCTTCGCCGAGCGGCTCGTCGACGAGTACGGCGACCGGGTCGACATCGTCGCCGAGGACGAGCGCGGCCGCATGGACCTGGCGGGCGTGCTGGCCATGCCCCGGGCCCACATGCTGGTGTACGCCTGCGGGCCGGGCGGGATGCTGAGCGCGGTCGAGGAACTGTGCATGGGGTGGCCGCCCGGCTCGCTGCACACCGAGCGGTTCGCGGCCACCGCGCTGGGCCCCGGGTCCGTGGCCGAACCGTTCGAGGTCGAACTCGCGCGCAGCGGGAAGACCGTGTCGGTACCCACCGACCGCACGATCCTGGAAGCGGTCGAGGACGTCGGCGTCCGCGTGCTGTCCTCCTGCCGGCAGGGCCTGTGCGGCACCTGCGAGACCCCCGTCGTCTCGGGCGAGCCGGAGCACCGCGACGCCGTGCTCACCCAGGACGACCAGGACACCGGCGCGACCATGATGATCTGCGTCTCCCGTGCGGCGGCGGGCTGCGGCCGACTCGTCCTCGACCTGTGACAGACCGGCATCAAAAGAGGTTCTCTTCATGACCATCGCACCTGCCGAGGGCGTCGTCACGCTCCCGGACGACCCCTTCTCCCCCGCGAACATCGCGGAGCCCTACCCGATGCTGACGCGGCTGCGCGAGGCGGGCCCGGTGACCTGGCTGGAGAAGTGCGGCGCGTACGCCGTCGCCGGCTTCGAGGAGGTCTACGAGGTCCTCACCGACTTCGAGACGTACTGCTCCTCCGGCGGTCTCGGCCCGCGCGACATCCGCCAGGACGCGGGATGGCGCCCGCCGAGCATCCTGGAGTCCGACCCCCCGATCCACACGGTCATGCGTCGCGCGCTGACCGGCGTCATCAACCCGGCGACGGTACGGCCGTTGCGGGAACGCTTCACCGGACCGGCCGAGGAGATCGCCGACGAACTCGTCGCCCGCCGCGAGTTCGACGTGGTCAAGGACCTGGCGGAGAAGTACCCGCTGCGGGTCTTCCCCGACGCGGTGGGCATCCCCCAGGAGGGCCGGGAGAACCTGCTGCCCTACGGCAACATGGTCTTCAACGCGTTCGGCCCCCAGAACGAGATCTTCGACCTGGCCTTCGCCCACGCCGACGAGCACAGCGCCGCGATCCTGCGCAACTGCGCCCGGGAGAACCTCGACGACACCGGCTTCGGCGCACGCGTCTGGGACCGTGTGCGGGACGGTCTGATCACCGCCGAGCAGGCCGCCCTGCTGGTGCGGGCCCTGCTGTCCGCGGGCGTCGACACCACGGTCTTCGGGATCGGCAACACCCTCGCCTGCCTGGCGCGCACACCCCGGGCCTGGGCGGCACTGCGCGAGGACCCGTCCCTCGCCAAGTTCGCCGTGGACGAGGCGCTGCGCCTTGAGTCCCCGTTCCAGAAGTTCCACCGGACGACCACGGCGCCCGGCGTGCTGGGCGGCGTCCGCATCCCGGCGGGCGCCAAGGTGCTGCTCTTCATCGGCGCCGCCAACCGCGACCCGCGCAAGTGGGGCGCGAACGCCGACACGTACGACCTGGACCGGCAGGCGTCCGGCCACGTCGCGTTCGGGATGGGGCTCCACCAGTGTGTCGGGCAGCCCATCGCCCGACTCGAGATCGAGCTCGTGCTCAAAGCTCTGGCCGCCCGCGTCGACACGATCGAACTCGCCGGCGAGCCGGTCCCGCTGACCCACAACGTCCTGCGCGGATTCGCCTCCCTGCCCGTACGGGTCACGCCGCGGTCCTGATCACCGCGCCGTCCCCTCTTCTCTTCACGCGTTCCAGGAGCCGTCGGCGGCCCGCCGGCGGCTCCGTCCTCCCTCTTCGCTCCCAGCGGTCCGTTCGCGACCGTCTCCGCTCCGGAGGCTTCCATGACGCAACACCTCGCCACCCCGCCATCGGTCCCACCGGTTCCGGACCCGGCGGATCCCCGCCGCTGGACCCCCGGGAAGCGCACCTCCTACGGCTGGCTGATGGCCGTCCTGCTGCTGGTCCTCATGATGATCAGCTGGGCGGACAAGGCCATCCTCGGCATCGTCGCCGTACCGGTGATGCGGGATCTGCACATCACCCCCGAACAGTTCGGTCTGCTCGGCAGCGCGGTGTTCTTCCTGTTCGGTGTCGCCCAGCTGGTCGCCGCGCCCATCGCCAACCGTGTGAAGTCGAAGTGGATCCTGCTCACCCTGTGCCTCATCTGGGCCGTCTCCCAGGTGCCGGTCTTCGTCTTCGCGTCGCTGCCCGCGCTGTGGTTCAGCCGCGTGCTGCTGGGCGCGGGCGAGGGTCCGCTGGCGCCGATCATGATGCACGCCGTCTACCAGTGGTTTCCGAAGAAGAAGGGCGCCACGCCCGCGGCTCTCGCCTCCTCCGGCGTGACGCTCGGCATCGTCTGCTTCGCGCCGGTGCTGTCCTGGATCGCGGCCGACTTCGGCTGGCGGGCGACCTTCGTCTTCCTGGGCTTCATCGGCGTGGTCTGGGCGGTGCTGTGGCTGGTGCTGGGGAAGGAGGGACCCTACACGTCGGAGCGGGCCGAGCACGAGATCGAGGGGACGGCGCCGCCCGTCGCTCCGGGCTCGGGCGCCACCGTCGCGCAGCCCGTGAGGTACCTGCGCTCCTTCCTCACCCCGTCGTGGATCCTCGCCGTGCTGTGCTCCTTCCTCGGCTACTGGACCTTCGCCCTGGCCACGTCGTGGCTGCCCACGTACTACGAGAAGGTCATGGGGTACGGCACCCAGCAGGCCGGTTCGATGATCGTCCTCCCCGCCCTCTGGGGTGCCGTCGCCACGGTCGGGCTCAGCTGGATCACCCAGGTCCTCGACGGCCGCGGTGTCCCGACCCGGGTCTCACGGGGGACCGTCCTCTCCTGCGCCACCGTCTTCAGCGGTCTCACCCTGCTCCTCGGTGCCCTCGTCTCCGACGACACGGTGCGCATCGTCGCCTTCACCTTCGGGTTCGGCACCGCACCGGCCCTGTTCGCGGTGACCTACCTGGTCGCGGCCGAGATGACCACGGTCGGACAGCGCGGCGCCGTCCTCCAGGTGACCAACGCCCTGCTCAGCACCGGTGGCCTGTTCGCTCCGGCCGTCACCGGATTCCTGGTCGGCTCGGCGGCGACGACCACGCTGGGCTTCACCCACGCCTTCCTGCTCACCGCGCTGCTGCTGGTGGTCGTGGGCGCCCTCTCCACGGTCCTCATCAACCAGCAGCGGGACCGCGCCCGGCTGGGCCTCGTCGACTGAGGACGCGTGTGCAGCCGTGGTTCGTGGATCAGGGACAATGGGCGCCATGAGCGTTCGCACCCAGTCATCCGAGCAGTCCGTCGAGGCTGCCCATCGGGCAGGCTTCGCCTGCTTCGTGGGCCGTCCCAACGCGGGCAAGTCCACCCTCACGAACGCTCTGGTCGGGCAGAAGGTGGCGATCACCTCGAACCGGCCTCAGACGACGCGGCACACCGTGCGGGGCATCGTCCACCGCCCGGACGCGCAGCTGATCCTGGTGGACACACCGGGGCTGCACAAACCGCGCACGCTGCTGGGGGAACGGCTGAACGACGTCGTACGGACCACCTGGGCCGAGGTCGACGTGATCGGCTTCTGCCTGCCGGCCGACCAGAAGATCGGTCCCGGTGACCGGTTCATCGCGAAGGAACTGGCCGGGATCAGGAAGACGCCCAAGGTCGCGATCGTCACGAAGACGGACCTGGTGGACCCCAAGGCGCTCGCCGAGCAGCTGATCGCGATCGACCAGCTGGGCGAGGAGCTGGGGATCACCTGGGCGGAGATCGTTCCGGTGTCGGCGACGGCGAACAAGCAGGTGGACCTGCTGGCCGATCTGCTGGTCCCGCTGCTGCCCGAGGGGCCCGCGCTCTACCCCGAGGGCGACCTCACGGACGAGCCCGAGCAGGTCATGGTGGCCGAGCTGATCCGGGAGGCGGCGCTGGAGGGGGTGCGGGACGAACTGCCCCACTCCATCGCGGTGGTGGTGGAGGAGATGCTGCCGCGCGAGGACCGGCCCGCGGACAAGCCGCTGCTCGACATCCACGCCAACGTGTTCATCGAGCGGCCGAGCCAGAAGGGCATCATCATCGGGCCCAAGGGGAAGCGGCTCAAGGAGGTCGGGATCAAGTCCCGCAAGCACATCGAGGCGCTGCTGGGGACGCCGGTGTTCCTCGACCTTCATGTGAAGGTCGCCAAGGACTGGCAGCGCGACCCCAAGCAGCTCCGCCGCCTCGGCTTCTGACGGCTCGGTTCCGCCGGGGCCCCTCCCTCCTGGGCTCCACCCCTGCTTTCCCACTCGCCCGCCCGACTCGGCGAGTTGAAAGGTCCCCGGCCCTGAGGCTCCACCCCAGACCCCGGCGGGGGGGCTCTGCCCCCCCGCACCCCCGGTTCACCCACCCGCCCACCTGTCTCGGTGGGTCGAGAAGGCGCCGCCCCGGGGCCTCGGCGGGCCCTTCGCCCGCCCTGCGTCCTGTGGGGGTCAGCGCAGGGCCCGTAGGGCCTTCTTCGCTTCCTTTGCGTTCAGGTTGACGAAGACCGGGGTGGCGTTCAGGGGGGTGGTGTAGGCCGGGATGGTGCGGGGGCCGTGCAGGGTGCGGGCGTGGATGACGTCGTACCAGGTGCCCGCGGGGAGGTGGACGGGACGGGCGGGCGCGTCGGTCAGTTGGGGGGCCGCCAGGATCGCGGGGCCCAGCATCCACTCGTCGGTGATCGTGTACGCCCGCTCGTCGTGCGGGAAGTCGAAGAAGAGCGGGCGCATGATCGGGTCGCCGGTGCGCAGCGTGTGCCGGACCTGGTCGCGGATGTAGGGGGCGAGGCGGCCGTGGCGGGCGATGGCCTCGCGGTAGAGGGCGGCGGTCCGCGCGTCGTACACCACCTTCCTGCCGGTCGTCACGTCGACGGTCTCGACGGGGGACGTGGAGGCGTACATGAGCGGCATCAGCGACGCGGCCTGGGCCCAGCGGACCAGGACCTGCCGGGTGGGGGCGGGCTGACCGCTGGAGCCGCCGATCATGTCGGTGGTGACGAAGGGGTAGCCGATGGTGGAGATGGCGAGGTTCTGCGTGACGGCGGCCCGCAGTGAGTTCCAGCCCGTGCCCTTGTCCAGCTGACGGGTGACGAACCCGGCCCGGTGGGCGGTGGTGTCCCAGTGGACGCGGATGCCGACGCCCTGGAGGTCGAACTTGTCGGCGAGTTGAGCACCCAGGCGCTGGTAGTCGGTGGGTTCGGCGCCCGCGCGGGGAACGCACCGCTCGTCGAAGAAGCGGGTGTCGAACTTCAGCCCGTCCACGCCGTAGGTGCTCATCAGGCCGCGCAGCCGCCCCTCGTACCAGGACCTGGCCTTCGGGTTGGCGAGGTCGACGATGCCGGCGGTGCCGTTCCACCAGGTGACGCGGCACGGCTCGGCGGGATCGGTGGCGGCGCCGAGCAGATAGCCGTGGTCGGCGGCGTACTGGTACTGGTCGGAGTCCAGGTTGATCCACAGCGTCACCCAGAGGCCGAAGCCGAAGCCGAGGGCGTGGATCCGGCGGGACATCGCCCCGGGGTCCGGGTAGGCCTTCGCGTCGAAGGTCATGTTCCCGTAGTCGGACTCCCACTTGTCGTCGAGCTGGAGCGTGTGCCCGGTGATCCCGTGGTCGTGCAGGGCCTGGGCGTAGCCGAGGAGCCGCGCCTGGTCGACGTGCGTGTAGAACTGCGCCCAGGAGTTCCAGACCGGCTCGGCGTACTGCCGCTGGGTGGCGTCGCTCTTGGCCGGCCTGCCCACGATGCCGACGTAGTCGCGGTAGACCTCCAGCGGCGTGGACTCGACGAAGACCGTGGCCCGGTAGGGGTCCGCGGACTCGATGTCGAAGCGGCCGAGACCGTCCTTGTCCTGGTTGATCGCGACGTTCATGACGTGCCCGGTGTCCACGTGCAGTCCGGCCGCCGAGGACGTGTACCAGAACGGGTCGACCATGTAGTAGGAGGCCGGCCCGAAGGCCGGGTCGGCGACCTGCCCGCTGTCGAGCGGCCAGGGCTGGTCGGTGGCGGGGCCGCCCTGCGGGGTCTGGGTCTCGCCGTGGCCGTACCAGTGGCCGGCGGACGGCAAGTCGTAGGCGAGGCCGAGGCGTTCGGGGGCCGTTCCCACGACCTGCCAGTCGAGCCGGTAGCGGTCGGCGGACGGGGTGACCCGGGCCCGTACGGTGACACCGGGCGTCGTCGTGGCGGCGGTGAGGGCGAGCGTGCCGTTCCGCCAGGTCCAGTCGGTGACACGGGTGGCGTGCTGCCATCCGCCGGCGGTCCGGAAGCGCAGTGCGCCGGTGTCGCCGCCCGCGGTGGCCAGAACCGTGCCGCCCGAACGACTTGTCGTCAACGAGAGTTGATTCCTCGCCACCCGTAAGGCGTAACCGGGGGTGTTGCGGCCCGCCGGTACGGTCAGGCTGAGTTGACGCGCGGAGTGGGTGAATCGGGGCGCTCGGCGGTCGGGGGCGGCCCCGGTCCGCGGCCGCGCCTGGGCCGGTTCCGGCGTGGTCAACGCGACGGGCAGCGCGAGGACGAGGCCGGAAACGGCGAGGAGCACTCCGAGTCTGCGTGTTCTTCTGCGCACGACGCGTGTCCTTCGACGGAGGGAGTCAGGAGGCCGGAGGCTGCTTGCCTCATCGTGCTCGGTCGCCGCCGATGATCGGGCGGCGGACGTCACCTGTCAACGACGTTGCCGGTCTTGGAGTCGTGGCGGAATCCACCGAATTCGCCAAGAACGTGGAATCCGCCGTAGCGGGCGGCCCGCCGCGCGGTCCCGCGCGGCACCGGTCACGCCGGCCTGCGGAACCCGATGGTCGGCACGGCCCGGCGCCGCGGCCACGGCTCGACGCTCGCCTCCGGAACCAGGTCCTCCAGGAACGCGTACCGCCGCAGGGCCGCCGGGTCCTGGCCCTCGACCGACTGGACCCGGCGCCACCAGGCGGCGATCTCGGACCAGCCGGGGGCCGACAGGGAGCCGCCGAACTCCTGCACGGACAGGGCGGCGGTGAGGCCGGCGAAGGCCAGGCGGTCGGCCAGCGGCCAGCCGGCCAGGGTGCCGGTGACGAAGCCGGCCACGAAGACGTCGCCCGCGCCGGTCGGGTCCAGTGCCTCCACCGCGATGGCGGGCACCTCGGCGCTCTCCCCCGTGCGCCGGTCGACCGCGTAGGCGCCCTCGGAACCGAGGGTGACCACCGCGAGCGGGACGAACGCGGTGAGCGCGTGCGCGGCGGCGCGCGGGCAGTCGGTGCCCGTGTAGCGCATCGCCTCCTCGGCGTTGGGCAGGAACGCCTCGCAGTGCTCCAGGTCGGACAGGCCCGCCAGGTCCCAGGCACCGGTGTCGTCCCAGCCGACGTCCCCGAAGATGCGCGTGCCCTCGCCCGCGGCCTGGGCGATCCACGGGGAGCGCCGGCCCGGCGTCAGAGAGGCCACGGCGGCACGCGCGCGGGGCCGGCACTCCGGGACACCCTCCTGGAGGAACACGGCCTCCGGGGGCGGCTCGTGGCCGTGCGAGACCATGGTGCGCTCGCCCTCGTACGCCATGGAGACGGTGACCGGCGAGTGCCAGCCGGGCACGGTGCCGGACGGGGACAGGTCGATGCCCTCGCCCTGTTCCAGCGCGTCCCAGCAGTAGTCGCCGTAGTGGTCGTCTCCGAAGGCCGCCGCCAGGGACGTCCGCAGTCCCAGGCGGGCCAGCGCGGTCGCCATGTTGGCCACCCCGCCGGGGCTCGACCCCATCCCGCGCGCCCAGGACTCGGTCCCGCGCACCGGGGCGGAGTCGAGTCCGGTGAAGATGATGTCGAGGAAGACGGTGCCCGTGAGGTACACGTCCCAGGGCGGATCGTCCGCGGAGCGCAGCCCGGCCAGCGGGTCGACCTGGGCATCGACGTGGGCGTGCGGTGCCCCGACGATGTACTCCCGGTCCTCCCGGTCAACGAGGTCCTCCCGGTCTTCCCGGTCCGCGAGGTTTCCCCGGTCCTCCCGGTCCTCCGGGTAAGCCGGTCCCGCTCCGGCGGACGTGTTGGACGCGGTCACGGTGCGCTCCCTGACGTGGTACTGGTCCGGCCAGTGTGCACCAGAGCGCCGACGACGCGTCGGCGCTCACGCCGGGGAGCGCGGGCCGCGTCTACCAGCGGGGGGTCGGCGGGGCGGTCCAGCCCGGGTCGGCGACGCGCATCGCCGCCGCGTCGTCCCGGTCCCGCAGGCGGCCGTCGTCCTCGGCCCAGCGGCGGTGCAGGAAGGCCAGCCTGTCCCGGTCGAGTTCGACGCCGAGACCGGGGCCGTCGGGGACGGCGATCCGGCCGCCGTCGAAGGTGAGCCGCTCGGTCAGGACGTCCTCCGACTGCCAGGGGTAGTGGGTGTCGCAGGCGTGGTGGAGGCCGGGCACGGTGGACGCCACGTGGGTCATCGCGGCCAGGCTGATCCCCAGATGGGTGTTGGAGTGCATCGACACGCCGACGCCGAAGGCGGCGCACAGAGCCGCCAGGTGCTGGGTGTTGCGCAGGCCGCCCCAGTAGTGGTGGTCGGAGAGCAGCACCTGGACCGCGTTCGAGGTGAACGCCTCCTTGATCTCGGCGAAGGTCGTCACGCACATGTTGGTGGCCAGCGGAACGCCGGTCCGGGCGGCCACCTCCGCCATGGCGGGCGTGCCGAGGGCGGGGTCCTCCAGGTACTCCAGGACGTCCCCGAGCTGCCGGGCCACCTCCACGGAGGTCTCCACCGACCAGGCCCCGTTGGGATCCAGCCGCAGCGGGTGTCCGGGAAAGGCCTCCGCCAGGGCCCGTACGGCGGCGATCTCCTCCTGGGGCGGGAAGACGCCGCCCTTGAGCTTGAAGGAGGTGAAGCCGTGGCGCTCGGTGAACCCGCGCGCCTGCTCCACCACGCCCGCCGGGTCGAGGGCGGCGCCCCAGTCGTCCTTCTCGCAGTCGACGCCCTCCGGATGCCCGGCCCACTTGTAGAAGAGGTAGCCGCTGTACTCGACGGAGTCGCGCACCTTGCCGCCGAGCAGCGCGTGCACGGGCAGGCCGAGCGCCTTGCCGAGGGCGTCCAGGCAGGCGACCTCGAAGCCGGACAGGACGGACAGGCGCAGTTTGTCGGCGGTCTGGACGCCGCGCAGTCCGCCGACGTCGACGGCGTTCTCCACCCGGGAGGCGTCCACGGCGAGATCGAGGCCGAACAGGCCGTTCAGGTCGGTGATCCGACGTCCCGTCAGCCGGTCGGCGAGGGGGCGGGCCAGCTCCAGGTACTTGGTGTCGCCGTAGGTCTCGCCGTATCCGGTGATCCCGTCGGCCGTCACCACCTCCACGATCAGGCGGGGGGTGTACGGCTGGTGCACGCCCTGGGTGTTCAGCAGCGGCGGGTCGGCGATCAGGATCGGGGTCAGCCGTACCTCGGTGACGGTGAGGTCGCGGGTCACAGGGCGGCCCCCACCATGTCGAGTCCCGCGTCCAGCAGTTCCCTCAGGTCGGCCAGGTCGGCGGGCGAGGGGTCGGTGAGCGGGGCCCGGACGGGTCCGACGGGGCGCCCGCGCAGCCGGGCGGCCGCCTTCACCAGGGACACGGAGTATCCGGGCACCCGGTCGCGCAGTTCGACGAAGGGGACGTAGAAGTCGCGCAGCAGCTTGTCGGCGGAGCCGCCGTCGCCGGACCGCAGCGCGGCGAAGAAGGCGTTCGCGATCTCCGGGGCGAAGGCGTGCACGGCGGAGGAGTAGGCGGGGACGCCGACGGCCGCGTAGGCGCGGGCCTGCATCTCGGCGGTGGGGGCACCGTTGAAGAACAGGAACCCCTCGGGGGCGGCGAGGGTGAGCCGCTGGAGGGCGTCGAGGTCGCTGCGGCCGTCCTTGAGGCCGATCACCGAGGGGATCCGCGCGATGCGCCGGAACGCCTCCAGGCCGTACGCCACCTGACCGCGCTGGTAGGCGATGAGCGGCAGCCGGGTGCGGGCCGCGAGCTGTTCGAGCTGGGCGGCCAGTCCGTTCTGCGGGGCGGCGACGAGGTAGTGCGGCAGGACGAGGAGCGCGTCGGCGCCGGCCTCCTCGGCGATGCGCGCGAACCGTGCGGCCTGCGCCCAGCCGTACCCGGCGCCCGCCACCACGGGCACCCGGCCCGCCGCCTCCTCGACGGCGATCGAGACGACCTGGCGGTACTCGTCCTCGTCCAGCGAGAAGAACTCGCCGGTGCCGCAGGCCGGGAAGACGGCGCCGGGCGCGGTGGCGAGCTGAGCGGCCAGGTAGGCGCGGCTGCCGTCGGGGTCGAGCGATCCGTCGTCGTGGAACGCCGTCAGCGGGAAGGACAGCACACCGCCCGCCATTCCCTCCCGCAGTCTGCGCACCACATCGGACGGACCCGCGGTGTTCGTCTCCGGACTCACCCTGGCCATCTCCCCACATAGACGCTATCCATGTATGGGAACGGAGTTTAGAAACGCGAACATGCTCCGTCAACGGGCCTGCGGGGGTCGCGTGGTCGGCCGCCCGAAAACCCGCAGACGTCCGAAAACCCGCATGCGCCGGGCGCACAGGGCGCCCGGCGCATGCGGGAGACGGGTTCGGCGGGGGCTTACGGGAACTCGTACGCCTCGACCTCGGCGAGGTACCGCCGGCGCAGTTCCTCGTCGTACTCCAGGAAGGAGGCGAGGAAGGAGTTGCGGGCCAGTTCGCGCAGCCGGTCCTCGCCCAGGCCCAGGGTGTCGCGGACCGCGTCGAAGGTGTCGCCGACGTAGCCGCCGAAGTAGGCGGGGTCGTCGGAGTTGACCGTGCACAGCAGGCCGGCGTCCAGCATGGCGGGCAGCGGGTGGTCGGCCAGCGTGCCGACCGCGCGGAGGCGCACGTTCGACAGGGGGCACAGGGTCAGCGGGATCCGGTCGCGCACCAGACGGGCGACCAGCTCCGGATCCTCCATGCAGCGCAGCCCGTGGTCGACGCGCTCGACGCCGAGCACGTCGAGGGCCTGCGCGATGTACTCCGGCGGGCCCTCCTCGCCGGCGTGCGCCACGCGCCGCAGCCCGAGGGCGGCGGCGGCCTCGTACACCTCGCGGAACTTCGCCGGCGGGTGGCCCGCCTCGGCGGAGTCCAGTCCGATCCCCGCGATCCGGTCGAGGTACGGCTTGGCGGCCTCCAGCGTCTCCATGGCCGACTCGGCGGACTCGTCGCGCAGGAAGCACATGATCAGCCGGGTCGAGACGCCGTGCTTCTCCTGGCTGCGGCCCAGCGCCCGCCACAGTCCGTCGACGACCGTGCCCATGCCGACGCCCCGGGCGAGGTGGGCCTGCGGGTCGAAGAAGATCTCCGCGTGCCGCACGCCCTGCGCGGCGGCCCGCGCGAGATAGGCGTCGGCCAGGTCCTCGAAGTCCCGCTCGGTGCGCAGGACGGCCATGAGCTCGTAGTACAGGTTCAGGAAGGTCTGGAGGTCCTCGAACCGGTAGGCCTCGCGGAGCGCGTCGGTGTCCACGTACGGTAGCTCGACGCCGTTGCGCGCGGCCAGCTCGAAAGCCAGCTCGGGCTCCAGGGTGCCTTCGACGTGCAGGTGCAGTTCGGCTTTCGGCAGCGGCATCGGACCATCGTACGACCTGGTCAGCGCCGTTTCGGAACCGCCACTCTGAGCAGGTCGCGTGCCACGGTCAGCTCGCCGTCGAACCCGGCCGCCCGCGCCTGCCGCTCGAACTCTCCCCCGGGGTCGGTGTACCGCTGGCTGAAGTGGGTGAGGACCAGATGCCGCACGCCGGCGTCCCGCGCCACCCGCGCAGCCTGACCGGCGGTCAGGTGACCGTACTCGACGGCCAGTTGCTCGTCCTCGTTGAGGAAGGTCGACTCGATGACCAGCATGTCGCAGCCCTCGGCGAGCGCGTGCACGCCCTCGCACAGCCGGGTGTCCATGACGAACGCGAACCGCTGTCCGCGCCGCACCTCGCTGACGGCCTCCAGCGGCACCCCGCCCAGGGAACCCTCGCGCTGGACGCGGCCCACGTCCGGGCCCTTGATCCCGTGCGCGGCGAGCCGCTCGGGCAGCATGCGGCGCCCGTCCGGCTCGACGAGCCGGTAGCCGAAGGACTCCACCGGGTGGGAGAGCCGGCGGGCTTCGAGGGTGTACGCCGGGGTCGTCGCGAGGACGCCGTCGGCGTCGACCGGGGCCTCGGTCAGCTCGACCGTCTCGCGGTAGGCGGTGGCATAGCGCAGGCGCTCGAAGAAGCGCCGGCCCGAACGCGGGTAGTGGGCGGTGATCTCGTGCGGCACCCGGTCGAGGTTGATCCGCTGGATCACCCCGGCCAGGCCGAGGCTGTGGTCACCGTGGAAGTGGGTGACGCAGATCCGGTTCAGGTCGTGCGCGGCGGCCCCGGCGCGCAGCATCTGGCGCTGGGTGCCCTCGCCGGGGTCGAACAGGATGCCCTCGCCGTCCCAGCGCAGCAGATAGCCGTTGTGGTTGCGGTGCCGGGTGGGCACCTGGCTGGCGGTGCCGAGGACGACCAGTTCACGTACGGACACGACGGCCTACCCGGGGGGCCACTCGAGGCCGCGGCCGCCGAGGACGTGCGCGTGGGCGTGCCAGACGGTCTGGCCGGCGCCGGAACCGGTGTTGAACACGATGCGGTAGCTGTCCAGCTTGTCCTCGTCGGCGATCGCCTGCGTCTCGCGCAGCACGTCCGCGGCGAGTCCGGGAGCCTCGGTGGCGAGGACCGCGGCGTCCTTGTAGTGCGCCTTGGGGATCACCAGGACGTGGGTGGGCGCCTGGGGGTTGATGTCCCGGAAGGCGACGGTCGTCTCCGTCTCGCGGACGATCGTGGCCGGGACCTGTCCCGCGACGATCTTGCAGAACAGGCAGTCGCCCTGGGGTTCCCCTGCCATGCGGTGCTCCTCACGCCGGGTTGATCGGGTACGGGGGCATGGTATCCAGGGCGCGCGGATCCGGCCGGGTCCGGGGGCCTCGGCCCCCGGACGGTCACGGCAGGGACGGCGGCGTCTTCGCGGGCGTCTCCTGGAGCGCCTGAAGCGCGAGGCGGATCGCCTCGTCGAGTTGGGCGTCGTGGCCCGCCGCGTGGTCCTGCGGGCGTTGCGCGACCTCGACGTCCGGGTCCACCCCGTGGTTCTCCACGCCCCACCCGTAACCCTCCAGCCAGAAGGCGTACTTGGGCTGGGTGATCAGCGTGCCGTCGACCAGGCGGTAGCGGCTGTCGATGCCGATCACGCCGCCCCAGGTGCGGGTGCCGACGACCGGCCCGATGCCCAGCGCCTTGATCGCCGCGTTGACGATGTCGCCGTCGGATCCCGAGAACTCGTTGGCGACGGCGACGACCGGGCCGCGGGGCGCGTCCAGCGGGTAGCTCTCCGGCCGCATGCCGCGGGGCAGGTCCCAGCCGACGATCCGCCGGGCCAGCTTCTCCACCACGAGCTGGGAGGTGTGGCCGCCGCGGTTCTCGCGGACGTCGACGACGAGCCCTTCGCGGGCCACCTCCACGCGCAGGTCGCGGTGGATCTGCGCCCAGCCGGGGGCCTGCATGTCCGGTACGTGCAGGTAGCCGAGGCGGCCGCCGGACCGCTCGTGGACGTAGGCGCGGCGGTCGGCCACCCACGCGTGGTAGCGCAGGGGTTCCTCGTCGGCGACGGGGACCACGACCGCGTGCCGCGGGTCGCCCCCGCCGGCCGGCAGGACGGTCAGTTCGACCGGCTTGTCCGCCGTGCCGACCAGCAGCGGGCCGGGGCCGGCCACCGGGTCGACCGGGCGGCCGCCGACCGCGACGATCGCGTCCCCGGCGCGCACCGCGACGCCGGGTGCGGCGAGCGGGCTGCGCGCGTCCGGGTCGGAGGTCTCCGAGGGCAGGATCCGGTCGATCCGCCAACTCCCGTCCTCGTGCCGGGAGATGTCCGCGCCGAGCAGCCCCTGCCGGGTGCCGTGCCCGAAGCCTCCGGGCGGCATGACGTAGGCGTGCGAGGTGCCCAGCTCGCCGTGCACCTCCCAGAGCAGGTCGACCAGGTCGTCGTGGGTGGCGATCCGGTCCAGGACGGGCCGGTAGCGGTCGAGGACGCCGTCCCAGTCGACGCCGCCCATGTCCGGCCGCCAGAAGTGGTCCCGCATGACGCGGCCGGTCTCCTCGTACATCTGCCGCCACTCGGCGGCCGGGTCGACGGTCTGCCGGACCCGGCCGAGGTCGACGGTGATGTTGGAGTCGCTGTCCTCGTCGCCGGAGGCGCGCCGGTCGCTCGGCACGACCTTGAGCTTGCCGTCCGTCCACAGCAGGACCCGCTTGCCGTCGCCGCTGACCGCGAAGTGGTCGGCGTCGGCGGCAAGATGCTCGATGCGCTGCTGGAGGAGGTCGTAGCGCTCCAGCTCGGTCTTCGGGTCCGGGTCGTCGGGTGTGGCGCGGGAGGCGCCGAGAACACCGCGCACCGGGTGCCTGAGCCAGAGCACGCCGTCCTTGGCGGCGCGCAGGTTGGAGTAGCGGGCGGCCTCGACCGGGAACGGCACGATGCGGTCGGCCAGGCCCTCCAGGTCGATCCGGGTCGCCGGGACACCCTCGCTGTCCGGGGTCTCCTCCTTGTCGGGCGCCTCGAAGGGCCGGCCGTGCCGCTGCGGGCCGAACGGCGAGGGGGTCGCCGCGGCGAGCGTGATCAGGTGCGGGCGGGAGCTCTCGACGAACGCCAGGTCGAAGACGTGCTCGTCGTAGACCGGGTCGAAGGAGCGGTGGGAGAGGAAGGCGAGGTGCTTGCCGTCGAGGGTGAACGCGGGCGCGTGGTCCCGGAAGCGCAGCGGGGTCGCCTCGGTGACCGACAGGTCGGTGGTGTTGGCGAGGCGGAGCTGGCTGAGAGGGCGCGGCCCGGGGTGCGACCAGGCCAGCCAGGCGGAGTCGGGCGAGAAGGCGAGGTCGCCGACGTCCCCGTGCTCGCTGCGGTCGACCTCGCGCACCTCGCCGCTCTCGCGTTCGACGAGCAGCAGCCGGCCGTCGTGCGAGGCGACGGCGACGCGGCTGCCGTCGGGGGCGGTGGCGAGTTCCAGGACGCGGCCGAGCTGCCCGGCGCCCAGCCGGCGCGGGGTGGCGCCGGGCGCCAGGCCGGTGGCGGGCGCGAACTCCAAGGCGTCGTCGCCCTCGGCGTCCGTCACCCACACCACCCACTCCTCGCCCTCGGCGCGGAAGGTGCGCGGCAGCCGGGTGCGTACGCCGGGCTCGGCGGCGAGCGCGCGGGCGGGACCGGAGCGGTGGGTGACCCAGTGGACGGCGCCGCGCACGGCGACCGCGCTGCCGCGCGCGGTGTGGTCGGGGGCCGCCGAGCCGAACCAGTGGGAGGCGTTCACCGGATACGGCTGGAGGTCGACGCGCGGCCCGCCGAGCCGGACGTCGATCCGACGCGGCTCGGCGCCGTCCAGGTCGTCAAGGAGCCACAGTTCACCGGCGCTGGAGTAGACGACCCGGGTGCCGTCGGTGGCGGCGTGCCGGGCGTAGAAACCGTCCAACCGGGTGTGCCGGCGCAGGTCGGAGCCGTCGGCGAGCGAGGAGTACAGCGCGCCGGTGCCCTCGTGGTCGGAGAGGAAGGCGATCCTCTCCCCCACCCACAGCGGGTATTCGAGGTTGCCGTCCAGGTCCTCGTGCAGCCGGACGAACTCCCCGGTGTCCTCACGGTCGATCCACAGCTTGCCCGCCGTGCCGCCCCGGTACCGCTTCCACCAGGCCGCCTCGCGGCCCATCGGCGCGGACAGCAGGACGGTGTGCGGGCCGTGCGCGACATCGCCGACGGGCCCGTACGGCAGGGTGGTTGCCGGTCCGCCGTCGAGCGGGACGGCGCGCGCCCAGGTGCGGCGCAGGCTGGCCTGGCCCTGGGTGCTGATCGCGAGGACCTCGCCGTCCGGAGTCCAGCCGCGCACCTGGGTCTTCGAACTCCCCCAGTACGTCAGGCGCTTGGCGGGACCGCCGACGACCGGGGCGATGTGCGCCTCGGGAGCGCCGTCACGGGTGGAGGTCCAGGCGACGAAGGCGCCGTCGGGCGAGATACGGGGGTGGTTCGCCGGCACGTTGTCGGCGCTGACCCGCCAGGCCCTGCCGCCGTCCAGCGGCGCGAGCCACACGTCGTCCTCGGCGGTGAAGGCGACCAACTCGCCGCGCAGATGCGGGAACCGGAGATACGCGGGCGATGCGGGCGACGGAGACGATGCGGGCTGAGTCACGTGATCACCCTACGCAGGGGCGGCGGCGACGGACAGGGGTCGGATGGCTCCCCCCGCACACGAACCGGCGGCGGTGCGGCCTCACTTGCCCCGGACGGGCCAGCAGGTGGGATCGCCCTGGCACCAGATCGTCCGGGTGACGGTCACCGTGACCGCCGGCTCCGGCTGACCGTGGGTGGGCCGGTAGGTGACGGGCGACCGGTACGTCGGCCCGGTCGTGGCGGCGCAGTTGCCGAGGCCGCCCACGTGGAACAGGACCCTGCCGCCCACCTTCGCGGTCAGGTCCCCGCGCACACAGGCTCCGTCGACGGCCCGGGTGACCTTCCCGGTGACGGAGATCTTCCGGCCGTCCTTCGTCTCCCCCTGGCAGTCCACGGTGACCGTGGTGGTCTCGGACGCCGACGGCGACCGGTCCCCCTGACTCCCCGCCGTGCGCGTCCGTCCGCCGTCGTCGTCCCTGCCTATGCAGCTGAGCCAACTCACCGACGTGTGACGCCGGTTCAGCTCCGCTGTCGCCGTCACGTCGGTCGTGGACGCCGCCGACGCGGCGTTGAGCCCGCCGGGTTCACATGCGACGGCACCGCCCGCGGCGACCGCCGCGAGCACCGCCACGGCCCTCACCCGCCGCCCGCGCGGCAGGTGCCGAATCCGCCTCGATGCCCCCATGCACGGCAGCCTGCCACCGCCGCGCCCGGGGCGGTAGAGCGCATACGGCCACACGCGCGCCGCGCGCCCGCGCTCACGCGGCCCCGCCGGTCAGGACCAGCGGCCGGTACGGCCCAGCAACAGGGCGGCGGCCGCCGTGCCGGCGGTGGAGGTGCGCAGCACGGTGGGGCCGAGCACGTACGCCTTCGCCCCCGCGTCCCCGAACTGTGCCAGTTCCTCGGGTGACACCCCGCCTTCCGGGCCGACGACCAGCACGATGTCGCCCTGGGCGGGGAGTTCGACGGTGGCCAGGCGTTCCTCGCCGCTCTCGTGGAGCACGGCGGCGAAGTCGGCTTCGGCCAGAAGTGCGGCAACCTGTTTGGTCGTCGCCGCGTCCGCGACCTCGGGGAAGCGCACCCGGCGGGACTGCTTGCCGGCCTCGCGGGCGGTCGCGCGCCACTTGCCGAGCGCCTTCAGACCCCGGTCGCCCTTCCACTGCGTGATACAGCGGGAGGCGGACCACGGCACGATCGCGTCCACGCCGACCTCGGTCATGGTCTCCACGGCGAGTTCGCCGCGGTCACCCTTGGGCAGGGCCTGGACGACGGTGATACGGGGGGACTCCGGCGGTTCCTCGACGAGGGACGCCAAGTCCGAGACCACCAGCCGGTCCTTGCCCTCGGCGGCCTTGACCACGCCCTCGATCCAGCGCCCGCGGCCGTCGGTGAGCACCACGTCCTCGCCGGGCCGCAGCCGCTTGACCGAGACCGCGTGCCGCCCCTCGGGGCCCTCCAGCACGAACTCCGGTCCGATTGCCTTCAGTTCGTCCACGACGAACACCGGCGCGGTCATCGCGCGTCACCTCCTGCCGCGAAACCGGCCGCCAGTGCCGCCCGTGCGGCGTCGAGTTCGGCGAGCAGCACCTCCACCAGCTGCCCGGCGGGCAGCTCGCGGGCCATCCGGTGGCCCTGGCCCGCCCACAGTGCCATGCCCTGCGCGTCCTTCGCCTTGGCGGCCGCCTTGCGCAGCGGCGCGGTGAGGTGGTGGACCTCCGGGTAGGCGGCGGGCGCGTACGGGCCGTGCTCCCGCATGAAGCGGTTGACCAGTCCGCGGGCCGGCCGTCCGGAGAACGCCCGGGTCAGCTCCGTACGCGGGAACACCGGGTCGGTGAGGGCCTGCTTGTGCAGCTCGTGCGCGCCGGACTCGGGGGTGGCGAGGAAGGCCGTGCCGAGCTGGGCGGCGCTGGCGCCCGCCGCGAGCACGGCGGCGATCTGGCTGCCGCGCATGATGCCGCCCGTGGCGATGATCGGCAGGGCGACCGCCTCACGGATCTGCGCGACGAGCGAGAGCACGCCGATCCCGGCGCCGCTCTGTTCCGGGAGGTCGCGATGGGTGCCCTGGTGACCGCCGGCCTCCACGCCCTGGGCGATCACCACGTCCGCGCCCGAGCGGTCCACGGCGAGCGCCTCCTCGGTGGTGGTGGCGGTGGCGAGGACGAAGGTGCCGACCCGGTGCAGGGAGTCCACGACCTCGCGGGCGGGCACGCCGAAGTGGAAGGAGACGACCGGCACCGGGTCCTCCAGGAGCACGGCGAGCTTGGCGTCGTAGCCGTCGTCGCGTCCGGACTCCGGGTCGCCGAGTTCGGTCTCGTACCAGCCGGGCTCGCCGGCGAGCTGGTGGGCGTAGAGGTCGACGGCGCCGGTCTCGGCGCTCTCCGGCTGCGGCATGAACACGTTGACGCCGAAGGGGCGGCCGGTCAGTCCGCGCAGCTGCTTGATCTCCTGGTACATGCCGTCGGCGGTCTTGTAACCGGCGGCGAGAAATCCCAGTCCGCCGGCATCGGACACCGCCGCGGCGAGCGGCGGCACCGCGGGACCGCCCGCCATCGGCGCCTGCACGATCGGGTGCGGGAAGAGATCGGTCAGTGCGGAGGACATGACGGCATGTTGTCACGTCCGCCTGACGAGTCCGAATCCGGGCGACCTCCGGCATATGCCGGAGGAATCCCTTCCGGCCCAACCACTGCACCCTGCGGACCCGGGCCCTGCCTCGGCCCAGGACCCCCTACCGACCTCAGCCCCGCCTCAGCGACCGTTGAACGCGTCCTTCAACCGCGAGAACAGGCCCTGCTGCCCCGGCTGGAACTGCCCCAGTGGGCGTTCCTCGCCGCGCAGCTTGGAGAGCTCGCGCAGCAGGCGTTCCTGCTCGGGGTCGAGCTTGGTCGGGGTCTGGACCTCGACGTGGACGATGAGGTCGCCCCGGCCGCCGCCGCGCAGGTGCGTCACGCCCCGACCGTGCAGCGGGATCGACTGGCCGGACTGGGTACCCGGACGGATGTCGACCTCCTCCAGACCGTCCAGGGTCTCCAGCGGCACCTTGGTTCCGAGGGCCGCCGCGGTCATCGGGATGGTGACCGTGCAGTGCAGGTCGTCGCCGCGCCGCTGGAAGGTCTGGTGCGGCAGCTCGTGGATCTCGACGTACAGATCGCCGGCCGGACCGCCGCCGGGGCCGACCTCGCCCTCGCCCGCGAGCTGGATGCGCGTGCCGTTGTCGACGCCGGCCGGGATCTTCACGGTCAGGGTGCGGCGGGCGCGGATGCGGCCGTCGCCGGCGCACTCCGGGCACGGGGTGGGCACCACCGTGCCGAAGCCCTGGCACTGGGGGCACGGACGCGACGTCATGACCTGGCCCAGGAAGGACCGGGTGACCTGCGAGACCTCACCCCGGCCGCGGCACATGTCGCAGGTCTGCGCGGTGGTGCCCGGGGCCGCTCCCTCGCCGCTGCACGTGGTGCAGACGACGGCCGTGTCGACCTGGATGTCCTTCGTGGTGCCGAAGGCCGCCTCGTCCAGCTCGACCTCGAGCCGGATCATCGCGTCCTGGCCCCGGCGCGTGCGCGAACGCGGTCCGCGCTGCGACGCCGTGCCGAAGAAGGCGTCCATGATGTCGGAGAAGTTACCGAAGGAACCGGCCCCGAAGCCGCTCGCGCCGGCCGCGCCGGCCTGCGAGAGGGGGTCGCCGCCGAGATCGTAGACCTGCTTCTTCTGCGGGTCGGAGAGCACCTCGTAGGCGGCGTTGATCTCCTTGAACCGCTCCTGGGTCTTCGGATCCGGGTTGACATCCGGGTGCAGCTCGCGCGCGAGCCGCCGGAAGGCCTTCTTGATCTCTTCCTGCGACGCGTCACGGCGCACGCCGAGAACGGCGTAGTAGTCCGTGGCCACCTACGACTCCGCCAGGATCTGTCCGACGTACCGTGCCACTGCGCGTACCGCTCCCATCGTTCCCGGGTAATCCATGCGGGTCGGTCCGACCACGCCGAGCTTGGCCACTGCCTCGCCGCCCGAACCGTAGCCGACCGACACGATGGACGTGGAGTTGAGTCCTTCGTGGGCGTTCTCGTGACCGATGCGCACGGTCATGCCCGGATTCTGCGTCTCACCGAGCAGCCTCAGCATCACGACCTGCTCCTCCAGCGCCTCCAGAACGGGCCGGATCGTGAGCGGGAAGTCGTGCGCGAAGCGGGTGAGGTTGGCGGTGCCGCCGATGACCAGCCGCTCCTCGTTCTCCTCGACGAGCGTCTCCAGGAGGGTGGACAGCACGGTCGCGACAGTGCCGCGGTCCTCGACGTCGAAGCCGTCGGGCAGATCCTCCACCAGCTGCGGGACGTCCGTGAAGCGGCGGCCGGCGACCCGGCTGTTCAGCCGCGCCCGCAGGTCGGCCAGGGACGTCTCCCCGAAGGGCGCGGGGCAGTCGATCATCCGCTGCTCGACCCGGCCGGTGTCCGTGATCAGCACCAGCATCACGCGCGCGGGCGCGAGCGCCAGCAGCTCCACGTGCCGCACGGTCGAACGAGTCAGCGACGGGTACTGCACCACGGCGACCTGCCGGGTCAGCTGCGCGAGCAGCCGCACCGTGCGGGCCACCACGTCGTCGAGGTCGACGGCACCGTCGAGGAAGTTGTGGATGGCACGCCGCTCCGGCGCGGTCATCGGCTTGACCTCGGCCAGCTTGTCGACGAACAGGCGGTACCCCTTGTCGGTGGGGATACGGCCGGCACTGGTGTGCGGCTGGGCGATGAAGCCCTCGTCCTCCAGGGCCGCCATGTCATTGCGGACCGTGGCCGGTGAGACGCCCAGGCTGTGCCGTTCGGTCAGGGCCTTGGAGCCCACCGGCTCCTCGGTGCCGACATAGTCCTGGACGATGGCGCGCAGCACCTGAAGCCGCCGTTCGCTGAGCATCGCGCACACCTCCAGGGTCGTTCCTCGGCCACCCGCCTGGCACTCTGCGCATACGAGTGCCAGCTCTACCCGGCCCAGTGTACGGCCGCCGGGTACGCCCCCGGCAAGGCCGGGCCGCGACGGACTACGAGGTCGGGACCGGGATCACCCGGGATCGGCCGGGATGTCGTACCCGGCAGGCATCACCGCTAGCGTCGCCCTATGACGGATGCGTGGGAAGCCCCTCGGGAAGAACTGGAATGGGAACGGCTGGCGGACGGGGTGGGGCGGTGCCGCCTGCCCGGATGGGACTGCACGATCGGACTGGTCGTCGGGGAGGGCGCCGCGCTGATGGTCGACGCGGGTTCGAGCCGCGCGGAGGGCGCACGGTTGCGAGCGTGGGCGCGGGCGCTCGCCGGTGGTGATGTGACACATCTCGCGCTCACCCACCCCCACTTCGACCACATCTTCGGGGCGGCGGAGTTCGACGGCGCGGAGATCTTCGCCGCCGAGGGCGCGGACGCGGTGTTCGGTGACAGCGGTGAGCGCGCCGAGCTGCGCGAGGACGCGGTGCGCCAAGGGCTGGACGCCGAGGCGGCCGAGGAGGCGGCGGACGCCCTGGTACGGCCCGGCCGCGAGGTCCGCGACCGGCTCACCGTCCGGCTCGGTGGCGGGCGGGAGGTGCTGCTGGCGAACATGGGCCCGGCGCACTCCACACACGACCTCGCGGTGGTGGTGCCGGGCGAGCCGGCCGTGGTGTTCTGCGGGGACCTGGTCGAGGAGTCCGGCGAACCCCAGGCGGGCCCGGACGCCGTGCCGTCCCGGTGGCCCGCCGCCCTCGACCGGCTGCTGGCGCTCGGCGGCGAGGACGCGCTGTACGTCCCCGGTCACGGAGCGGTGGTGGACGCCGCCTTCGTCCGCGCCCAGCGGGACGCCCTGGCCGCGCGCTTCGGCGTGTCGCCCTGATCGGACACGGGCCTGTCCATATCGTCACTCGAATGCGCCAGTATTCGCCCGACCTCACTCCGCCCTGGAAGAAGCCCCGGCCCGTGCCGGAGGTTCCCGCCGAGCCGGGTCTGGTCGTGGAGGAGCCGGGGACCGGCTTCTGCGGGGCGGTGATCCGCTGCGAGGCGGGCACGGTGACGCTGGAGGACCGTTTCGGCAAGCACCGGGTGTTCCCGCTCGCGTCCGGCGGCTTCCTGCTGGAGGGCCGGGTGGTCACCCTGATGAAGCCGTCGTCCGGCCCGGTACGGCCCACCCGTACGGCATCCGGTTCGGTCGCCGTGCCCGAGGCACGCGCGCGTGTGGCCCGCGCCGGGCGCATCTACGTCGAGGGCCGGCACGACGCCGAACTGGTCGAGAAGGTGTGGGGCGACGACCTGCGCGTCGAGGGCGTGGTCGTGGAGTACCTGGAGGGCGTCGACGACCTGCCCGCGATCGTCGAGGCGTTCGCGCCCGGTCCGGACGCCCGCCTCGGCGTCCTCGTGGACCATCTGGTGCCCGGCAGCAAGGAGTGGCGCATCGCCGAGTCGGTGACCAGCGAGCACGCGCTGGTGGTCGGCCACCCGTACATCGACGTCTGGGAGGCCGTGAAGCCCTCCTCGCTGGGGATCGAGTCCTGGCCCCGCGTCCCGCGCGGCCAGGACTGGAAGACGGGCGTGTGCCGCGCCCTGGGCTGGCCGGAGAACACGGGCGCGGCCTGGCAGCGGATCCTGTCCCAGGTGCGGTCCTACAAGGACCTGGAGCCGGAGTTGCTCGGGCGGGTGGAGGAACTGATCGATTTCGTCACCGCCCAGCCCGAGTAGCCGAGCCGGGCCCGCGTCTCCAGGGGCCGCCCGCTCCGGGTGGCTCAGTCCACCAGGTCCCGTACCACCGCGTCCGCCAGCAGCCGGCCCCGCAGGGTGAGCACGGCCCGCCCCGCCTCGTACGGCCTCTCCTGGAGCAGCCCGTCGGACAGCGCGCGCCGCGACGCGGCAAGGCCGTCCGGGCGCAGCAGGTCCAGCGGGACGCCCTCCCGCAGTCGCAGCTCCAGCAGGACGCGCTCCACCCGGCGGTCCTCCTCGGTGAGGAGTTCCCGGCCGGCGCCCGGGGAGCGGCCGGCCGCGAGGGCCGCCGCGTACGCGCCGGGGTGCTTCACGTTCCACCAGCGCACGCCCCCGACGTGGCTGTGCGCGCCGGGTCCCGCGCCCCACCAGTCGGCGCCGCGCCAGTAGAGCTCGTTGTGCAGGCAGCGACCGGCTTCCGAGGTGGCCCAGTTGGACACCTCGTACCACTCGAAGCCCGCCGCGGACAGCGTCTCCTCGGCGATCAGATAGCGGTCGGCGTGCACGTCGTCGTCCGTCATCGGGATCTCCCCGCGCCGGATCCGGCGGGCGAGCTGCGTGCCCTCCTCCACGATCAGGGCGTACGCCGAGACGTGGTCGGGGCCGGCGCCGAGGGCCGCGTCCAGCGAGGCCCGCCAGTCGTCGTCGGACTCGCCGGGGGTGCCGTAGATCAGGTCGAGGTTGACGTGCTCGAAGCCGGCGGCGCGGGCCTCGGCCACACAGGCCTCGGGGCGGCCGGGCGTGTGGGTGCGGTCGAGGATCTTCAGTACGTGCTGCCGGGCGCTCTGCATACCGAAGGAGATCCGGTTGAAGCCGCCCTCGCGGAGCGCGGCCAGGTAGGCCGGGTCGACCGACTCCGGGTTGGCCTCCGTCGTGATCTCCGCGTCGGCCGCGAGACCGAACTCGTCGCGGATCGCCCCCAGCATCCGCACCAGGTCCTCGGCGGGCAGCAGCGTGGGCGTGCCGCCGCCGACGAAGACCGTGCGGACCTCGCGCGGGTCGGCGCCGAGCACCTTGCGGGCGAGGCGCACCTCGTCGGTCAGCGTCCCGGCGTAGTTGTCACGGGAGGCGAGCACCCCACCGGTGCCGCGCAGCTCGGTGGCGGTGTAGGTGTTGAAGTCGCAGTACCCGCAGCGGGTCGCGCAGTAGGGGACGTGCAGATAGAACCCGAGGGGCCGTTCGGCCGCCCCGGCGAGCGCGGCCACGGGCAGCGCACCGTCGTCGGGAACGGACTCACCATCGGGAAGTGCGGAAGGCATGCCTTCCATTGTCCAGCACACGCGGACTGGTCCCGGTGGGTTGTTTTGTCAGTCGCATTCGGCCTGGAGTACCAGCAGGGCCAGGTCGTCCTCCGGTGGGCCCGTTCCGAAGTCGTGGACGAGCCGGCGGATGTGCTCGGCGATCGGTTCCGCGTCGAGCCCGGCGCAGCCGGCGAGGGCCGTGGCGAGGCCGTCGCCGTCGTCGAACTGACGGGAGCCGGAGCGCCGCTCGGTGACGCCGTCGGTGACGCACAGCAGGGTGTCACCGGGCCGCAGCTCGAAGGTCTCGCAGGCGTACGTCTCGTCCTCGATCACCCCGAGCAGCGCCTGCGGCCGGGCCACCGTACGGACGCCGCCCTCGCGCCCGAGGACCAGCGGCAGCGGGTGCCCGGCGGAGGCGAGCGTGCAGCGCACGCCGCCGTCGAAGGGGACCAGCTCGCCGTACAGCAGGGACAGGAACCGGGTCTGGGTGTCGCCGGGGACCGGGGTCCGTCCGCCGGCCGCCACCAGGACGCGCGCGGCGGCGTCGGCGGTCTCGGTGGCGTCGTCGAGGAGGAGCTGGTTGAGGCGGTCCAGGACGTCGGCGACGCCGTAGCCCTCGCGGGCCAGCAGCCGCAGCCAGGGGCGCGCGAGCCCGATGACGACGGCGGCCTCGGGACCCTTGCCCTGCACGTCGCCGACGGCGAAGCACCAGCGGCCGTCGCCGGCCGGGAAGAGGTCGTAGAAGTCACCGCTCGGGCCGCCCTTGTCGCACGGCTCGTACACCAGCGCGCTGCACAGACCGGGGATCTCGGCGACCGCGCCGGGCAGCAGGCCGCGCTGGAGCACGGCGCTGATGGTGGCCTGGCGGGCGTACTGCCGGGCCGCGCCGATGGCGAGGGCGACCCGGCGGCTGAGGTCCTCGATCAGCCCGGTGACCTCGTCGGGGAAGCGGAGCAGCCCGGTCCGCCCGATGACGAGCGTGCCCAGCGGACGGCCGCCCGCGATCAGGCGGTACGCCAGCGCCGCGCCGTGGGCCGCGTGCGGGCCGAGGGCCTCCCCGGGCCAGGGGTACGGGGCGGGCCCGGACCGCAGGCCGTCGGTGGGGCGCGGCGGGTCCTTCTCCAGGGCCCGGCGCAGTTCCTCGATCCGGCTCTCGCTGCCGTGCCAGACCCGGGCGAGCCGGGGTCCGGCCGCGCCGGTGACGTCGCTCCAGCCCCCGCCGCCCTCGCTCCAGCGGGAGGACCCCCACCGGCCGGTGGACTCGTCCTCCAGCCACACCGCGCACCAGTCGGCCAGCCGCGGTACGAGCAGCTGTCCGGTGAGCGAGGCGACCAGGTCCTCGTCGAGCTGTCCGGCGAGCAGGTCGGAGGCCTCCGCGAGGAAGGACAGCGCGCCGCGTCCCAGCCAGTCCCGGTCCCGCCCGGCGCGCTGGGGCTCGGGCGCGAGGACCTCGGCGATGCCGAGCCCGCGTTCGGTGCCGTACACCGCCGCCTCGTCCTCCTCCGCCGGGCCGGCCTCGGCGGGCAGCCGCGCCCACACCGTCTTGGCGCCGGCCCGGTAGGTGACGCCCCACGCCTCGCAGAGCGTCGCGACGAGCCGCAGGCCGCGGCCGTGCTCCGGGGTTTCGTGCGGTGCCCCGGAGCCGTGGTCGCTGGGCGCGCGCGAGGGGTGGTGATCGCACACCTCGACCACACAGGCGCCGGTCTCCGGCTCCAGCCGGCAGGTCAGCTCGACGTCGGTGCCCGCGTGCACGACGGCGTTGGTGACCAGTTCGCTGACCACGATCAGGGCATCCTCGGCCAGTCGCTCACCGACCTCGAACCCGAGGTCCGTCCACTCGGCCAGCGCGGCGCGCAGCCGCGCGCGGGCGGCGCCGGGCGCGAGGGGGCCGCCGGGCAGGCGCGCGTGCGTCCTCGGGCATGCCGCCGCGGCGTACGCGGCCGTGCCGGACGCGTGCGCGGGTACCCCGAAGGCACGGGAGACGGTCTCCCGCTGCGTGGGAATGACCCCCATCTGCGGCTCCCCGGGCGGTCCGGACGAATCGGTTCGGTCGATGCCGACAGGGTGACAGACCGACCGCGCCCATAAGCAAGGAGTTACCGAAGTGTGTCGCCTTGCATGAGAACCATGAGAACCGCGCTACCGGAGTGATCAAAGACGGACAGATCCGAGCGCCCGTGAACCTATTCGTGATCGTTCCCCGCGCACCCGAGGCGCACGGGGAGTTCACCGGCCGGGCCGGCTCAGTGATCACGCCTCACGCGCGCCCGCGTACATCTCGTCGATCAGATGCTTGTACTCCCGCTCCACCACGGGCCGCTTCAGCTTCAGGCTCGGGGTGATCTCGCCGTGCTCGACGTCGAGGTCGCGCGGCAGCAGGCGGAACTTCTTGATGGTCTGCCAGCGCTGCAGGCCCTCGTTGAGCTGCCTGACGTAGCCGTCGACCATCTCGACCGTCCGCGGCGCGGCGACGACCTCGGCGTACGGCCTGCCCTCCAGGCCGTTCTCCTTGGCCCACGCCAGGATCGCCGGCTCGTCGAGGGCGATCAGCGCGGTGCAGAAGTTCCGGTCGGCGCCGTGCACGAGGATGTTGGAGACGTACGGGCACACCGCCTTGAACTGGCCCTCGACCTCGGCGGGCGCGATGTACTTGCCGCCGGAGGTCTTGATGAGGTCCTTCTTGCGGTCGGTGATGCGCAGATAGCCATCCGGGGAGAGCTCGCCGATGTCGCCGGTGTGGAACCAGCCGTCGGCCTCCAGCACCTCGGCGGTCTGCTCGGGCAGCTTGTGGTAGCCCTCCATGATGCCGGGGCCGCGCAGCAGGATCTCGCCGTCGTCCGCGATGCGCACCTCGGTGCCGGGCAGCGGCCTGCCGACCGTGCCGGTGCGGTAGGCCTGGCCGGGGTTGACGAAGGAGGCGGCGGAGGACTCGGTGAGGCCGTAGCCCTCCAGGATGTGGATGCCGGCGCCGGCGAAGAAGTAGCCGATCTCCGGGGCGAGGGCGGCGCTGCCCGAGACGCAGGCGCGCAGCCGGCCGCCGAAGGCCTCGCGGATCTTGGCGTAGACGAGCGCATCGGCGACCTTGTGCTTGGCGGCCAGGCCGAAGGGCGCGGAGCGGGTGCCGGTGCGCCTGAAGTTGTCCTGGGTGACCTTGGCGTACTCGCGGGCGACCTCGGCGGCCCACTGGAAGATCTTGTACTTGGCCGGGCCGCCGGCGCGGGCCTTGGCGGCGACGCCGTTGTAGACCTTCTCGAAGATGCGCGGGACGGCCGCCATGTAGGTCGGCTGGACGACCGGCAGATTCTCGATGATCTTGTCCACGCGACCGTCCACGGCCGCCACGTGCCCGACCTCGATCTGGCCGGAGGTGAGGACCTTGCCGAAGACGTGCGCGAGCGGCAGCCACAGGTACAGCACGTCGTCGGCGCCGACCAGCCCGGTGGCGGCGATGGCCTTGGCCATGTACGACCAGTTGTCGTGCGGCAGCCGCACACCCTTGGGGCGGCCGGTGGTGCCGGAGGTGTAGATGAGGGTGGCGAGCTGATCCTTGGTGATCGCGCCGACCCGCTCCTTGATCAGCTCGGGGTGCTCTTTCAGGTACGCGGCCCCGCGCCGCTCCAGCTCGGCCAGGCTGAGCACCCGGTCGCCGGTCTCGACGCCGTCCGCGTCGATGACGACGACGTGGTGCAGCTCGGGCAGCTCGGCGCGCTTCTCCTGGGCCTTGGCCAGTTGCTCGGCGTTCTCCGCGATGAGCACCCGGCTCTGGGAGTCGGAGAGGATGAAGGCCGCCTCGCCGGCGTTGGTCTGCGGGTAGACCGTGGTCGTGGCCGCGCCAGCGCACATGATGCCGAGGTCGGCCAGCAGCCACTCCACACGGGTGGCGGAGGCGAGCGCGACCCGCTCCTCCGGCCGCACGCCCAGCTCGATGAGTCCGGCCGCGATCGCGTAGACCCGCTCGGCGGACTGCGCCCAGCTCAGCGACTTCCAGTCGTCCGGACCCTCGCCGGAGGCCGCGGGTACGGGGTAGCGGTAGGCCTCGGCGTCCGGTGTCGCCGCCACACGCTCCAGGAAGAGGGCCGCCACGGACGGCGGACGGTTCTCGATCAGGGTCTGTGCGTCGCTCACGACATCCTCCGGGGCCCGCGACAGTGCGGCTGGCTCTTTGCGGCTGGGGTGACTCACGTGTGGTGGTGCGAACTGTTGCTTAACTCACGAGTAACTAACGAGCAGGATCAGACTAAGGCGCGACCGGCCACCGCGTAAGGGGCAGTGCTCCGTCACTTCGCACGGAGAGCTACCGCGCGGATGCGCGAGGGCCCGCCGCGCTTTCGCACGACGGGCCCCATTTTCACCCGGTTCACCGGGTAACGGCCGCACGCCCCGGGCTACCGGGCGGTCACTTCTTGCCCTTGGCCGATCCCGCGCTGTCATCGCTGGAGAGCACCGCGATGAAGGCCTCCTGCGGAACCTCCACGGAACCCACCATCTTCATGCGCTTCTTGCCTTCCTTCTGCTTCTCCAGCAGCTTCCGCTTACGGGAGATGTCACCGCCGTAGCACTTGGCGAGGACGTCCTTGCGGATGGCGCGGATGGTCTCGCGGGCGATCACCCGGGAGCCGATGGCGGCCTGGACGGGCACCTCGAAGCTCTGCCGCGGGATCAGCTCCCTGAGCTTGGCGACGAGCCGGACGCCGTACGCGTACGCCTGGTCCTTGTGGGTGATCGCCGAGAAGGCGTCCACCTTGTCGCCGTGCAGCAGGATGTCGACCTTGACCAGGGAGCTGCTCTGCTCACCGGTGGGCTCGTAGTCGAGGGAGGCGTAGCCGCGGGTCTTGGACTTCAGCTGGTCGAAGAAGTCGAAGACGATCTCCGCGAGCGGGAGGGTGTAGCGGATCTCGACGCGGTCCTCGGAGAGGTAGTCCATGCCCAGCAGCGTGCCGCGGCGGGTCTGGCACAGTTCCATGATCGAGCCGATGAACTCGGTGGGCGCGAGGATCGTGGCCCGTACGACGGGCTCGTACACCTCGGCGAGCTTCCCCTCGGGGAACTCGCTGGGGTTGGTGACCGTGTGCTCGGTGCCGTCCTCCATCAGCACGCGGTAGACCACGTTGGGGGCGGTGGCGATCAGGTCGAGCCCGAACTCGCGCTCCAGCCGCTCGCGGATCACGTCCAGGTGGAGCAGGCCGAGGAAGCCGACGCGGAAGCCGAACCCGAGCGCGGCGGAGGTCTCCGGCTCGTAGACCAGGGCGGCGTCGTTGAGCTGGAGCTTGTCCAGCGCCTCGCGCAGCTCGGGGTAGTCGGAGCCGTCCAGCGGATACAGGCCGGAGAAGACCATCGGCTTGGGGTCCTTGTAGCCGCCCAGCGCCTCCTCGGCGCCCTTGTGCTGGCTGGTGACGGTGTCACCGACCTTGGACTGGCGGACGTCCTTCACCCCGGTGATCAGGTAGCCCACCTCGCCGACACCGAGGCCGTCGGCCGGCAGCATCTCCGGGGAGTTGGTGCCGATCTCCAGCAGCTCGTGGGTGGCGCCGGTGGACATCATCCGGATCCGCTCGCGCTTGTTGAGCTGACCGTCGATGACACGGACGTAGGTCACGACACCGCGGTAGGAGTCGTAGACGGAGTCGAAGATCATCGCGCGGGCGGGGGCGTCGGCGACGCCGACCGGGGCCGGGATCTCCTTGACCACCCGGTCGAGCAGCGCGTCGACGCCGAGGCCGGTCTTGGCGGAGACCTTCAGCACGTCCTCGGGGTCGCAGCCGACGAGGTTGGCCAGCTCCTCGGCGAACTTCTCCGGCTGCGCGGCCGGCAGGTCGATCTTGTTGAGGACCGGGATGATCGTGAGGTCGTTCTCCATCGCCAGGTAGAGGTTGGCGAGGGTCTGGGCCTCGATGCCCTGGGCCGCGTCGACGAGCAGGACGGTCCCCTCGCAGGCGGCGAGCGACCGCGAGACCTCGTAGGTGAAGTCGACGTGCCCCGGGGTGTCGATCATGTTGAGGATGTGCGTGTTGCCGGGGTCGTGGGTGGGAGCCCACGGCAGACGCACCGCCTGGGACTTGATCGTGATGCCGCGCTCGCGCTCGATGTCCATGCGGTCGAGGTACTGGGCGCGCATCTGCCGCTGCTCGACCACCCCGGTCAGCTGGAGCATCCGGTCGGCGAGCGTGGACTTGCCGTGGTCGATGTGCGCGATGATGCAGAAGTTGCGGATCAGAGCCGGGGCGGTACGGCTCGGCTCGGGCACGTTGTCAGGGGTCGCGGGCACGCAGGGTCCTGTTTCTTGAGGCGCCTTATGCCTCGGGTCGGAACGATACGTAGCTTCCATGGTCCCACGGGTGGGGACCGGCGACCGGTTTGGGCCGCCCAGCGGGCCACTGGTAGCCTGGGCGACTGTGTCTCATGCCCTCTACGCGCGAGGCACAACTCAAGAAATCACCGGTGCGGGACCCGTGCGGCCCCGTACCAGAACCTGAAAAGGCTCATTCGTGGCGAACATCAAGTCCCAGATCAAGCGGAACAAGACCAACGAGAAGGCGCGGCTGCGCAACAAGGCCGTCAAGTCCTCTCTGAAGACCGCGATCCGCAAGGCCCGCGAGGCCGCTGCCGCGGGTGACGTCCAGAAGGCCACCGAGCTCCAGCGCGCTGCCGCGCGTCAGCTCGACAAGGCCGTCTCGAAGGGCGTCATCCACAAGAACGCGGCCGCCAACAAGAAGTCGGCGCTGGCCACCAAGGTCACGGCCCTCAAGGGCTGAGCCCCTTCCTTGATCTGAACGGATCCTCCGGGATCCGACTTGGCCGGAAGGACTGAGGGCGGGCCCTCTCTCATCCGCCCCCGACCGGCACCCCCGGATCCGCGCGCGGCCTGCGTTCGCCACGCGGGCGCGGAACCGAACGGCGTGAACCGAAGGCCCCACCGCACTCCCTTTCCCCAGGGAGAGCGGCGGGGTCTTCGGCGTGTCGCGCAGGCGTGAAGAGAGGCCGGGACCTTCGACGCGGGGTGGCGCGGGCCGTCTCAGCCGCGTCCTCTGGAGCGGGCCGCCCGGGCGATGGTGACCACGGCCTTCTCCAGGGCGTACTCGGGGTCGTCGCCGCCGCCCTTGACGCCCGCGTCGGCCTCGGCCACCGCGCGGAGGGCGACGGCCACGCCGTCCGGGGTCCAGCCGCGCATCTGCTGCCGGACGCGGTCGATCTTCCAGGGCGGCATGCCGAGTTCCCGCGCCAGGTCGGCCGGACGGCCGCCGCGTGCGGACGACAGCTTCCCGATCGCCCGCACGCCCTGGGCGAGCGCGCTGGTGATCATCACCGGTGCCACGCCGGTGGCCAGCGACCACCGCAGCGCCTCCAGCGCCTCCGCCGCCCGACCCTCGACGGCCCGGTCGGCGACCGTGAAGCTGGACGCCTCGGCCCGCCCGGTGTAGTAGCGGCCGACGACGGCCTCGTCGATCGTCCCCTCGATGTCGGCGACCAACTGCGCCACCGCCGACGCCAGCTCCCGCAGATCGCTGCCGATCGCGTCGACCAGCGCCTGGCACGCCTCCGGTGTGGCCGAGCGCCCGAGCCCGCGAAACTCGCCCCGTACGAAGGAGAGCCGGTCGGCCGGCTTGGTCATCTTCGGGCAGGCCACCTCGCGCGCACCGGCCTTGCGCGCCGCGTCGAGCAGGCCCTTGCCCTTGGCGCCGCCCGCGTGCAGCAGCACCAGTGTGATCTCCTCGGCGGGCGCCCCGAGATACGCCTTGACGTCCTTGACCGTGTCGGCCGACAGGTCCTGCGCGTTGCGCACGACCACGACCTTGCGCTCCGCGAAGAGCGACGGACTGGTCAGCTCGGCGAGCGTGCCGGGCTGCAACTGGTCCGGGGTGAGGTCCCGTACGTCCGTGTCGGCGTCGGCGGCCCTGGCGGCGGCCACCACCTCCCGCACGGCACGGTCGAGCAGGAGGTCCTCCTGCCCCACGGCAAGCGTCACCGGGGCGAGAAGGTCGTCGTTCGCAGTCTTCCTGGCCATCGCGACAAGCATCCCACGGACCACTGACAAGGCCCCCGGCACGTGGCACCGGACGCCGCGGACCACACCGGTTCGCACCCGGCCCCCACAGGGCTAGGGCTCCTCGCGCCAGCCCTCCCACTCCGCCGCGAACGCGTCCAGCTCCGCCGGATCCAGCCGTTCCGCCTCGTCCCGGAGGACGACGAGCCACTGCGCGTCCTCGGCGTCGTCCTCACCGGCCAGCGCGTCGCGGACGATCCGCGGCTCCTCGTCGACCACGAACCGCTCCGCGAGTGCCTGCGCCACCTCCTCCGCGGCATCGCGGTCGGGCAGCACCAGCACGTGTCTCACATCGCTCACGGGGCCATTGTCCGGCAGCCCGCCGTGCCGAGGACCGGCGGCCGGCGGCCGGCGGCGCCCGACGGCCGTGCCCGGCCGGGCGTCAGGCCTTGGGGACGAGCTGTACGTCGAGGGCGACCTGGATGGTCGGCCCGACCACGGCGATCCCCCGCGCCAGCATCGTCTGCCAGCTCACCGTGTAGTCGTCACGGTGCAGCTCGGTGGTGGCCCGGCAGGCCGCCCGCACCTCGCCCTCTATGCCGTTGCCGAGCCCGAGGTACTCCATGTCGAGGGTGACCGTACGCGTCACCCCGTGCAGCGACAGCGCGCCGGTGACGGCCCATCTGCTGCCGCCCCTGTGCACGCACCGCTCGCTGTAGAACTCCAGCGTCGGGAAGTTCGCCACGTCCAGGAAGTCCGCCGAACGCAGATGGTCGTCACGCATCCGCACGTTCGTGTCGATGGACGCCGCGTCGATCACCACGTGCATCGCGGACCGCTCCACGGGATCGGAGATCCGCACCGCTCCCGCGAAGGAGTTGAACCGCCCGTGGATCCGGGCCAGCCCGATGTGCCGGGCGGTGAAGCCGATCGAGGAGTGCGTCGCCTCTATCTCCCAGTCGCCCGGCGCCGGCAGGTCCGGCGGCTGGGCGACCTGGAGGGTCACATCGCCCAACGGGGCCAGCGAGTTCTCGCCGACGAACACGGTCGCCCTGTGCGGCGTGTACCCCTCCGCGGAGATGGCGAGCCGGTACTCCCCCGCCGGCACCGTCGCCAGGAACAACCCGTAGGGATCCGTGCCGCCGCCGACCACCGTGCGCCCCATGGTGTCGCTGACGGTGAACTCGGCGTGCGCCACCGGTTGGTTGACCGGATCGAGCACCCGGCAGCTCAACACACCCGCGTCGGGCGGAGTCTGCACCGCCGCGAGCGGACTCGCCTGTTGCACCCGGTTCGTTCGGTTTCCCAGCCAGCGGCCGAACATCTACGCCACCCCATGCATGCCTCGACATCTCCATTGCCGAAGAAGTATTCGATCATCAACGGGGCATTCCAGGCAACACGAGCCCACATCATGAGAATCCGGCACATGCCACGGGACTGCACACAAGGAGCACCAACTGGCTGCTCATTGACAGAAAATGAAATTTTCCCCTCACCTTCCCCGCAACCGGCACACATCCCCGGCATTCAGTTCCGCGCCACACGCACCCCCGCACCCGCACCGGTCACCGCGAGTGCCCCGTCCTGGTCCGTGCGCAGCACCACCGCGCCCAGCGCGCGCAGGGCCGCGACGGTGGGAGGAGCCGGGTGCCCGTAGCTGTTGTCCGCGCCACAGGAGATCAGGGCCAGGCGCGGAGCCGCCACGCGTATCAGGTCCGGGCTCTGGTACGCCGAGCCGTGATGGGCGACCTTGAGCACGTCCACGCCCGCCAGTCGCGCGCTCATCGGGGAGTTCAACAGCGCTTGCTGTGCCGGGGGTTCGAGGTCGCCCAGGAGCAGCAGGCGCAGTCCGCCGGAGTGGACGAGCAGTGTGACGCTGGCGTCGTTGGGTCCGTCCGGGTCCGGTGCGGGGGGCGGTGGCGGCCACAGCACCTGCCAGGTCAGGTCACCGGTACCGCGCTGTTCCCCGGCACCGGCACGGGTCAGCGGAATGCCGTGACGGGCTGCCTCCCTCCGTACGAACTCGGCCTGCTGCGCGGGTTCTTGGTAACCGGTCGTCTCGATCGCGCCCACCGCGCGTCCGCGCAGCACGCCCGGCAGGCCGGCCACGTGATCGGCGTGAAAGTGGGTCAGTACGACCAGCGGGACCCTGGTGACGCCGAGCTTGCGCAGGCAGTGGTCCACCAGTGCCGGGTCGGGTCCGGCGTCCACGACCACACCGGCGCCGCTGCCCGCCGCGAGCACCGTCGCGTCGCCCTGGCCCACGTCGCACATCGCGAACCGCCAGCCGGGCGGCGGCCAGCCGGTGATCAACCGGGTCAGTGGCGGCGGCTGCACGACCACCAGGAGGAGCAGCGCCCCGCAGACCCCGCAGAGCCAGGGGTGTCTCAGCAGCCACCGGCCCGCGAGCACGGCCGCCACCGTGACGAGGGCCAGCAGCAGCGCCCCGGTCCAGCTTCCCGGCCAGTCCACTCCCCCGCCGGGCTGGGCCGCCCCCGTCCGGGCCACGTCCGCGATCCACCCGGTCGGCCAACTCGCGCACCAGACCAGCGTCTTCGCCACCGGCATCGCGACCGGTGCCGTTGCCAGCGCCGCGAAACCCAATACGGTCGCGGGCGCGACGGCGGCCTCCGCGAGCAGGTTGCACGGCACCGCCACCAGGCTCACCCG
The DNA here is from genome assembly GCF_006540305.1 of Streptomyces sp. 6-11-2. Lineage (GTDB taxonomy): Bacteria > Actinomycetota > Actinomycetes > Streptomycetales > Streptomycetaceae > Streptomyces. Next base: position 4,817,431 of record NZ_BJOR01000001.1, on the reverse strand, counting down.
GGCCGACAGCACGGCGACGACGGGCGCGCACAGCGCCTGCGCCGCTGCCGCCGCGGCCAGCGCCTCGGCCGCCCTGGCGGGGACCCGACGCCGTTGCAGTGCCGCGCTCCAGCGGGGCGCGAGGGTGAGCAGGGCTCCGGTGGCCAGCACCGACAGCAGGAAGCCGTAACTGCGCGACAGCCACGGGTCGTAGAGCACCAGCAGCAGTACGGCCGTCGCCAGGGCGGGGAGCAGCGATCTGCGGCGCCCGGTCGCGAGGGCGAGCAGCGCCACCGCTCCGCAGGCCGCGGCCCGCAGCACGCTCGGGTCGGGCCGGCACACGACGACGAACCCCAGGGTGAGCGCCGCCCCGAACAGCGCGGTGCCGCGCAGGGGCAGGCCCAGCCGCGGTGCCAGGCCACGGCGCTCCACTCGCTGGGCCAGGCCCGGTGGCCCCAGGAGCAGGGCGAGGAGGATGGTGAGGTTGCTCCCGGAGACGGCCAGGAGGTGTGTGAGGTCCGTCGCCTTGAACGCCTCGTCGAGTTCGGGGGTGATCCGCGAGGTGTCCCCGACGACCAGGCCCGGCAGCAGCGCCCGCGCGTCCGCCGGCAGGCCGTCGGTCGCCGCCCGCAGCCCGGCACGCAGCCGGCCCGCCAGCCGCTGTGGCACGGACGGCTCCGCCACCACCTCGGGCGGCGCCCTGTCCTGGACCCGGAGGACCGCCGCGATCCGGTCGCCGCCCGTCATCGGGGGCGACAGCCGCGCGGTCACTCTCAGCCGCGTGGACGGCAGCAGCCCCAGCCAGGGCGAGAGCTGTGCCCCTTCCGCGGGGTGCGTGTCGTGCCCGTCCGGTGAGCGTCCCGGGTTTCCCGACGGGTCCCCGACACGGGACGCCGTGCGCGAGCCGATGTTGACCAGGATCAGCACCGGAGTCCGGGTCACCACCGCCGCCGCCGAGCCGGGTCGGTCGACGCGCAGCACCTCGGCGTCCACCCGTACGGAGGGAGGCGCCTGACGGTCACCGCGGATCCGGGGGCCGGTGAGGCGGGGGTCGGAGGTCAGCTCCACCTCGACGGTCACCGTGGCGAACTGCCGTGCCAGAGCGGGCACCGGACCGCGCCGCACGTCCGCCCCGTGGAGCCCGGCGGACACGGCGGCCGCGGCGGCGCCCAGGAGCGCGGCGGCAGCGGAGGTACGCGCCCAGGAGGCACGTGTCCCGGACCGCCTGATGGCAGGAGCCGGTGGCTGCCCTGCCGTGGGTGTGGGTGTTCCACGGCTTCCGCGTCGTCGGCCCACCAGGAGTACGGCGGCAGCGGCGAGGCAGGCGATCACGAAGCCGGTCACTCGGCCCGTGGAGCCGTCCAGTGCCACGGCCGCCGTCGCCCACGCCGCGAGGGCGGGAGGGACGAGCCGGAGGTCTGCCGGTCCTTCCTGCCGGGGATGGGCGTTGCCCAGTCGCTTGCCGGAGGCGGCGTGCACCGCAGGGCGGTGGTGAGTCCGGGCGGATGGGGGCTCGGCAGGGACAGGGCGGCCGGGAGGTGCGGGGCCTCGCTCGGTGCCGGGGTCGGTGCTGGTGCCGGTGCCAATGCCGGTGTCGGTGCCGGTGTCGGTGCCAATGCCGGTGTCGGTACCGGTGTCGGTATCGAGGTTCACGGGCTGACCAGGTCCCGCAGATCGGCGAAGCGGCGCGTGCCGATGCCGCTGACCTCACGCAGTTGGTCCACCGAGCGGAAGCCGCCGTGCTGCGTGCGGTAGTCGATGATGCGCCGGGCCAGCACGGGACCGACGCCGGGCAGGGTCTGCAACTGGTCGGCGGTGGCCGTGCTGAGGGAGACCGGGGCCGTGGACGTGCCCGCGGCACCCGTACCGGCCGCGCCGGAGAGGCCCGCTCCGGGCGCCTCGGGTACAGCGGCGGGAGCCGGGCCGCCGACGACGACCTGTTCGCCGTCCACCAGGAAGCGGGCCCGGTTGAGGCCGTCGGTACTGGTGCCGGGACGGACCCCGCCGGCCGCCTGGAGGGCGTCGGCCACCCGCGACCCGGCCGGCAGGCGCTGGATTCCGGGGCGCCGGACCTTGCCGCTGACGTCCACCACGATCTCCGTGCCGGGGGACGCCGGAGCGCCCCGCGCGAGGACCGGCGGCGCCCCGGCCGTGGTGGCCTTGTCCTGCCCCTGGTCCTCGTGGGGAGCCACGGCCCGCACCACCTCGGGTGCCTGGACCGTCTGCGTACGGCCGGTCCAGAAGTGCTGCACGGCGAGGAGCGCGGCGACGGCGAACAGTACGGTGAGCGCCACCACGTTCCTGCGCTCCAGCCCGCACCGCGCCTGCAACCACAACGGCATGCGCTCGCGCACCGCGGCCCCGGTCCGCTCCCGCCAGTCCGGCACCCCGGCAGGACCGAAGGGCTCCGACTCGGCATCGCCGCCCGTCTCCACGGCGCCCCGCACAGCGGGATGGGCCGCGCCCCTGCGGCCGGCCGCCACCGGGCCCGCCCCAACCGCCGTGGTCGAGCAGCTCACTTCGCGCACGGCAGCGGGGCTCACGCGGCCCGCGCCGGACGGACTCACGTCCGCCGAACCCCCGTCGACGACCACAGCCGGGCCGGCAGCGGCCATCGCTGCCGAGCCGCCACCGGCCATGCCAGTCGCCCCGCCGCCGACCACGGCCGCCGAACCCACGCCCACCGCCGCAGCAGAGGCTCCGGCTGCGGCTGCCCGGCCCACGCCGACCAGCCCACCACCGGCCGCCACAGCCGGGCCCACCTCCCGCACGGTGACAAAACCCCCATCGCCCAGGGCAGTCGAATCCGTGCAGTCCACCGCGGGCGGACCCGCGGCCACTGCCCTCGCCTCACTCGTGGCAGCGACGACGTCGGCCAGGACAGACGGCGCCGTACCACCCGCCGCAAGCGAACCCACGGCAGCCACACCCGCCCTCCCCACAACGCCAAGCCCCACATCAGCCACACCGTTCGGATCCGCGCCACCCGCCACAAGCCGGCCCACGGCCGCCGCGCTCGGCTCACTCCTGCGGGCGCGACCGAAGTCGCCCCCGGTCGTCGCGCCCTCACCACCCACAGGGGCCGACCCCGCGCCAAGCGCCGCAGCCTCGCTCGACGCGTCCGGTGGGCGGCCCGTCCGGTCCGGCGTCGCGGTGGCCCAGGACGGCCTGGGACGAAGGGGCCGAATCGGCGTGGCCGGGTCAGGGCCGGTCTTGTGCTTGCGCGCGGCCTCCGGGGAGTCACCGCCCGGTTCCCCCGCCCGCGCCGCGCGCTCGGCGAACAGTGCCTGCGCGCGGCGGTGCAGATCCTCCGCCGAGGCGTGGGAGCCCCGGCGGGCCGGTGGGCGTCGGTGGCGGGAGCGGCCGTCCGAGTCGGGGGCGCGGCCCGGGCCGCTGGTCGCCGCCGCTGTGCGTGAGCGTGATCGAAGTGCCATGCCAGGAGCATCCGGCAAACCGGCACACGCGCGATGATCTTGCTCAATTTCCGGGGACTACCGCCCAGTTGTGGACAACTCGCTCACCCGTACGGGTCAGCGCGGCGAGACCACGACCCCCAGCAGCCCCGGACCGGTGTGCGCGCCGATCACCGCCCCGACCTCGCTGACGTGCAGGTCGGCCAGGCCGGACACCCGTGTACGCAGCCGGTCCGCGAGGGCCGACGCCCTTTCGGGAGCGGCGAGATGGTGGACGGCGACATCGACGTCGGCGCCGCCCGCGCGCTCGGCCACGATCTCCTCCAGGCGGGCGATCGCCTTCGAGGCGGTGCGCACCTTCTCCAGGAGTTCGATCCGGCCGTCCTGCAACTGGAGCAGCGGTTTCACGGCGAGAGCGGAACCCAGCAGGGCCTGCGCCGCGCCGATGCGGCCGCCGCGGCGCAGATAGTCGAGGGTGTCGACGTAGAAGAAGGCGGAGGTGCCCCCGGCACGCTTCTCCGCGGCCATGACCGCCTCGTCCACCGTGCCGCCGGCCTCCGCGGTCTCGGCCGCGGCCAGGGCGCAGAAGCCGAGCGCCATCGCGACCATCCCGGTGTCCACCACCCGTACCGGCACCGGCGCCTCACGCGCGGCGAGCACCGCGGCGTCGTACGTGCCGGAGAGCTCCGCGGACAGGTGCAGGGAGACGATGCCGCTCGCGCCGGACGCCGCGACCCTGCGATAGGTCTCGGCGAACAGCTCGGGGCTGGGCCGCGAGGTGGTGACGGGCCTCCGCTTCTGCAGCGCCTGGGCGAGTGAACGCGTCGAGATCTCGGTGCCCTCTTCGAGCGCCTGGTCTCCGAGGACCACGGTCAGCGGAACCGCGGTGATGCCGTGGCGCTCCATCGTCCGCGGCGGCAGGTAGGCCGTTGAATCGGTGACGATCGCGACATGGCGGGACATGAGCTGGAGGTTACCTGCCGTAGTGCCCCGACGGCAGCCCAGCCCCTCTCACCGGGTCACGTGTGGCCGGATCGGGCCGTGTTCAAGTCGTGCTCTCGGGCCGGGGCTTCTTCTGCCAGGGGTAGACGGGGCGACGGCCCGACGGGGTGATGGCGGGCCGGACCGGCTCCTCGGCGGAGGCCTGCCGTGGGGCCCCGTGCCTGGTCCGCGGGTCCTCCGCGGCGGCCGGTGGCCCGGTCGTCGGTCCGGACGGCTCGGTCTCGGTCGACGGCTCGGCCGGCTCGGTCTTGGTCCAGTGGCGCAGCGCGCCGGCCTCCACGTCGATCTGGGCGCTCAGCGTGTCCAGGTCGTCGTCGGCGAAGCGGCGGGCGCGGTCGCGGGCCGCCCAGCGCAGGGAGTCGGCCGATTCCGTGATGCGCCGGGTGCGTTCGCGCAGGACCGGGAGCCGCTCGGTGAGCGTCGTCCGGTCCGGATCGGCCTCCAGTCGCTTGAGGTCGCCCTCGAGTTCACGCCCGTGCACGCTGAGCCGCTCGAACAGGGCGATGGACTCCTTGAGGGACTCGTCCTCGTACACGCCCGCGTACAGGGCGTCCTGGGTGGCGCGCATCGAGGTGCGCAGGGTGAGCCGCAGCTGGGCCAGTTCGCCCCCCGGGCCGGGCTGGGTGAAGGACTTGGCCCGCAGCGTGTGGTCCTCGACCGTGCGGCGGGCCTGGGTGATGGTGCGGTCCACACTGCGCTTGGCCGCCCCGACCACCTTCACCGCGGCGTAGGCGCCGAGCACCACGAAGACCGCGAAGAGGAGGACGAGGACGGTGACGACTGTTTCCACAGCGCTCCTCCTCCGGCTCGCGCGGCACCGGTCGCGCCGCCCTTCCACGGTAAACGCAACGGGCAGGCCCCGGGTTCCAGAAGAACCCCGAACCTGCCCGTAGGGGACTACCCCGAGGCACTCACGCAGGAACGATGTTCACCAGCTTCGGCGCCCGCACGATCACCTTGCGGATACCCGCGCCCTCCAGCGCCGCGACGACCTTCTCGTCGGCCAGCGCCACCTTCTCCAGCTCCTCCTCGGAGATGGCCGGGGAGACCTCCAGACGCGCCTTCACCTTGCCCTTGATCTGGACGACGCAGGTCACGGTCTCATCGACGACGTACGCCGGGTCGGCGACGGGGAAGTCCTGGTGGACGACCGAGCCGGAGTGGCCCAGCTTGTGCCACAGCTCCTCGGCGATGTGCGGGGCCAGCGGGGCGGCCATCAGCACCAGCGCCCCGGCGACCGAGCGCGGCACGGGCCGGCCCGTCTTCGTCAGGTGGTTGTTCAGCTCCGTCACCTTGGCGATGGCGGTGTTGAAGCGCAGGCCCTCCAGGTCCTGGCGGACGCCGTCGATCGCCTTGTGCAGGGCGCGCAGCGTCGCCTCGTCCGGCTCGGCGTCGACGACGGTGACCTCGCCGGTCGTCTCGTCGACGATGTTGCGCCACAGCCGCTGCAGCAGCCGGAACTGGCCCACCACCGCGCGCGTGTCCCACGGCCGGGACACGTCCAGCGGGCCCATCGCCATCTCGTACAGGCGCAGTGTGTCGGCCCCGTACTCGGCGCAGATCTCGTCCGGAGTAACCGCGTTCTTCAGGGACTTGCCCATCTTGCCCAGCAGCCGGGAGACCTTCTCGCCCTGGTAGTGGTAGGCGCCGTCGCGCTCCTCCACCTCGGCGGCCGGCACCGCGATGCCGCGGGCGTCCCGGTAGACGTAGGCCTGGATCATGCCCTGGTTGAACAGCTTGTGGAACGGCTCCGCGGAGGAGACGTGCCCCAGGTCGTACAGGACCTTGGACCAGAAGCGCGCGTACAACAGGTGCAGCACGGCGTGCTCGGCGCCGCCGACGTACAGGTCGACGCCGCCGTGGGGCATGCCCTCGCGCGGGCCCATCCAGTAGCGCTCGATCTCCGGGTCGACCAGCTGCCGGTCGTTGTGCGGGTCCAGGTAGCGGAACTCGTACCAGCAGGAACCGGCCCAGTTGGGCATGGTGTTGGTCTCGCGGCGGTACTTCTTCGGTCCGTCGCCCAGGTCCAGGGTGACGTTGACCCAGTCCTCGTTGCGCGACAGCGGCGTCTCGGGCTGGGTGTCGGCGTCGTCCGGGTCGAAGGTGCGCGGCGAGTAGTCCTCGACCTCGGGCAGCTCCAGCGGCAGCATCGACTCGGGCAGCGCGTGGGCCACGCCGTCCTCGTCGTAGACGATCGGGAAGGGCTCGCCCCAGTAGCGCTGGCGGCTGAACAGCCAGTCGCGCAGGCGGAAGTTGACGGTGCCCTCGCCGATGCCCTTGCGCTCCAGCCACTCGGTGATGCGCGCCTTGGCGTCGACGACGCCCAGGCCGTCCAGCTTCACGTCGTCGCCGGCGGAGTTCACGATCTTCGCGTCGTACGAAGCGAAGGCGTCGTCCCAGGTCGAGGGGTCCGTGCCACGGTCGTCGGCCGGCTCGACCACGCAGCGCATCGGCAGTTCGAAGGCGCGCGCGAAGGCGAAGTCGCGGCTGTCGTGGGCGGGGACGGCCATGATCGCGCCGGTGCCGTAGCCCATCAGGACGTAGTCGGCGATGAAGACCGGGATCTTCTCGCCGTTGACCGGGTTGACGGCGAACGCGCCGGTGAAGACGCCGGTCTTGTCCTTGGCCTCGGCCTGGCGCTCCACGTCCGACTTCGAGGCGGCCTGGGCCCGGTAGGCGGCGACGGCGTCGGCCGGGGTGGCGTGGCCGCCGGTCCACACCTCGTGGGTGCCCTCCGGCCAGGCGGCCGGGGTGAACTTCTCCACCAGCGGGTGCTCGGGCGCCAGCACCATGTAGGTGGCGCCGAACAGGGTGTCCTGGCGGGTGGTGAAGATCGTGATCCGCTCGCCGTCGATCGGGAAGTCGACGCGGGCGCCCTCGGAGCGGCCGATCCAGTTGCGCTGCTGGAGCTTGATGGCCTCGGGCCAGTCCAGCTCCTCCAGGTCGTCCAGCAGCCGGTCGGCGTAGGCGGTGATGCGCATGTTCCACTGGCGCAGCTTGGCCTTGAAGACCGGGAAGTTGCCGCGCTCGGAGCGGCCGTCGGCGGTGACCTCCTCGTTGGCCAGCACGGTGCCCAGGCCGGGGCACCAGTTGACGGGCGCGTCGGAGGCGTAGGCCAGGCGGAACTCGCCCAGGACCTCGGCGCGCTCGGCGGCGCTCAGCTCGGGCCACGCGCGCGTGTGCCCAGGCACGGCCCGCTCACCGGACTCGAACTGGGCGATCAGCTGCGAGATCGGACGGGCCTTCCCGGCCTCGTCGTCGTACCAGGAGTTGAAGATCTGCAGGAAGATCCACTGGGTCCACTTGTAGTAGTCCGGGTCGATCGTGGCGAACGACCGGCGCTTGTCGTGGCCCAGGCCCAGCCGGCGCAGCTGCGCCTTCATGTTCTCGATGTTGGCCTCGGTGGACACCCGCGGGTGGGTGCCGGTCTGCACGGCGTACTGCTCGGCGGGCAGGCCGAAGGCGTCGAAGCCCAGGGTGTGCAGGACGTTGTGGCCGGTCATCCGCTGGAAGCGGGCGTACACGTCGGTGGCGATGTACCCGAGCGGGTGACCGACGTGCAGGCCCGCGCCGGAGGGGTACGGGAACATGTCCATGATGAACTTCTTGGGCCGGGCGACCAGCCCGGGGTCACCCGCCAGGTCACCCTTGGGGTTCGGCGCCGCGTAGGTGCCGTCGGCGTCCCAGAAGTCCTGCCAGCGTGCCTCGATGTCGGCCGCCACGGCGGCCGTGTAGCGGTGCGGCGCTGCCACCTCGGAGGGGGCAGCGGGGTTCGTCTCGCTCATGGTCCTCAAAGCTCCATCGATCGTCTCTGCCCACGGCTGCGACTTTCGGAAATGAAAAATCCCCTCGCACAGGAGGGGACGCCGCGCCGATGCCGACCATCCGATTGGTCCGGCGGTCGGGACTGATCAGCGCGGCTCGCTAAGCAGAAGGCGTACGGCACGCATGGCGTCAGGGTACCGCAGCCGTCGAGTGCGGGGCGACGAGCGTCCGCGGAGCGGGACGCCGGCCCCCGGCGAGTCGCGAGGGACCGGAGATCCGTTTGTGAAGGTTCAGAAAAACTGAACATCGTTCAAATTTAACCCGGCGTAATGGATCCTATGGGGACAACACGAGCCCCGGCAGCGCCGTTGATAACAACGCAATAACTCAAACGGCGTACTGCTCGGTTTGGAGCCACTTAGAGTTCGTGCCCGGGACCGCTTTCCCGAACCGCTCGGAGTCGCCCCCATGAACCCTCGTCGCAGTAACAGCTCCCTCCCCAAACCGGGCCGCTCGGCCTATGGGGTGGCGTCGGCTGTCGTCCTGCTCCTCATACCCGTGGTCGTGCTGGCCGGAGGCAGCCAGTTCCGCGAGTTCCTGAACTTCGGCGCGGGCGTGCTCTCCCTCGTCTCGCTCAGCTGCTCGGTGATCTGGGGCCTGGTCGCCCAGGACCGGATCATCCTCAACACGCGCCAGCGGATCGTGGGCCAGGCGGTGCACCGGACCACCGCGGTCGCCTCGATCGCGTTCCTCCTCGTGCACATCACCACCAAGATCGTGCTGGGGCACACCCAGCTGATCGCCGCGCTGATCCCGTTCTCGCTCGGCCTCACCGGGATCGAGGGCCTGGTCGGCCTCGGCTCCCTGGCCGGGCTGCTGATGATCTTCGTGGGCATCACCGGGGCACTGCGCAGCAACTTCGCCACCCCGGCCCCGGTCGCGGCGCGCTGGCGGGCGATGCACATGCTGGCCTACCCGGCCTGGTGCGCGGCACTGATCCACGGCCTGTACGCGGGCCGGGAGGCCAAGCCGATCTTCTTCATCCTCTACGGCCTGTCCCTGCTGGGCGTCATCGCGGCCCTGGCCGTGCGCGCGGCGCCGCGCCCGGTCAAGCGCAGGCTCGCCGACCGGCTCGTGGCGGTGCTGGGCGGCGGCGAGCGGCCCGAGCTGGACGACCTGGACGCGAGCCGGGCCAGGGCGGCGGAGTCCGGGCTGCCGGGCTACGAGAACGTGCGCGGCGCGACGCCCCCGCGCGCCGACACGACGAGGCCGGCGCCGCGCGGTCCCCGGCCCTCCTCCCCGCTGTACGACACCCCGGCCTCCGCCGCGGAGCCCGAGCCCGCCCCCGGCTTCGCCGCCGCCTACCGGGCCGTCGCGACGCCGCCGCCCGGGCAGCCCTTCGCGGCCGACCAGACCGCGCGCATGAACGTGCCGTTCGACCCCCGGACCGCGGGGGCGGCACCGCGCGTGGACGGCCCCGGCAGCACCTCGGGCAGCTGGCCGATCCCCTCGCCGCCGCCGGTCGGCGAGGCGCCCCCGTCGGCCTACGACCCGCTGAACGACACGGGATACAACATCCCGGCCTACAACAATCCGGGCGCGGCCGCGGGCACCCCCGCGTACGGCGGACGTGATGTGTACAACACCGGTGAGACGAACGCCCCCTACGGCACGTACAACCCGAACGACACGTACAACAGCGGTCCCGCCACTGAAACACCCCCCGGCGCCTCCTACGACGCGCCGGGTTCGGGCGAACCTTGGAACACGCCTTCCGGAGGCTACAGGTGAACGAGGCCCTGCCCGACGTCCCGGAAGTCCGCGTGGTCGGGCTTCCCCAGCTCACGTCGGGCTTCGACCTTGTCGAAAGACTCGACCTGCCCATGCATCTGAAGGTGCACGGGCCACTCGAACCGTTGGGCGGCGAGCAGCTCGCGAAGCTCTCCGAGGCCATCAATCTGAAGGGCCGCGGCGGCGCGGGCTTCCCCTTCCACCGGAAGCTGCGCTCGGTCGCCGAGGCGGCGATCAAACGCGGCGTACGGCCGGTCGTCGTCGTCAACGGCAGCGAGGACGAGCCGGCCTGCCGCAAGGACACGGTCCTGATCAACCGTGCCCCGCACCTCATCCTGGACGGGGCCCTGCTGGTCGCGGAGGCCCTCGGTGCCCGCACGCTCGTCGTGGGGGTCACGCGGGAGTCCACCCAGCGCTCCATGGAGGCCGCGCTCGCCGAGCGCGGCCTGAGCAACAGCCGCAGGTCGGCTCTGCGCGCGAGCGTGCAGCGCAACCCGGTGCGCATGGTCACGGGCGCGGCCGCCTCGCTGATCCGTTCCATCGACGGCGGTCCGGCGATCCCGCCGGGCCGCAAGACCAGCGCCTCGCAGAGCGGCGTGGGCGGCGCGCCCACCCTGCTGTCCAACGCGGAGACCTTCGCCCAGCTGGCGATCGCCGCCCGCATAGGCCCGGAGCGCTACGGCAGCACCGGCCTGTACGACGAGCCGGGCACCGTGATGCTGACCATCTCCGGCGCCGTCGCCCGCCCCATGGTGGTCGAGGCCCCCACCGGGGTGCCACTGCGCTACGTCCTGCAGCTCGCCGGCGCCCCGCCGGTGCCGCAGGGCGTGCTGACCGGCGGCTACCACGGCAAGTGGATCGACGCGGCGACCGTCAACGAGGCGATCGTCTCGCGCAACTCCCTGGACGCGGTGGGCGGTGCGATGGGAGCCGGGGCGATTCTGCCGATCAGTCAGGAGACCTGCCCGCTGGGCGAGTCGCTCCAGGTGGCGAAGTGGCTGGCGGAGGAGAGCGCGGGCCAGTGCGGTCCCTGCTACCTCGGTCTGCCGGCCGCCGCGCGCGGTATGGAGGACATCCTGAACGGCGGCGGCCCGGCCGCCCTGGAGGCCCTCAAGCAGGTCGCCAAGAACGTCAAGCGGCGCGGCGCCTGCTCGCATCCCGACGGCTCGGCGATGTTCCTGGAATCGACCATCAAGGCGTTCACCGACGACCTGGCCGCGCACGTCCTCGGCAACGGCTGCGGACGCCCCGTGGAGGGCGTCCTGCCGCTCTTCGAGGGCGGCAGGGCTCCCACCGGCGTCCCCGGCGGCGGCGAGGCCGAGGAGTCCGGCTCCAGCCGTCAGAAGATCTACGTCGACTGGACGCTGTGCCGGGGACACGGCCTGTGCGCGGACATCCTCCCGGAGGTCTTCGAACTGGGCGCCGACGGCTTTCCGACCGTCGCCCAGGCGAAGGTTCCGCGCTACGCGGAGGACAAGGCCCTGCGCGCCGTACGCCGCTGCCCGGCACTGGCCCTGCGCCTCGAGGAGGACACCCGCTCGCAGGCCCCGTCGCGCAACCTGCCGGTCCTCTCCCAGGGCCGCGGCCGCCGCGCTCTGGGCCGCTGAGCGCACGCGACGGCGGGCCGCCCTCCCAGGGGGCAACCCGCCGTCGCGTTTTTGCCGCCGGTGCCGCCGCGTACGCGTGCGGGCATACGTCGAGGGCGAGTCATCCGGTGGATGACTCGCCCTCACTTCCTGTGGAGCTAAGGAGAATTGAACTCCTGACCTCCTGCATGCCATGCAGGCGCTCTACCAACTGAGCTATAGCCCCTCGTGGCCACGCGGCTGAGCCGCTTATTCGACCGTGTCGCCCGGTTTCCCCGGCGGCGACGCCAACATTACACGGTCCAGGGGGTGGAACACCAAATCGGTTTCGCTCCGCCCTGCACGGCCCCCGAGCACAGGGACCGCGTCACGCCGTCACGAACGAATAGAACCGCTTCAGCGTGCAGTGCTCCTCCAGGAGCCGGCCGTAGATCGGCTCGCCCTCGAGTTCGCGGTAGGTCTCGATCGGGTCGCCTTTTATGATCAGCGCCCGCGCGCACTCCTCGCACCAGTACTGGTAGTCGGGGTTGATCGGCTCCATGTCGCGGACGATCGGGGTGCCGCCGCCGCACCAGTCGCACTTCCGCCTGTGTGCACCCATGGGTCAGCTCCAGCTGTGGCCGCAGGCCGTGCACACGTACGAGATCCCCCCGTTGTCGCCGAGGACTTGGGCCACATGGAGAGAGCCGCAGGAGGGGCAGACGAGGCGGGTGACCGTGTCTCGTATCAACGCCGCACCGAGGAGGTCACCGACCTCCTCGAGGATGCAGGCAGGCATCGCTACTCCCTCCCGTCGGGCCGCGCCCCCTCCGGCCGTTTGATTCTGCCACGGCCGGGCCGATACGGTCAGCGACGCCTTGGTACCAGTACGGCCACGGCCTGCACCGGGGGCGTCCGGACCGGCGCGTCCAGGCACTCGGAGAGCGCACTCGCAGAGGTATACGCCCCCGGAGCCCCAAGTGACTCAAGCCGGTTCACGGGAATACAGAAAATCCCGCCCCTGAACGGGACGGGATTCTGACGAACGATCCTCGGCGACTCAACCGAGTGCCGGTCCGTGGAGCTAAGGAGAATTGAACTCCTGACCTCCTGCATGCCATGCAGGCGCTCTACCAACTGAGCTATAGCCCCTTGCCGCCACGCGAACCATCCGCGTGGTGTTTCGCCCCGCTCGGCGGGGCGAACAAGAAGAACTTTAGCCTGCGACCTGCCGGAAAGTGAAATCCGGGTCCCGTGGGCCGCGGGGCGGCTCAGTCGTCGTCGCCGAGGACGGGCTCGGGCAGGGTGCCGGCGTTGTGCTCCAGCAGCCGCCAGCCGCGGGCGCCCTCGCCGAGGACCGACCAGCAGCAGTTGGACAGGCCGCCCAGGCTCTCCCAGTGGTGGGGTTCGAGACCGAGGAGGCGACCGAGGGTGGTGCGGATGGTGCCGCCGTGGCTGACCACGACGAGCGTGCCGTCCTCGGGCACCTTCTCCACGTGCCGCAGCACGACGGGGGCGGCACGGTCGGCGACCTCGGTCTCCAGTTCGCCGCCGCCGCGGCGCACCGGCTCACCGCGCTTCCACGCGGCGTACTGGTCGCCGTACCGGCCGATGATCTCCTCGTGCGTCAGGCCCTGCCAGACGCCCGCGTAGGTCTCGCGCAGGCCCTCGTCCCGGGTGACCTCAAGGCCGGTGAGCGCGGCCAGCTCGGCGGCCGTGCAGGTGGCCCGCAGGAGGTCGGAGGAGACGATCGCGTCGGGTCGCAGGGAGGCCAGCAGGCGGGCGGCATGGCGTGCCTGGCCGACGCCGGTCTCGGTCAGCTCGACGTCCGTGCTGCCCTGGAAGCGCCGTTCCACGTTCCAGGGAGTCTGGCCGTGGCGCCACAGGATGATGCGGCGGCCACGGCCCGGCGCCCGGCCGGGCCCCTCGGCGGCGCCGCTCACCGCCATTCACCGCCGGGCTCCGCCGTCTCCTCGGCGGCCTGCTGCTTGGCGTGTTCCTCGGCCTTGCCCCGGGTGGCCTTGGCGTCGGCGGGCAGTTCGAGTTCGGGGCAGTCCTTCCACAGCCGCTCCAGGGCGTAGAAGACGCGTTCCTCGCTGTGCTGGACGTGCACGACGATGTCCACGTAGTCGAGCAGAACCCAGCGGGCCTCGCGGTCGCCCTCGCGGCGCACCGGCTTGGCGCCGAGTTCCTTCAGCAGCCGCTCCTCGATCTCGTCGACGATCGACTTGACCTGGCGGTCACTGGGCGCGGACGCCAGCAGAAAGGCGTCCGTGATCGACAGCACGTCGCTGACGTCATACGCGATGACGTCGTGCGCGAGTTTGTCGGCGGCCGCCTGGGCGGCGGTGTTGATGAGGTCGAGAGAGCGATCGGTCGCGGTCACTACAGGGCTTTCCTTCGGCGGTCACTTGACACCAAGGGTCTCACGGACCGCCGAGGACACCCCACGCAATTGAGGGATCACTGCCCCGAGGAGCCTTGGTAGTCCTGACCGAGGACGACGGAGACGTCGGCGTTCGAGGTGACCGTGCCCTTCGTCACCGCGCTGTCGGGCAGCCCCAGGGTCTTGGCGACCTCCGTGGCCTTCTCCTTGCCCGCGGCGTCGGCGTAGACGACCTGGGACGCCGAGCGGACCTCGGAGGCAGTGCCGCCCTCCAGGAAGGTGAAGCCGCCGCCCAGGAGGACGATCCGGGCCTTCTCGGTGTTGCCCTTGGCGCCGCTGGCGTTCCGCACGGAGACCCGGACGGCGGACGACTGGTCGGGGCTCTTCGCGGTGCCGCCCAGGACGTCCTTGACCACGCTCTCGCTGGTCTGCGCGCTCAGCGTGCCGTCCGCCTGCACCGGCAGCAGCGCCGTCTTGTAGTCGCCGCCCTTGGCGAACTCGGCCAGCTTGGCGAGGAAGGTGCCGAGGTCCTCGTCGGTGAGCGAGGGGTCGAGGATCTGCTGGAGCGTCTGCACCGTCGTCGTCGCGCCCGTGGCGTCGGAGGAGACCTTGCGCAGCAGGCTCTGCATCACCTGGCCGAACCGTTCGAGCTGGGCGTTCTCCTCCTCGCCCGAGGCGTGGTAGGTGGCGTACGCGACGGCCATGGTGCCGCTGAGGGTCTGCGCCTTGCCCTTGCGGACCAGGGGCGCGGCGCCCTTCTTCTTGGCGTCCGGGTCGGGTACGTCGGCGTTGGCGTCGACCTCGACGTTGCCGACCAGGTCGACGAGGTTCTGGAGGTAGGGGGTGTCCAGGCGCCAGGTGCCCTCGATGTCGGTGCCGAGGACCGTGTCGAGCTGCTCGCGGGTACCCGAGGAGCCGTCGCCCTTGACCGACTTGGCGAGGGTCGTGACGGTGCCGTCGTCGCCCGTCAGGGCGAGGGAGTTGGGCAGCAGGACGGTGGTGCCCTGCTTGGTGGTGGTGTTGCCGACGAGCAGCGCCGTGGACGTGCCGCCCCGTTCGGTGTCGTGCAGGTGGACGACGATCACGTCGCGCTTCTGGGCGCCGTTCGCGGTCGCGGTGCCGCTCTCGGAGCCGGACGACGACACGCCGGGCAGCTTCCCGGCGTACCAGAGGTAGCCGACTCCGCCCGCCGCGAGCAGGGCCAGCACGACCGTCAGGGCGACGACGCGGCTGCGGGCGCGGCGGCGGGCCTCCTCGCGGCGCTCGGTGCGGTTCTCGGTGAACTTCAGCCAGTCGATGACGTCCTCGGAGCCGTCGCTGGGCTCCTCGACGAAGGCGAACTGCTCGGTGCGGTAGTCGGGTCCGTCCGCGCCGTCCGGGTCGGGTCCCTGCGCCGTCCGGTCGGCGTCCGCCGGGCCGGTCTGCTGCGGGATGTGGGCGGTCTGCTCGGGGACCCGGGGCTGCTCCCCGCTGGTCGCGGCCCGTCCGTACGGGTCGTACGGGGCCGTCGTCGCGCCGGAGCCGTACGGGTCGTAGGAGCCGTGGGCTCCGTGGCCGGAGGGGTCGGGCGCCTGCCGGCCCGGGTCGTAGCCGGTGCCGTAGCCGCCCTGGTAGGCGCCGTCGTGACCGCCCTGGTAGGACGTGGGATCGAGCTGCTGCTGGCCACCGGTCGCGTACGGGTCGTAGCCGTAGCCCTGCTGGCCGTAGGCGTCGTAGGCCTGCTGCGGAGTCTGCTGGACGGGGACCGGCCGGTACACAGGCCGGCCGTACTCGTCGTAGCCGACGAGTTCGTACTGGTCGCCCCCGTGACCAGCGTCGTATCGGTCGTTCACCGGTGCCCCTCTCGGCTCACTCGCCTCGGTACAGCTGGCGTTTGGCGATGTAGCGCACGACTCCGTCAGGCACCAGATACCAGACCGGGTCGCCCTTGGCGACTCTCGCCCGGCAGTCCGTGGAGGAGATGGCGAGGGCGGGGACCTCGACGAGCGAGACGCCGCCTTCCGGCAGGCCGGGGTCGGTCAGATGGTGGCCGGGCCGGGTGACGCCGATGAAGTGCGCGAGGGAGAACAGTTCCTCGGAGTCCCGCCAGGTGAGGATCTGGCCGAGCGCGTCGGCGCCGGTGATGAAGAACAGGTCGGTGTCGGGGTTGAGCGCGCGCAGATCGCGCAGGGTGTCCACGGTGTAGGTGGGACCGCCGCGGTCGATGTCGATGCGGCTCACGGAGAACTGCGGGTTCTCGGCGGTCGCGATGACCGTCATCAGATAGCGGTCCTCCGCCGGGGAGACTTGGCGGTGGGACTTCTGCCAGGGCTGCCCGGTGGGCACGAACACCACCTCGTCCAGGTGGAACTGCGCGGCGACCTCGCTGGCCGCCACGAGGTGCCCGTGGTGGATCGGGTCGAACGTCCCGCCCATGACGCCGAGGCGCCGCTTGCCCGACGCCGAAGGCCCGCCGCCGGGCCCGTGTTCGAGGGGGTTCACCGTGTCACTCGCCGGACCGGTAGGCATGTCCTGCTCTCCCATGCGTGCAGACCCTACCGGCCCGGCCTGAGGACTCCATGAGCCAGATCCCGGGGACGGGCCGGACAGGGCTTCAGCGGTCGCGGTTGAAACGCGTGGTGATCCACAGCAGGAGCAGCAGGATGAAGAGCGCGCCACCGCCGGTGAGGAAGGGGCTGAGGCTCTCGTGGTTGCCCCCCTGGGCCTCGGCGAGGTTGACCAACTGGGCAGCGGTGCTGGGGTAGCTCATCTTTGGCAGGACCTATCCGGGAGTGAGCGGGACAAGGATGTCGGCCCATCGTAAGCAACCCCTGGCGCACCGCTCACCCCGACTCCACCGTTGGCACAGCGGGCGCTTGCGCCCCACCCGCACCCGCGCGGCCCCGCCGGTGCGGGCGCGACGGCCGCGGGAGCCCTCGGGAACCTTTCCGCCGCGTCAGTCGTCGTCCCGCTTGTAGCCGCGGAGGAGGAACCAGCCGGTGAGGACGCAGCCCAGGACCATCACGATCAGGACGACCCGGAGCAGGTAACCCGCCCCCTGGTGCTGGGCGGCGGCGCCGGCGGCCTCGGTCAGCCAGGCGGCTGCGGGGTGGTGCTCCATGACGTGGACTCCTTCGTTGCACTGCCCGTCCACGGTATCTCCGCCTAGGCTGGGCCCTGCCTCGGGGGCACATTGGGACACTGACACACATGGGGGACCACATGTCCGACGACGGCCGCGAACAAGAGGCGCAGGAGCACGCGCCGAGCCGGCAGCGCAGGCGCTTCCCGGAGATCTCCTCGCGTGCGTACGAGCACCCTGCAGACCGCTCCGCCCTGGTCGCGCTGCGCAAGCTGAGCGGCTTCGACACGGTGTTCAAGGCCCTCAGCGGCCTGCTGCCCGAGCGCAGTCTCCGGCTGCTGTTCCTGTCCGACTCCGTCCGCGTCTCCGACCAGCAGTTCGCACACCTGAACGACATGCTGCGGGACGCCTGCTACATCCTGGACCTGGAGAAGGTCCCGCCGATGTACGTGACCCAGGACCCCCAGCCCAACGCGATGTGCATCGGCCTGGACGAGCCGATCATCGTCGTCACCACGGGCCTGGTCGAGCTGCTCGACGAGGAGGAGATGCGGGCGGTCGTCGGCCACGAGGTGGGCCACGCCCTGTCCGGGCACGCCGTGTACCGCACGATCCTGCTGTTCCTGACGAGCCTGGCCGTCCGGGTCGCCTGGATCCCGCTGGGCAACCTCGCGATCATGGCGATCGTCACCGGGCTGCGCGAGTGGTTCCGCAAGTCGGAGCTGTCGGCGGACCGGGCCGGTCTGCTCGTCGGCCAGGACCTGAAGGCGTCCATGCGGGGCCTGATGAAGATCGCGGGCGGCAACCATCTGCACCAGATGAACGTGGACGCGTTCCTCCAGCAGGCCGAGGAGTACGAGGCCGGGGGCGACCTGCGCGACTCCGTGCTGAAGATCCTCAACGTGCTGCCGCGTTCGCATCCCTTCACGACCGTGCGGGCGGCCGAGCTGAAGAAGTGGGCCGAGTCCCGCGACTACCAGCGGATCATGGACGGCCACTACCCGCGCCGCACCGAGGACAAGGACACCTCGGTCACCGACTCCTTCCGCGAGTCGGCGGCCCACTACGCCAACCACGTCAAGAGCTCGAAGGACCCGCTGATGAAGCTGGTCAGCGATCTGGCGGGCGGCGCCGGCGACCTGGGTGACCGGGTGCGGCGCGGCTTCGGCGGCTTCACGGGAACGGCCCCGCCCAAGGACCGGGGCAAGGACCAGCCGTCCACCGACACCCCGCCGCGCGACGAGGACTGACCTTCCGGGCGAGCGCGGGCCGCTCCCGCGCGGCCACCGCCCCGCGGCGGCGTCACACCTTCGGCTCTGCGCTGTGCGCCAGGGAGCCGCACAGGGCCGCCGCGGTGTCCGTGGCGTACGGGTCCGTGCCGGGCGGGCTGCCCGCCTTGGCGGTCTGGCCGGCCAGCAGCGGCTCGAAGCGTCCCGCCAGGTCCCCGGCACAGGAGAGCGGACCGGCCTGCGCATAGGAGACGACGATCTGGACCTGGTGCAGCCGCAGGTCGTCCTGGGTGAAGCGGAACTGCAGCTCACGCCGGACGGTGAACAGCGAGGCCGGCGCGTGCGCCGTGGAGCCGGCCGGCTTCAGCGCGTAGACGAAGGTGTGGTCCGCGCCGACCTCCAGGGTGAAGGAGTCGGTCTCGGCGGCCTGGAGGCTGCCCTGCACCCGGATCTCGCGGTCGGCCAGCTCGGCCCGGGCCGGGTCGAAGCGGACGAGCCAGCCGGTGGGCGCGTGCCGGCCGTCGGCGGCGGGGCGGTCGAAGCTCTGGTCGAACTGGTCGAGCTGACCGGGGTCGAGCAGCGCCCGTACGGGGCGGGTCTGGCCGCCGGTGAGCACCTCCGGGTAGAGGGAGGACGCGACGATGTACTCCTTCGCGATGGTCAGCGCGGCGACGACCTGGCTGTCGGTGAAGTGCGCGGTGCGCCGGACGACGGGCAGCGGTACGCCCTCCGCGCCGACGGCGAACTGGGCGGCCGGGCTGTGCGCGTACAGGTACCCGGGGTCGGCCGCGCCGGGCACCTTGCCCTGCGGGGCGAGCGGGATGACGGTCATCCGCAGCGGCTCCACGGGCCGCTGGGCCTGCGCGCTCTGGTAGGGGTGCCGTACGCCCATGTAGATCGCGGTGCCGAAGGCGACGATGATCAGCAGGACCAGCAGCAGCGCCTGCCGGGGCAGCCCTCGGCGCAGTGGCGGGCGGCGGCGCACGGCCGGGGTGTGGTCGGTCATCCGCTCGCGCGCGGAATACTCCTGGAGGCGGGCAGCCCGGACGAACGACTCGTCGAAGACGACGGATCGGTATTCGTCCTCCGCACCTCCCGGGACGCCCTCGGGTGTCCCCTCAGGTGGCTCTCCAGGCCCTCCCATATCTTCAGGGTAGGTCTCCGGAAGCCCTGGTAAACGCCCTGATGTGCGACAAGTTCTGACAGGTTCTCACCAGAACCGCCGCCCCGCCGTCAGGGCGTGCGCGGGACCGCGGGGACGGGCGGCTGGGAGTAGTCGGCGGACGCGGAGGGCGCCGCGGCGCTGCCCTGCTCCAGGCCGGTCGAGGCGGGCGGCGGGGCCTGCTCCCGGGTGCCCGAGGAGCCGCCCCGGTAGACCGCCGCGAAGGCCAGGGCGACCATGCCGATGCCCATGACGAGGGCGAGCACCCAGGCGACGGGGCGGTGCCAGCGGACGTGCTTGCCGAAGGTCCCCGGGGCGCCGTGGCGGCCTTCGAGGACGTCGGGGTCGTCCAGGTCGCCGTAGGGGTGCTCGGGGCCGAGGCCGGGGCCGTACCCGTCCTCGTAGCGCTCGCCTCTGGCGTGGGCGCGGCGTGCCTCCGCCTCGGAGGCCTCGGCTCTGGCCTGCGCGGCGGCCAGGAGGCGTTCGACGGCGGTCGGCTCGTGGATCACGGCCGAGCGTACGAAGGCCTCGTCGAAGACCACGGAGGCGAACTCTTCGTCCGACACCCCGTGGTCGTGGTCGTCGTCGGGCTCCCAGCCGTCAGGGAACGGCGTGCCCCCCACATCCTCCGGCACGGATCCAGAGTAGACCTGAGGGGTCAATTTGGGCAGACGGTATGGAAATTCATCCGACTGCTGAGACGCCCCGGCCTGGGCCGGGCGGCGTCAGCGCCGGGTGTGCCCGTCCCCCGTGAGGATGTACTTCGTGCTGGTCAGCTCCGGCAGCCCCATCGGGCCGCGGGCGTGCAGCTTCTGGGTGGAGATGCCGATCTCGGCGCCGAAGCCGAACTGGCCGCCGTCGGTGAAGCGGGTGGAGGCGTTGACGGCGACGGTCGTGGAGTCGACCAGCTGGGTGAAGCGGCGAGCGGCCTGCTGGGAGGTGGTGACGATCGCCTCGGTGTGCCCGGAGCTCCACAGCCGGATGTGCGCGACGGCCCGGTCCAGGGAGTCGACCACGGCTGCGGCGATGTCGTACGACAGGTACTCGGTCTCCCAGTCCTCCGGGGTGGCCTCGACGACCGTGGCCCGGGAGTCCTTGGCGTGGGCCATGACCCGCTCGTCGGCGTGGACGGTGACCCCGGCCTCGGCGAGCGCGTCCAGGGCGCGCGGCAGGAACTCGGCGGCGATGTCCTGGTGGACCAGCAGCGTCTCGGCGGCGTTGCAGACGCTGGGCCGCTGCGCCTTGGAGTTGATCAGGATGTCGACGGCCGTGTCCACGTCGGCCTGCGCGTCGACGTAGACGTGGCAGTTGCCGGTGCCGGTCTCGATCACCGGGACCGTGGACTCGTTCACCACCGTCCGGATCAGCGAGGCGCCGCCGCGCGGGATCAGCACGTCGACCAGGCCGCGGGCGCGCATCAGCTCGCGCACGCTCTCGCGGCTCTCGCCGGGCACCAACTGCACGGCGTCGGCGGGCAGGCCCGCCCCGCCCACGGCGTCGCGGATGACCCGGACCAGGGCGGTGTTCGACTCGTAGGCGGAGGCCGAGCCGCGCAGCAGCACCGCGTTGCCCGACTTCAGGCAGAGGGCGGCGGCGTCCACGGTGACGTTCGGGCGGGCCTCGTAGATGATGCCGACCACGCCGAGCGGGACGCGGACCTGCCGCAGGTCGAGCCCGTTCGGCAGCGTGTTGCCACGGACGACCTCGCCGACCGGGTCGGGCAGCGCCGCCACGTCCCGCACGTCGGCGGCGATGGCGCGCACCCGCTCGGGGGTGAGCGTCAGCCGGTCGACGATGGCGTCGCTCGTGCCGGCCTCGCGGGCCTTGGCCACGTCCTTGGCGTTGGCCTCGAGGATCTCGCCGGTACGGACCTCCAGGGCGTCCGCGACGGCCAGCAGGGCGTCGTCCTTCGCCACCCGCGGCAGCGGCGCGAGGTCGGCGGCGGCGGCCTTGGCGCGGTACGCGGCCTGGGTGACCGGGGACATCGAGTCGTACGGCGAGAGCGTGGTCATGAAGGAAGGGTAGTGCGCCCCGAGGGGCGGACACCGGTCATCCCACACCGCGAGACGGGGTCAAAAGGGGTGTACTCCGACCGGTGTCGCCGGCGGCGCTCCGTACCCCTCGGCGAGGCGCTGGTGGTAGGTCTCGCGGTCGATGACCTCGAGGCCGACGATCTCCCAGGGCGGCAGCCGGGCGCTCTGCCGGTGCTCACCCCACAGGCGCAGGGCGACGGCGGCCGCGTCGTGGAGGTCGCGGGCCTCCTCCCAGTAGCGGATCTCGGCGTGGTCGCCCGCGTACCGGCTGGTCAGCAGGAAGGGGTGGTCGTGAGCGAGCTGCTCGAGGCCGCGCCGCACCTCCTTCAGCGGGGCCTGGGCGCCGGAGACACTGAGCGTGACGTGCCACAGCCGGGGCAGATCCCGCGGCTCCTCGTAGCCGGCTCCGGCCGCCACGCTCGTCAGGCCACCGCGGGACGCCGCCGCCCCAGGGCGCACTCGTCTCACGACGTCCTCCTTCACGCAGCGCTCGCTCGTCTCGCTCGTCTCGCTCGTCTCGCTGGTCCCGCTCATGCGGAATGCGTCACTGCCTCAAAGTGGAACAGGCCGCACGGCTCCATGGGGCGGTTTTACGGAACGTCCCCCACCTTCGGCACCCGGGTGGTCGGACGTTTCGGCGCATTACGGCTCCAGAAGCACCAGATCGTCCCTGTGTACGACCTCGCGTTCGTACGCCGGTCCCAGCTCGCGGGCGAGTTCGCGGGTGGAGTGGCCGATCAGCCGGGGGATCTCCTTCGCGTCGAAGTTGACGAGGCCGCGGGCCACCGCGCGCCCCGCGCCGTCGCGCAGCTCGACCGGGTCACCGGCGGTGAACTCGCCCTCCACGGCGGCGATCCCGGCCGGCAGCAGCGACTTGCGGCCCTCGACGACCGCGCGGACCGCACCGTCGTCGAGGGTGAGCGAGCCCTGCGGGGTGGAGGCGTGCTGCAACCACAGCAGCCGGTCCGCGGAGCGCTTGCCGGTGGGGTGGAAGTAGGTGCCGGTGTCGCCGCCGGACAGGGCGTCGGCGGCGTGGACGGCGCTGGTGAGCACCACGGGAATGCCGGCGGCGGCCGCGATCCGGGCCGCCTCCACCTTGGTGACCATGCCACCGGTGCCGACGCCGGCCTTGCCGGCGCTGCCGATCTCGATGCCCTCCAGGTCGCCGGGGCCCCGGACCTCCGCCAGCCGGGACGTGCCCGGCCTGCTCGGGTCGCCGTCGTAGAGCCCGTCCACGTCGGACAGCAGCACCAGCAGGTCGGCGCGGACCAGGTGGGCGACGAGCGCGGCGAGCCGGTCGTTGTCGCCGAAGCGGATCTCGTCGGTGGCGACGGTGTCGTTCTCGTTGACCACCGGCAGGGCGCCCATCGCGAGCAGCTTGTCGAGGGTGCGGGAGGCGTTGCGGTGGTGGGCGCGGCGGCTGGTGTCGTCGCCGGTCAGCAGGACCTGGCCGACGCGGATGCCGTAGCGGGCGAAGGAGGCGGTGTAGCGGGCCACGAGCAGGCCCTGGCCGACGCTGGCCGCGGCCTGCTGGCGGGCGAGGTCGCGGGGCCGGCGGCGCAGGCCCAGCGGGGCGAGGCCGGCGGCGATGGCACCGGAGGAGACGAGGACGATCTCCTTCCGTCCGCCGCCCCCTTCGGCGGAGCCCCTTCCGGGGCCGCCCTCCTTGAGGCTCTTGCCGAGGACGTCCACCAGCGCGTCCACCCGGTCGGCGTCCAGGCCGCCCGACGCGGTGGTCAGCGACGAGGAACCCACCTTGACGACGATCCTGCGGGCCTCGCACACGGCTTGCCTTGCCCTTGCCACCGTGCCCACTCCTCACCTCGTCCGCGTCCGGACGCCTCGCACGGCAATCTACGCGAAGGGCACCGGGCGGCGTGCGTCGGTCCAGCCTGCGGACCGCCGCCCGGGGCACGCCGGGCACGCCGTGTGTTCCGGCGGGTACGGCCGGGTGCGCCGGGTGCGGCGTGGTGCGGTCCGACGGCCCGGCCCGGGCGGGTGCGCCCCGGGCGGCCGCGCAGGGCGGTCGGTCGGAGACAAGGGCGGTCTGCGGGCCCGACGGCACGTCTGCCGGAGGAGGCCGCCGGATGCGGGCCTCCCCCGGGTCCGGTCCTCAGGCGTGGCGGTGGCGCCAGCCCTGCCAGGCGGACTCGATCATGTCGTCCAGGCCGTGGCGGGCGGACCAGCCGAGTTCCTCGCGGACGCGGTCGGCGGAGGCGACGACGCGGGCCGGGTCCCCGGGACGGCGTTCGGTGACCTCCGGGACCGTGCCCTCCCGGCCGGTGACCTTCAGGATGCGGTCGACCATCTCCTGGACCGAACTTCCCTCGCCACGCCCGATGTTGAGCGTCAGAGCGGTGCCCGCCGGCGCCGTCTCCAGACGTGTGGCGGCGGCCAGGTGGGCGGAGGCGATGTCCTGGACGTGGATGTAGTCGCGGACGCAGGTCCCGTCGGGCGTGGCGTAGTCGTCGCCGAAGATCCGCGGGGCCTCGCCGGCCTCAAGGCGTTCGAAGACCATCGGGATCAGGTTGAACACGCCGGAGTCGGACAGTTCCGGGGACGCGGCACCGGCGACGTTGAAGTACCGCAGGGACGCGCTGCGGATGCCGTGGGCCCGGGCGGCGGCGTTGATCAGCCACTCGCCGATGAGCTTGCTCTCGCCGTACGGGCTCATCGGGACGCACTCGGTCTCCTCGGTGACCAGGTCGACGTCCGGCATGCCGTACACGGCCGCGGAGGAGGAAAAAACCAGCCGCTCGACGCCGGTTCCGGTCATCGCCTCCAGCAGGGTCTGCAGGCCGGTGACGTTCTCCCGGTAGTAGTACAGGGGGCGTTCCACGGACTCGCCGACCTGCTTCTTGCCGGCGATGTGCACGACGCCGGTCACGCCGTGCTCGCGGATCGCGGCCTCCAGCCGGGGCCGGTCGAGAACGCTGCCGACCACCAGGGGTACCCCGGCGGGCACCCGGTCCCGGCTGCCGGTCGACAGATCGTCGTAGACCATGGCCTTCCGGTCGCCCTCGGTCATCGCGCGCACGACGTGCGCTCCGATGAAACCGGCACCGCCCGTGATCATCCACATGCTTGGGTCATCCCTTTCCGTCGCGCCGCCCGTCCAGGCCGTCGATGGCCCGGAAGACACGTGCGCAGTTCTCCGTGTCGCGCTGACCGAAGAAGTCGTCGACGCGCTGAGCGTACGGGTCACTGACCGAGAAGCCGCGGTCGATGGCCGCGACGATCTCGTCGACGGCGTCCTCCACCGTCCGGGACACCGGCCCGAACCCGTCGCGGGTCAGGTCGAAGTAGCCGCGGCGGTAGTGCTGGCCGTAGAAGTCGTCCTCGTCGAAGGGCACGTAGACGAGGGGCTTGCCCATGTAGGCCACGTCGAAGAAGACGGACGAGTAGTCGGTGACGAGGAGCGAGCACTCCTTCATCGCCTCCTGCACACCCCGCTTGGTCTGGTCGGCGACGGTGATGTTGGGGTGGTCGACCTTGAAGTGGCGCAGGTACGGGCGGATCTCGTAGTGCGGGTAGAACTCCAGCCGGACGCCGGAGCGTTCCAGCCCGGCCCGCAGCCGCTCGTCCTCCAGCAGCCGGGAGAAGAACCGGAAGTACTCCGAGGCCGGGAACTGGACGCGCGGCCGGCGCCTGCGGTTGTACGACGGGACCACGATGTCGCGCCGCCACGTCGGCATGAGCAGCACGGTGGGCCGGCCCTCGACGGGCTGCAGCTTGTCGAACCGGGGGAAGCCCAGGGCCTGGACCTCGTCGGGACGGTAGCCCATCTCCTCGCGGATGTAGGCGGCCTCGTCCTCGGACACGGCCACGAACAGGTCGACGCTCGTGGACTGCCGGTGCGCGGACTGCGAGACGTCGTTGTACGTCACGCCGTGCTGAAGGAAGACCCGGCGGTACTTCAGCAGGTCGCCGAAGATGCGCAGGTAGTTGAGCTTGCCCATGCTGGGCGGCGCGAGGTAGGCCTCGAGGTCGTACGGCGATATCAGCCGGGTCGCGTTGAGCAGGTAGAGCCGGTGCTTGAGCGAGCCGAGCGCGAGGATGTTGCCGCAGTCCTGGACCTTCGCGCGATCGGCCGCCTTCGCGTCGATGACGTAGTAGACGTTGCGCCTGGGGTGGTTCTGACGCACCCACCGGAAGAAGTGGTGGCCGTTGTCCTGCGCGGTGTCGTGGCGCTCGCCGACGATCCAGATGTCGCGGCGGGCGAGCACGGGGCGGGTGAGCCAGTAGAGCAGCCGCAGCAGCCAGCCCGGCTGCCGGGTGACGATCCGGCCCGTCTCGCGGCCCAGGCGCCGCATCCGGTCGGCGACGCCCGCCGCCGAGCGCCGCCGGGCCACTCGCACGTGGGCCACGTTCTCCGTGTCCGCCGACACCTCGTAGCGGAAGGCGCCGATGCGGTCCACACCCTTGAAGCGGTGGAACGCGGGGCGGGCGGTCACCGGGGTGTCGACGAAGCCGCCGGGGCCGTGCAGCCGGACCGCGAGGGAGTACGCGCCGCCGTGCAGGGCCGCCAGCTCGTCGCGGCCGAGGTCGGCCCGCCAGCCGCTGTGCAGGTCCCGCTGCTTGCGGACGTGCCAGCGGTCGCGGCGGTACACCTGCCGCGCCGGTACGGTGTGTTCCCGGCCGCCGGGCGCGCTGAACACGAGCTCCAGCCGGTTGCCGAAGTCCTCGGAGATGTCGACGTCGCCAAGGGTCAGGAACCCCTCGACGCGCAATGCGCCGTCGACGGGACGGACGGACTCCGCCTGGGCCGACCGGGACATGACGCGCAGCAGCGTGGAGTCGTCCACGTCGCCCTCGGCCCTGCGGAAGAGCACCGGGCCGGCGACCGACAGCTCCGGCAGGAAACGGGGCTCCTCGAACGGACGGGTGAAGAGCGCGGCGTTGCCCGCCCTCACGGCGTGATGCGTGAGGAGGGAGGCGTTCGGACCGGCGCAGTCCAGGACGACGTCGTCCGGGATGTCCCGGTAGAGGGTCCGCAGCTTCGGGTAGAGCGCTTCGAGCTCCTCGCCGACCATCATCTTGGGCAGGCCGACCAGGTACGGGTGGAAGCTGCCCGCCACGAAGCGCTGGAGCGCGGCCCGCCGCTCCGGGCCCGCCGCCGCATGGGCGTCCAGCAGCGACTGGTGCAGGGCCAGCAGGCTCCGCGCGGTCTCCCGCCGGTCACGGGCGGGGAGGCCGGAGCGGGCGTCGTCGGTGACTCCGTAGACCAGCGCCGCGGTCACGCGGATACGGCGGGCCCTCAGCAGAGCGGTGGCCACGGGGGTGATGTGCTCGATGTCCCAGCCGTCCCCGACGTGGAAGCCGCACTCGCGCAGCAGGTCGCAGCGGAACAGCTTGCCGCCGGGCGACGCGGCGAAGAGCAGGTCGGGGGCGCCGGCGAGGCCGTCGACGGTCCGGTCGCCGGCCTCGAAGCACTCGCGCAGGAACACGTCGGCCTCGCGCAGCGCCTCGGAGGCCTGCCAGGTGTCGCCGACCACGACGTCGACGTCGTCCGCGGCCGCGGCCGCGGCGAGCAGCCCGGCCAGCGCGCCTTCGGCCAGGACACCGGATCCGTCCATGAAGGCCGCGTACGGACCTGCCAGTCGGTCGAGGACCGCCTGCCGGGAGGCCCGGGCGTCGCGGCCGTCCGGGGTGCGGACGAGACTCGCGTTGCCGTGGCGGTCGGCGAACTCGACCGCGGCGGGCGCGTCCGTACCGGTCCCGGCGGTGACCAGGAGCACCCGGGTACGGCCGAACTCCTCCTGGCAGGCCAGGGAGTTCAGGGCGGCCCGCAGCGCGTCGTCGCCGTATCCGGCGCAGAACACCACGACGGTCGC
This sequence comes from Streptomyces sp. 6-11-2, assembly GCF_006540305.1. GTDB lineage: Bacteria > Actinomycetota > Actinomycetes > Streptomycetales > Streptomycetaceae > Streptomyces. Next base: position 4,790,211 of record NZ_BJOR01000001.1, on the reverse strand, counting down.
GGCGGGTTCCGCGGGCTCCGCGGCGTTCGCCGGCAGCTCGCGCCCCTGCCACCACTGCCAGTACCCGGCGTCCGGCGCCTTGCGCGTCGCCCCCCTGGCGTCGGCGGGTTCGGCCGGGCGCCACACGAGGTTGCCGCTGCCCGTGATGTCCGGCCACAGACCGGAGGGCTCCAGCACGCGACCGAGCGGTGCCAGGTCGCTGCCGCGGACGCAGAGGGCGGTGGTGTGCTTGCGGCCCTTCCACAGGACCTGCATGTTGAGGTTGACCAGGCTCCGCGAGGAGAGCACGGCCGCGGCCGAACCCAGGTCGAACAAGACCTGGTAGGAGATCCGGGACTCGTCCACCCGGACGCCCGGCACCTCCACGACGGTCCGCTCGCCGGTGTCCTTGGCCCGTACGTGCAGCGCCAGCCGTACCTCGTCGCCGGTTCCGATGCGCTGGAACTGGTTGAGGATCTCGCCCTCGAGCGTGACCGTCGTGCCGTCGACGGCGAGGGAGGTGACCCGGTTGAACAGCTTGCAGTTCTCGAACGACTCGTCCTGCAGGCCGAGTTCGGTCACGTCGAGGAACTCGTCCGCCCCCGGCAGGCCGGCATGGCGTGCCGACCAGTACACGCGGTCTCCACGGCGCACCAGGTCGGTGGAGACGACGCCGCGGCGCTGCTCGAAGTCGGCGACCGTGAGGGCCTCGTCCGCCAGCCGGTTCCGGAAGTAGAAGGCGCGCACCCGGTCCAGCGGGCCGCACAGCGGGTAGGCCCGCTCGTCGATCTCGGTCAGGTACTCCGAGACGATGTCCAGGAAGGCAGTGCGGAACCGCTCGTCGCCCGCGCGGAGTTCCTTCGCGTACAGCCGGACGTCGTGGCTGATGAAGCGGGCGTCCTTGTAGACCTTGATGTCCTCGGCGCCGGCATCGCGCAGGAACCCGTCCGCCAGCCGGTGCACCGCCACCCGGTCGGAAATGCTGCGGATCTCCCCGCGCCGGTTGGTGATCGAGGCGCTGCCGTCCTGCGGGTCCTCCCAGACCCACCGGTAGACCGGTTCGGCGAGGACGGAGATACCGGAGGCGAGGGTGTAGGACTTGGCCGAGAAGAAGGTGTCCTCGTAGAAGACCCCCTCGGGGAAGAAGATCTCGTTCTCGAGCAGGAAGTCCCGCCGGTACAACTTCGCGGCGGCGATGGGGTCGTTGATCAGCTCCGGCCAGTTCCGGATGCCGTCCACGGTCCGGTCGACGCCGTAGAGCATGGGCTGCCACACCTGCGTCGTGTCACGCTGCAGGTTGATCCGGTGGGCGCGTCCGGCGGTGATGTCGGCACCAGTGTTCCGGGCCGACTCCAGCAGCAGTTCGCACGCCTTGACCGGTAGTTCGTCGTCGGAGTCCAGGAACATGACGTATTCGCCGCGTGCCGCACGAATTCCATCATTGCGGGGTGCTCCCACGCCCCCGCTGTTGGTCTGCCGGGATATGACCCGCAGCTGCGGAATTCGGTCCGCGTAACTCTCCGCGACGGCCCGGCTACCATCTTGGGACGCGTCGTCGACGACCACGGCCTCGAAGTCCTGGCACGTCTGCACCACCAGGGAGTCGAGGGCTCTGCCGAGGGTCGCCGCGGCGTTGTACGCGGGGACGACGACGGTGATGCCAGGTGCAGCGTCCACGCGCGGGAACATCACGCCTCCATTACCAAGGACTGAAAAGTCGGAGATCACAGCTCCCACGCCAAACGCCCTCGCGTCGGCACTGGCCCGGAAGGCGCCCAAACCTCGGCCCGCACGACAAGGGGGCCCCGGGAGGAACTCCGCCACGGAGGCGCGCCAAGCGGCAAAAGCCAAGTGCCACAAGGAAGCGGCTGACTCATGAGCAGATTAGCCTAACCCGCACGTCCGGTCGGCTCCCAATCAGGGACGATTCAGACACCATCCACCTTATGTCCCGGCCCCGTGTGATTCTTGACACAGCTTCGGATGAACGGGGCAACCACCGCCGCCCAAGCATTGCCTTAAGCCTTGGCGAACGGCGTATGGTTGGCCGCGCCCGGGCCACCCTACGATGGCATTTGACTGTTGGATTACCGTGGTAAAGCCAACGTCCTTTGACGTAAGGCGCACCGGCATGCCCCGGCCGCCTCGTGTGGCACGTCCGACCACTCCGCGCGCTCCTCGGTGCCTCGCCGAGGGCCACCCCGAAAGGGCTTCCTGCCGACCATGGACATACCTCCGCTCGCCGAAGTGCGCCGCCGCACTGAGAAGAAGCGGGACGCCTGGTGGACCGTTCTGCTCGTCGACCCGGTGGCCACGCCCCTGGTCCGGTGGACCGCCAAGTGGACCAGGGTCACTCCGAACCAGATCACCTGGGCCGCGCTCGTACTCGGCCTCGGAGCGGCCGCCTGCTTCGCCCAGGGCGGGTGGCTCTGGCTGGTCGTCGGCGCGGTCGTGTACCACTGCAGCTTCATCCTGGACTGCATGGACGGTAAGCTCGCCCGGCTCACCGGCAACGGATCCGAGTTCGGCGCCTGGCTGGACTACGTCTTCGACCGCATCCGGGTCCTGGTCTGCGCCGTCGCCCTCATGGGCGGCCAGTACCACCAGACCGGCAACGTCGCGTACATCTGGCTGGCGCTGGCCGTCGTCTTCCTGGACATGCTCCGGTACATCGACGCCCTGCAGATCTACAAGGTCCGCCAGGGCATGCGGACCAAGCTCCAGCAGGCCGCGGCCGAGGTCGCCGAGGTGACCCAGGCGCCCGCGCCCCGCGTCGCCGCGGCCGCGCGCATCACCGCCGAGGCGAAGGACGAGGCCGTGGAGGCCGGCGAGGAGGAGAGCGCGGCCGACCAGCGCGCCGAGGAGCCCGCCGCCCCCACCCTCGGGGTGGTCACGCAGCAGTCGTTCGTGCGCCGGTTCACGCGCTACAACCGCATCCGCGACCTCCTGATCAGCCACCGCATCCGCACCCACCTGGTCAGCGGCATCGAGTTCCAGATGGCGGTGTTCATCATCGGCCCGCTCGCCGGGGCGATCATGGGCGTGACGATCGGGGCCGGTGTCCTGCTGGTGCTCTTCGAACTCGCCATCATCTACAAGCTGATGCTCTCGACCCGCGACTTCGAGAACGCCATGGACTCGTACCGCCGTACCGCCGCGGCCGCCACAGCGGCAGCGGCAGCGGAGGAGCCGGTCACCGCGTCCGTCCCCGTCACGGGCTGACTCCCGCACTCGGCCCACCGCGATGCCGGTCTCCTGAGCACGTCGGAGGCCGGCATCGGCGTTTTCCCGGCCGTGTGCCCGCAGGCATCGCCCCCCAGCAACGGAGCCCTCGGTGACGGACCAGCCCTCGTACGACGCCGCGCTCGTCGTGCCCTGCTTCGACGTGGCCGGGCACGTGCCCCGCTTCCTGGACTCGGTCGCCGCCCTCGACGGGTTCGACCGGACCCAGGTGATCCTCGTCGACGACGGATCGACCGACGGCACCCGCGAACTGCTCGCCGCGTTCGCCGACCGCCATCCGCAGGCCGAGCTGATCACACAGTCCAACGCGGGTCCCGGAGCGGCCCGCAACCGCGGGCTGCGCGAGGTCCGCGCCGCGCACGTCGCCTTCGCCGACGCGGACGACGTGATGGTGCCCGACGGGCTGTCCGCGATGCTGGCCTCGGCCCGCGGCAACGACGCCGACATGGTCGTCGCCGACTTCACCAACGTCCCGCTGCGCCCCTACGGCCGCTGGAAGCGGTACTTCGGAGACGGCGACCGGTGCGTCGAGGACATCACCGAGTACCCGGACCTGGTGTTCTCGGCGAGCGTGTGGAACAAGCTGTTCTCCGTGCCGTTCCTGCGGCGCATCCGGGCGTCCTTCCCGGAGGGCGTGCTGTTCGAGGACGCCTGGTTCAGCGTTCCGGCGCTGCTGTCCGCGCGCCGCGTCAACCTGCTGGACCGCTCCGTCTACCTCTACCGGCAGCGCGGCGACGGCTCCTCGATCATGGACTCCCTGCGGGCCAACGCGGGCAACTACCGCGACCACCTCGACCTCAACCTGCACCTGCTCGACGTGGGCACGCGCCACGGACCCGGGGTGCGGCGGTTGATGGAGCGGTACGCCGCCTTCACCTATCTCGGCTTCCTCAGAAGGCTCTCCGAGGCGCCGCCGGAACTCGACGTCACGGCGCTCCTGCCCGACGTGGGCAGGCTCTACGGGGGCATCCGCGACGACGTACTGCGGGAGTTCGTCACCGGCCGCAGGGACGCGGCGCTGCAGGCGGCGGCGAAGTCGGGCAGGCTCGGCGAGTGGCTCGCGGACCCCTGGCCCCTGCTGCCCGAGGGCGCTCGGCCGGCCGACCGTGTATGGCGGGACCTGCCGCTGAATCCGGCCGTCACCGCCCACGGTGACCCGCCTCGCTACCGGCTGAACGGCGACCGGGTCGAACTCACGGGCTCGATCGCCCCCGCCGACGGCGGCGGCTTCGGATCCCGGTGGACGTCCAGTACGACGCCCGTCAGCGCGGTGCTGGACACGGCGGTGAGCCCGGCCCGCACCCACCGCGGTGTCGCCCTGCTGCAGACCCTGCCGGCGTCCACGGTCAACGTGGCCACCCTGCAGATCTCGCGGGGCGGCGTGCTGGCCCTGTCGCTGCCCCGCATGGAGGCCCTGCCGGGCTGGGTCGACCTGTCGGCGATGGCATGGCCGCTGCCGGAGCCGGCACCGGTGGAACGACCGGCGCCGGCACCATGAAGCCGGTCTACGAGGCGAAGGGGTCGAACCCCTCGTACCCCTGCTCCGCCTCGTCCCGCTCGGCCTGCCGGTTCCGGCGCCGCTGGGCGGCCGGACGCGGCGCCTCGAAGCGGTGGTCCTCGCCACGGCGCCCCAGCATCTCCGCGCCCGCCATGACCGTCGGCTCCCAGTCGAAGACGACCGCGTTGTCCTCGGGTCCGATGGCGACGCCGTCGCCGGACCGGGCGCCCGCCTTCATCAACGCCTCCTCGACACCGAGGCGGTTGAGCCGGTCGGCGAGGTAACCGACCGCCTCGTCGTTGTTGAAGTCGGTCTGGTGCACCCAGCGTTCGGGCTTCTCGCCGCGGATACGGAAGAGGCCGTCGTCCTCGCGGACGACGGTGAAGCCGGTGTCGTCGACCGCCTTCGGGCGGATGACGATCCGGGTCGCCTCCTCCTTCGGACGGGCGGCACGCGCCGTCGCGACCAGGTCGGCGACCGCGTAGGACAGCTCCTTGAGTCCCGTGCGCGCCACCGCCGACACCTCGAAGACGCGGTAGCCGCGCGCCTGGAGATCGGGCCGGACCATCTCGGCGAGGTCCTTGCCGTCGGGCACGTCGATCTTGTTCAGGACCACGATGCGGGGGCGGTTGTCGAGGCCGCCGTACTGCCGCAGCTCCTCCTCGATGACATCGAGGTCGGAGACCGGGTCGCGGTCGGACTCCAGGGTCGCCGTGTCCAGCACGTGCACGAGCACGCTGCATCGCTCCACATGGCGCAGGAACTCCAGGCCCAGGCCCTTGCCGCGGCTGGCGCCCGGAATGAGTCCGGGCACGTCGGCGATGGTGTAGACGGTCGAACCGGCCGTCACCACACCCAGGTTGGGCACCAGGGTGGTGAAGGGGTAGTCGGCGATCTTCGGCTTGGCGGCGGAGAGGACGGAGATGAGAGAGGACTTTCCGGCGCTCGGGTAGCCGACCAGCGCCACGTCGGCGACGGTCTTCAGCTCCAGCACGATGTCCTGGAGGTCCCCCGGCTCGCCCAGCAGCGCGAAGCCGGGCGCCTTGCGCCGGGCGGAGGCCAGCGACGCGTTGCCCAGGCCGCCCCGGCCGCCCTGCGCGGCGATGAACGAGGTGCCGTGGCCGACCAGGTCGGCGAGCACGTTGCCCTGCTTGTCCAGGACCACCGTGCCGTCCGGCACCGCCAGAACCAGGTCCTCGCCGTCCTTGCCGGAGCGGTTGCCGCCCTCGCCGGGCTTGCCGTTGGTGGCCTTGCGGTGCGGGGAGTGGTGGTACTCGAGCAGCGTCGTGACGGACTGGTCGACGGTGAGGATCACGTCACCGCCGCGCCCGCCGTTGCCGCCGTCCGGGCCGCCCAGCGGCTTGAACTTCTCACGGTGCACGGAGGCACAGCCGTGGCCTCCGTTACCCGCGGCGACGTGCAGTTCGACGCGGTCCACGAAGGTGGTCATGGTGTGTGCCTCCAGCACTGCGCAAATGTACGGATGTGGTTACTGCGTAACACGCGAAAGGCGGACCCGCCTTCCCGCCGGGGAAGTGAGGTCCGCCTCGCGAAGAATTCCGATCAGGCGACCGGAACGATGTTCACGACCTTGCGACCGCGGTTGGTGCCGAACTCCACCGCACCGGCCTGCAGCGCGAACAGCGTGTCGTCGCCGCCACGGCCGACGCCGGCGCCCGGGTGGAAGTGGGTGCCGCGCTGGCGGACCAGGATCTCACCCGCGTTGACGACCTGACCGCCGAAGCGCTTCACGCCGAGCCGCTGGGCATTGGAGTCGCGACCGTTCCGGGTGGACGATGCGCCCTTCTTGTGTGCCATGTCTCCTCAGTCCCTTACTTCGCAGCCGCGGGGATCGACGTGACCTTGATCGCCGTGTACTGCTGGCGGTGGCCCTGACGACGGCGGTAGCCGGTCTTGTTCTTGTAGCGCAGAATGTCGATCTTCTGGCCCTTGTGGTGGTCCACGACCTCGGCCTGGACCTTGATGCCGGCCAGCACCCACGGGTCGCTGGTCACAGCGTCGCCGTCGACAACGAGCAGGGTCGAGAGCTCGACCGTGTCGCCAACCTTGGCAGTGGAAATCTTGTCAACCTCAACGATGTCGCCGACAGCAACCTTGTGCTGGCGACCACCGCTGCGCACGATGGCGTACACGCGGATCTCACTCTCTCGCTCGGAACGGTATCCCCGCAGTCCAGCCGCCCCGCGACACGCGCGAACGGCCTCTCCCGGCCACGGCCCGTGCGGGCCCGTTCCCGGGAGGAAGAGGTTTACGGGGATGAGACGCATCTGGCGACACGCCGACGGTCAAGGTTACGGGGCCCGGCTTGAGGGGTCAAACCGGGCCCCGTACAGGTGCCATCAGTCTGCCCCGGAGCCGCTCAGCGAGCCCCGCGCCGGAGAAGGCTTGATCCCGAAGACAGCGAGGATACGGTTGAGACCCGCATCCAGGAAGAGCTGGAAATAATATCCCCCTCGGTTTCGACCATCAACGAAACCTGTCGCAATCTTTTCCCCTTGGTGCACGCGAAGAGCATCAATTGCCTCCTCGAATCCGACTGACGGTTGACCCGAGCGACACGCGACGCGCTCTCGCCTTTCATAGATGGGCACGACGCGCCGCGGCAGGACACCTTCGGGCCAAATGTCATACTCGGCACCCGCCCCGAGCGCGGCCCGGGAAAGAGGGCGCACCTCGTCGACTCCTTCCAAGAGTCGCATAAGGCGACTTCTTTCCACGGCCCCTCCAGCGGATAAGGGCTCTGCCAAGCACGAACCGATCGTTCAGCGGGACGTTACCCTCACGGTTTACGCCAAGGCGCTCTGTCGACGCTGATCTCAGCACCCTCGATCACCCCTCTTAGCGCATGCTCCGACTCCTCGTACACCTCATAATCGGTACCATGGATTTGAATGTCCTTGCTTGCCGGAATATTGGAGCGTGGAATCCTCATGACAATCCCTCCAGCCCCAGCTCCTCAGCCGCGCCCAGAGGCACATCCTCATAATCGTGAGTCCACGACGTGAACTCACGATCGGTGTTACCCCCAGCGTGCCGACCCGAGCCAGAGTGGCCACCGTGGGGCACTGCGCGCCCCTCGACTGCATCGTCGTATTTCGAGTCGCCATTCAGCCCCCCTCCCCCCAGTCACCACCTTCGCCGAAATTGTGCACGATTAGCGAAGTGGCACCCGCGTGCACGTAGTACGTGTGCGTGCCGTGCGGTCGTCACCTGGATTTTCGCTGGTCGGCGAATTCTGGCCGGTCCGTAGATGTGCGTGGAAGTGCGCTGTCGTACAACTGTGTTGCCGTCGGCGGTGCCGTCAGACGGCTACGCGCGAGGGATCGACGATCACTCCCGGTTCGTGGTGATCGCGAAGGTGGTGCAGCGGGCCACGGCCCGGGCGGTCTGTTTGGCCTTCGGCGAGGGGCTGATGCGGTTCGGAGTGCCCGAAGAGGTGCTGACCGTGGCGTGGAACTTCGGCCATATCGATCTGGCGACCGTCGCGCCGGACCGGCTGGCGTGGACCGCGTCGCGCGCCGACGAGCCGAGACTGGGCTCCTCCAGAATATCTTGGAGGAGCCCAGTCTTTCTATGTCAGGAATCGCCGCCAGAAAGGATCACCGCAGCAAGAATACTCTCGCCACTAGCCTCACCGTAAAGCATCACATCCATTTTTCCAGCCTGCACATGAATCAGCTTGAGCTCACCTGACTGTGCGCCATTGAAGGCAGACAGCAAGTCTGTCACAAGACGAGTCACGTCGCGGTCATCACGAGCTTCTGCCCTTCTGAGGCGATTCTCGAAGATGCGAATCAACTGCGCCCTGGAAACGGTGCTCTCATGAAGGATGATTACACCGTACTCATCAACCGCTGCGGCGAGATGAACCATTCCCAGCCTAGTCGCCTCAGCGGAGATAAAGCTCTCGTTCATCAACCTGCTCCAGGTAGATGCCACGGGCCCCTGTTGATGCTGATTTCAGCACCCTCGATAACCCCTTCCACCAGAAGCTCACTCTCACCGTAAATATCCTGCGGACCCTTAATTAGACGATCCTTTATGTCCGCGCGGCGATGACGCATAACAATTCCTGGGCCATTGCCTAGTTCGGCGGCATCCAAGGCCACGCCTTCGTAATCGTCCGTCCAGGATGTGAATGGGCTATCGAGGTTGCCACCATTGTGCGACGCGGCATCAGCATCTCCACCGCGCGGCACTGCTCGCCCTTCGAGAGCATCGTCATACTTGGAGTGCCCCCAATCTATTCCGCGATAGACGTGCTCCCCGGCCTCTTCGCCACAGTTGTGAACCAGAACCGGCGTTGCCTCCGCCAGCACATAGTACGTGTGGACGTCCGCGACCGTCAGGTCGTGCGTGCGCTGACGCTTGTCGAACGCGCGGATGCTGGTGAGGTCGACCGAGTCACCCTCTGCAGTGTGCAGGCGCATGCCCGGTTTGAGGTCGCCGGCCTCGATCCACGCCTGCTCGGAGTTCACCCAGAAGGGGTGGGTCGTGGTGGAGACCAGAGCCTCGGCCTTGCCGGATTTACCCCTGATCGTCAGGTCGACGAAGTGCTTGTCGTCCTCGGTGACGATCGTGCCGACGACCTCGCGTACCGTCGTCTTCCCGGTCTTCGGGTCGGTGACGGTGATCTCGTCGCCGAGCTTCACCTTCTCGATCGGCTTGGTCTTGCCGTTGCCGAGCAGGACCTTCGTGCCGGGCAGGAAGCTGTGCTTGCCCTCGACGGGACATGAGCCGAGGTCGTCGGACGCGCCCTTCTTCCTGCGTGCCTCCGCCGCCTTCTTTCTGGCGTCTGCCAGTTTGTCCATGGCCTTGGCCAGGCCGGCCTTCGCTTTGCCGACCGCCTTGTTGGCCTTCCAGAGGTCCTTCGCGCCACCGATCAGGTCGCCGACCAGGTTGGTCACGCGTTTGGCGAGTTTGAGGCCCTTGGCCCACTTCCACGGGGCGCCGTACTTCGCAAGGATCTTGCCCGCCAGACCGCCCGCGAAGCTGCCCGCGATGTTCAGCAGCGTCTCGCCGCAGGCGCCGACGTCACCGGTGGAGATGCAGTCCAGGGCCGCGTCGACGCCGAGGATGTCCCGGACGATCTTGACGAGCGCCTTACCCGCGGACTTGATGCGCTGCTTGGCCGCGGACTGCTGGGACTGTGCCGCCGCCACGTTCGAGGAGGCCTGGTCGACCTTCGACTGGGCCTTTTCCTCCCCGGTCTTGGGGAAGTACGGCTTGCCGCCGCGGCATTCGATCAGCCCCTCCCAGCACTCCGGGATGATCATGCCGCTGGGGTCCGCGTGCGTGACCGGGGAGTTGTTGGCGTAGGCGTAGCCGTTGATCTGCTGCGGCTGGGTGTAGTCGATGATCGGGTCGACCGAGATGAACTTGCCTATCTGGGGGTCGTACTCCCGTGCGCCCAGGTGCGTCAGGCCGGTCGAGGCGTCGATCGTGCCGCCGACGAAGCCCTTCTCCCCCGGCCAGGTGCCGGTCTTCTCACCGCGCTCCACTCCGAAGGGGTCGAAGCGCCGCTGGGAGACCGCGCCGGTCACCGCGTCGATCGCCAGCTCGCCCGTGCCGTGGTGGTCGGAGGCGACGAAGGACAGCTTGCCGCCGCTACGCACCGCGACCGTCTGGCCGGCGTACTCGTAGTAGCGGGTGGCCTCCTTCTTCGTGCCGTCGGCCGACAGCTTCAGCTCGGTGCCCGGCAGATACACGGTGGTGCCGGAGGAGTCCTTGCGGACGAGGCGGTTGCCGGAGCCGTCGTACACGTAGGTCGTCTTCGAGCCGCTCGCCTCGGTGACCTCGCTGAGCTTGCCCGTGTCCGTCCAGACCAGCGTCTGCGCGTTGCCGCCGATCGTGCGCTTGGTGGTGTTGCCGGAGGCGTCGTACTCGTACGTCGACTGCCGGTCCCCCGTCGGGGTCTTCTCCACCACCTTCGTGACCTGGTGCGGGCCGTTGCCCTGGGCGCCCGCGCCGCCGTACTCGTAGCCGCTGGTGATGTTCCTGGCCGCGTTCAGGGCGGTGTCGTGGATCGTCTCGGAGACCCGGTTGCCGATGGCGTCGGTCTCGTACGACTTCCAGTACGGGGCCGGGCCGCCGAGCGCCTTCGCCCCCGGAGCGCTCTCGCACGCCTTCGGGCCGGTGCCCCCCACCGGCGCGACGGACCCACGCGATCCCGTGCCGGCCGCGTCGGCCGCCGACGACGCCGGCGTCCACGCGTCCGCCAGCCGCTGCCGGCTGTCGTAGGCGAAGCACTGCACGTCCGGCGACGCGGAGTTCGCCGTGTCCGCGATGGACAGGACGTTGCCCGCCTGGTCGTAGGAGTAGTTCGACTCCTTGGCCGGGGCGGTCGCGCCGTAGACGTCGACCACCGAGCGGGTCAGCCGGTCGGTGCCCGTCTCGTGGTCGAAGGTCTGCCAGACCTTCTTGCCGCTGCCCGTGAACAGCTCCAGCTGCTGGAGCCGGCTGTTCCTCGAGTAGACGGTGTTGGTGACGTACGACGTGGTGCCCTTCATCGCCGTCGGGCGCTGCAGCTCGTCGTAGGTGTAGGTCAGCGCCTCCGCCGGCAGGTCGCCGATGGCGGGCAGGCCGGTGGACTGCAGGGTGCCGTCACGGTTGTACGCCGATGTGAAGACGTACGTGCCGGCGAGGGAGCCCTGGGAGTCGGGGACCTGGTACGCGGTCTTCAGCGGGCGGTAGAACTCGTCCATCGACTGGACTGCGCTCGCGAAGTAGTCCGTCGGCGAGACGTAGCTGAGGAAGCCGTAGGCCTGACCGAGCCAGCCGGCCTTGTCGTACTTCGTCTCGGTCAGCTTCGTGCCGGTGCCGGCGTCGCCCAGCCAGGTCGACACGACCCGGCCGATGCCGTCGTAGACCGTGGACGTCTTCTTGTTCCGGCCGTCCCAGGAGGCGACCGGCCGGTCCAGTTCGTCGTACTCCGTGCGCGACGTGCCGGCGTCGGGGTCGACGGACTTCGTCTGGCGGCCCAGCTGGTCGTACTCGTACCGCCACACGTTGTCCTTGGAGTCGGTGACCGTCTCCAGCTTGCCCGCGGGCGTGTAGGTGTACTTCGTGGAGTCGTACGGCACGCCCGCGCCCGGTGAGGAGCGGCGGTAGTGCCGGATCTCGGAGGTGTTGCCCTGGCCGTCCGTGACCGTCGTGGTGGGCACACCGCCGGCCGGCGGGTCGACGTGGGTCAGCTCGCCGTCGTACCTGGTCGTGGTGCGCCACTGCTCGGCACCGCCGACCGCGAAGATCTGGGCCGTGGTCCGGCCCAGGCCGTCGTACTCCAGCAGGCTCTGCGCGCCGACCTCACCGTTGCGGACGGGCAGCAGCTCGTCGGACGGGGCGCCCGCCGCGTTGTAGGTGGAGTTGGTCTTCTTGATGTTGCCGGTGCCGTCGTAGAACGTGTCGGCGACCATGCGGGTGCCGTTCGCGCCCTCGGTCTGGATCTGCCGGGGCCTGAGCAGGCTGTCGTAGAGCTGGTACTCGGCGCCGTAGGAGCCGTCGTTCTCGATCTTCTCCGTCTTGATCGAGGTGACCTTGTCCTTGCGGACGTTGTACGCGTACTTGATGCTCGGCGTCTGCTTGCTGGTCCGGTCGGGCAGCCACACCGAGGTCAGGCGGCCCAGCGCGTCGTAGGCGAGGTCCGTCCGCTTGCCGTTCGGGTCGGTCTGGCCGGCCGACATGCCCCAGGCGGGGGTGTAGTCGGTGGTCGTGACATGACCGAGCGCGTTGGTGAAGGTCGTCTTCGTCAGCAGGCCGTTGGTCTCGTTGTACTCGATCCTCGTCGGGTTCTGCCGGGCGTCCTTCTGCAGCGTCGGGCGGCCGAACGAGTCGTAGGCCGTGGTGCCGGTGACCTGGTACGTCGCCGTGGTGCCGTTGTGCGCGGTCAGCCGCTCGGTCCGGGTCGCGTCACCCTTGACGGGGGCCGCGCCGAAGGCTCCGTTGTCGTACGACGTGCGCTCGTCCGCCAGGACCTGCGTCTTGCGGTCGGGTGTCGCCGAGCAGCGCACCGAGACGGCTTCGCTGCGCGCCGGCAGCGAGAGGATGTTCTTCGCCGTGTTGTCCGCGTACGTGGTCCGGGTGCAGCTGTCGTCCTTGGTGGTGGACAGATCGCCCTGGTCGTCGACCTGCAGGACCCGGCCGGTGCGGTTGGCCGTGTCGTACGTCGTCGTCGACTTCGTCTCGCGCCAGGTGCCGTCGGACTTCAGGTCGAAGCCTCGGCCGACCTGCGTGCGGACGATCGCCGCGCGGGTGGTGCCCCAGCTCCTGGTCTGGGTGGCCGTGTAGTGCATCCACGGCGTCTGGATCGTCTTGGAGACGAGCTTGTCACCGTCGTAGGCGGCCGTCTCCAGCTCGTGGCCGGTGAACTCCTCCGCGTCCGTGTACTCGGCGCCGGTGGAGTCCTTGACCTTCACCGAGCGGGTGCCGCCGGCGGGGTCCTTGTCACCGTCCATGCCCTGCAGGAACGTGTAGTCGACCCGCGTGCTCTGCTGGTCGGACGTACCGCTGGTGACCTTGGCCTTGCCGTAGCCCTGCCAGCCGCCCCAGGTCAGGTACTTGTCGTCGGTGATGCCGTCCGGCTTGGCCTTACGCCAGGCGGCGTCGCCCTGGTAGGTGTAGCGGGTGACCATCGAGTCGCTGCCGCCGGTGCGGTCGGTCTCGATGACCGCCGCGACGACGTACTTGTGGAACCAGTCCGTGATCGGGTCCACGTAGCCGGGCGGGGCCCACTTCACCGGGTAGCAGCGCTTGGTGGACTCGCCCGGCTTGGGCAGCGCGCTCTTGGCGCAGTCGGTGGGCGCGTAGTTCACGTCGAGCTGGGCGCCGGTCTCACTCAGGACCGCCGAGAGCCGGAACCGGTGGAAGGGCGCGATGTTGTCACCGATCGCGTCCAGGCGGTTGGCGAGCTGCTCGCCGAACAGGTCCACGGTCGGCAGTTTCGCGGCCGTGCCCGCGCGGCCCTCGTGCTCGATCTTCGAAAGCCACAGCGTCTTGGAGTCGTCGCCGTTGTCGGTGAACAGGTGGGTGAAGGTCCAGGCGTCCACGTCCGTGTAGGACGTGGCGTCCTTGCGCATCTGCGTGACGATCGACGTCAGCCGCTTGGTGGTCCAGAAGGTCTGGACGGGGGCGGTGCACTTGGTGCCGGACTTGCACTCCTGGTCGACCGGGACGTCCGGCCAGTGGCCGGCGTTCGCCTTGGTTCGCTTGCTCTCCGCGCAGTCGAAGCCGTCGGTGGGCAGGCAGCGTTCGGCGGTGTTGAAGACGACTCGGGCCGGGGCCTTCGCCGCGTAGACCTTGCCGTCCGTCTGGCCGTAGTCGATGCGCTTGAGATAGCCGCCGCGGTGGTACGCGGTGCCGTTGACGTCCGTCTTGCCGTTGAGCGCGTAGTAGTTGGTCTCGCGGTCGTAGAAGTAGGACATCACGTTGCCGTGCGTGTCCTTGACGTAGTCCAGGCTCCAGCGCCACGCCTGCTGGCAGTGAGCGCTCGCGAAGGTCGCGTTGTAGCAGGGCTCACCGGAGTCGTCGCCGAAGACCGGTGCCGTCCAGACGGAGTTGGTCTCCTCGTTTCCGGCGGCCCAGCCCGGCAGACGGTTCAGGCCGAAGTAATACTCGGTGCCCTCGGGTGTGGTGACCTTCCAGTGCTCGCCCTTGTCGCCCGAGCCGCCCTCGTCGCCGTTGGTGGCGCCGGTCAGCTTCTCGACCTTCGTGCCGTCGTCGGCCGACAGGTGCCAGTCACCCGTGGTGTCGTCCTTGACCAGCTCGCCGGACATGCCGTTGAGCATGATCGTGGCGTTGTCGAACGCCCAGCACTGCTCACCGGAGTTGCTGTGTCCGTCGTCGGAACACGGCTTGTAACGGCGCTCGATGTAGCCGGGGTCGTACGAGAAGCCCTCGCCGACCCAGGAGCCCTGGTTGTTGGTGGCCGAGGTGCGTCCGTCCGCCGACTGGGAGGAGTAGCCGAGGCCCACGGTGGGGACCAGGCCGCCCGGGGTCGGGACCGTGCGCAGCGGGTAGTTCCAGTTGAAGGCGCCCGAGGAAGTGGACACGTTCCAACTGGCCGACGGGGAAAGGGCGGTGGCCCTGTATGTGCCCTGCGCGCCGGAGGGTCCCGCCGCGACCGCCACCAGGGAGGTCGCCGTGGCCGCCATGGTGGGGACGCCCTCGGCGGGGGCCGGGGCGGCGGTCACGTCGGCGGAGACGGTACCGGTCCGCACGTCGTTCACCGTGGGCAGCACCTCGGGCTGCTCGGGACAGTCCTCGCTGCCGGGGGTGGCGACCGCCGCGCAGGCCGGCAGCTGGACGAGTTGCAGGCGGGAGGCGTAGGAGCCGCCGAAGCCCTCGGCGAACTTCGAGTAGTCGACGGTCAGGCGGACCTTGGCTGCCCGGCCGGTGCCGTCGGCGCGCCGCACTCCGAGCAGCGCGCCGGCGCCGAGCTTCGCCGCCCGCCTCGGGTCGAGGACGTCGACGCGCACCGTACCCGGTGCCCCGGTGTCCTGGGCGCGGGCGGCGGGCCCGGCCTTGCCACCGCCGGGGGTTCCGGTCTCGCGGACCGTGACCGGCAGGCCGCCCGCTTCCGCGGTCGCCCCCAGCCTCACCTCGGCGCCGCCCTGCCGGGGCCACACCGCCCTGTCGAGCCCCTTGACCGCGGCCGCGCGCGCCGGATCGGTGGGGCGGGGCTTGGACTTGGCGGCGAATCCCTTGACGGGGTCCCCGTCGTCCTGGACACCGGGGCGGCTGGTGCGGCCCCGGTTGCCGTCGTCGAACGCCACTGCCTGGACCGACGACGCGGACAGTGCGAGCGAAAGCCCGAACACCGTCACGGCGACCGCCCGTCCGGGCATACGGCGGCTCAGTGAGCGGCCACGGAATAACATCGGACAACTCCCTGGTCGGAGGAGAGAGCCACCGGCGTCCCCGGGGGGTCCGGCGGGCTCGTGAGGGGCCGGGGCGCCGGACGGAGTGCGTCCGGCGCCCCGGGACATGAAGGGGTGGTGCGTCACATGTCGGGCAGCGCCGTCAGCGCGGCCATCTGCTGCACCGCCACCTGGTCGGCCGCCCCGCTGTAGACACGCACCTCGTCGATGGCGCCGGCGAAGTACTCGCTCGCCCCGCGCAGCGCGCGGCCCACCTGCAGGCCACCGGTGGCGGACCACAGGGTGTCGTTCGTGCCGTGGGCACCGGCGACGAGCTGGCCCTGGACGTACAGCCGGACCGAGTTGGCGAAGGCGTCGTAGACGACCGCCAGGTGCTGGCCCGAGCCGCCGGTGTCGGGCAGTTCCTGGTCGTCGGTGAAGGTGACGACCTCCGCGTCGGCGGCGTCGGTGGTGGCGACGGCGAGCTCCCACTGGCCGGTGACCGCCTGGTAGCGGACCTGGACGCGGTTGGCCCTCGCGCCCGGCAGCGACAGCACCGTCTGCGACTTCTCCGGGTCCAGCGAGGAGAGCTGGGCGCGGGCGGTCACGGTGAAGCTGCTGTTTCCGGTGACCGGGGCGGTCGCGGTCGACGCGTAGTCGCCGTCGCCGTCCAGCACCAGGTTGCCGTCGCCGACCAACGCGGCGATGTCGAACAGCGGGTCGACAGGGCGGTAGATGGAGGCGTCGCCCGCCAGGGTGAGCGCCTGGCCGCCGCCGGTCTCGGCGGAGGCACCGCCGGTGGCGTCGTCGAGCTGCCAGTAGCCCTTGCGTTCGGGTTTGACCGTCATCAGCTCGGCGACCTGGGCCGCCGGCAGGACCCGGTCGAAGACACGGACCTCGGCGAGGTCGCCCGTGAAGTGGTCGCGGTAGCCGCTCTTGGCCGTGGCGCGGCCGATCTGCAGCGGACCGTACGACTTCCAGGTGGACCGCCGCTGGGCGACGCCCTTGGAGTCCTTGTTGACGTAGAGGCGCAGCTCGGGGCCGCCGCTCTTCTGCGCGTCGTACACACCGGTCAGCAGGACCCACTGGTCCTTGACCACGGTCAGTCCGGTGGAGACGGCCTTCCACTCGCCGAGCGAGTCCACGTCGTTGACCGGGACGGAGAACTTCCAGGTCTGCGCGGACGCGTCGTAGCCGAAGGTGAAGCCGGGCTCGCCGGTGCCGTCCTGGCTGACGACCGCCATGTCACGGCCCAGTGCGGTGGGCCGTACCCAGGCGCTGACGCTGAAGCTCCTGGCGGTGTCGAGCACGGTCTCGTTCGTGTCGAGGTACGACTCGGGGGTGCCGTCGAAGTGTGCCGCGCTGTCCGCCTTCCCGCCGGGACCGTCCACGCCGAACGTGACGGCGTTGCCCGCGGTCGCCGCGTACTGGCCGCTCTCCTCGTTGGCCTCCGTGCTGCCCGGCTCGTCGGCGAGGTTCCACTGGCCGGTGACCGGCTTGCCCTCGCTCACCAGGAACTCGTAGTGGGCCTTGCTGCTGGAGTGCGCGGCCTTGTCGACCGCGACCACGTCGACCCAGTGCCGCCCGGAACGGGTCGGCATCCACGACACGCTGACGGAGCCGCCGGCCTTGCTCGGGGTGACGGCGGTCGTCGGGTCGGCGGTGCCGTCGAAGGCGTAGAGGTACTTGACGACGTCGGTGTCCGGGACCGAGTCGTTCGGGTTGGGCGCGAAGGTGAAGGTGCCGTAGGTGCCCACGCCGTCGTGGTAGACGGTGTCGGACGGGTACTCCTTGGACACGACGACCGGCTTGCCCGGCCATGTCTTGTCGTAGATGAACTCGCAGCGCTGCGCCGGGTCGCCCTCCCAACTCCACGGGCCGTAGCCGTCACCGTCGTAGGCCCGGGCGCTCCAGTAGACGACGGTGTTCTGCGGGATCGTCGACTTGACGGTGTGGGTGAACTTGGTGCTGCTCGTCGGGGAGAGCCAGTCCGGTGTGGTGTAGCTGTAGGACTTGGCCTCCTTCGTGGTGGGGTCGGTCCACTCCACCTTGAACTCGACCTTCACCTTGTCGGTCTGGCCGTTGCCGTGGTCCGGGTCGCTCGCGATGGCCTGGAGTTTCGGCGGCACGTCGGTGTACGGCCGGCCGGAGCCCCACTTGCACAGACCGCCCGGGTCGGTGAACATGTCGGACGTTTTGATCTGCCGCGGCAGGTTGTTGTACTGGATCGACAGGTAGGCGTTGCCGCAGATCCGCTTCCACTCGGCGAAGCGGTTCTCGTCGGCCGCCCTGAGACCCAGCGTCATCGAGGTCCAGCCGTCGGCGGCGGCCGTCTTGATCTGGCTGGTCAGCGCGCCGCTCACCCCGCTCTCGAAGTGCAGGTTGGCCTGGCTGGAGCAGGAGGTCGGGGAGATCGCCTTGTCGACGGTCTGCAGGTTGCTGTCCCAGTGGTCCTTGGTGTTGGACCAGTTGCTGGACGAGGTGATCGTGTGGTTCTTGCCGCCGACCCGGTACAGCCGGATGGGCTCCGCGGTCGGAGAGGCGCTGTAGATGTGCTCGACCCGGGCGGAGAAGGTCGCGCCCAGGATCTGCTTCCCCTTGTAGTAGGAGAGCGGCATGGTGAACAGCACGCGGCGGACGCCGACTCCGTTGCACGAGACCGGGCTGTAGTCGGTGGGGCACCGGCCGACGCCCGCGCTGCCCGAGTACTTCCAGTCCTGCTCGCTCGGCATCCCCGACATGACGCCGGTCCACGCGGTGCGTGAGGTGGTGCGCTGGATCGGGTCGATGACGACGGGGAAGACGGTGCCCGCGTCCTTGAGGAAGCTCTGGTCGGGGATGAGGCTCAGTTTGCCCTTGCCGACCTCGACGTCCAGCGGCGCCACGCGTCCGCCGCCGCCCGGGCCTTCGAGGGCGGCCTTCGGTGCCTGGCGTGCTCCGGGGTCGCCGGTCGGGGCCGCCGTGGCGGCGCCGTCGGTCCGGTCCGCCGCGCCGTTCTCCTGTGTCCCGACGGCCGCGGCGGGCCGGTCCGCCCCGGCCGCCGTGGACTTCAGGGCCTTCGTGACGGCCTTGGGGCCCTGCGCTCCGGCGGCGGCCTCCGCGACGGCGGCCGAGTCCCACATGGCGGGCTTTCCGGCCTGGAACACGGTGCCGCCCACCGCGGAGTCCTCGGCGGTGAGCGCGCCGGAGGGGTCCTCGGTGACCTTCAGGCCGTCCGTGGTCAGGCCCAGATCGACCCTGGCCAGCTTCGGGTTCGCCGCCGCTTCCGGTGTCCTGACCACCAGCAGGTGGCCGAAGCCGTCGGGCTCGGCGCGGACGGTCAGGTCGACTCCGGGCAGGGCGTCGGTGTAGGTGGCGGTGTCCCCCTCGACCCGCGGTGCCGGCAGTTCGCCGTACGGCCAGGTCAGGGCGAACTCACGGCCCGCCCGCCGCATCGTCACGAACGGCCTGTCCGCCTGCCCGGTGGAGAAGGTGAGGTCGACCGTGGTGGCCCTGGGCCCCCAGCTGCCGTCGGCCCGCTTCACCAGGGTGGCATCGATGTCCACCCACTTGCCGTCCCGGACCGTGCGGACCGGTTCGGTGTACTCGCGGGCGGTGAAGGTGCCGTCGGGCTCGGCGAAGATCTCCCTGCGCTCGGTGCGCAGTCCGACGGCCTCGGACTTCTTGCCGCTCTTCCTGGCCATGGCCAGGGCCTGCTGTTCGGTCTGCGCCGGCTGGTCGGCGGCGACCGGGGCCTGGTCGCGCCCCGGGTCTGCACCGTCCTCCGGCAGGACGGCCAGGCTGCCCGCCACCACCGCGCCGGTGACGGCGGCCGCCACGGCGGCACGCAGCAGCACGGCTCGCCGCATCGGTCTCTGTCTGTCTGCGGACACGCGTCCACTCCCCAGTCGCTTCATACAGGTCTCAGAAATCCACCGGCCGGGCCGGCTTGCCCGGCGGAACGCCGCGAGCGGCCAACGGGGCGTCATCGCACGGCGGCACCGAAGGCGGCGCCGCCCGCGGGGATGCCGCCCTCGCCGGGCCTCCAGGTCTGCGTCGGCGCGCCGCCCGAAGCGGTGTTCCACGGGAACGCGTGGACCGCGTGCCCCCCGGCCGGCCCGTAGGGAACCCCCACATACAGCGCGGAGGGACTGCTGCCGAGGCTGATGCCCGCGTAGGTCCGCGGGTACGGGGCCATCGCGAGCGCGCTGCCGTGGCGGTCGTCGGTCTGGGCGGCGCTGTCGGGTGCGGGTACACGGCCCTGGCCCATGCCGAAGAGCGGGTCGGGTATGCCGTTCGAGTTGATCGACGGCCTGAACGCCTGCACGCCTCCGGCGAAGGCGACGGTTCCGATGCTCTCGCCGGGAGCACCGACCGCGAAGAAGCGGTCGGTGGCGGCGATCGAGGCGCCGAAACGGTCGTACGGCTCCGCTTCCCCCCACACCCCGGTGCTGTTCTGTCTCACGGACGCCGCCTTGAAGTCGGTCCCGTAGACGTAGCCGATCAGGCCCATGTCCACGCCGCCCGCGCCGTCCTCGCCCGGAACCCCGATGACCAGGAACGGGTAGCCGGTCGGGGACGTGCCGGCCGCCACCGCGTATCCGAGCCAGTCGTCCTCCTCGGGCCCACCGCCCAGCGGCTGGTTCGCACCCTGGACGAAGCCCTTGCTGGGGAACTCCTGCCCGACAGCGGTGGTCGAACCGAAGACGATCTGAACGTGGCCCGCGTCCCGCACGGTGCCCACGTCCTCTCTCCGACCAGTGCCACGGAAGCGGTACGCCGGCCGCGATGCGCCGCCTGTCGTCGCCCTCCGCCTAATCGCCGGTGACGCTCTGCAGTGCTCTGTCCGCTCGCGGACATGAGTTCGCCCCTCCTCCTGCTGTGATGACGCCGCGGTACGACCGAGCACCGCCGGCGTGGGAGCGCGACGGTCAGCCGACGACCGCGCCGAAGGCGACGCCCGCCGCCGGGATGCCGCCCACGCCGGGCCTGAACGTCTGGGTCGGCGCCCCGCCGGGGGCGACATTCCAGGGGAAGCCGTGGACGGCCCTGTTCCCGGGCGGCCCGTAGGGCACCCCGACGTACAGCAGCGAGGGTGACGCGCTCAGGGACAGGCCGGTGAGCATGCGCGGTGCGGGCTCGGCGGGGATGCCGTACCCGGGTTCGACCCAGGAGTCGGAGGCGCCGGGATCGCCGACCAGGGGGACGATCAGGACTCCGCCCTTGTCCGGGTACTCCTCCTCCGCCTCCTCGCCGGGCACGCCGATCGCCAGCCGGGTGGTGGCGCCGGTGGAGGTCGTGTTCGGGGAGGTGTTGACCGCGGCGAGCCGCCGGCCGAAGAAGTCGCCGGCCTCTGCCTCGCCCTCCACCCCGGCGGTGTTCTGGTCGATCCAGGCGACCTCGGTGAAGCCGGTCGCGGTGAGCCGGAAGACCTGGACGGCACCGGCGTCGACGGTGGTCGACAGGTCCTCGCCCGGAACGCCGACCGCGAGCAGCGACTCGGTGGTGGAGGTGGCGCCCGCGGGCCGGTACGGGACCATGGCGAGTGCGGCGCCGAACTGGTCGCCGACCTCCTCGGCCCCGCTGACGGCGGCCTGGTCCTGGGCGATCCCGGCGATCGGCTTGGGGTAACCGGAGACGAGCGTGTGGCTGAACTCCGCCACCCCGCCGGCGAAGGTCGTGGTGCCGAGCGCCTCGCCGGGCGTGCCCACCGCGAAGTGGGTCGGCGTCGCGGCGAGGGCGGAGCCGTAGCGGTCGTCCACCTCGACCACACCGGGCACGGCACCGGCCTTGTCGGTGTCCTGGGTGACGAAGACGACCGTCTGCGCGGTGCCGCTCACGTAGTAGAAGCCGCCGGCGTCCTCCACCGTGCCGATGGATTCGCCGGGGCTGCCGATGATCAGGTAGGGCGCGCCGTCGGAGGTCTTGCCGGCCGCGAGGGCGTAGCCGACCCAGTCGTCGGTCTCCGGACCGCCGCCGAGCGCCTTGCCACTGCCCTGGTAGAACTCCTTCACGGCCTTGCCGCCGGCGTTCAAGCCCTTGGTGGAGCCGTAGTACACGTGCACGGACCCGGAGTCCGGCACAGTGCCGATGTCCTCGAACGGATTGCCGACGACCAGATCGCTGCAGCCGTCCAGGTCGGCGTCGTAGACGGCGAGCGAGTAACCGAACTGGTCGCCCGCCTCCGGGACTCCCGGAACGGAGGCGGAGGACTGCAGGAGGGTGAGTGTGCCCTTGCCCCCGCCGTAGACGACGTGCACAGCGCCCGATTTCGGGACGCCCTCGTCGCTCGCCTCGGGGTCGGAGATCGCCGTGTCCCTGATGCCGTCGCCGTTGAAGTCGGACTCAACCCCCGAGGGGCACGCGACGGCGGCCGCGGCCGGTGTTCCCCCAGGTCCGAGCCCCCAGACCGATAACGCTGCCATCAGGACAGCGGCGGCCGCGCGCCGCCATCCTTTCCCCGCCCTTGGCACAAATACCCCACAAGTAAAGAGGGTTCAAAAAAGGTCAAGTGATCATCCCCTCACTTGAGGTGAGCATGCAATAACCGCGGCGGCAGCACCCGCGTGGCGAGCGTCACACTCTGGCCACATCTCGTTCATGACACCTGCATGCGCCGCACACGCGAGCGCCAGAGGGCGGACGCGGGTCCTCCCGCGGCGGGGAATATGCTCGCTGCCGAAGCCAACAGGGGAAGGCAGCCAGGTGAACTACAGGGTCCAGCCCAGTGCCCAGGTCGACGGGAGCGCCGAGATCGGTGCCGGCAGCAGCGTGTGGGACCTCGCGCAGATCCGTGAGGATGCCCGTCTGGGCGAGGGGTGCGTGATCGGCCGCGGCGCGTACGTCGGCTCGGGCGTGCGCATGGGCGACAACTGCAAGCTGCAGAACTACGCACTCGTCTACGAGCCGGCCGAACTCGGGGACGGCGTCTTCATCGGCCCGGCCGTCGTTCTCACCAACGACCACAACCCGCGCTCCGTCGACCCCGAGGGCAAGCAGAAGCGCGGCGACGACTGGGAGGCCGTCGGCGTGAAGATCGCCGACGGGGCCTCGATCGGCGCGCGTTCCGTGTGCGTCGCACCACTGGCCATCGGCCGCTGGGCGATGGTCGCCGCCGGCGCCGTCGTCACCAAGGACGTCCCGGACTTCGCCCTGGTCATGGGCGTGCCGGCGCGGCAGACCGGCTGGGTGGGGCGTGCCGGGCACAAGCTCGTGCGGAAGGAGTCCGGGGTGTGGCAGTGCCCGCAGACGGGCGCCCTGTACGACGAGAAGGACGGCGCCCTCACCGAGCGCGACGCCTGAGGAAGTGGACGAACGGCCCGTGGTCCGCAGGAACCTGCCTGCGGACCACGGGCCGTCTCACGCCCTCCTGGCCCAAGGGCCGGGCTCTCCGCGTCAGCCGATGCCGAAGAGCCGGTCGAACTCTCCCCGGACCACCGGCCAGTCCCACGAGGCCAGGGCGTACTTCTCGCTCTCGCGGCCGTGCCCCGCCCACGTCTCCTCGTCGGCGGTGACGGCGAGGATCCGGTCCGCGGCCGCCTCCGGGGTGGCCACCACCCACTCCGCCGGGTAGAGCGTCGAGGCGCCGTGCTTCTGCCCCGCGAAGAAGGGCCAGTCACGAACGACGGGAACCGCCCCGCTGGCGGCGCCCTCCATCACGCCGACATGGCAGCCCTCGCGCACGGAGCTGCTGAGGATGACGCCGACGTCCCGCAGGTTGCCGGGCACGTCGGTGGTGGCTCCCCGGCGCTCCACGGCCCCCTCTTTCACCAGCGGGGCCACCTTGCGCTGGAAGGAGCGCTGGTAGGCGGCAGCCGCCTGACTCGCCTTCGTGTTCATGTCGCCGCCGATCATCACCAGCCGGTAGCGCTCGTCGCAGCGGCGCAGTTCCCGGATGACGCGCAGGGCCCACAAGGGGTCCTTGGCGACCTGCCCGATGCCCACCATGCCCACGGTGAAGCGGGCGTCGGGGTTCTTCGGCAGGGCGAAGCCGGCGAGGTCCATGCCGTTGTCGACGATGTGCGTGCGCGGCGCCTGCGGTCCGGTCAGGGCAGGCACGGAACGCAGGGCCAGGTCACGGATGTGGTCCGCGACGAAGACCAGGTCGTCGACGCGGGAGAAGTCCGTCAGCCGGGGCCAGTGCGAGAAGGCCTCGTAGCTGTGGAGCCGTACCACGACGCGGGCGGTGCCCGGGTCCACGCTGGTGAACAGCGCCGCGGCGGCGGCGCACCAGTCGATGAACACCGTGTCGGCCCAGTCGAGGTAGGGGCGCAGATGCTGCTCGGCGGTGAAGCCGTACATCGGATCGCCGCCGAGGCGGTAGTCCAGGAGACGCCGACGGTTGCCGGCGAGCCGCTTGATGCCGGGATAGTCGGTGATGTCGAGGAACCTGAGCTCGACGTCGGGATTCGACTCGTAGTGGTTCCTGATCAGTCCGAGGAAGTTGTCGTTGCCGTCCGTCACGACCAGCAGGCGCCGCGGCCTGCCCGGCTCCGGCTCCGCCACCGGATGCGCCCGGCCGCGCCCCCCAGCCACAGCGGACGCTGCCGTCGACGCCGCGGTCAGACGGGCGAACTCCTCCGCCCGCTTCGGCAGCGGGCTCATCCGCTGGTCGATGTGGGCGACGCGGTGGAAGGCCGTCTGCAGGCCGTGGTTGACGAACTCCGCGGCGCCGGCCGCGTCCTGCTCCGCGAACAGGCGGTCGGCGTGGGCGAGGTCGGCCTCGGCCGAGGCCAGCAGGGTGTCCGGCGTGGATCCCTGCGCCAGCGCACGCCGGGTCGCGTTGCGCAGGACCTCGGAACGCGCCTCGGTGTCGCGAAGCCTCCCCGCCACCGAACTCGCGGTCGCGAGCGCGGCCTGGTTGCGCTTGGCGGCGAACAGACCGGTCACCAGGTTGCGGGTCATGTCGACGCGGGTCTTCTCCCGCATCGGAAGGAGCGGTACACGCCGGGCGAGAACCGCACCGGCCTTGTTTCCCAGCAGCTTCTCGTTGCCCAGGAGCAGGGCGATGTCCGAGGTGCGCTCCTCCTGCCCGCTGTCCCCCTCGCCCGTCTGCTCGGCGCTCGGCGGCCGCGCAACCCCGTCCCGCACCGCCTGGGCCTTGCGCTGCGCCGCGGCCAGGCCCGCACACGCGTGTGCCCGCGGGTTGAGCCGGGCCAGCTCCCAGGCGCTGTAGTAGGCCTTGGTGTCGACTGCGACGATCACGTCGGCGGCCTTCGTCAGACGCAGCACCTCCTGGTCCGCGCCGACGTAGGCCCAGAAGCGTTCGTGCGGGTGCATTTCCACGGCACGGGCCCGGGCACGCCAGTCCAGGTTGGCACCGTCCGTCGCCACCCGCCGCACGGTCCCGAGTCCCCACTCGGGGTCGATGGCGGGCTCGGAGAAGGTGCCGACGAGATGAACGCGCGCGTCGAGTTCCTTCAGTTCGGCGACGAACGCGGAGAGGATGTCGATGTTGGGCGTGCGCCCGACCACGACGAGCACGTCCATCACGATTCCACCTTCTCCTTGATCTCGGGGACCGCTCCCGTGACCAGTTCGGTCAGGGCCCGCACCGCGGGCCGCATGAGCGTCCCGCGCTCATAGGCCGCACCGTGCGCGCGTGCCGCCCGGCGCTGCTCGTCGGTGGCCGAGACCGCCAGGTGGGCGGCGCGGCAGAACGAATCCGTCAGCTTCTCGACGTCGAGACCGTGCGCACCGGTCCACAGGGGGTGACCGTCCAGGAGGTGGGACGCGTCGTGCTCCCGTTCGTGCATGGACACGATCGGAAGGCCGGTGCTCATGTACTCGTAGACCTTGCCGGAGGTCATGTGCCGGCCGCCCAGGATGACGAGCAGCAGTGCGTCCCAGCCGCCGTAGACCTGGGACACCTCCGCCTTGGGCACGGGGCCGCCGACCACGACTCCGTCGTCGGCGGCCCCGCGCAGCAGCTCCATGTGCTGGTTGGCGCCGCGGTTGGCTCCGTAACCGATGTGTCCGCGTACCTCCAGCGTGGCCGAGGCGACGAGCGGATCGCGGGCGCGCGCGGCGTTCCAGGCCTCAAGGACCTTCTCCAGCAGCCGGACCGAGAAGCTGACTGTTCCCAGGTGGCCGAAGACGAGCGGCTCGTCGGCGGACCGCTGCCGGGCCGGCAGGTCCACGCTGTCGGCGTCGTAGCCGTTGCGGACGACGTGGACGCGTGAGCGGTGTTCGGGGTAGCGGTTGCGGTAATGCTCCGCGATGGGGTCGTTGACGCACCAGAAGGACACCGCGTCGGCGATGGCCCGCTCTTCCCACTTCGCCGCCTCGGAATCCCTGGGGAACGCCTCGACGTCGTCCACCACGTCGATGGACCAGCCGTCGCGGAAGTCCACGGCGTAGGGCACGCCGCAGTCCTCGTACAGGCGTCGCACGGGGGCCAGTTGGACGTACGGGACGCAGCTGGCCAGGGAGAGCGTCACGGGGTTCTCCCGGTGGATGCGCAGCGCGGCCTCCTCCAGGTCGTACCGCCAGCCGCCGAAGACTGGGTCGGGGAAGACCTCGGACGCCCGCTCGCGCATGGTCCTGTGCCACAGCTTCGGGTCGATGGCCCGTTCCCGCGAGAACCGGCGCAGGTCGGTCTCCAGGTCGTCCCGGGACAGCGGCAGCTTCACGATGTCGATCCGGGGGTCGACGGACGCGGAGAGGGTCGGGTCGATGCCGCAGTCACCCAGCCAGCCTTCGTCCTCAATGGTGACGACGGTGACCCGCCACCCCAGCGACACGAACTGGTTGGCGGTCTCCCGCATGCGGAAAACGCAGCTCTTGGCCGCGGGCGGGAAACCGATCGCGAAGTACAGCAGGTGCGGGCGGTCGCCCGCCTCGGGTCTTGGTTCAGCGGTTGACAAGAGAGCTTCCTCAGCTGGATGAGTGGGCCGTTGGGCGGGCGACCGAGCCGCTTGCTGGTCAGCCGCCGATGACCACCCGGCGCACGCCCTCCCAGCGGGCCGGGTCGGTGGTGCGGCGGCCGTCGACCAGGACGCGTACGTCCGGCAGGTCGGTTGCCGACAGCTCGCGGTACTCGGCGTGGTCGGCCTGGAGGATGGCGGCGGTCACGGTCTGGCCCTCGTGCGGGGGCAGGCCGTACGCGGTCAGCTCCTCGGCGGTGTACATCGGGTCGGAGACGCAGGGCACCGCGCCGCGCTCGCGCAGCGCCTCCACCGTGCCGTAGACGCCCGAGAACGCGGTCTCCTTGACACCGCCCCGGTAGGCGGCGCCCAGCACGAGGACGTTCACGCCGGTCAGATCGCCGTAGGCGGCCGCGAGGAGGTCGACGGCGTACGCCGGCATGGCCGCGTTGGCCTCGCGGGCGGCGCGCACCACGGTGGCCTGCGGGTCGTTCCACAGGTACATCCGCGGGTAGATCGGGATGCAGTGGCCGCCGACGGCGATGCCCGGCTGGTGGATGTGGCTGTAAGGCTGGCTGTTGCAGGCCTCGATGACCTTCTTGACGTCGATGCCCGCGGTGTCGGCGAAGCGCGCGAACTGGTTGGCCAGGCCGATGTTGACGTCCCGGTAGGTGGTCTCGGCGAGCTTGGCCATCTCGGACGCCTCCGAGGTGCCCAGGTCCCACACGCCGTTGGGCCGCGGCAGGTCGTCGCGCTCGTCGAAGTCGAGGACCTGCTGGTAGAAGTCCACGCCGCGCCGGGTCGACGCCTCGTCGATGCCGCCGACCAGCTTCGGGTAGCGCCGCAGGTCGGCGAAGACCCGGCCGGTGAGGACCCGTTCCGGGGAGAACACCAGGTGGAAGTCCTCGCCCGCGGTCAGCCCCGAGCCCTCGGCGAGCATCGGCGCCCAGCGGTCGCGGGTCGTGCCGACGGGGAGCGTGGTCTCGTACGACACCAGGGTGCCCGGCTTCAGCCCCTGTGCGATGGCCTTGGTCGCCGCGTCCATCCAGCCGAAGTCCGGCACGCCCTCGGCGTCCACGAACAGCGGCACGACCACGACGACGGCCTCGGACCGGGCCACCGCGTCGGCGGTGTCGGTGGTGGCGGACAGCAGCCCGTCGTCGACGGCCCGCTTGAGCCGGACGTCGAGGTCGTGCTCGCCGGGGAAGGGCTCGGTACCGGCGTTGACCAGGTCGACGACCTTCTCGTTGACGTCGGCGCCGATCACCCGGTGGCCCTTGGAGGCGAACTGCACGGCGAGCGGCAGGCCGATCTTCCCGAGGGCGACTACGCAGATGTTCATGGACGGGGTGCCTCTTTCTCGGGGCGGTCTGCGGGACCGGGACACGGGACCCGGCGGGAAGCGATGGGCCGAGCGTCAGGCCCCGGACGGCACGGCGTCGTCGGCCGTGTCCAGCCGCACGGTGTCACCGGTGGCGGCGGATTCGAGCACCGCGGCGGCCACCTCGACCGTCCGCAGGCCCTGGCGGAGCGTCGAGATCTCGTGCGAGCGGCCGAGCACGGCGTCCCGGAAGAACTCGTGCTCGACGAGGAGCGGCTCCCGCTTGGGGATCGCGTAGCGGATCATGTCGCCCTCGGCGACGCCACGGAACGCCTGCAGGGCCTCCCACTCGGTCGCGACGGCCGCGTTGGAGTGGAAGGTCAGGTCCGCGGTGAGGGTGTCGGCGATGAAGCAGCCGCGCTCGCCGGTGACCGAGGTGAACCGTTCCTTGAGCGGACTCAGCCAGTTGACGAGGTGGTTGACCATGGTGCCGTCGGCCAGCTGCCCGACGGCGGCGACCATGTCCTCGTGCGGGCGGCCGCTCTTGGAGACGGTGTGCGCGGAGACCGACACGTAGGGCTTGCCGGTGACCCAGGCGGTCAGGTCGATGTCGTGGGTCGCCAGGTCCTTGACCACGCCCACGTCGGCTATGCGGTGCGGGAACGGCCCCTGCCGGCGGGTCACGACCTGGAACACCTCGCCCAGCTCACCCGCCTCCAGGCGGGCCCGCAGGCTCTGCAGCGCCGGGTTGTAGCGCTCGATGTGGCCGACGCCGGCCACCAGGCCGCGGGCCTCGAACGCCTCGACCAGGCGCCGCGCGCCCTCGACGGTGTCGGCCACCGGCTTCTCGACCAGCGCGTGCACCCCGGCCTCGGCGAGCTGCAGGCCGACCTCCTCGTGGAGCGCGGTCGGGCAGGCCACCACGGTGTAGTCGACGCCCAGCGCGACGAGCTGCTCGACGGACTCCAGGACCGGCACGCCCCGCGAGACGCCGAACTTGTCGCCCATCGGGTCGACGACGGCGACCAGTTCCACGCCGTCGAGTTCGGACAGGATCCGGCAGTGGTGGCGGCCCATGGACCCCAGGCCGACGAGACCGGCCCGCAGCTTCGCCTCACTCACAGTGTGTCTCCCAGGGTGTTCACGGCGTCGGCGATGCGCACGAGGTCGGCGTCGGTCAGCGACGGGTGGACCGGCAGCGACACGACCTGGGCGGCGGCCCGGTCGGTCTGCGGCAGGTCCCAGGTCCGGCCGGCCTTGCGGTCCGGCTCCCGGTACGGCGTGAGCCGGTGGATGGGGGTCGGGTAGTAGACGGCGTTGCCCACTCCGGCGGCCGTGAGCCGCTCCTGCACCGCGTCCCGGTCCATGCCCTCGGGCACCCGCACGGTGTACTGGTGGTAGACGTGCCGCGCACCCTCGGCGACCGGCGGCGTCACCAGCGCGCTGATGTGCTCGTCAAGGTGGGCGGCGTTGGCGCGGCGGCGGTCCGTCCACTCGGCGAGCCGCCCGAGCTGCACCCGCCCGATGGCCGCGGCGACGTCCGTCATCCGCATGTTGGCGCCGACGATCTCGTTGGCGTAGCGCTGCTCCATGCCCTGGTTGCGCAGCAGCCTGAGGGTGCGCGCCACCTGGGGGTCGGCGGTGGTGATCATGCCGCCCTCCAGGGCGTGCATGTTCTTCGTCGGGTAGAAGCTGAACGTTCCGGCGGTGCCGAACGCGCCGACCGGAGTGCCGTTCAGCTGCGCCGCGTGGGCCTGACAGGCGTCCTCGACGACGGCGAGGCCGTGCTTCTCGGCGATCGGCAGAAGCCGGTCCATGGCCGCCGGGTGCCCGTACAGGTGGACCGGCATGACGGCGGCGGTGCGCGAGGTGACGGCCGCCTCGACCGCGTCGGGATCGAGGCAGAAGCTGCCGGGTTCGATGTCGGCGAAGACGACGTCGGCGCCGACCAGGCGGACGGCGTTGGCGGAAGCGGCGAAGGAGAACGAGGGCACGATCACCTCGTCGCCCGGGCCGATACCGAGGGCCATCAGGGTCAGCTGGAGCGCGGAGGTCCCGGAGTTGACGGCGACGCAGTGGCGCCCGTCGACCAACTCGGAGAACTCCGACTCGAAGGCGGCCACCTCGGGCCCCTGCACGACCCTGCCGCTGCGCAGCACGCGCACCGCGGCCTCGATCTCCTCATCGCCGATCACCGGCCGAGCAGCCGGGATGGACTCCAGGGCGTCCGCCATCGGCGTCCTCCTCTTCAACGGCCTTGTCGCCGCACGACATACCTGAGCCGGGAGGTGGCCGCCGTGGCACGTTCGTCCGCTTCCCGTGGATCACCGGTGCTACGGGACGGCGTACAGGTCTCCGCCGAATCCCCCGCCGACGGGGTGCTCTGAGGGAGAGTCAGCCGCGAGCGGGACGTCCGGCGTGCTCGTCGGCTGTGGTCCTCGGCAAACGCCTGGGTGTACGTCTCGGCAGCGGCCGATACCGCCGTTCAGGCTATCAAAAGGCGCACGTGCGTTCCCCTGTCCGCCACCCCTCCGTAACCTCGGGCGTTCGACCGGGGTCCGAGCGGGCCGGGTGCGCTCGCGCGGGCAGCGGCGGCGCGGCACCGGAGGCGCCAGGTTGTACAGACGGGCGATGCCGAGCACGGCGTGGTGGACGCCGTCGCCCTTCAGGCGTCAGCCGTGCAGGGTCTTCCAGCCGTTCATGCGGCCGCCGCGGGCACACGAGCGCCACCGCCCGAGCCCTCGCCGGCCGGTGGCGCAGCTCCTCCAGCATCCCGGCAACCTCGCGGCTCGCGTACGCGCCGGGGAGGAATCCGTACCAGGGCGACGGCCGCGCCCCAGGATGCGGCCCGGGGCAGGCGGCCCATCTGCACCGGCCCCTACAGACGGGCCACGCCGACCTGCTCGGCGCCCTTGGGGTACCGGCTCGCTGATGTTCGCCTCGAAGGTGACGCGGTGCCGTTCGGGATGCGCGGGCCGTTCAACCTGGTCCGAGGTCAGCGGGCCGTCGATGAGAGCGGCATCCAGCATGGGGAAGGAGGCGGCTGCCTCACCAGCTCTTGTGGTGACGTAGCCGCCTCGTGGTACGCCCTGTCAGACAAGAATTACCCGTGCCATGAGTCTGTGCTGAGATTACCCGCATCATAGCCGTTCATCCACAATTCGGAAGTCGCGGAGATGTCACGCGTACCGGAGTAGGTTGTGCCGAAGCAACCGCGCGTGAAGCCGGGATTGAGCGTCGATTCCAAGCATGAAAAGTCCCAGTTCCCGGCGTATGTGCCACCTGTGTTGTAGTGATGAACGACACCGCGAATAACGGCGGCCTTGGTGCCGCTGTTCTGCACGACAAGCACGGCCTGCGCATCATTCTTGGCGTTACGCACGATGCACGTCTTAAAATTGATATTAAGAGACAGGCGGTGAGTCTTGTAGGGCGAGCAACTCCAGGTTGAGCTTGTGCTCACCTCCTGCCAGTACGGGAACGCTGATGCTGGAGTCGAAGTAGCAAGGCAGGTAAGAACGGCTGCCGAAACTGCCACACAGGCACCAAAAATTTTCGCCTTCATCGGATCCCCTCTCGGTAGTCATGCTCCACTCGGCGTAAGCGCATACCATGGCAGCGCCATGGCACTGCCGTGGTGGTGCAACCGCGCCGCGGAGCAGCGGCATGGCACTCGGGATGCTGGTTTCCGCACAAAGAGCCATCTCCCTGCCGCTTCAACCGCCGATCTTAATCAGACGTACGTGCGAAATTAGGGGCACGTTCAACGATTGTCTTAAAAGTGCCACACGATTGACGAATTTAGCCTCTTGACCAAACGCGCACTGATGTGTCGCGGTCTTCTGGTTCGGTCTAATAGTTCTCCTACTCGCGTAACTTGGCGTTGAAGACCCCGGGGTCGTCGATAAGGTCGCAGTCACCGAACAGGCCATCCACGTACGTGGCTCCAAAGCTCCCTGACTCGTTGTCACTTCACTTGTAAAGTGGCACGACCGGGCTCGGTTTGTAGCGTTTGCAGCGGAGGCTTGAGCTGAACCGCACTACCTCGGTGGCAGTGGTGCTGCCACTTCCGGCGAAGACGCCTGCAGGTAAACCCTGGCTCCGGATTCTGCAGGCTGATCACGCTGAGCGCCGCGGGCTGACCACCGCCGACCTACCGGACGTGACTGTCCTGGTCGACAGGCACAGTACGGTTTTCGTTTCAGGCAGTCGTTGGTCCGGCTTGGAGGAGCGTCCGACGGATCGTCATCGGCGGCCGAAGGCCGGCAACCGATTGCAGACGCCACGTCAGTTGCCGGGCTGCGGTGCGTTCGTCGTTGGTGGTGCAGGGCCGCAGATAGGCCCACTCGTCGAGCAGGGCGCAGTTGTGGCGTTCGACCTTGCCGTTGGTCTGCGGCCGGTAGGCGCGAGCTTGTTGCGACGCCGTCGGGGATACGGCCCTGTACACGCTCGATGAGTAGCCGTCTGCTGGGAACGGTCAGCCGGGCATTACGGTGGAGCACGAAGACCTCCGTGTGGTGAAGTCCTAGAGAACTCCACCACGCCGGAGGTCTTCGCCATGATCAAGCCCGATCGGCATCAACAAGGCTCGTGATCAATACGCGTAGGCCCTCGTCACTCCTCCACCGACGAGCCGACCGAGGACGGCGCCTGCTGGGCCGCCGCCGCGGTCTTCTTGGCCGTCGCCTTCTTGGCCGCGGTCTTCTTGGCGGTCGTCGTCTTCGCCGCCTTCTTGGCCGTGGCCTTCTTCACGGCCGTCTTCTTGGCCGCGGTCTTCTTGGTGGCGGCCTTCTTCGCCGTCGCCTTCTTGGCCGTCTTGCGGGCCGCCGCCTTCTTCGCGGGAGTCGCCTCCGAGGCGGCCTCCTCGGCGGGCTCCTCCGCCGCGGCGGCCGATTCGGCCTCCTCCGCCGGGGCCGACGGGACGACCACGACGGCCGTGTCCTCGGACGCCGTCGGCGCGGTGGCCTTGCGCACGGCGCGGCGGCGCGGACGGGCCGGGGCGGCGGACTCGGCGGGGGCCTCCGGCTGCTCCGCCGGAACCGGAGCCGCTTCGACCGCGACGTCCTGCGGCTCGGCTGCCGCCGCCGGCGCGGCCTCGGACACCGTCACCACGGTCTCCTCGGCACCCGCCGGGGAACCGGCCGGAGCCGACACCTTGCGGGTCGCGCGACGACGCGTACGGCCCTTGGGGGCGGCCTCCTCGACCGGGGCCTCGGCCACGGGCGCCGGAACGGCCGGGGCCTCGACGGCCACGGGCTCGGCCTGAGCCTGTTCCGCCGGCTCCGGGCGCGCCGGGCGCGCGGCCTCGGCGGCCGCCGTGACGTCCTGGGTCGTGGGAGCCGGGGTGCCACCGTCGGCGTGGGCCTTCGGCGCGCCCGCGGGCGCGGACGCCCGCCGGCTCGCGCGGCGCCGCGTACGGCCACGACTCGCCGCGGCCTCCGCCTCGGCGACGCTGCTGTACAGCTCCTCGTCCGGGGCCATCTCCAGCGCGGGCAGCACGATGGGCTCGGCGGCCTCCGCCTCGGTCTCCGCCTCCTCCTCGGCGGTTGGGGCGACCACCTCGGCGGCCACGGCCTCGTGCTCGTGCGGCTGCTCGGCACCGGCGCGGGCGCGCTTGCGGCGCTTGCTCCCGCCGCCACCGCCAACGCTCGGCTGCTCCAGGTGGACGATGACACCGCGGCCGTTGCAGTGCACGCAGGTCTCGGAGAAGGACTCCAGCAGTCCCTGGCCCACCCGCTTGCGGGTCATCTGCACCAGACCCAGCGAGGTCACCTCGGCCACCTGGTGCTTCGTACGGTCGCGGCCCAGGCACTCCAGCAGACGGCGCAGCACCAGGTCGCGGTTGGACTCCAGGACCATGTCGATGAAGTCGATCACGATGATGCCGCCGAGGTCGCGCAGCCGCAGCTGGCGCACGATCTCCTCGGCCGCCTCCAGGTTGTTCCTGGTGACCGTCTCCTCCAGGTTGCCGCCCTGGCCGGTGAACTTGCCGGTGTTGACGTCGATGACGACCATCGCCTCGGTCCGGTCGATCACCAGCGAACCACCGCTGGGCAGCCAGACCTTGCGGTCCAGCGCCTTGGCGAGCTGCTCGTCGATCCGGTACGTGGCGAAGACGTCGACCTCGCTGGTCCAGCGCTGCAGACGCGGCGCGAGGTCCGGGGCGACGTGCGAGACGTACCCGTGGATCGTCTGCCATGCCTCGTCACCGCTGACGATGACCTTGGAGAAGTCCTCGTTGAAGATGTCGCGCACGACCCGGACGGTCATGTCCGGCTCGCCGTACAGCAGCGACGGTGCGCTCGAACCGCCGCCGTTCTTGGCCTTCTTCTGGATGTCCTCCCACTGCGCCTGCAGCCGCTCGACGTCCCTGCGCAGCTCGTCCTCGCTCGCGCCCTCGGCGGCGGTGCGCACGATGACGCCCGCGTCCTCGGGGACGATCTTCTTGAGGATGGTCTTCAGCCGGGCCCGCTCGGTGTCGGGCAGCTTGCGGCTGATGCCGGTCATCGAGCCCTCGGGGACGTACACGAGGTAGCGGCCCGGGAGGGAGACCTGGCTGGTCAGACGGGCGCCCTTGTGTCCGATGGGGTCCTTGGTGACCTGGACGAGGACGGACTGGCCGGACTTGAGGGCGGACTCGATGCGCCGGGGGCCGTTGGCCATGCCCAGCGCCTCGAAGTTGACCTCACCGGCGTACAGCACGGCGTTGCGGCCCTTGCCGATGTCGATGAAGGCGGCCTCCATCGAGGGCAGGACGTTCTGCACCTTGCCGAGGTAGACGTTGCCGACGTACGAGGTCGACTGCTCCTTGTTGACGTAGTGCTCGACGAGCACGCCGTCCTCCAGGACGCCGATCTGCGTACGGTCGCCGTGCTGCCGGACCGCCATCACGCGCTCGACGGCCTCACGGCGGGCCAGGAACTCGGCCTCGGTGATGATCGGCACCCGGCGACGGCCCTGCTCGCGGCCCTCGCGGCGGCGCTGCTTCTTGGCCTCCAGGCGGGTCGAGCCCTTGATGGACTGCACCTCGTCGGACGGCTCGGCGGCCTTGCGGGGCTCGCGCACCTTGACGACGGTGCGCTCAGGGTCGTCGGCGGACGGCTCGTTGTCCGTGCCGCTGTCACCGGCCCGGCGACGACGCCGACGGCGACGGCGGCTGCTGCTGGAGCCACCGCCCCCCTGCCGGCCCTCGTCCTCCTCGGCCGACTCCGCGGCCTCGGCCTCGTCCTCGTCGTCCTCGTCGAGCTGCTCGGCGGTGTCCTCGGCGTCCTGTGCGGCCTGCTCGGCGGCGAGCTCGTCGCTCTCCTCCGCGTACTCGTCCCCGCCGGCCTCGGCGGACTCGCCCCGGCGACGGCGGCGGCCACCGCGACGGCGGCGACGGCGCGAACCGGCCTCCTCGCCGTCCTCGCCCTCGGCGGCTTCCTCGGCCGACTCGGCGGCCTCCTCCTCCGTCTCGTCCTCGGCGGACTCGTCGGCGCTCCCGGCCACCCGGGTCTCGGGCTCCTCGCCACCGGAACCCCGGCGGCGACGGCGGCGGCGCGAGCCGCCCTGCTCAGCCTGCTCGGGCTGCTCGGGCTGCTCCTCCGGAAGCTCCTCGACCTCCGCGGCCTCGGCCGCCGCCGCGGCGGCGGCCCGCTCCGGGGTCTGGAACATCGGCTCGGTGAAGACGGGCGCCTGGAACACGGCGACAGCGGGGCGCGCGGGCCGGCGCGACGACTCGCCGTCGCCGGCGGCGGACTCGGCGGCGGGCTCGGAGAAACCGGTCGCGGCACGCCGCACGACCCGACGCCGGCTGCGCCTCGTCCCGGTCTCCTCGGCCCCGGCCTCGGCGGCGGGCGCCTTGGGCGCCTGCGACTCGTCGGCGGCAGAGGCGGCGGAGGCGACGGCGGCGGGGACCTGGTCCTCGCCGGGAGCCTCGGCGGACCGGGCCGCGGGGGTCTCGGTGACACCCGTGGTCTGGGCGGCGGGCTCGGACACGCGGCGCGTGGCACGCCGGCGGGCACGCCGCGGAGCAGCGTCCTCCACGACCTCGGCGGCGGGCTCGGGGGCCGTGGCCTCCTCGGCGGCGGGGGCCTCGCTCACGGACTCCGCCGCGCTCTCGGGCGAGACGGCGGGCTCGGACGAGGCGGCGGGCTCGGACACGCGGCGCGTGGCACGCCGACGGGCACGCCGCGGAGCAGCGTCCTCCACGGCCTGGGCAGCGACCTCAGGCTCGGCGGTCGTGGCCTCGGCGGCGGGCTCGGGGGCCGTCGCCTCGGGAGCGGCGTTCACCGCGGGGACCTCGGAAGCCTCGGCCGGCGCGGGGGCACCGGCGGGCGTGGACACACGCCGGGTCGCGCGGCGCCGCGTACGAGCGGCGGGCGCGGGCGCCTCCGCCGCCGGCTCGGCGACAGCCTCGGCACTCTCCTGCCGCTCCGCGCTCTCCGCGGGCGTGGCGGGGACGAGCGTCTCGACCGTCTCCGCGGACGCGGTGGGCGCGGACACGCTGCGGGTGGCACGCCGGCGGGTACGCCGCGGAGCGGCGGCCTCGCCGGCCTCCACGGACCCGGCGGACGTCTCGACGGCACCGGACCCGGTGGCCGGCGTCTCGGCGACGGCCGCCGCCGGCACGACGGTCTCGGCGGCAGCCTCGCCCTGGGCGGTCGTGGGGGTCCCGGCGGGCACGGAGACACGGCGGCGCGTACGGCGCGCGGGCGCGGCCTCCGCGGCGGCTTCCACGAGGGCGGCGGCCTCGGCCGCCTCCTCCGTCGCCTCGCCGGTGACCGCCTCGGCCCCGGGAATCTCCTGCTCCTCCACCTGCTCCGCGAGCTCCGCGGAGGCGGCGGCCGGTACGGCCGGAGCGGTGATCTCGGCCGCGGCCTCGGAGGACGCGGCGGCGGGCGGACCCGCCGGGCGGGAAGCGGCACGGCGCCGACGACGCGGCGGCAGGGTGTCGCTCGGAGTGTTCAGTTCTTCGGAACCCTCGATGGGTTCGGTCGGTTCGAGCATGCGGGCGTATCTCCCGTCAGGCTCCCGGGCGCCGCGCCTGGTCCGGCGCCGATCATCGATCGACACCGTTGACGTCCGCGGCCGTGCCATGGGCGCCGGCCGCCGTCCGGGGCGCGGGCGCCGCACGGGAGCTCTCTGTGTCCTGTCTCGCCGGTTCCGTACCCCTTGTCGTGTACGGCCTGGCGAAAGTCTTCTGGTCGGTGCGCTGCCCGACCCAGGTGGCTCCCGAGTACGAGGGCGGCGCTTCGACGTACGTCCCGGTGCGGAACCGTCCCTACGCAGGCGCCTTCGCGGCGGCAGGAACGGCGGCCCCCACTGAATCGGCCGGGGCGGCCAGGTCTGCCTCGCGGTCGGGCGCGAGCGGGTCGGTCACCGTACCGGTCTCTTCATCGAGCAGCCCCTGCGCCAGCCTGGTCACCGCTGCGGGGACCGGCGGCGCCAGGTCGGCCACGGCGCGGAGACCGGACAGGACGTCGTCGGGTCGTACGGCAGGCGTCACGTGCCGAACAACCAGCCGCAGTATCGCACAAGGCTGGTCGCTCGGCCCATCAGCCGCCGAACCGTTCGTTTCCGCACTCTCCAGGTCCACCACCGCGGACCGGGCGTCGAAGGTGCGCATGCCGTTCTTGGTCAGGCGCTGCACTTCCACGGTCTCGGCCCCGTTGAAGGCCGCGACCGCACGTTCGGCCTCGGCCGGGTCCACACCGTCCAGCCGCAGCTCCCACACGGAAGCGGTCAGCCGGTCGGCGAGCCCCGACGTACGGGCCTCGACCGCCTCGACGACGTCCAGCCCGGCGGGCAACGACTCGTCGAGAAGCTCACGCAGACGCTCCGGGTCGCGGGACGCGGTGAGCGCGATCTCCAGGTACTCCGCCTCACTGCCCGTGCCGGTGGGTGCGGCATTGGCGTAGGACACCTTCGGG
Organism: Streptomyces sp. 6-11-2; assembly: GCF_006540305.1. GTDB lineage: Bacteria > Actinomycetota > Actinomycetes > Streptomycetales > Streptomycetaceae > Streptomyces. Next base: position 4,752,541 of record NZ_BJOR01000001.1, on the reverse strand, counting down.
TGCGGCGTGAACCCCGCCGAGTACGCCATCGGTACCTCGGCACGGCGCAGCGCACGCTCGAAGGCGCGCTGGAAGTCACGGTGGCTGGTGAACCGGAGGCGGCCACGCTTGGTGTAGCGCAGTCGGATGCGCTGCACCGCGGGTGCGGGCGGTGGGCCTTCGGGCTGTCGCTTGCCCAGTGGAACTTCTCCTCGTGTACGGCGGACGGTCCGTGGCACCACCCCGCTACGGCGGGGAGCGTCCGGTCCGGCACCTTTCCGGTGCCGTCCCGTCCGGATCACCCTCGCGTCGGCGGGGAGACTTCGCGCCCGGTCCTTGTCTCTAGAGTACGCGTCTCGGCCACCACAGGATCCCGACGGGCCACCGGCCGGGGTTCCCCGAGGAGCGCCCGGCGCAGGTCGGCTCGGGCCTGCCGGGCGATGTCGCGCGCCGCGGCGAGAGCCTGCCGGGCGGAGTGGCCCACCTGGCGCGCGATCCGCGCCGCGGGGCGCAGGACGGCGTCCCGGACGGCGTGCCCGAGCGGCGTGAGCACCCGGCGGTACGCCCAGCGCACCGGCTCCACGACGAGCCGGCGCAGGACGGCCCCCAGGAACCGCCCGACGGCGAGGGAGATCCACCCGGCCACCCGCCAGGCGTGCCCGAGGGCGTCCGCCACCTCCCGCCCGACGACGGCCAGGGTGCGACCGACGGGGACGAGCACCCACCGGCACAGTCCCCTCCCGCACCGGGCGAGTCCGCGGCCGGCCGGCGTGAGGACCCACCGCCACAGCGCGAGCGCGGGCAGGACGAGCAGGACACGACAGGCCCAGTACAGAACCGCACCGACCCCGGCGGCCGCCGCCGCGAGAACCCACCACACTCCCCTCGCACACCGGGCGAGCGCACGGCCGGCCGGCGTGAGGACCCACGTCCAGCACCACTTGCCGGGGGCCACGAGGAGCCACTGGACGAGCCGGGCAGTGCCGGCGAACACCGCTGCTCCCACGGCGGCGAGCACGAGCCCGAGCCTTCGCAGCACCCACTCGGCCGCACGCCCGATCGGCGCGAGCACGCGCGCGTACACCCACGCCAGCACGTCCCCGGCTCTCCGCGCGAGCCACACGAGCGCGTGCCCGATCGGCGTCAGCACCCACCGGTACGTCCATACGAGCGGTACGACGACCAGTACGCGCCCGAGCCGAGCGAGCGCCCGGCCGAGCGGCCGCAGCACGGTGTCGCGCAGCAACCGCCCGCCGACGACGAGCGCGTCCCACGCCATGCGCACCGGCACGACCAGCACCAGCACCACGATCCGTACGGGCATCCGGACCGCCACCACGAGGCACCCCTCGGGCGGCCGCTCCCCGGCCCCCCGCTTCTCCAGTTCCATACCCGAGAGGACGCGGCGACGCTCCCGCCGGATCCACGAGGCCCACACGTCACTCGGCAGGAATCCGCAGAGGCCGGACCCCGATCCCCCTCTGGCCGCACACGACAACCCCGCCGCACACGACAACGGAGCGGACCGAACCGGCCCGCTCCGCCCGCGCTGCGCCTCGGATCACTCGTGAATCGCCTTACTTGTGAATCGTCGCGCAGGCCTTGGTCCCCGGGTAATTGTGCCAATACCCGCAGATCTTGCTGCCGTCCGCCGCCGAAAGCCCCCAGGTGGTTCCGACCGTCTTCTTCTCGACCCGCGCGGCGCTGACGGTTTGGCTCATAAAACCACCCGACCCGTCCGTGAAGTCGATGTGCGCGTAATCGGTCCAGGCCCGGTTGTTCGACTGCTTGGACAGATAGAAGCTGTCCACCTTGAGCCCGGTCCCGTTCACCGTGATACAAACCGACCCGGACCCGTCCGTGGATCCCGCGTTTCCGGTGCAGTTCGTGGCGCTGAACGGAGTGACATCCACCGCCTGGGCATTTCCGCCGAACATCGTGACACCCATGACAGCGGCGGCGATTGCGGTCAGAACCTTCTTCAAGTGGCTTCACACCTCAAGCGATTGATCGGCAAGTGACAGGTCATATAAACAATCCGCCACACACCGCAGCCACTCGTTTCCGGCCTTGATCTGACCGGTTCCCCACTTCTCAAACACGTTGAAGCCCCCTCCCGGCAGGGAAGGGGCTCAACCGGCTACGCAGCCGGACGCGAGTACCTCGCGCAGCTCAGTGCGCGTGACCGCTCGACGCAGGTGCCGGGGCCGCGTTCCCGACCGTCAGAGGCAGCAACTTGATGGCGGTCGAGGGCGCTTGCCGTTGCATCAGTCGGCCTCATTGGGCCGGGCCAAGTACTTCGTCGACGCTTCGCGGCTCCGTGCGCGGCTGTTGGTTGAGCTTGTGGCGCGCCAGGGAGGATCGCCGGTAGACCTCCTTGCGGGCCCGCATGATGTTGCCCAGGGGCGCGTGCTCGGCGGTGACCCGCCAGGGCGTGAAGGACAGTGCGTCCATCTTCTCCAGATTCCCCGGCTCGGAGATGTCCTGCCGCGGCAGCCGCAGCTTGGCCACGGTGACGGACGGCGAGAGCTGCTCGGGCCACTCCACGGTGGTGTCCTCCACCGGCATGCGCTCCAGGTCGGTGCAGAGCTGGACCTGGATGTCGAAGGCGTAGGGCCGCTCCTGCAACTCGGCTTGCAGGGCCGGTCGGAAGACCTCCACCCCCGAGGTCGGGTCGATGGCACGCCGGACCACCGCGGCAGCGGAGGACGGTTCGGGGGTGATGCGCACCTTGGCGATGTAGTCCCCGTGCCGGACCGCGCCCATCGTCCAGTAACTCGAAAGCAGCAGGTTCGCCGGAGGGGTCTTGGACAGACGCAGGAAGGCCAGGAACTCGTCCCACGCCCAGTTGTCCTGGTCCAGTGTCCCCTTTCCGGTCACGAACTCGGTGAAGAAGCGATGTGCTCCGGGACGGCCCTGGGAGAAATAGGCCGGCGCGGTCAGGAACAGTTCCTGGATGAACAGGTAGTGCTCGACTGTGTTGCAGAAGAAGATCGGTCCGTTGATGTTGGCGTAGTCGAATGTGCCCGTGTCCGGTTCGTCTTCCAGCAGGGTCGGGCCGGGGATGTCGAACATCTTCAGCGCCAGTCCGGTGGCGGCGCCCAGCCGCGCGTCGGCTCCGGCGTGAGGCGAGCCGTTGGAGAAGCGAATGAGCGCATCGTGGGTTCCCGGAGTCGCGTAGATTCCTTGGGCGTACTCGGGGGGCAGTCCGTCCAGGATCTCCACTTCCCCTCGGACCAGCCCGTAGCCCTTGGCGTGGGCGTCGCGAAGGGCCCGCCCGGTGCCGCCGGCCTCGACCGACTCGGCGATGTAGCTCTCGGTCTTCTCGATCACCGTCTGCACGTTGCGGTCGAAGTCCGGGTCGTCGTCTTCGACGTCAGGCGTGTAGCGGACGAACTGTGCGGCCATGACTTCGACCTCTCCTCCCGGAGACCGTGATCGCACCTCAGGGGCAGGGAATTGCCCTCAGCCCTCCAGTTCGGCGAGCCAGCGCAAAGCGCGCAGCCCCGGCACAAAGCAGTACTCGCCGCCCCGGGTGACCACGAAGCTGGGCAGGTTCCGCAGACGGCGCCGGACCGGCTTCTCCGGGATGGTGACGCTGCCGGTTCCGCCGTGATGCCCGGCCACGGGGTCCTTCTCGCCGGGGTAGCCGATGAAATTGCCGTCGTTGACCCATTCGGCCTTGATGAACTCAAACTGCCGTTCCAGATGGGCCCCGAGGAAGACTCCGACCAGGCCCCGGTCGGCGCCGTCGTCCTCGAGCACGCCCTCCGGCAGCGGCGGGCCGTAGGTGGTCCCACGGCGGATGAGGCGGTGCATCCGCGCATCGCCGATGATGGTGGAATCACGAGGGTTGGTACGCCGGATGTGCGCACCGGCGGGGCACCGGTACCCCCGGTCGTCGTTCTCCCGGTACAGGAAGTCGTTGACGCGGTGCGCATCAGCCGCCAGCTCCGGATCATCGTGCTCCGGGGTCAGCGTCAACGGCGCTCCGCTCGGCCAGCGCCCGACCATCTTGGCCGCCAGGAGTGCCTCCTCCTCGGCGCTGGAGCTGTTCGCGCGCAGGTACCGGCGCCAGGCCGCCACGTTGGTGTGGATCTTGCGGACGGCCGCGTAGGTCCCATTGCGCCCCAGCACATCGGGGCTGGGCATGGGCGGCAGGCTGCCGGTTTCATCGGGGTAGCCGAGGATGAACTCGCCGGCCTTGATGGGGGCCTCCCGCGGGTTGGAACCGGGCAGTCCGACGCCCTCGATGTTCGGATGGCTGATGCCGTCACGGAAGCCGAAGGTGGTGCGCCCGGTCGGGAGCTGGTGGACGTCCTGCTGCCAGATCACCCGGACACCGGGTGTCTCCTCGAAGGCGACACGGGCCCGCTCCAGCTCCTTGTCCAGCTGTGCCGTATCGGAGGAGAGGGCACTCAACGCGATGTGGACATCGCCCGTTCCGAACGGTGCCTCCCAGTGGGCCGGCGCGCTCTCGCCCACGTCGCCGATCAGCTCCGCCCGAGCGGCCATGCCCTCACGAAACGCTCGCGGAAAGCTGTCCAGCGACTCCTGGGGCACCCCCAGGGCCCTCAGCCCCTCGTAGGTGAACGCCACAGCGACCCAGGCATCCTGGCTCCGGTCCGCGCTGGGCAGACCACCCGAGGTCACCGGGAGCAGCCGCCGCAGCAGGGCGCGTCCGGCATCACGGTCATCGACACGCAGGAAGACGAACTTTCCCTCGTACGGCACGGGCCTCGGACGCAGCGCCCCGCTCTGGACGTCGTCGATCTCGATGCTCACGCCGGCCGCGCTGCCGCTGTCCGCTGTGTTCATGATCGCTTGTGCCCTCCACATCGGTCGCTAGGCCGAGGCTTCCTCCAACAGCTTCCGGAAGGCAGGCGTGGCCACCAACTCCGCGTTGGCCGGGTTCTCCAGGGCCGACCGGAACTCGGGGGTGTCCAGCACCTCCTGGAACGCGTCGTCCACACGGTGGTCCTTGAAGATCTGCTGAACGGTCAGATCGGGATAGGCGCTGACGAAGACCCCCGCGGGCGCCTGGTGGGCGATGAACCAGTCCTTCACCCCGGGATCCTTGACGCCGGGGAACCCCACGCTGTGCGAGAAGACCTTGTCGAAGCGTTCCCCGACCACCGTCTTGGCGAAGTCGTCGATGTACGTGTCCCAGGAGCCGTCGAAGACGCTGGCGAACATGAAGCGGGTGTCGTTGTCGAAGATCACATGCCGTGCGTCATGCAGGGTGCCGATCTGACGCAGCGCCGCATGGACCCTCTCGTCATCCGCCGCGTCGGCCATCGCGGCGAGATCCTCACGCAGCGCGTCCGCATGGCCCGGCTTGATCTCGGTGAAAACGGTGAACTCGCTGCAGACCCCATCCGACCTGCCCGGCCGCTCGGGGCGCGCCGGCTGGGCTGCACCTGTCGTCGCAGTCATCGTGAAACTCTCCTGCCACGGTTCGGTGCGAGGGTCGCCAAGCACCCGGACATGAGGCGCCATCGCCCCCACATGTCAATCCTCACCACGGATGCACCGCCTCGCATCCCGGGCCCTGGGCACTGTGGTCACCCGAGGTGGATGACCGGGAGAGTCCGGCACTACGGCGTCCAGCCTGATCCCTCCCGCCCCGAAAAGCACCCGAGGACAGATCCGGCCGAGCGCAGGAAGATGGAATGGACGTGCCGAGTACGTCGTCGTCACCATTCCCGGGCAGCCGCTTCCGCGCGGCCGTGGAGACGGTGGCGCGACCGATCGCACACCGACCCGTTGCGCCGCCGAGGCGGTCGGGGCACCCTCTCGCGCCAAGCCCTGCTCACGCGCCAAGCCCTACTCAACTGGATCGCCACCCTGACCTCACGCGGAGGCAACCATGGGCGCAGTTCTCGGTGACGTGCTGGGTTTCGCGGCGGCCGTCGCGGTCAGTCCCCTCCCGATCATCGCCGTCATCCTCATACTCGCCACGCCCCGAGGACGTCTCAACGGCGTCCTCTTCACCGTCGGCTGGATCCTGGGACTCGCGGCACTGGGCGCGGTGATGCTGGCGATCGCTTCCCCGGCAGGCGCCTCCGCCCGCAACCACCCGGCCACCTGGGTGGGAGTCCTCAAGCTCGTCCTGGGCCTGTGCCTCGTCCTCTTCGGCGCCCGGCAATGGCACCGGCGCCCAAGGGATTCCTCGCAAGCTCAGCTGCCGAAGTGGATGAGCGCGATCGACCGCCTCACGCCGGTCAAGGTCTTCGCACTGGGGCTGGCCCTGGCCGCGCTCAACGCCAAGAACGCCCCGCTGACCATCGCCGCCGGCGCCGCGATCGGCTCAGCCGGCCTGCCGGTAGGGCAGCAGATCGCATCTCTGGCGATCTTCGTCCTGATCGCCACCCTCGGCCTGCTGGCCCCACTGGGAGTTTTCCTGCTCGGGGGAGAGCGGGCCAGGACCACGCTCGGCAGCTGGAAAAACTGGGCAGCTCAGCACAATGTCGCCGTGATGGCGGTCCTGTTCTTCGTCCTCGGGCTGAAACTGCTCGGAGACGGCATCTCCATCCTCACCTCCTGACAGGCTTACTCGCGGCGCCCGGATACCGGCGAGCCCCCTCCCCATCAGGGAAGGGGGCTCAACAGGCCACGCGGCAAAGGCAGCGGCCACCTCGTCCTCGCTCGCCCCTACCAGCGCCTCAACCACCCGTTCGAGTGCCTCGCGCAGCTCAGTGCGCGTGACCGCTCGACGCAGGTGCCGGGGCCGCGTTCTTGACCGTCAGAGGCAGCAACTTCTTGCCGGTCGGGCCGATTTGTATGGCCGTGTCCATCTGCGGACATACCCCGCAATCGAAGCAGGGGGTCCAGCGGCAGTCCTCGACCTCGGTCTCGTCGAGGGCGTCCTGCCAGTCCTCCCAGAGCCAGTCCTTGTCGAGACCGGAGTCGAGGTGGTCCCAGGGGAGGACCTCCTCGTAGGTGCGCTCGCGGGTGGTGTACCAGTCGACGTCCACGCCGAAGGGGGCGAGGGCCTTGTCCGCGCCGGCCATCCAGCGGTCGTAGGAGAAGTGCTCGCGCCAGCCGTCGAAGCGGCCGCCGTCGTCGTAGACCGCGCGGATGACGGCGCCGATCCGGCGGTCGCCGCGGGAGAGCAGGCCCTCGACGATGCCGGGCTTGCCGTCGTGGTAGCGGAAGCCGATCGAGCGGCCGTACTTCTTGTCGCCGCGGATCTTGTCGCGGAGCTTCTCCAGGCGGGCGTCCGTCCCCTCGGAGGAGAGCTGGGGCGCCCACTGGAACGGGGTGTGCGGCTTGGGGACGAAGCCGCCGATCGAGACCGTGCAGCGGATGTCGTTGGAGCCGGACACCTCGCGGCCCTTCTGGATCACGCGGGTCGCCATGTCGGCGATCTGGAGGACGTCCTCGTCCGTCTCCGTGGGCAGACCGCACATGAAGTACAGCTTCACCTGGCGCCAGCCGTTGCCGTAGGCCGTGGCGACGGTGCGGATCAGGTCGTCCTCCGAGACCATCTTGTTGATGACCTTGCGGATGCGCTCCGAGCCGCCCTCCGGGGCGAAGGTGAGGCCCGAGCGGCGGCCGTTGCGGGTCAGCTCGTTCGCCAGGTCGATGTTGAAGGCGTCCACACGGGTGGAGGGCAGCGAGAGGCCGATCTTGTCGGCCTCGTAGCGGTCGGCGAGGCCCTTGGCGAGGTCGCCGATCTCCGAGTGGTCGGCCGAGGACAGGGAGAGCAGGCCCACCTCCTCGAAGCCGGTCGCCTTCAGGCCGGCCTCCACCATGTCGCCGATGCCCGTGATGGAGCGCTCGCGCACCGGGCGGGTGATCATGCCGGCCTGGCAGAAGCGGCACCCCCGCGTGCAGCCGCGGAAGATCTCGACCGACATGCGCTCGTGGACCGTCTCCGCCAGCGGCACCAGCGGCTGCTTGGGGTACGGCCACTCGTCCAGGTCCATCACCGTGTGCTTCGACACACGCCACGGGACGCCCGACTTGTTGGGGACCACGCGGCCGATACGGCCGTCGGGGAGGTACTCGACGTCGTAGAAGCCGGGCACGTACACCCCGCCCGTCCTCGCCAGGCGGAAGAGGAGTTCCTCGCGCCCGCCCGGGCGGCCCTCCGCCTTCCAGGCGCGGATGATCTCCGTGACCTCCAGCACCGCCTGCTCACCGTCACCGATGACCGCGCAGTCGATGAAGTCGGCGATCGGCTCGGGGTTGAAGGCGGCGTGGCCGCCCGCCATCACGATCGGGTCGTCGATCGTGCGGTCCCTGGCCTCCAGCGGGATTCCGGCCAGGTCCAGGGCCGTCAGCATGTTCGTGTAGCCCAGCTCCGTGGAGAAGGACAGGCCGAAGACGTCGAAGGCCTTCACCGGACGGTGGCCGTCCACCGTGAACTGCGGGACGCCGTGCTCCCGCATCAGCGCCTCCAGGTCGGGCCACACGCTGTAGGTGCGCTCGGCCAGGACACCCTCGCGCTCGTTGAGGACCTCGTAGAGGATCATGACGCCCTGGTTGGGCAGGCCGACCTCGTAGGCGTCCGGGTACATGAGCGCCCAGCGGACATCGCAGGACTCCCAGGGCTTGACCGTGGAGTTGAGTTCTCCGCCGACGTACTGGATCGGCTTCTGCACATGCGGGAGCAGAGCTTCGAGCTGCGGGAACACAGACTCGACGGTCTCGGCGGCTTCGGCAGGCATCTCGACGGACCTTCGTGAGCTGACAGGGGGGACCACCAAGCGTAACCCGGTCCCGGACCTGTCCCGAACGCCCGGCAGGCGGTCGCGGGAGCGCTCAGAGGGCCGTCCCCTTCTCGATCGCCCGCCAGGTTTCCGGCAGCCGGGCCTCCAGCTCGGCCGCACTCTGCTCCTCGCGTCCGTGGAGCACCCCGTACGTGAACGCGCTCTCCCCCGCCTCGTGCGCCTGGCCGGCCAGCTCGCGCAGGGTCCGGCGGGCCATGACGCTGTCCTGGTGGTCGCCGAGCAGGCTCTGCAGCGACTTCGCCGCCTTCACCAGGCCGACGGCCGGATCGCCGAGGGCGGGTACGGCCGCCTCGGCCGCGTACCGGGTGGCCTTGGCCTTCTTGCGGGCCTCGTGCAGGGCGAGGTCGCGGTCGTGGCCGGGTGGCAGGTCGAGGGCGTGCCGGAGCAGGGCGGAGAGCGCCGCGAAGTCCTTGTGCACGGCCTTGGTGATCACCTTGGCCGGCTTCCCGGCGGCGGCCGGGCGCAGCGGCGGGTCGGCCAGCAGGGCGTCGAGTGTGTCGAGGAGGGCCAGGTGGCGGTCGCTGTCGAGGTCGGCGAGGAGGCGGCGGCGCGCGTCGCCGCGGGCGCTCCGCGACCAGGTGCGCAGCCGGGTGCGGACGGGGCCGGTGATCAGGGTGTAGGGCAGTTCGTCGAGGCCGGTGGTGAGGCGTTCGGCGAGGACTTCCTGGTCGCGGCCGAGCCCGAGTTCGGTGCCGAGCCATTTCAGTTCCGCGCGGACCGGGTCGGTGGTGGTCCGGTCCAGGACCTTGCGGTAGGTGCGCAGGGCGCTGCGCAGGCGGCGGGTGGCTACGCGCATTTGGTGGACGGAGTCGTACTCGTCCCGGCGTACGGCGGGGTCGAGTGCGACGAGGGCGTCGCGCTGGGCGCGCAGGTAGGCGAGGACGTGGTCGCCGGCCGTCGTGGGGGCCGCGTGGCCGGCCGCCGTGGGGCGGGGGCGGTCCGGCGGGGCGGTCTCGGTCAGGGCGCGGGCCAGTTTGGAGGCCGCCGGGGAGGGGCGTACGCCCGCCTTGCGCAGGCGTTTGCCGACGGCGTCGAGGAGCGCCGGGTCGCCGTCGTCGGCGAGTTCCACCTCGATCTCGGTCCACTGGGCGGCGCCGCCGTGACCGGTCAGCCGTTCGGCCCGTACGGCGTCGACGGCGACCTCGGCGAGCGGGGTGCCGTCGGCGTCGACGAGGTGGCTGATCCCCCGGCGGGAGCGGATGCGGACCAGTGGGAGCAGTTCGGCGTCGCGGACGCGGGAGCGGACGAGTCCGGCGAGGGCGGGGGGCACGGTGTCGGAGAGGGGGGCGTGGATCTCGTCGCGTACGCCGGGGCTGACCGGGAACTTCAGGTGCCAGCCGGCGTCGGCGCCGCCGGTGCGGCGGCGCAGGGTGAGTCCGTCGGCGGTGAGGCGTTCGTCGGGGGTGTCGTAGTAGACGGCGTCGAGTTCGGCGACGCCCTGGTCGACGACGGCCGCCACCGGGCCGACGCCGGTCAGGTCGGGGAGTCCGCCGTCGCCGGCCTCGTACTTCCGCTCGATCTCCCTTTTCGCCTTGATGTCCGCCATGACCCGAATCTAGTGCGGGTCCGGCCCCGGCGGCAGGGGTCCGGGCGCGGGTCGCCGCCGCTACGCCGACATGGGCCGCTGCACTCTGATCGACTGGAGCAGTCCGACCGCCACCCAGACCGCGAACATCGACGAGCCGCCGTAGGAGACGAAGGGCAGGGGCAGGCCGGTGACCGGCATGATGCCCAAGGTCATGCCGATGTTCTCGAAGGACTGGAAGGCGAACCAGGCGACGATTCCGGCGGCGACGATCGTGCCGTACAGCTCGGTCGTCTCGCGGGCGATGCGGCAGGCGCGCCAGAGCACGATGCCGAGCAGCAGGATGATCAGGCCGGCGCCGAGGAAGCCGAGTTCCTCGCCCGCGACCGTGAAGACGAAGTCGGTCTGCTGTTCGGGAACGAACTGGCCGGTGGTCTGGGAGCCGTGGAAGAGGCCCGCGCCGGTCAGGCCGCCGGAGCCGATGGCGATGCGGGCCTGGTTGGTGTTGTAGCCGACGCCGGCCGGGTCGAGGCTGGGGTTGGCGAAGGCGGCGAACCGGTTGATCTGGTACTGGTCCAGGATGTGCAGTTGCCAGACGGCGATGCAGCCGACGACGCCGGCGGTGAGCAGGCCGAAGACCCAGCGATTGGAGGTGCCGGAGGCGAGCAGCACGCCGAGGATGATGGTCAGCAGGACCAGGACCGTGCCGAGGTCGGGCATGAGCAGCACGACCATGATCGGTACGGAGGCGAGGCCGAGCGCCTGAAGGACCGTGCGGTGGTCGGGGTACATCTTGTCGCCCGCGTCGACCCGTGCCGCGAGCAGCATCGCCATGCCCAGAATGATCGTGACCTTCACGAACTCGGAGGGCTGGAGGGAGAAGCCGCCGCCGAGGACGATCCAGTTGCGGTTGCCGTTGATGGTGGCGCCGAGCGGGGTGAGCACCAGCAGCACGCCGAGGACCGAGAGCCCGTACAGGATGGGCACGACGTTGCGCAGGGTGCGGTGGCCGAGCCAGACGGTGCCGATCATCAGGGCGAACCCGATGCCGGTGTTCATGAGGTGCCGGATCAGGAAGTAGTACGGGTCGCCCTGGTTGATGCCGGTGCGGTTGCGGGTGGCGGAGTAGACCAGGGCGGCGCCGATCGCGGACAGCGCCAGCGCGCAGAACAGTATCGGCCAGTCGAGCCGGCGGGCGGCCGAGTCGCGGGCGAAGACCCGTGTCCAGCCGCCCTTTTCGGGGCCGTACCCGGAGATGGAGAAGCTGTTCGCGCCGGTCATGCGGTCATCCTCCGGCTTCCCCTTCGGCGCTGGCGCCTGCGGGTGTCGCGGTTGCCTGTGGGGGGCGAGGCAGTGGTCGCAGGCGGCTGCTGGTCGTTCGGTGCGGTGCCACCCTGCTGGTCGTTCGCGGTGGTGCCGCCGCCCTGCCCGGCCTGCTCGGCGGCCTGCTTGGCGATCTCCTCCTGGTCCTTGGCCGGGTCGGCGGGGACCTTCGCGGCGGCGATCGAGCCGTCGGGCCGGATCTGCGGCAGGCTCTTCTGCGGGGTGGCCAGCAGGGCCTTCTTGTTGTCGATGGAGCCGTCGGCCTGGACGCCGTACATGGCGCTGTAGATGTTGCGGACGGCCTCACCGGAGGCGCCGGAGCCGGTACCGGCCTGGGCGATGGTCATGATGACCGTGTAGTCCTTGCTGTAGGTGGCCAGCCAGGACGTGGTCTGCTTGCCGTAGACCTCGGCGGTACCGGTCTTGGCGTGCAGCGGGATCTTGTCCTGCGGCCAGCCGGCGAACTTCCAGGCGGCGGTACCGCGGGTGGCCACGCCGGCCAGGGCCTGGTCCATCATGTCGCGGGTGGCCTTGGTGATGGGCAGCTTGCCGTGGGACTTCGGCTTGATCTCGGTGATGTGCTTGCCGTCGGAGCTGACGATCGCCTTGCCGATGCTCGGCGTGTACATGGTGCCGCCGTTGGAGATCGCGCCGTAGATGACGGCCTCCTGGATCGGGGTGAGGAGGGTGTCGCCCTGACCGATGGAGTAGTTGATCGAGTCGCCCTCGCGCAGCTTGTTGCCCTCGAGGCAGTTCTCGTAGGCGATCTTCTCGACGTAGCTGCCGTCCTTCTTGCCGGTCTCGCACCAGTTGTCCTTGTTGGCCTCCCAGTACCGCTGCTTCCACTCGCGGTCGGGGACGCGGCCGGTGACCTCGCCCGGCAGGTCGATGCCGGTCTCCTTGCCGAGGCCGAACTGGTGGGCGGCCTTGTAGAAGTAGTCCTTCGGCTTGCCCTTCTTGGGGTTGATGCCGCCGTCCTTCTTCCACTCGGTGTCCGAGAGGTAGTAGAAGACGGTGTCGCAGGAGACCTCCAGGGCCCGGCCGAGTGAGATCGGACCGAAGCTCTCCCCCTCGAAGTTCTTGAAGACCTGGTTGCCGACCGAGTAGGAGCTGGTGCAGGGGTAGTTGCCGTTGAAGTCGTAGCCGGCCTCGACCGCGGCGGCCGTGGAGACCACCTTGAAGGTCGAGCCGGGCGCGGACTGCCCCTGGATGGCCCGGTTCAGCAGCGGGTAGTCGGAGTCCTTGCCGGTGAGCGCCTTGTAGTCCTTGGCGGAGATGCCGCCGACCCAGGCGTTCGGGTCGTATGTGGGGGCGGACGCCATGGCGACGATGCGGCCGGTCCTGGCCTCCATCACGACGACGGCCCCGGAGTCGGCCTTGTAGTTCTTGTTGGTGATCTTGTCCCACTGGGTCCGGGCGGCCTTCATCGCCTTGTCCAGCTCGTACTCGGCGATCCGCTGGACGCGGGAGTCGATGCTGGTGACCAGGCTGGAGCCGGACTCGGCGGCGTCCGACTGGGCCTTGCCGATGACGCGGCCGAGGTTGTCGACCTCGTAGCGGGTGACGCCGGCCTTGCCGCGCAGTTCCTTGTCGTACTGCCGTTCCAGCCCGGAGCGGCCGACCATGTCGGAGCGCAGGTAGGGCGAGTCGGTGTCCTTGGCCTTCTGGATCTCGTCGTCGGTGACCGGTGAGAGATAGCCGAGGACCTGGGCGGAGTTGGACTTGCCGGGCCCGGGGTAGCGGCGCACGGCCTCGGGCTCGGCGGTGATGCCGGGGAAGTCCTCGGCGCGTTCGCGGATCTGCAGGGCCTGGCGGGGGGTGGCCTCGTCGGTGATGGGGATGGGCTGGTACGGCGAGCCGTTCCAGCAGGGCTGCGGGGTCTTGGAGTCGCACAGCCGGACCTTCGTCATGACCTCGTCGACGTCCATGCCGAGGACGCCGGCGAGCTTGGTGAGGACCGCCTTGCCGTCGTCCTTCTGCTTCAGCAGGTCGGTGCGGGAGGCGGAGACCACCAGCCGGGTCTCGTTGTCGGCGAGCGGCACACCGCGGGCGTCCAGGATGGAGCCGCGCACGGCGGGCTGGACGACCTGCTGGACGTGGTTGCCGGAGGCCTCTTTCTGGTACTGGGCACCCTCGCGGATCTGGAGGTACCACAGCCGGCCGCCGAGCGTGCCGAGCAGGGAGAGGACGAGGATCTGGATGACGACGAGCCGGGTCTGGACGCGTGGGGTCCGACCGGTTTCAGGAATATTTGTCATGGGCGAAGCCCATTCCTTGGAAAAGTGGTGGGAGACGGGTGGGCGGTCACGGGTGCTGCCTCCCCCTCTCAGAGCGTGTAACGGACCTGTGCGGCCGGCGGGGCGGCCGACTGCCGTGCTGTCACAGCCGCTTGACCCCCTTGATGCGGCCGACCCGAGTGGTGCGGGTGCGGGCCTTGGCCTTCAGACTGCCGAGCGCGCCGCGCCGGCCCCCGATGCTCAGTCCGGTGCCGGAGGAGAGCCAGCCGGAGGAGATGTCGGTCTTCTTGGCGGCGGAGCCGGAGTCGGCGAGCGGATCGTTCTCCGCGCGCCTGGCCAGCCACATGATCCCGGGCACGACGAAGGGGGCGAGCAGCAGGTCGTACACGGCGGCCGTCAGCAGCAGTCCGCCCAGGCCGACATGGCGTGCGGCGGTGTCGCCGACGAGGGCGCCGACGCCCGCGTACAGGAGGGTGGAGCCGATGGCGGCGGCCACCACCACGGCCATGGGGCCGGTGGCCGACTTGACCTGGCCGGTCTCGGGTTTGATGAGTCCGGCGAGGTAGCCGATGACGCACAGTACGAGGGCGTAGCGGCCGGCGGCGTGGTCGGCGGGCGGGGCGATGTCGGCGAGCAGTCCGGCGCCGAAGCCGACCAGGGCGCCGCCGATGTGGCCGTAGACCATGGCCAGGCCGAGGACGGTGAGCAGGAGCAGGTCGGGGACGGCTCCGGGCAGGTGCAGCCGGGACAGGACACTCACCTGGATCACCAGGGCGACGACGACCAGCGCGCTGGAGAGCAGGATCCGGTTGGGGCGCATGGGACGTGAAGCTCCTACTGCTGCGGATAGTCGTTGGCGTAGGCGTCGGCGGACGGGGTGACCGTCACGGTCACCGTGGGCGTCGGGGTCGGCTTGGGCTTCGGTGGCAGGACCTCGTCACGCGGGTCCTTCTTCGGGGCCTGGACGACGACGCCGACGACGTCGAGCTTGGTGAAGCCGACGAACGGCGTGACGTAGACGGTGCGGGTCAGGTCGCCGCCGGAGGGGTCGACGCGGGAGACGACACCGACCGGGACGCCCGGCACGAAGGGCTTGTTGCCCTGGGAGCCGAAGGTGACCAGGCGGTCGCCCTTCTTCACGTCCGCCTTGCCGTTGAGGAGTTGCACGCGCAGGGGGCGGTCGCCCTGGCCGGAGGCGAAGCCGAGTTCGTCGCTGCCCTCCATACGGGTGCCGACGGTGAAGTCGGGGTCGTTGGCGAGCAGCACGGTGGAGGTGCTGGGGCCCACGGTGGTGACGCGGCCGACCAGTCCGTCGGCGTTGAGGACGGTCATGTCGCGCTGGAGGCCGTCGTTGGCGCCGGCGTCGATGGTGATGGTCCAGGAGAAGCCCTGGGACGCCCCTATGGCGATGACCTGGGCGCCCTTGATGCCGTACTGGCCGTCGCCGGCCAGCTTGAGCATCTTGTTCAGCTGGGTGAGACGGCTGCGTTTGCGGTCGTCGCTGCCGAGTTCGGCCTTGAGGGCGGCGTTCTCCTTCTCCAGCGCGGCGAGCCGGTCGTGGCGCTCGCCGGAGTCGCGGACCGCGGAGACCGCGTCGCCGACCGGGTTCACCGCGGCCGACACGCCGTTCTCGATCGGACCGAAGACGGTGGCGGCGGCCCGCCGGGCACCGTCCACCGGGGAGTTCTCCCCGCCGCGGATGTCCACCGTGATCAGTGCGAACGCGATGGCGATCAGCAGCACCAGGAGCAGCCGGCTCTCTTTCGTGTCCCTCACGTGCGGCGGCCGTGCCCTTCCTCATAGGAACTGGGTGGCCCCGGCGAAGCGCGGTCTGCGCGCGCAAATCCAAGGGGCCCGTTTGCGGGAGCTTATGCCTCTATATCAACGATCCGCCGCACGAGAAAAGATCATCTCGTACGGCGGAGTCGCTGAGTTGTGTCATCTGCGGGGCTGGGCGTCCAGGACCTGCTGGAGTGCCTCGAACTCCTCGACGCACTTGCCCGAGCCGAGCGCCACGCTGTCCAGCGGGTCCTCGGCGATGTGGATCGGCATGCCGGTCTCACTGCGCAGCCGCTCGTCCAGGCCGCGCAGCAGAGCTCCGCCGCCGGTCAGAACGATTCCGCGGTCCATGATGTCGCCGGAGAGCTCCGGCGGGCACTTGTCGAGGGTGGTCTTGACCGCGTCGACGATCGCGTTGACCGGTTCCTCGATCGCCCTGCGCACCTCGGCGGCCGAGATGACGACGGTCTTCGGCAGCCCGGAGACGAGGTCACGGCCGCGGATTTCGGTGTGCTCGTCGGAGTCGAGGTCGTACGCCGACCCGATCGTGAGCTTGATCTGTTCGGCCGTCCGCTCGCCCAGCAGGAGCGAGTACTCCTTCTTGACGTGCTGGATGATGGCGTTGTCCAGCTCGTCGCCCGCGACGCGGATGGACTGGGCGGTGACGATGCCGCCGAGCGAGATGACCGCGACCTCCGTGGTGCCGCCGCCGATGTCCACCACCATGTTGCCCGTGGCCTCGTGGACCGGCAGGCCGGAGCCGATGGCCGCGGCCATCGGCTCCTCGATGATGTGCACCTGGCGCGCGCCGGCCTGGGACGAAGCCTCGATGACGGCGCGGCGCTCGACGCCGGTGATACCGGAGGGCACGCAGACGACGACCCGCGGACGAGCCAGATACCGTCGCTTGTGGATCTTCAGAATGAAGTAGCGGAGCATCCGCTCGGTGATCTCGAAGTCCGCGATCACGCCGTCCTTGAGCGGACGCACGGCGACGATGTTGCCCGGCGTGCGCCCGATCATCTTCTTCGCCTCGGCGCCGACCGCGAGGATCCCACCGGTGTTGGTGTTGATCGCGACGACGGACGGCTCGTTGAGTACAATCCCGCGACCCCTGACGTACACCAGCGTGTTGGCGGTCCCGAGGTCGACAGCCATGTCACGGCCGATGAACGACATTGAGTTCCCCATCAGGATTCGTCTGGCCTTCCCTGGGAGCGTTTGACGGCATTTCAGGTACGGCGAGGTGGGTGCTGTGACGTGAAGGCTTCCATCGTAGACGCGCCCGCACGAACACTGCGCGAGGGTCTCCGCCATTGTCAGCAGATGGCGTACCGCCTCGCTTCTGGAGACGGTCCATCGGGGGCACTCGTTCCCCCGATCGGCACCGCATATGCCACCGGGCGGCCGGATTCGTGCGGCCGCCCAGGCCAGGCGGGCGGCCGAGCTGACGGTATGTCAGCTCGACGGGGCCGGGGAAGGCGCTCGGGGGTCAGCCGCGGCCGGGGAAGAAGATCTTCACCTCGCGCTCGGCGGACTCCTCGGAGTCGGAGGCGTGGATCAGGTTCTCCCGGACGATCACGCCGTAGTCGCCGCGGATCGAACCCGGAGCGGCGGCGATCGGGTCGGTCGGGCCGGCCAGCGCTCGCACGCCCTCGATGACCCGCTCGCCCTCGACGATCATGACGACGACCGGACCGGAGGCCATGAACACCATCAGCGGCTCGTAGAAGGGCTTGCCCTTGTGCTCGCCGTAGTGCTGCTCCAAGGTCTCCGTGTCCAGGGTGCGCAGGTCCAGCGCGGTGATCTGCCAGCCGGCCTTGCGCTCGATACGGCTGATGATCTCGCCGGTCAGGCCACGACGGACGGCGTCGGGCTTGAGGATGACGAGGGTGCGCTGGGTCACGGGTGGCTCCTTCACCTGGCAGATGTGCGGTGGGACGAGGTTACAGGGCGTGTCACCGCTCCTGTCACGCAGCGTCAGCCGGAGGGCCGACCTCGGCGGCCTGGGCCGCGAACCTGGCCTTGGCCTCCTCGATCTTCCGCCCGAAGTGCACCGACGCCCACCACAGCGCCGCGAAGACCGCACCGAGGAAGTACATCATCGGCACGACCAGGCCGGACGCGATCAGCGCGAACTGGAGCACCCAGCCGAGGATCACACCGGCGGGCCGGGTCACCACACCGCACAGCAGCAGGCACAGCAGCATCGCGATGCCGCTGACCGTCCACACGGTCGCCATGGACAGGCCGGGGTCCTTCATCGCGACCAGCGCGGCGAAGCCGATGACGAAGAACTCGCCGATCAGGGTCGAGGAACACAGCGTACGCACGAGAAGTCAGCCCCTCCCCAGGAGCAGTCGGGCCTCACCGACGGTGATGACGGAGCCGGTGACGAGCACACCGCCGCCGGCGAACTCGCCCTCCTCCTCGGCGAGCGTGATCGCGGCCTCCAGCGCGTCCGGCAGCCGCGGCTCGACCTGGACCCGCTCCTCGCCGAACACCTCGACGGCGAGCGCGGCCAGCTCGTCGGCGTCCATCGCCCGGTGGCTGGAGTTCTGCGTGACCACGATCTCCGCGAAGATCGGCTCGAAGGCCTCCAGCAGACCGCGCACGTTCTTGTCGCCGCTGGCCCCGACCACCCCGATCAGCCGGCTGAAGTCGAACGCCTCCCGGACCGCCTCGGCGGTCACCCGCGCGCCCGCCGGGTTGTGCGCGGCGTCCAGCACCACGGTCGGCGAGCGCCGTACGACCTCCATCCGGCCCGGCGAGGACACGGCCGCGAACGCCTTGCGCACGGTGTCCACGTCCAGCGGCTGGGCGCGCTGCGCGCCGACGCCGAAGAACGCCTCGACGGCGGCGAGCGCCACGGCGGCGTTGTGCGCCTGGTGGGGGCCGTGCAGCGGCAGGTACACCTCGGTGTAGTCGCCGCCCAGGCCGCGCAGGGTCAGCAGCTGTCCGCCCACGGCCACCCGGCGGGCCACGACACCGAACTCCAGCCCCTCGCGGGCGACCGTCGCGTCGACCTCCACGGCCTTCTTCAGCAGGACCTGCGCGGCGTCCACCGGCTGCTGGGCCATGATCACCGTCGCGTCCTGCTTGATGATGCCGGCCTTCTCCCCGGCGATCTCGCCGGGCGTGGTGCCCAGGCGGTCGGTGTGATCCAGGTCGATGGGGGTCACCACGGCGACGTCACCGTCGATGACGTTCGTGGCGTCCCAGCTGCCGCCCATCCCGACCTCCACGACGGCCACGTCGACCGGCGCGTCGGCGAAGGCGGCGTACGCCATGCCGGTCAGCACCTCGAAGAAGGACAGCCGGTACTCCTGCGAGGCGTCGACCATCTCCACGTAGGGCTTGATGTCGTGATACGTCTCGACGAACCGCTCGGCGGAGATCGGCGCGCCGTCCAGGCTGATCCGCTCGGTGACCGACTGCACGTGCGGGGAGGTGTACCGGCCGGTGCGCAGGTCGAAGGCGCCGAGCAGGGCCTCGATCATGCGGGCGGTGGAGGTCTTGCCGTTGGTGCCGGTGATGTGGAGGGACGGGTAGGACCGCTGCGGCTCGCCCAGGACGTCCATCAGCGCGGCGATCCGGCTGACCGAGGGCTCCAGCTTGGTCTCGCCCCAGCGGGTGGCCAGCTCCCCTTCGACCTCGCGCAGCGCCTTGTCGACCTCGGGGTCCTCCGGGCGCCCGGGGTCGTCCGCCTGCGACGGACCGCCCTGGGTCCGCAGGGTGCGGCTGCCGGCCTCGATGACCGCGAGATCGGGGTCGCGTTCGGTCTCCGTGGCGATGATCTCGTCAAAGGTGTCGAGAGGGTCTGGCTGGCCGCTGCTGTCCGGGGGGAGCTCACTCACGGGGCCAAGTGTACGGAGGGTCGCCGACATTCTGGGCGAAGGCCCCCGGAGTCGCATGACTCCGGGGGCCTTCGTTGCCTTCGCGTGGATCCGTCCGCGGGCCGCGCGCCAGTGCTGCCGCTGAACGTTTCCGGTCTCGGCTCTAGCCTTGCGGCAGCCGCTCCAGCTGCGCCGCGATCCGTGTGATGTCCTCCTCGGCCTTGGCCAGCCGCGTACGGATCTTCTCGACCACGTGGTCGGGCGCCTTCGCCAGGAACGCCTCGTTGCCGAGCTTGCCGTTCGCCTGGGCCTTCTCCTTCTCCGCGGCGGCCAAGTCCTTCGCCAGCCGCTTACGCTCCGCGGCGACGTCGATCGCCCCGGACAGGTCCAGCGCGACCTCGACACCCGCGACCGGCAGCGTCGCCGTGGCGGTGAATCCGTCGCCCTCCGGCTGGAGGCGCAGCAGCTGCCGGATGGCCGGCTCGTGCGTGGCCAGCGCCGTGCCGTCCAGGGCCAGGCTGGCCGGGACGCGCTGGCCCGGCTGGAGCCCCTGGTCGGCGCGGAAGCGGCGGACCTCGGTGATGACGGACTGGAGGGTCTCGATCTCCCGCTCGGCGGCCGCGTCCCGGAAGCCGCTGTCGGTCGGCCACTCGGCGATGACGACGGACTCACCGCCCGTCAGCGTCGTCCACAGCGTCTCCGTGACGAACGGGACCACCGGGTGCAGCAGCTTCAGCGTGACGTCCAGGACCTCGCCCAGGACGCGCTTGGAGACCTCGGCCGGCTCGCCGCCCGCCTGGAACGTCGTCTTGGACAGCTCGACGTACCAGTCGAAGACCTCGTCCCAGGCGAAGTGGAACAGGGCGTCCGACAGCTTGGCGAACTGGAAGTCCTCGTAGTACGCGTCGACTTCGGCGACCACCGAGTTCAGCCGGGACAGGATCCAGCGGTCGGTCGCCGACATCTTCGAGGCGTCCGGCAGCGGTCCGTCCACCGTCGCGCCGTTCATCAGCGCGAAACGGGTGGCGTTCCAGATCTTGTTGGCGAAGTTGCGCGAACCCTGGACCCAGTCCTCGCCGATCGGCACGTCGACACCGGGGTTGGCGCCGCGGGCCAGGGTGAACCGGAGGGCGTCGGAGCCGTACTTGTCCATCCAGTCCAGCGGGTTGACCGCGTTGCCGAAGGACTTCGACATCTTCTTGCCGAACTGGTCGCGGACCATGCCGTGCAGGGCGATGGTGTGGAACGGCGGGGTGCCGTCCATCGCGTACAGGCCGAACATCATCATCCGGGCGACCCAGAAGAAGAGGATGTCGTAGCCGGTGACCAGGACGGAGTTCGGGTAGAACTTCGCGAGGCTCTCGGTCTGCTCGGGCCAGCCGAGGGTCGAGAACGGCCACAGGCCGGAGGAGAACCAGGTGTCGAGGACGTCGGTGTCCTGCTTCCAGCCCTCGGCCTCGGTGCCGGGCGGCTGCTCGTCGGGTCCGACGCAGACGACCTCGCCGTTCGGCCCGTACCAGACGGGGATGCGGTGGCCCCACCACAACTGCCGTGAGATGCACCAGTCGTGGAGGTTGTCGACCCAGTCGAAGTACCGCTTCTCCATCTCCTGCGGATGGATCTTGACGCGGCCGTCCCGGACGGCGTCGCCGGCGGCCTTGGCCAGCGGACCGACCTTGACCCACCACTGCATGGACAGGCGCGGCTCGACGGTGGTCTTGCAGCGCGAGCAGTGGCCGACGGAGTGGACGTACGGGCGCTTCTCGGCGACGATCCGGCCCTCGGCGCGCAGCGCGCCGACGATGGCGGAGCGGGCCTCGAAGCGGTCCAGGCCCTGGAAGGGGCCGTGGACGGTGATGACGGCGTGCTCGTCCATCACGGTGATGGCGGGCAGGTCGTGGCGCCGGCCGATCTCGAAGTCGTTCGGGTCGTGGGCCGGGGTGACCTTGACGGCGCCGGTGCCGAACTCGGG
Source organism: Streptomyces sp. 6-11-2 (assembly GCF_006540305.1). Classification (GTDB taxonomy): domain Bacteria; phylum Actinomycetota; class Actinomycetes; order Streptomycetales; family Streptomycetaceae; genus Streptomyces. The sequence continues at coordinate 4,731,152 of NZ_BJOR01000001.1, read as the reverse complement.
GTCGACGTGCTCGTCCGCGACGACCGGGATGGAACGGCCGGTGAGCGGCAGCTTGATGAGCTTGCCGACGAGGTGGCGGTAGCGCTCGTCGTCGGGGTGAACGGCGACGGCGGTGTCACCGAGCATGGTCTCGGCACGGGTGGTGGCGACGACGATGGTGTCGTCCCCGTCGCCGTACTTCATCGAGACCAGCTCGCCGTCGTCGTCCTGGTACTCGACCTCGATGTCGGAGATGGCGGTCAGGCACCGGGGGCACCAGTTGATGATGCGCTCGGCGCGGTAGATGAGTTCGTCGTCGTAGAGCCGCTTGAAGATGGTCTGAACGGCCTGCGACAGCCCCTCGTCCATGGTGAAGCGCTCGCGCGACCAGGCGACGCCGTCGCCGAGGCGGCGCATCTGGCCGGAGATCTGCCCGCCGGACTCGTTCTTCCACTGCCAGACACGCTCGACGAAGGCCTCGCGGCCGAGGTCGTGCCGGGACTTGCCCTCCTTGCCGAGTTCGCGCTCGACTACGTTCTGGGTGGCGATGCCGGCGTGGTCCATGCCGGGCTGCCACAGCGTCTCGTGACCCTGCATGCGCTTGCGGCGCGTGAGGGCGTCGATGAGCGTGTGCTCGAAGGCGTGCCCCAGGTGGAGCGAGCCGGTGACGTTCGGCGGGGGGATGACGACGGTGAACGGCGGCTTGTCGCTCTTCTCGTCCGCCTCGAAGTAACCCCGCTCTACCCAGCGCTCGTACAGCGGCCCCTCTACGTCGGCCGGCGCGTACTGGGTCGGCAGTTCGGTGTCGGGCGCTGGTGTCTGCTGCTGAGCGTTGTCGGTCACGGGGCCAGTTTAGAGGCGTCACGGCGCTGTCCCGAACCGCATTTGTTTCGTAACGGTGGCAACCCCGACGACATGGCATCGCCGTACCTGGGCCAGGATGTCAGGGACACATAAGCATCTGGAGGGGAACCCAGGAAATGAGCAACAACCAGCCGGGCCCGTACGGCGGGCAGCCCCAGCAGCCGGGGCCGTACGGCCAGCCTGGTCCCTACGGCCAGCAGCCACCACAGGGACCGCCCCAGCCCGGCTACGGCTACCCCCAGCAGGCCCCTCCCGCCCAGCCGCAGCCCGGTTACGGCTACCCGCAGCAGCCCGCCGCCCCGGGCGTCCCGCCCCAGCCGAACCCCTACGGCCAGCAGCCCCCGTACGGCCAGCCTCCCTATGGCGCCGCCCCGCAGCCTCCGGCCCCCGGTGGCGGCGGCAAGAAGACGGGCCTGATCATCGGCGCGGTGGCGGTCGTCGCGGTGATCGCGGTGATCGCGTTCTTCGCGATCGGCCTGATCGGCGGGGGTGGCGGGGGCGGCGTCGCGGACGACGGCCCACACAAGCTGATCACGCCCGAGACGGTGCTCGACGGCCAGTACAAGAAGAGCGACGACTCCGGGAACGACGGCATGTCCAAGTCGGATCTGAAGGACGCCGAGAACTGGGGCGTGAAGAACCCGAAGGACGTCAGCGCCGGTTACCAGTCGGGGGACAAGAGCAACCCGCTCGCCCTGAAGCAGATCAGCTTCGGCGGCGTCTACGGCACCATCGACGACCCCGAGAAGGCCGTCGACAACATGTTCGCGGACATGAAGAAGAACGCCGAGAAGGAGAAGAGCGACGGCGGAGAGCTCCTCGGCAGCCCGAAGGCGTACAGCCCGAGCGGCCTCGACGGCGCCGTTCTCAAGTGCCAGGAGATCAAGGTCGACCTGGGCACGTCGGGCGGCACGGCCGGCGCCCCCAAGGACATGACGATGCCGGTCTGCATCTGGGGTGACCACAGCACCCTCGGACTGGTGATGCCGGTCGACTTCGCATCCGCCATGACCGGCAAGGCGAGCAGCCCCGAGGACGCGGCCGCGACCGCGGCCAAGCTCCGCAAGGACGTGCGCGTCAAGGCCTGACGCCGGCACCTGGCAGACGAGGAAGGGGCCCCGGTCGGTCGACCGGGGCCCCTTCCTCGTTGTTCGTGCGGATTCGTCGTTCCCGCGCGGCGGTTACGCCGTCTTCTGCTCGCCCGGACCGCGGCCGCGCGCGTCGCGCGGGATCAGGGTCGGGTTGACGTTGGAGAGGACGACGTCGGCCGTGATGACCACGCGGGCCACGTCCTTGCGGGACGGGACCTCGTACATCACGCCCTGGAGCACCTCCTCCATGATGGCGCGCAGGCCGCGGGCACCGGTCTGGCGGAGGATGGCCTGGTCGGCGATGGCCTCCAGAGCCTCGCGCTCGAAGTCCAGCTCCACGCCGTCGAGTTCGAACAGGCGCTGGTACTGCTTGACCAGGGCGTTGCGCGGCTCGACCAGGATCTTCAGGAGCGCCTCGCGGTCCAGGTTGTGGACCGAGGTGATCACCGGCAGCCGGCCGATGAACTCCGGGATCATGCCGAACTTGACCAGGTCCTCGGGCATGACGTCCTCGAACTGGTCCTTGGTCTCCAGTTCCCGCTTGGAACGGATCGTCGCGCCGAAGCCGATGCCCTTGGCGCCCGCCCGGCCCTCGATGATCTTCTCCAGGCCCGCGAAGGCGCCACCCACGATGAACAGGACGTTCGTCGTGTCGATCTGGATGAACTCCTGGTGGGGGTGCTTGCGGCCGCCCTGGGGCGGAACCGAGGCCGTGGTCCCCTCGAGGATCTTCAGCAGGGCCTGCTGGACGCCCTCGCCCGACACGTCCCGCGTGATGGACGGGTTTTCACTCTTCCGCGCGACCTTGTCGATCTCGTCGATGTAGATGATCCCGGTCTCGGCCTTCTTGACGTCGTAGTCGGCCGCCTGGATCAGCTTCAGCAGGATGTTCTCGACGTCCTCGCCGACGTACCCCGCCTCCGTCAGCGCCGTGGCGTCGGCGATGGCGAACGGGACGTTCAGCATGCGGGCCAGCGTCTGGGCCAGCAGCGTCTTGCCGGAGCCCGTGGGGCCCAGCAGAAGGATGTTGGACTTGGCGAGCTCGATGCCGTCGTCACGGCCCTGCGCGCCGCCGTTCTCGCCGGCCTGGACGCGCTTGTAGTGGTTGTACACCGCGACGGACAGGGCTTTCTTCGCGGCCTCCTGGCCGACGACGTACCCGTCCAGGAACTCGTAGATCTCGCGGGGCTTGGGCAGTTCCTCCCAGCGCACCTCGCTGGTCTCCGCGAGTTCCTCCTCGATGATCTCGTTGCAGAGATCGATGCACTCGTCGCAGATGTACACACCGGGCCCTGCGATGAGCTTCTTGACCTGCTTCTGGCTCTTGCCGCAGAACGAGCACTTGAGCAGATCGCCGCCGTCACCGATGCGTGCCACGGTGTGCTTCCCCTTCGCCTGGGAGACGCCTACGTCCAGCGGCTCCTGGTGCTGCCTTATGTCGACGGTACCTTGCCGGGCCCCTCGTTCGGGCCCCCCTTGGCACGGTTCGCTTTGACGTGCACCGTGCCAAGGAGTGGCAGACGATACTGCCTCCCGTCAGCGGACGGACGCGTTGTTCATCTTCCGGGTCGAGATGATCTGGTCGATCAGCCCGTACGACAGAGCCTCCTCGGCCGTGAGGATCTTGTCGCGCTCGATGTCCTCACGGATCTTCTCGATCGGCGTGCTGGAGTGCTTGGCCAGCATCTCCTCCAGCTGCGAACGCATCCGGAGGATCTCGTTGGCGGCGATCTCCAGGTCGGAGACCTGGCCGCGACCGGTCTCGCTGTACGGCTGGTGGATCAGCACCCGGGCGTTGGGCAGCGCCATGCGCTTGCCCGGCGTGCCCGCGGCCAGCAGGATGGCGGCGGCCGAGGCGGCCTGGCCCATGCACACGGTCTGGATGTCGGGCTTCACGAACTGCATGGTGTCGTAAATGGCGGTCAGCGCCGTGAAGGAACCGCCGGGGCTGTTGATGTAGACCGAGATGTCCCGGTCGGGGTCCATCGACTCCAGGCACAGCAGCTGCGCCATGACGTCGTTGGCGGAGGCGTCGTCGATCTGGACGCCGAGGAAGATCACGCGCTCCTCGAAGAGCTTCGCGTACGGGTCGTACTCGCGGATGCCCTGGGAGGTGCGTTCCACGAAGCGCGGGATGACATAGCGGGACTCGGCCGTGGGGCCGGTGTACTCGGCACGCGTACGGTCGTAGAGGCCACTGCCGGGGAAGTCGTTCACGGTGTCTCCTGGAAAAGGGCTGGGCGGTCGGCTGGGGCTGGCTGGGCTGCGCGGAGGTCTCGGACACCCGCACGGGGCCGGGAACTCCGCGGGAGCGGCTCAGGGGGCCTCGTGGGCCCCGTGGGAGCGGCTCAGGCCCCGGTGCCACCGCCGCCCGGCATGCCGGCGGCCGAGGTGATGACGTCGTCGATGAGGCCGTACTCCTTGGCCTCGTGGGCGTCGAACCAGCGGTCGCGGTCGGAGTCGCGGGTGATCTGCTCGACGGACTGGCCGGTGTGGAAGGAGGTCAGCTCGGCCATGCGCTTCTTGGTGTGCAGCAGCCGCTCGGCGTGAATCTTGATGTCCGAGGCCGAGCCGGCCAGACCGGCGGAGGGCTGGTGGATCAGGATCTCGGCGTTCGGCAGCGCGAAGCGCTTGCCGGGGGTGCCCGCGCTGAGCAGGAACTGGCCCATCGAGGCCGCGAGGCCCATGGCGATGGTCACCACGTCGTTCTTGATGTACTGCATGGTGTCGTAGATCGCCATGCCGGCCGTGATCGAGCCGCCGGGGCTGTTGATGTACAGGTAGATGTCCTTGTCCGGGTCCGCGGCAAGGAGCAGCAGCTGTGCGGTGATCTTGTTCGCGATGTCGTCGTCGACCGGCTGGCCGAGGAAGATGATCCGCTCGTTGAGCAGCCGGTTGTAGACCTGGTCGCCGAGGCCACCACCGATGGAAGGCTCGCCGGCGGCGGAGGGCATCAGATTCGTCACGTATCCACCTGCTCGTCTTACGACGGCGCCGGGCCGTCTCACGTGTTCCTGCCAGGGGCTGGGGACTCCCCTGCCCCCGTACTCATGGACCCTAACGCGCGGCTCCCTTCGGCGAATCCCGCTGGGGGGAGTGTTCGCCGGGGGCGTAGCGCGCGGCCTCCGGAAAAGCGAACGGGCCCCAGGTCACCAACGTACCCGGGGCCCGTCCTCCGCGCGCATCCGTATGCCGTACGGATCAGGCCTCGGCCTTCTCCTCGCCCTCGCCCTCGGCGGCGGCGTCGGCGGTCTCCGCCTCGTCCTCCTCGTCGTCCAGGTCGACGATCTCGCCGTTGGTGTCCTTCACGGTCGCGGCCTCGACCACGACGGCCAGGGCCTTGCCGCGGGCGACCTCGCCGACCAGCAGCGGAACCTGGTTCTGCTCGACGACCGCCTGGGCGAACTGGTCGGGGGACATGCCGGAGGAGGCGGCGCGCCGCATGAGGTGCTCGGTGAGCTCCTCCTGGTTGACGTTGAGCTTCTCCGTCTTGACCAGCTCGTCGAGGACGAACTGGGTCTTGATGCCCTTGACCGCGGCGTCGCGGGTCTCGGTCTCGAACTCCTCGGCGGTCTTGCCCTGGATCTCCAGGTACTTGTCGAGGGTGAGGCCCATCTGGCCGAGCTGGTGGTGCTCCAGGTTGTGCTTGCGGGTGTTGATCTCGTCCTCGAGCAGCTTCTCGGGGACCGGGACCTCGACCAGCTCGAGCAGCTTGTCCAGGACGCGCTCCTGGGCCTGCGTGGCCTGGTCGTACTGCTTCATGTTCTCCAGGCGCTTACGGCTGTCCGCGCGCAGCTCCTCGAGGGTGTCGAACTCCGAGGCGAGCTGCGCGAAGTCGTCGTCCAGCTCGGGCAGTTCGCGCGCGGCGACCTGGGTGACCTTGACGGAGACCTCGGCCTCCTTGCCGGCCGCGGAGCCGCCCTTGAGCTCGGAGGTGAAGGTGGCCTCGCCACCGGCCTCCAGCCCCTTCACGGCGTCGTCGATGCCGTCCAGCAGCTCGCCGGAGCCGATGGTGTAGGAGACGCCGTTGGCCACGCCGTCCTCGAGGACCTCACCGTCGACCTTGGCCTCCAGGTCGATGGTGACCACGTCGCCGTCCTCGGCGGCGCGCTCGACCGGGCTCGTCGAGGCGAAGCGCTCGCGCAGCTGCTCGACGGCCTTGTCGACGTCCTCGTCGCTGACCTCGACGGCCTCGACCTCGACCTCGATGCCGGAGTAGTCCGGGATCTCGATGGCCGGGCGGATGTCGACCTCGGCGGTGAAGTTCAGCGTCTCGCCGTCCTTCAGCTCGGTGATGTCGACCTCGGGCTGGCCCAGCGGGTTCAGCTCCGCCTCGTTGACCGCCTCGGTGTAGAACTTCGGCAGCGCGTCGTTGACGGCCTCCTCCAGAACCGCACCGCGGCCGAACCGCTGGTCGATGACGCGGGCCGGGATCTTGCCCTTGCGGAAGCCCTTCACCGTGACCTGCTGGTTGATCTTCTTGTACGCCGCGTCGAGGCTGTCCTTGAGCTCCTCGAAGGGCACCTCGACAGTGAGCCGAACCCGGGTCGGGTTCAGGGTCTCCACGGCGCTCTTCACGGTTCGGTCTCCTTGTGGCTGACTGCTTGGATTCTGCCGGGGCCAGACAGGTCCGGCGGATTTCGCCCCGCCCGGAGGAGTTCGCAGGCCCAGCAGGACCGGACACACGGGCGCGCAGTTTGCATAGTAACCGCAGCCACTCCGCGCCCCCAAAGGCGATCACGCGTGGTGACGCCGACCGGCGGCCGGCGGATGGTCGGGGTGGCGGGATTTGAACCCACGGCCTTCCGCTCCCAAAGCGGACGCGCTACCAAGCTGCGCCACACCCCGTCTGGTGCGACAGGTAGGGTACATGCCCGCAGGCAGTGCGGACGCCGCATTCCACGACCGCCGGGAACGCGCCGGGCGCGAACGCGGTGCGGCAGTGGCTCGCGGGCACCTCACGGGAACGGAGTGTGCGTCCACGGCGCACGACCCGCTACGATGCCTTGTGTGCCGCGGTCGGCAGACCGGCGGCGCCTTGTGTGCGGGCGTAGCTCAATGGTAGAGCCCCAGTCTTCCAAACTGGCTACGCGGGTTCGATTCCCGTCGCCCGCTCTGTACGGCTCAGGGCCAGGTCGGAGGATGTTTCCTCCGACCTGGCCCTGATCGTCTCCGCGGGCGCGGACGGCTCGCGCCCCGTCCCGCCGGGTCAGCGGCACGTCACCTGCCCGTCAGAAGCTGATCGAGTTGATCGTGTGCGCTATCGAGTTCAGGAAGCGGCTGATCGACGGCGCCATTCCGGTGGAGGCGAGGAAGAAGCCGAAGAGTATGGCGACGATGGCCGGGCCCGCCTTGATGGAGCCCCCTCGGAGCAGCACCACCAGGATGATCGCCAACATCAGCACCACTGACAGTGAAATGGCCACAACTGATCACACCCTCGGTCGGTCGCTCTCCCGGCCCGCGGACGCCCAGCCCCGCGCACCCCGCTGGAACCATCGTGCCACCAACCCGGCTCCCCCATGCGGCGGCTGACACATCATCGGCCAAACCGTCCGCTCCCGGGATCGCACCCCTTGGGGCGGGACGCTTCTCCGACCGTGACCCACAAGGCAATTCGGCGCCGTTCGGCGCACCGCCTCCGCAGGGAATTCAGCGAGACCTTTTACACGCCTGCACATGATGTTCGCAAGGAATTCGAATCGTCGCCCAGAACGTGAACTCCTGCACCAACTCATCGGGATGAGTCCGGACATTGGGGGTGCGAGTGCCCACACGATGGGCACATGAGATGTGTCGACCATCACCCGTGACGGCATGCCGACTTCGTCAATTAGGGGGTACCCGCAGCGAATAACCGGCGTATGCCGTCGGCGCTTTCACGGAAACCCGCGGACAACACTAGGGTGCCTCAGATGTTCCACGCTGCCTCGTCCCCCGGTCAGAACAGAACGCCGCTCCCCCCGGCACAGTCGCCGGCCCCCGCGGTACCGAGTCCGCGCCGACCGGGCGAGTCGGACGGAGGACCGGCCAAACAGCGCGACGCGTTCTTCGACAACGCCAAATACCTGGCGATCGTGCTGGTGGCAGCGGGTCACTCCTGGGCGCCGCTCATGGACGACAGCCGCGTCCTGCGAAGCCTGTACATGTTCGTGTATGCCTTCCACATGCCGGCCTTCATCGTCATCTCCGGCTACTTCTCGCGCAGTTTCGACGCCCGGCCCGACCGACTCAAGCGGCTGATCACCGGTGTCGCGGTTCCGTACGTCGTCTTCGAGACCGCCCTCTCCCTCTTCAAGCGCTACGCCGGCCACAGCCCCGAACAGGACATCAGCCTCCTCGACCCCTGGTACCTGACCTGGTTCCTGTGCGCCCTGTTCATCTGGCGGCTGACCGCCCCCCTCTGGAAACTGGTCCGCCGGCCGCTTCCGCTCGCGCTCGTCATCGCCATGCTGGCGTCGGCCGGCTCGTCCATCGGCGACGACCTGGACCTTCAGCGGGTGCTGCAGTTCCTGCCGTTCTTCGTGCTGGGGCTGTCGATGAAGGCCGAGCACTTCCGGCTGGTGCGCCGCCGTTCGGTGCGGATCGCGGCGGTACCGGTGTTCGCGGCGGCGCTGGTCACCGCCTGGTGGGCGGCGCCCCGGATGAACTCCTCCTGGTTCTACCACCGTGACGCCGCGCAGGATCTGGGCGCGCCCTGGTGGGCCGGCCCGGTGATGACGCTGGCGCTGTTCGGCTGCTCGCTGGTGCTGACCGCCTGCTTCTTCGCCTGGGTGCCGGGCCGGCGGATGTGGTGCACGGCGCTCGGCGCGGGCACGCTGTACGGCTACCTGCTGCACGGCTTCGTCATCAAGGGCGCCGGCTTCCAGGGCTGGTTCGACCACGCCTGGCTGCACCGTCCGCTCGGCGAGATCCTCGTCACCGTCGTGGCGGCGACGGTCATCACCCTGCTGTGCACGCGCCCCGTCCGGCGGGTCTTCCGCTGCGTCATGGAGCCCGAGATGAAGTGGGCCTTCCGGCAGGACGCGGGCGAGCAGGCCCGCGAGCGCCGGGAGGCACAGTGGCCGCAGTGGGAGAAGGCCGGCTCGGTCAGCGCCTGAGAGGGCCGTGCGGGAGCCCGAGAAGTGCGCGCATCCGTGCGTACTTCCCGGTCAGCCGGGTGCGGGTGGCCTCGTCGAGGACCGCGAGGCGGACCGGGTCGGCGTTGTGCGCCAGGTCCGCCTCCTTCACCAGCAGCGCGCCGGGCGTGGCGAGGATCCGCCGCGCGTAGGCCTCCGGGTCCTCGCCTGCCCGCTTGGTGACCGCCAGCACGATGTCCTTCGTACGGCGGCTCAGCGCGGCCTCGCGCAGCCACTCTTCGGTCAGGGCGCCGTCCTCCACGGAGTCGTGCAGCCAGGCCGCCGCGATCTGCTCGCCGTCGCCGCCCCGGACCCGTACGCCCTCGGCGACGGCCCGCAGGTGCTCGGCGTAGGGCCGGCCCGCCTTGTCGGTCTGCCCCTGGTGAGCGGCCCTGGCGAGGGTCTCGACCTCGGCCGGGGACATGGTGCGCGGGGTGCGGGGCGTGTCGGTCACCTGCCCAGTGTGTCAGCGTGCCGCCAGGGCCGTGGGGCCCTCGCGGCAGATCAGGAGCAGGGCGCGGTCGTCGTTGACGTCCTTCGCCACTGCCTCGATCAGGTGCCAGGCGGCGCCGTGGAAGCCGCCGGCGACATAGCGGTCGGCCTCGCCGGTGAGGCGGTCGATGCCCTCGACGATGTCGCGGTCGGACGTCTCCACCAGGCCGTCGGTGAACAGCATCAGGACGTCTCCGGCGCGCAGGGAGCCCTTGACCGGGTCGAACTGGGCGCCGTCGTACACGCCGAGGAGCGGGCCCTCGGCGGCCTTCTCCTCCCAGCGGCCGCTGCCCGCGCTGAGCTGGAGGCCCGGCGGGTGCCCCGCGGAGTACAGCTCGTAGTCGCCGGAGTCCAGGTCCAGCACCAGATGGATGGAGGTCGCGAAGCCCTCGTCCCAGTCCTGGCGCAGCAGGTAGCCATTGGCGGCGGGCAGGAACGCGTGCGGGGGCAGGCTGCCGAGCAGACCGCCGAACGCGCCCGACAGCAGCAGCGCCCGCGAGCCCGCGTCCATGCCCTTGCCGGAGACGTCCGTGAGCACGACCTCCAGGGTGCGGCCGCCGTTCGTACGGGCGGCGACCACGAAGTCGCCGGAGAAGGACTGGCCGCCGGCCGGGCGCAGCGCCATCTCGTGATGCCAGCTTCCGGGCAGGTGCGGCAGCTTGCTCTGGACGCGGATGCGTTCGCGCAGGTCGAACAGCATGGTGCCGCCGCGCCGCCAGGGCACGCCGACCCGGCTGCGGAACTGGGCGATGATCAGCCCGAAGAAGCCGCAGGCGGCGACCACGAGCACCACGCCCGGGGTCACCCGGGACGGGCCCTCGGTGTACGGCCCGAGCCGCACCGACTCCACGATCAGCGCCGTGGCCGCGGCGGCGTACAGGCCGAGCAGGCTCGCCGGGCGCAGCAGCAGCCCGCCGGCGACGATGGGCAGCACCAGCGCGACCGGGGAGAACCACACCGAGTTGGCGAGCGTCAGCAGCAGGATCAGCGGGATGGTCAGCAGCAGACCGCCGAGCGCGATCCAGTCCGAGCCGTCCCCGCGGAAGTAGTCGACGGCGGCTCTGCGCACGCCGACGCGGGCCCGGTGCCACTGCATCTTCAACCGGGCCGTGAACGTCTCGGCTTCCGCGCGCCGCTGTCGTCCTGCTGCCATTAGTTGGGGACCCTATCCATCGGACCTGACGCTTGGCACGGGAGGTCCCACTTGTCCCCCGTCCGAGGCTCGGATTCACAGTGAACTTCACCGGCGGCCGTCTCGCTGCCACCTGTGCGAAATTCGTTCGCCCGGTCCGTGGCGCGCTGGTAGGCATGGCGCATGGCGACTGAGCGTGCGACCGATCCGAGGGTGCTGCGGCGGGACGAGTGGGACCGCTGGTACGACAACCTGATCCGCGCCTTCGGAGGGGTCCCGGAGCCGGCCGAGGAGCGGGAGGCCTGGAAGTCCCTCACCGAGCCGGACCGTTCCCTGGGTGTCTGGGACGGGGACATGTGTGTGGGCACGGCGGGGGCGTTCCGCTTCCGGATCACCGTGCCGGGCGGCGACTCGCTGCCGGCGGCCGGCATCACGATGGTGAGCGTGGCCGCCACGCACCGGCGGCGCGGCGTGCTGACGTCGATGATGCGTCGGCAGCTGGACGACGTGCGCGCCTGGGGCGAGCCGCTGGCGGTACTGACCGCCTCCGAGCCGGCGATCTACGGCCGCTTCGGGTACGGCGCGGCGACCTTCCAGCTCAGCGCCGAGATCGACACCGACCGGGCCGGTCTGACGGTCCCGGCCGGCACGGACGACGTACGCCTGCGGTACGCGGCGCCCGCCGACGTGCTGGACGACTGCGAGGCGGTGTACGCGCGGCTGGTGCCCCGTCGGCCCGGGATGCCGGCCCGGCAGCCCGGCTGGGGGCGGCTGGCGCTGATCGACCCGGAGAGCGCACGGGCCGGCGCCTCGCCGCTGCAGTGCGTGGTCGCCGAGCGGGCGGGCGAGGTCACGGGGTACGCCCGCTACCGCGTCAAGCCCGGCTGGGGCGTCGGCGGGCACGAGGGCACGGTGCTCCTGAACGACCTGGACGCGCTGGACCCGGAGAGCGACGCGGCTCTGTGGCGCTTCCTGTTCGGCATCGACCTGACCTCGACGCTGATCGTGCGGGAGCGGCCGGCCGACGACCCCTGGCAGTACCTGGTGTCCGACATCCGGCGGTGCCGGCCGCAGGTGCGGGACGTGCTGTACGTACGGCTCGTGGACGTGGGCGCCGCGCTCGCCGCGCGGACCTACCAGACGCCGGTGGACGTGGTGTTGGAGGTGGCGGACGACTTCTGCCCCTGGAACGCCGGGCGGTGGCGGCTGACCGGAGACGCGAAGGGGGCGTCCTGCGAGCGGACCTCGGGCGCGGCCGAACTCTCCTTGTCCGTAAGGGAGTTGGGGGCGGCGTACCTCGGCGGCGTGCCGCTGTCCGGGCTGGCGGCGGCCGGGCGGGTACGGGAGCTGCGGCGGGGGGCGCTGTCCCGGACGTCGGTGGCGTTCGGCTCGGCGGTGGCGCCGTGGCTGCCGCACGGATTCTGAGACGGGCGTCTCATCCCGCCTTCGCGGGCTGCTGGCAGGCGGGGCACCAGAAGAGGTTGCGGGCGGCGAGGCCGGCGGTGCGGATGTCCGTGCCGCAGATGTGGCAGGGCAGGGCGGTACGGCGGTAGACGTAGACCTCGCCGCCGTGGTCGTCGACGCGGGGCGGGCGGCCCATGGCCTCGGGGGTGTGCTCGGGGCGGACGGTGTCGATGCGGTTGGTGCGGACGCCCTCGCGCATGAGGGCGACGAGGTCGGCCCAGATGGCGTCCCACTCGGCCGGAGTGAGGTCCCTGCCGGGGCGGTAGGGGTCGACGCGGTGCCGGAAGAGGACCTCGGCGCGGTAGACGTTGCCGACGCCGGCGACGACCTTCTGGTCCATCAGCAGGGCGGCGATGGTCGTACGGCTGCGGCGTATGCGGGCGTAGGCCTGGTCCGGGTCGGCGTCGGGGCGCAGGGGGTCGGGGCCGAGGCGGTCGTGCACGGCCTGTTTCTCGGCGTCGGTGATCAGAGCGCAGGTGGTGGGGCCGCGCAGGTCGACGTACGAGGTGGCGTTGGCGAGGCGGAGGCGGACGGTGTCCGTGGGCGGGGGTGCGGGGGCGCCGCCGAAGGTGACCTTGCCGAAGAGGCCGAGGTGGATGTGGATCCAGTCGCTGTCGCGGAAGCGGAGGAAGAGGTGTTTGCCGTGGGCTTCCGTGCGGGTGAGCTCCGCTCCGGTGAGGAGGGTGGCGGAGGTGGAGAACTTGCCCTGGGGGCTGGTGACGTGGGCCTGCCGGCCTGAGAAGTGGGCGGCGTAGTCCTGTGCGAGGCGGTGGATGGTGTGCCCCTCTGGCACGGGGTGTCCCTTCTTGCGGTTCTTTTCCCCCCGCCCGCCCGACTCGGCGGGTGGAGGGGGCACCGGCCCTGGGGCTTCGCCCCGGACCCCGTTTCCCACCCACTCGCCGGTCTCGGTGGGTGAAGGGGTGCCGAGCCTGGGGGCTGCGCCCCGGACCCCCGCGGGGACTCCGTCCCCTGCGCCCCTGGCAGAACTCGGCCGGGATCTCCAGCGGGGACTCCCGCCTCTCCGCACCTGCCGAGGGCTGAGCCGGCCCGCAAGGTGGCGGCACGGCTCCCCTCAGGGCGCCGTGCCGTGGGGTAGTGCGTCGGTTACTGCTGGGGGTGGTGGGCCGGGATCGGGGGGAGGTCGCCCGTCGATTCGTAGGCCGTGAGCATGTCGATGCGGCGGATGTGGCGCTCGTCACCGGAGAAGGGCGTGCCGAGGAAGGTCTCGACGAACTTCGTCGCCTCCTCCGTGGTGTGCATGCGCGCGCCCACCGCGACGACGTTCGCGTTGTTGTGCTGGCGGCCGAGGGAGGCCGTCTCCTCACTCCAGGCGAGGGCCGCGCGCACGCCCTTGACCTTGTTCGCCGCGATCTGCTCGCCGTTGCCGGAGCCGCCGATCACGATGCCGAGGGAGTCGGGGTCCGCGGCCGTGCGCTCCGCGGCGCGCAGGCAGAAGGGCGGGTAGTCGTCCTGGGCGTCGTAGATGTGCGGTCCGCAGTCGACGGGCTCGTGGCCCGCCGCCTTGAGCCACTCGACGAGGTGGTTCTTGAGTTCGAAGCCCGCATGGTCGGAGCCGAGATACACGCGCATGGTCCGAGTGTGACATGGCGGAATGCGGGCGGCAGCGCCGGGTCACGTGCATTATCACATCCACAAGAAAAATGTGGCTAATCTTTCAAAGCTCAAAGAAACCTCAAGTAACAATTACATTTCGAAGGTTCACGGATTCCAATGCCTCCGTTTCACTGGAGCATCCCGTACACCGCTCGTACGGGGCAGTGCTCCACCCGAGCAAAGGAATTCCCCCCATGACTTCGCAGCCGACCCTTTCGGAGACCGGAAGCGGCCATACGAACCCCGAGGGCCCCGGTTCGGGGCTCCAGGCCGGGCTCAAGAACCGCCATCTGTCGATGATCGCCATCGGCGGTGTCATCGGCGCCGGTCTCTTCGTCGGTTCCAGCTCGGCCATCGCCACCGCCGGACCGGGCATCCTCCTCTCCTACGCACTCGTGGGCACTCTCGTCGTCCTCGTGATGCGCATGCTCGGCGAGATGTCCGCCGCCAACCCCACCTCCGGTTCCTTCTCCGCGCACGCCGACCGGGCGCTCGGCGGCTGGGCCGGGTTCTCCATCGGCTGGCTGTACTGGTTCTTCTGGGTCGTCGTGCTGGCCGTGGAGGCGACGGCGGGCGCCAAGATCCTCTCCGGCTGGGTGCCGGCCGTGCCCCAGTGGGGCTGGGCCCTCATCGTCATGGTGGTGCTGACCGCCACCAACCTCGTCTCCGTCGGCTCCTACGGAGAGTTCGAGTTCTGGTTCGCCGGGATCAAGGTCGTGGCGATCGCCGCGTTCGTCGTCGTCGGCGGGCTGGCCGTCTTCGGCGTACTGCCCGGCGTGCACAGCGACAAGGCGGGGCTCGGCAACCTCACCGACCACGGCGGGTTCCTGCCGAACGGGCCCGGCGCCATCATGACCGGTGTACTGCTCGTCGTCTTCTCCTTCATGGGCAGCGAGATCGCCACCCTCGCGGCGGGCGAGTCGGAGGACCCGCAGCGCGCCGTCACCAAGTCGACCAACAGCATCATCTGGCGCATCGGCGTCTTCTACCTCGGTTCCGTCTTCGTCGTGGTCGCCCTGCTCCCCTGGAACGACAAGGCGATCACCGAGAAGGGCTCCTACGTGGCCGCCCTCGACTCCCTCGGCATCCCGCACGCCGGTCAGATCATGAACTTCATCGTGCTGACGTCGGTGCTTTCCTGCCTCAACTCCGGCCTCTACACCGCCTCCCGGATGGCCTTCTCGCTCGGCGAGCGCGGGGACGCGCCGAAGGCGTTCGCACGGACCACCCGCCGCGGTGTGCCGATGGCCGCGATCGTCTCGTCGGTCGTGTTCGGCTTCGTGGCCGTGTTCTTCAACTACAGGTTCCCGGACTCCGTGTTCCTCTTCCTCGTCAACTCCTCCGGCGCGGTCGCCCTGTTCGTCTGGCTGGTGATCTGCTTCTCGCAGCTGCGGATGCGGAAGATCATCCAGCGGGAGGCGCCGGAGAAGCTGGTCGTGAAGATGTGGCTGTACCCGTATCTGACGTGGGCGGCGGCCGGGCTGATCGTCTTCGTCTTCGGCTACATGCTGACCGACACCGAGCACGACGGCCGCGAGACCGTGCTGCTGTCGCTGCTGGTCGCGGCGATCGTGCTGGTGATCTCCTTCGTCAAGCAGAGGCTCGGGAGCGGCCGCACGGCGGTCGCGGCCCCGGCCGCCGAGGAGACGGACAAGGTCGCGGCCGGCTGACGACGGTCGCGGCGGGGCCCGGCAGGCGCAGGCAGGTCTGACGGTCCGGAACGCGGAAGAGGCCCGCCGGGGAACGTCGCAGGGGCGACGCGGCGGGCCTCTTTCGTAGGATTCCGCGGGATATCCGCGGGATATCCGCGGGATTCCGGCGGGCCTTCGCGGGTTTTCGCGGGCTTTCGCAGGAACCGGCGGGAACTACGGCATCGCGAAGCGGACGGTCACTTCCCGGCCAGCTTCCAGGCGGTGGGCAGCAGGCCCATCGCCAGGGCGGCCTTGAGGACGTCGCCGATCACGAACGGCGTGAGGCCGGCGGCGAGCGCGGCGGACGTGGACATGCCGGTGGCCAGGGCCAGGTAGGGCACGCCGACCGCGTAGATGATCGCCTGGCCCAGCACCATCGTGCCGGCCGTGCGCCAGACGTTGCGGTCACCGCCGCGGCGGGCCAGGGCGCCCACGACGGTGGCGGCAAGCAGCATGCCGAGGACGTAGCCGAAGGAGACGGAGCCCGCGCCCGAGGCACCGCCCGCGAACCACGGCACGCCCGCCGCGCCCGCGAGCACGTACAGCGCGAGGGCGAGGAAACCGCGGCCGGCACCCAGCGTGGTGCCCACGAGCAGCGCCGCGAAGGTCTGACCGGTCACCGGCACCGGGGAGTGCGGGACGGGCACCGAGATCTGGGCGGCGAGGCCGGTGAGCGCGGCGCCGCCCACCACGAGGGCCACGTCCCGGACACGGGACGCGGGCAGCAGGTCGGCGAGGACGACCCCGGTACGGGCGGGGGTGGCGGCAGCGGTGCTCATGGGGACTCCGCGGAGTGAGGGCAGTTCGGGACAGCGCGACGCTATCCCAGCGGCGGCGCGGCGATCACCGTCAGCGGTCGACAAGGGGGGAACGGACGCTTGGTCGGTTTCGCACAAAGGAAACGCCGTACACCCTGCGGGACGTGACGCCTGTCACTGAGGTGGCGCGGTTTCCGCCACTCGGGCCGAGGGCACGGCGACTGTAGGGTCCCGCCAAACGGCTCGGCGACTGGATCAAGGGCGGTGCCGCGTGCCGCGCACCGGCCGCGACAACCCCGCGCGGGTAATCACCGTCTCACTCTGTGCACAGAGCACGTCCGGATGGTGAGCGGGCGCTCCGTCGCGGTGGAGCGGCCGCCCAGACTGTGGGGGTTTTCGCATCTGTCCCCCACCGGACGGGCCTCCCCCATGCCAAGCGACACCACCTCCCCCAAGCTCTCGGCTTCGCCGGAGCAGGGGGGATCCCCGTCGGCGCCCCCGCGGGCGGACGACGTCTCCCTGTCCCACGGCCTCAAGCAGCGCCACCTGTCGATGATCGCCCTCGGCGGTGTGATCGGCGCCGGCCTCTTCGTCGGTTCCGGCGCGGGCATCGCCGCCGCCGGCCCCTCGATCGTCGTCGCCTACGCCCTGTCCGGCGCGCTCGTGATGCTGGTCATGCGGATGCTGGGCGAGATGTCGGCCGCGTACCCGTCGTCGGGCTCGTTCTCCGCGCACGCCGAGCGGGCGTTCGGTCCATGGGCCGGGTTCACCGCGGGCTGGTCGTTCTGGGTGCTGCTGTGCACCGCGGTCGGCCTGGAGGGCATGGGCGCCGCGAAGATCGTCACCGGGTGGCTGCCGGGCACGCCGGAGTGGGTGTGGGTGGCGCTGTTCATGGTGGTGTTCTGCGGCACGAACCTGGCCGCGGTGAAGAACTTCGGCGAGTTCGAGTTCTGGTTCGCCGCGCTGAAGGTCGGCGCGATCGCCCTGTTCCTGGTCCTCGGTGTGCTGGCCGTCGCGGGCGTGCTGCCCGGCACGGACTCCCCGGGTGCCTCGAACCTCGCCGACTTCCTGCCGCACGGTGGCCACGGCCTGGTCATCGGCCTGCTCGCCTCGGTCTTCGCCTACGGCGGCCTGGAGACGGTCACCATCGCGGCGGCCGAGTCGGAGAACCCGATCCGCGGCGTGGCGAGCGCCGTGCGCACGGCGATGTGGCGGATCGCGCTGTTCTACGTCGGCTCCATGGCGGTGATCGTCACGCTCGTCCCCTGGGACTCCGAGGAGGTCGTCGCGAAGGGCCCGTACGTCGCCGCGCTGGACCACCTCGGCATCCCGGGGGCCGGTCAGCTGATGAGCGTCGTGGTGCTGGTCGCGCTGCTGAGCGCGATGAACGCCAACATCTACGGCTCCTCGCGCATCGCGTACTCGCTGGTCGAGCGCGGTCAGGGCCCGAAGGCGCTGGCGAAGGTCTCCGGCGGGGTGCCGCGGATCGCGGTGCTGGCCAGCTCCGTCTTCGGTTTCGTCTGCGTGCTGCTGAGCTACTGGCGGCCCAACGACGTCTTCCCCTGGCTGCTGAACATGATCGGCGCGGTGATCCTCGTCGTCTGGATCTTCATCGCCGTCTCGCAACTGCGGCTGCGCCGCAGGCTGGAGCAGGAGGCGCCGGAGAAGCTGGTGGTCCGGATGTGGGCGTTCCCGTGGCTGACCTGGGTGGCCCTGGCCGGCATGGCGGCGGTCTTCGCCCTGATGGCCGGGGAGTCCGGCACGCGGGTGCAGCTGTACTCGACGGGCGCCATGACGCTGTTCCTGGCGGCGGCCGGGTACATCCGGCAGCGCAGGCGCGCCGGGAGCTGACGCATCCCGGAACGCCGTCCGGGACCGTCCGGCCTCGTGACCGCCTGTTCACCCTTCGCCCTTCACCCGGCAGGCGTAAAGAAGGAACCCCCGCGAGAGCGTGTCTCGCGGGGGTTCCACGTTCGGATACAGCCCCAGCGGGACCGGTTCCGAGCCCCGGCGGGGCCGGTTCCGGGCTCGCGGCGCGACACTCGCGCCCTTACGATCTCAATTCCGGCGAATCGTACAGCGATCCGACGACCGGACCGGAGGCGCGCATGCCGGACTACATCCACTGCCCCGACTGCCCCGAGAAGAAGCCGCACCCCTTCGGCAAGGTGGGCCCGGACGAGGCGAGGCACATCAACGAGGCACGCGGAGTGCGGGACGGCCACGGCTGGTGGCGGTGCGAGAGCCAGGGCCCCAAGGGGCGCTGCCTGTGGGTCCAGCCGCGCTGGGCCCAGAAGAAGGGCTTCAGCCTCCCCGAGAGCTTCCGCTGACCGGCCGGGTCACAGGTTGCCGAAGTCCGGTCCCGCCGTGCGGGTGCGCTTGATCTCGTAGAAGCCGGGGACGGAGGCGACCGCGAGGGTGCCGTCCCAGAGCCGGGCGGCCTGCTCGCCCTTGGGGGTGGGGGTGACGACCGGTCCGAAGAAGGCGATCTGCTCGCCGTCCGGGCCGGGGACCGCGATGACCGGGGTGCCGACGTCCTGGCCGACCTTCTCGATGCCCTCCTTGTGCGAGGCGCGCAGTTCGGCGTCGAACTCGAAGTTCTCCTGGTCGGCGTAGTCGATCAGGTCGGCGGGCAGGCCCACCTCGTCGAGCGCGGCGACGACGGCCTCGCGGGTGGGGCCCTCGCCCCGGTTGTGGAAGCGGGTGCCGAGCGCGGTGTAGAGCGGGCCGAGGACGTCCTCGCCGTGCTTCTGCCAGGCCGCGGTGACCACCCGTACGGGCCCCCACGCCTTGGTGGTCAGCAGCTCCCGGTATTCCTCGGGCAGTTCGTCCAGCCTCGGCTCGTTGAGCACCGCGAGGCTCATGATGTGCCAGCGGACCTCGATGTCCCGCACCTTCTCCACTTCCAGCACCCACCGGGACGTCATCCAGGCCCAGGGGCACAGCGGGTCGAACCAGAAGTCGACGGGAGTCTTGCCGGACGACGGGGTCGCGGCGGGGGCGGTCTCGGACATGGCTCTCCTCGGTAAAGGGTCGTTGAACTGCCAACATCGACGGTCGTGCACGGCATTCCCGGCTGCCGCGCGGCAAACCCGCATGGCAGGATCGGTGCTGTCCACATCGTGAAAACTTCCGAGGGAGTGCCGCCTGTGCCCGGTGAGAATCTGTCCCGCGACGAGGCCCGGGAGCGGGCCGCCCTGCTGTCCGTCGACGGGTACGAGGTGTCCCTGGACGTGCGGTCCGCGGTGGGCGAGGACACCGGGAACGGTCCGCGGACGTTCCGGTCCGTGACGACGATCCGGTTCCGCTGCAACGAGCCGGGCGCGTCGAGCTTCGCGGACCTGCTCGCGCCGAGCGTCACCGCCGTCTCGCTCAACGGCAGGGACCTCGACCCCAGCGAGGTCTTCGACGGCTCCCGGATCCTCCTGGAGGACCTGTCCGCCGACAACGAGCTCGTCGTGGACGCGCAGTGCGCCTACTCGCGCACCGGCGAGGGCCTGCACCGCTTCGTCGACCCGGAGGACGGCGAGGTCTACCTCTACACGCAGTACGAGCCCGCCGACTCCCGCCGGGTCTTCGCCAACTTCGAGCAGCCTGACCTGAAGGCGCCGTTCCGCTTCGAGGTGCGGGCGCCCGAGGACTGGACGGTGTGGAGCAACGGCGTCGGCGAGCGGCAGGACGGGGTGTGGCGGTTCGCCGAGACCAAGCCGATCTCGACGTACATCACCTGCGTGGTCGCGGGCCCGTACCACCGGGTGACGGACTCCTACGAACGGGTGTTCGAGGACGGTACGCGGCTGGAGATCCCGCTGGGCGCGCTGTGCCGCAAGGGGCTCGCCAAGCACTTCGACGCCGAGGACGTCTTCCTGGTCACCAAGCAGGGCCTGGACTTCTTCCACGACCACTTCGACTACCCGTACCCGTTCGGCAAGTACGACCAGGCGTTCGTGCCCGAGTACAACCTCGGCGCGATGGAGAACCCGGGCCTGGTCACCTTCCGGGAGGAGTACATCTTCCGCGGGAAGGTCACGCAGGCCTCCTACGAGGCCCGGGCCAATGTGATCCTGCACGAGATGGCGCACATGTGGTTCGGCGACCTGGTCACCATGGAGTGGTGGGACGACCTGTGGCTGAAGGAGTCCTTCGCCGACTTCATGGGCTCGTTCTCGCTGGTCGGCGCGACTCGCTTCACGGACGGCTGGATCACCTTCGCCAACCGCCGCAAGGCCTGGGCGTACCGCGCGGACCAGCTGCCCTCCACGCACCCGGTCACCGCGGACATCCGCGACCTCCAGGACGCCAAGCTGAACTTCGACGGCATCACGTACGCCAAGGGCGCCTCGGTGCTCAAGCAGCTGGTGGCCTACGTCGGCCAGGACGCGTTCCTGGAGGGCGCGCGGCGCTACTTCAAGCGGCACGCCTACGGCAACACCCGGCTGGGAGACCTGCTCGCGGTGCTGGAGGAGACCAGCGGCCGTGACATGGGCGCGTGGGCGCGGTCGTGGCTCCAGACGGCCGGGGTCAACTCGCTGACCCCGCAGGTGGTGCTGGGCGCCGACGGCCGGATCGAGGAGCTGGCCGTGGTGCAGGAGGCCTCTGTCATTGCCCCGGCGGGCCACCCGGAGCTACGCCCGCACCGGGTGGCGGTGGGCCTGTACCAGCGGTCCCAGGTGGGGGCACTGGAGCGGTACGCGCGCGCCGAGACCGACGTGGCCGGCGCCCGTACGGTGGTGTCCGAGCTGGCGGGTGCGGACGCGCCCGATCTGGTGCTGGTCAACGACGACGACCTGACCTACTGCAAGATCCGCTTCGACGAGACCTCGCTGGCGACCCTGCGGGAGCACCTGGGCGGCCTGACCGACCCGCTGGCCCGCGCGCTGTGCTGGTCGGCGCTGTGGAACCTGACCCGGGACGCGCTGCTGCCGGCGCGGGACTTCGTGGGCCTGGTGCTGCGCTTCGCCGGGCGCGAGACCGACATCGGCGTGCTCCAGATGCTGCACGCCTGGGCGGAGTCCGCGCTGGTGCACTACGCGGCGCCGCAGTGGCGGGAGACCGGCGGGCGGGCGCTGGCCGAGGGCGCGCTGGCCGAGCTGCGGCAGGCCGAGCCGGGCAGCGAGCACCAGCTCGCGTGGGCGCGCTTCTTCGCCACGGCAGCCTCGGCGCCGGACGACCTGGAGCTGCTGAAGGGCCTGCTGGACGGCACGAAGGAGATCGCCGGCCTGGAGGTCGACCAGGAGCTGCGCTGGGCGTTCCTGGAGCCGCTGGCGGCGCACGGGGTGGCGGACGAGAAGGTGCTCGCCGCCGAACTCGCCCGGGACGACACCGCCTCCGGCAAGCGGCACCAGGTGCGCTGCCTGGCCGCGCGGCCCTCGGCCGCCGTCAAGGCGCGGGCCTGGGAGCAGGTGGTCGACTCGGACGCGTTGTCGAACGCGCTGGTGGAGGCGACCATCGCGGGCTTCGGGCAGGCCTCCCAGCGGGAGCTGCTCGCGCCGTACACACCGAGGTACTTCGAGGCGATCGAGCGGGTGTGGACGGAGCGGTCCATCCAGATCGGCATGGACGTCGTACGGGGGCTGTTCCCGGCGTTGCAGGACTCGCCGGAGACCCTGGAGGCGGCCGACGCGTGGCTCGCCGCGCACGAGGGCGCCGCTCCCGCCCTGCGCCGCCTGGTGCTGGAGGCCCGGGACGACCTGGCCCGGGCGCTGCGTGGACAGGCGTGCGACGCGGCGGCCGGAACGTCCGCCGGCTGACCCGTAGTTCTGGCCAAGGGTCGGGCACGCCGCAGCTGTTACAGGATGCGTGCCCGGCTCGCCGTAACCCCTGGTCCACCCACGACGGGACCAGGGGTTTCCGGCATCCGAACAACCGTCCTTCAGGGCGAGCTTGTCCATGTTTGTCAACGGGCGTGTAACACCGGTTGAGGGCCGGTCACGGCGCGGGAAACGTGCCGTACATGAACCACGAAACCCCTCTCTCCCCCCGCCCCCTGCACCACCTCGCCGAGGCGCCCCGCCGGGTCCTGACCACCACTCAGCTGCGCGAGCACGGAGTACCGGCGGCCGAGACGGCCGTGCGGTGCCGTGCCGGAGGCCCCTGGCAACAACTCCTGCCGGGCGTGTTCCTTCTGCATCCGGGCCCACCGACCAGTGAGGAGCGGCTGCACGCGGTGCTCCTGTACGCGGCGCGCGGACCGCTCCCGCGCACGGCCGCCGGGGTGCCGGCGCAGCCGACCGCCGAGGATCCGCACCGCCCGGTGTACGCGGAGGTGATGGTCACCGGTCTGGCGGCGCTCACCCTGCACGGCTTCGCCACGTCGCCCGGCCTGCCGGCCCTGGAGCAGATCGACGTCCTGGTGGCGCGCGGCCGGCGGCTGCGCTCGGCCGGCTGCGCGCGGATCGTCCGGGCGGCCGGCCTGCCCGCCGCCGAGGCGGTCACGGGTCTGCCGGTGGCCCCGGTGCCGCGCGCCCTGGCGGACGCGGTCGCCGGTCTGTCCGACGCGGGAACGGTACAGCGGCTGCTGACGGAGGCGGTGCGCGGCGGGTACTGCGAACCGTCCGCCGTGGTCCGCGAGCTGACCGGGGCCGGGCTGCTGGGCCGGCCGCACGTGGTGGACGCGGTGGGCCTGCTGCTGGCCGAGGGGCGGGCGCTCGCGGAGGACCGGCTGTACCGGATGGTGCGTGAGCACGGGCTGCCGGACCCGGTCTGGAACGTGGACCTGCGGCTGCCGGGCGGCCCCCGTCTCGGCGGCGTGGACGCGTACTGGCCGGAGCAGGCGGTCGCGCTGAAGCTGGACACCCGCGCACCCCGCCAGGGCGGCCGGCCGGCCGACGAGGCCCTGTGCTCCGAGTACGCCCGCAAGCGCGAGCACCTGGAGCGGCTGGGCATCACGGTCGTCCACCTCACCCCCCGGAAGCTGCGGGAGTCCCTGTACCAGCAGGCGACCGTCGTCCGCACCGCCCTGATGGCGGCCACCGGCCGCGACCCGGCCGCGCGCGTGGTGGCGCTTCCCCGGTAGTGCCCGAGCGCCCGCCGGGGGGCACGTCAGGAGGGGGAGAGGAGGGGCCGCCGGACCACGTCCCGGCGGCCCCTCCGCGCACACCACGGGACGTACGGGCGTGCGTCGCGGACGGCCGGGGCGGCAGGCGGGTGCCGTCAGGTGGGGTTTCCCGCAGGCGGGCGGTCGTGCCACAGGCGCAGGCCCACGTCGACCAGGCCGACGCGGCGCAGTGCGGGTACCGCGTCCAGGGGGTGCCAGGCGGCCCGGTCCGTGGAGCCGCCCGTCTCGTGGCGCAGTTCACCGCCGGTGACACGGCCCTCGTAGAGGATGCGCAGGCCGTGGAAGTCGGCCTGGGCGCCCAGGGGGCGCGGGTAGTTGCGGCGGACGGAGTCCAGGCCCAGGAGGGCGACCGGTTCGACGGTGTAGCCGGTCTCCTCCTCGGCCTCGCGCACCACCGTGTCGTAGGGGTCCTCGCCGTGTTCCATGCCACCGCCGGGCAGGGTCCACCGCCGGGTGCCATCGCCCGCCACCCAGCGGGCCAGCAGCAGCCGTCCGTCCCGCACACACACGGCGTAGGCCGCCACCCTCAACTCCTTGTTCATGGGTGGACGTTACGGCAGGAAGGGGGCTGTCCGGTGTGAATCGGCGAGGACGGGGCCCCGCGCGCGGCCGGGTGAACGCCCGTTCCGGCAGCAGTGGTTGCCCTCCTGCGGTACTGAGGGAAGCGCCACGGTTTGGGCCCCTATGCCCCTCGTGGCGCATGGCGGAAGTACGCCATGCTTCCATCCCGCCAGGACCAAGTCTCGTCAAACATCTTTCCTTTGGGTAAAGCTGAGCGATCATCCGACTCCGAAATCCGGACGATCGCGATCGACCCCGATCGCACCTCGCTTGGTTCCTTTACCTGCAAGGGATGCCGATGACCCCCGACCCCCAGCGCGCACCGCTCACGGGCGCGAGACGCCTGGCCCGCATCGCCATGGCCGCCGGCGTGGTGGCCGCGCTCTCCGTGGCCGGCCCGATACCCCTGGCCGTCGCCCAGGACGGCCCCGCGTCCACCGACCCGACCGTCAAGCCGACGGGCGACAAACTCGGTTCGGTCGACGCCGAACTGCTCGCCGAGGCCAAGGCCGAGGGCGCCAAGAACGTCACCATGATGATCGCGACCGCGCCCGGGCAGACCGCGCAGGTCGCCAAGCAGCTGGACGCGATCGACGGCGGCGCCGTGGGCCGCGCCTACGACAAGCTCGGCTACGTCCGCGCCACCGTGCCGACGGACAAGGCGGACTCGGCGATCGCCGCCGCCGCGAAGCTGTCCTCCGTGCAGGCCATCGACCTCAAGCAGGACATCCCGCTCGACGACCCGAGGCCCGAGGCCGACGCACCCCAGGGCAAGGACAAGGGCAAGGGGAAGGACAAGGGCACCTACCCGGCGCCGGACAAGAACACCCCCGCCGAGAACCCGTACAACCCGTCCTTCGAGACGGGCGCCGTCGACTTCGTGAAGAAGAACCCGAAGGCGGACGGCCGGGGCGTCACCATCGGCGTCCTCGACTCCGGCGTGGACCTCGGCCACCCGGCGCTCCAGAAGACCACCACCGGTGAGCGCAAGATCGTCGACTGGGTCACCGCGACCGACCCGATCGTCGACAGCGACGGCACCTGGCGCCCGATGACCACCACCGTCACGGGCCCCCAGTTCACCTCGGGCGGCAAGACCTGGAAGACCCCGGCGGGCTCCTTCCTGTTCAACACCTTCAGCGAGTCCGCGACCAAGGGCGGCGACGCCGACGGCGACCTGGACCGCGACGGCAGGACCACCAGCGTGTGGGGCGTCCTGTACGACCCGGCGACCGGCACCGTCCGCGTCGACCTGAACAACAACAACGACTTCACGGACGACGTTCCGATGAAGCCGTACAAGGACGGCTACCAGGTCGGCTACTTCGGCCAGGACAAGAAGGACCCGGAGACCGGCGCCGACCTGCGCGTGCCGTTCGTCGTGGAGATCCGCAAGGACGTGGCGATGGACCCCTACGGCGGGTCCTGGATCGGCAAGAAGGCCGACTTCGTCAACATCGGCGTGATCGAGTCCGAGCACGGCACGCATGTCGCCGGCATCACCGCCGCCAACAGCCTGTTCGGCGGCAAGATGAACGGCGCCGCCCCGGGCGCGAAGATCGTCTCCTCCCGGGCCTGCACCTGGAGCGGCAGCTGCACCAACGTCGCGCTCACCGAGGGCATGATCGACCTCGTCGTCAACCGCGGCGTGGACATCGTCAACATGTCCATCGGCGGCCTGCCGGCGCTCAACGACGGCAACAACGCCCGCGCGGAGCTGTACACCCGGCTCATCGACACCTACGGCGTGCAGCTCGTCATCTCGGCGGGCAACAGCGGCCCGGGCCTGAACACCATCGGTGACCCCAGCCTCGCCAACAAGGTCATCTCGGTCGGCGCGACCATCTCCAAGGAGACCTGGGCGGCCAACTACGGCTCCGTCGTGGACAAGAAGTACGCCATGATGCCGTTCTCCTCGCGCGGCCCGCGTGAGGACGGCGGCTTCACGCCGATCATCTCGGCGCCCGGCGCGGCCATCAACACCACGCAGACCTGGCTGCCCGGCGGCCCGGTCGCCGAGGCCGGCTACTCGCTGCCGGCCGGCTACTCGATGCTCCAGGGCACCTCGATGGCTTCCCCGCAGGCGGCCGGCGCGTCCGCGCTGCTGCTGTCGGCGGCCAAGCAGAAGCACATCGACCTCACCCCGGCGACGCTGCGCACCGCGCTGACCTCGACCGCCCAGCACATCAAGGGCGAGCAGCCGCACAGCGAGGGCGCGGGCCTGATGGACATCGTCAAGGCCTGGAAGTCGATCGAGAAGGGCGCCTCGGCGCACGAGTACACGGTCAAGGCCCCGGTCAACACCTCGCTGTCCTGGGCGCTGAAGACCCCTGACTTCGGCACCGGCCTGTACGACCGCGAGGGCGGCCTGAAGAAGGGCCAGAAGAAGACCTACGAGGTCCAGGTCACCCGTACGACGGGCCCGGCCGGTTCGGTCAAGCACAAGCTGGGCCTGAAGAACGACGACGGCACCTTCAAGATCCTCGGCGACGACGAGGTCTCGCTGCCGCTGAACAAGCCGGTGACGGTCAAGATCGAGGCGCGTCCCGCCTCCGCCGGTGTGCACAGCGCGATCCTCGAGGTCGACGACCGCCGCACCGAGGGCGTGGACAAGCAGATCATGCTGACCGTCGTGGTCTCGACGGAGATCGCCAAGCCGTCCTACACCTACTCGGTGTCGGGCGTCGCGCAGCGCAACAGCACCACGTCGTACTTCGTGACCGTCCCGGAGGGTGCGAAGACCCTCGAGGTCTCGATGAGCGGTCTCAAGGACGGCAGCCAGACCCGCTTCATCGCGATCCACCCGTACGGCACCCCGGTGGACAACACGTCGACGCCGTACTGCTACCCGAACTACAACAACCCGGCCAACACCTGCCGTCCGGACGTGCGTTCGTACGCCAAGCCGATGCCGGGAGTGTGGGAGATCGAGGTCGAGTCGCGTCGTACCTCGCCGCTGCTGGACAACCCGTACACGCTGAACGCGGCGGTCTACGGGCTGGACTTCAGCCCCGCGGTGCAGACGGTCGACGAGGCGAAGGCCGGTACTCCGGCCCCCGTGTCCTGGACGCTGACGAACAAGCTCGCCGGGCTGGACGCCAAGCTGAAGGGCGGCTCGCTGGGCTCGTCGAAGTCGGACCGCCCCACCATCGCCGACGGTGATTCCAAGACCATGACGGTGGTCGTCCCCGCCGGTGCCGAGCGCCTGGACGTCGCCATCGGCAACGTCTCGGACGCCGGTGCCGACCTGGACCTGTACGTGTACAACGCCGCCGGCACGCGCGTCGCCTACTCGGCCGCGGGCGGCTCGGAGGAGTCCGTCTCCATCGCCAAGCCCGCCGCGGGCACGTACACCGTCCTGATCGACGCCTACTCGGTGCCGGCCGGCACCACGGCCTACGACTACCGGGACGTGTACTACTCGGCGGCGCTCGGCTCGGTCAAGGTCGACGAGGCGAAGGTGTACACGCTCGCCCCGAACGGCACGGCGCAGATCTCCGCCGACGTCGTCGCGAACCAGCCGGCCCCCGCGGGCCGCGAGTTCTTCGGCGAGGTGCAGGTGCTGAACACCCGTGGCACCGCCGCGGGCCTCGGCAGCGTGAAGATCGGCAAGGTCGTCCCGTAACGGCGGTCTCCATCTCCGGTACGTGAACGGCGGGGCGGGCTCCACTTCGGAGCCCGCCCCTTGCGTTTCCGGCGGAGCCCGCCCACCTGGCCGTCCCGCTCCGTCCCACTCCGTGGGCAATGGATTGGACAGACGGACCCGGGACAGACGCATGATGGAACCGTCCTGCGCGTACCACGTACGCGGAGCCAGTGAAGTGAGCAGAAGGAGTCGCCGTGAGGATCGGAATCGTCGGAGCCACCGGTCAGGTCGGCACGGTCATGCGCGGGATCCTCACGGAGCGCGATTTCCCGGTCACCGAGCTGCGCCTGTTCGCCTCGGCCCGCTCGGCGGGGACGGTCCTCGACGGGGTCACGGTGGAGGACGCGGCCACCGCGGACTACACCGGCCTGGACATCGTGCTGTTCTCGGCGGGCGGCGCGACCTCGAAGGCGCTGGCCGAGAAGGTCGCCGCGCAGGGCGCCGTGGTGATCGACAACTCCTCGGCGTGGCGCAAGGACCCGGACGTCCCGCTGGTGGTGTCCGAGGTGAACCCGCACGCGATCACCGACCGTCCCAAGGGCATCATCGCCAACCCGAACTGCACCACGATGGCCGCGATGCCGGTCCTCAAGCCGCTGCACGCGGAGGCGGGCCTTCAGGCGCTGGTCGTCGCCACCTACCAGGCGGTGTCCGGCTCGGGCGTCGCGGGCGTCGCCGAGCTGCACGGCCAGACCCAGAAGGTCGTCGCGGACGCCGACAGGCTGACCCACGACGGCGCGGCCGTGGACTTCCCCGAGCCGTCCGTCTACAAGCGCCCGATCGCCTTCAACGTGCTCCCCTTCGCGGGCAACCTCGTCGAGGACGGCCTGAACGAGACCGACGAGGAGCAGAAGCTCCGCAACGAGTCCCGCAAGATCCTGGAGATCCCGGAGCTGAAGGTGTCCGGCACCTGCGTGCGCGTGCCCGTCTTCTCCGGCCACTCCCTCCAGGTCAACGCCCGTTTCGCGCGCCCGCTCAGCGTGGAGCGCGCGACCGAGCTGCTGGGCGGGGCCCCCGGTGTCGCCCTCTCCGACATCCCGACGCCGCTCCAGGCGGCCGGCCAGGACCCGTCGTACGTCGGCCGCATCCGCCGCGACGAGACGGTGGACAACGGCCTGGCCCTGTTCATCTCCAACGACAACCTCCGCAAGGGCGCGGCCCTGAACGCGGTGCAGATCGCGGAGCTGGTGGCGGCGGAGCTCAAGGGCTAGTGCCCACTTGGTTCCTGCGCACCTCGTAGAGGAAGCAGCCGTACTCGACGGCCCGGACGTGGACGAGCGCCACGGCCGGGTCGTCGAACGCCTCCGCGAAGGCCGCGTCGAACCGGGGGGAGCCCTCCCCGACCAGCCGCCCGCCCAGGATGTGCCCGTCGGCGCCGTAGCGCCGGACCACACGGTGGGCGTTGGTGAACGGGTGGCCTTCACCGGCCGGCCCCGCGCACTCCCGCGCGTGGATGAAGACCGGCCCCTGCTCGTCGTACGCGCCCACAGCGGCGCCCGTCTCCGCCGCCCAGCGCCGCAGCGGGGCGTAGGAGACCAGCGCGATCCGCTCCCCCGGCTCGCTCCTGCGCAGGCAGCAGCGCAGAGGCGCGCCGCCCTCCTCGTCGGTGAACGGGGCCGCCGGACGTCCGACGTCGTCCCGTTCCCGCAGCCGCGCCAGCACGGCCGGGGCGATGGCACGTGCGCTGTGTCCCGTCGTTTCGCTCACTGTCGTCATGCCCTCAGCCTCACGCCCCGCCGCCCCGGTCACCGGCGGGATCCGGTCGTCGCGTTCCGCGCGGGTCACGTGGAAGGATGGCGCAATCCACACATCACGAGGAGATGACCGCGTGCCTGGCACAAACCTGACTCGCGAAGAGGCGCAGCAGCGGGCGAAGCTGCTCACCGTTGACTCGTACGAGATCGATCTCGACCTCTCCGGCGCGCAGGAGGGCGGCACCTACCGGTCCGTGACCACGGTGCGCTTCGACGTCGCCGAGGACGGCGCCGCCTCCTTCGTCGACCTGGTGGCCCCGGCCGTCCACGAGGTGACCCTCAACGGCGACTCCCTCGACCCCGCCGAGGTCTTCGAGGACTCCCGGATCGCCCTGCCGGGCCTGCTCCGGGGCCGCAACGTGCTGCGCGTCGTCGCCGACTGCGCGTACACCAACACCGGTGAGGGCCTGCACCGCTTCGTCGACCCGGTCGACGACCAGGCCTACCTCTACACCCAGTTCGAGGTCCCGGACGCCCGCCGGGTCTTCGCCAACTTCGAGCAGCCGGACCTGAAGGCCACCTTCCAGTTCACGGTCAAGGCGCCCGAGGGCTGGACGGTCGTGTCCAACTCGCCGACCCCCGAGCCCGAGAACAACGTCTGGGTGTTCGAGCCGACGCCGCGCATCTCGACGTACATCACGGCGCTGATCGTCGGCCCGTACCACAGCGTGCACAGCGTGTACGAGAAGGACGGGCAGTCGGTCCCGCTCGGCATCTACTGCCGGCCCTCGCTCGCCGAGTTCCTCGACGCGGACGCGATCTTCGACGTGACCCGGCAGGGCTTCGACTGGTTCCAGGAGAAGTTCGACTACGCCTACCCGTTCGAGAAGTACGACCAGCTCTTCGTGCCGGAGTTCAACGCGGGCGCGATGGAGAACGCGGGCGCGGTCACCATCCGCGACCAGTACGTCTTCCGGTCCAAGGTGACCGACGCGGCGTACGAGGCGCGGGCCACCACGATCCTGCACGAGCTGGCCCACATGTGGTTCGGCGACCTGGTCACCATGGAGTGGTGGAACGACCTGTGGCTGAACGAGTCGTTCGCCACCTACGCCGAGGCCGCCTGCATGGCGTACGCCCCCGGCTCGAAGTGGCCGCACTCGTGGACCACGTTCGCCAACCAGATGAAGACCTGGGCGTACCGGCAGGACCAGCTGCCGTCCACCCACCCGATCATGGCGGAGATCCACGACCTGGACGACGTCCTCGTCAACTTCGACGGCATCACCTACGCCAAGGGCGCGAGCGTCCTCAAGCAGCTGGTGGCCTACGTCGGCATGGACGAGTTCTTCCGCGGCGTGCAGGCGTACTTCAAGCGGCACGCCTATGGCAACACGCGCCTGTCCGACCTGCTGGGCGCGCTGGAGGAGACCTCCGGGCGCGACCTGAAGACCTGGTCGAAGAAGTGGCTGGAGACGGCCGGCATCAACATCCTGCGCCCGGAGATCGAGACCGACGCACAGGGCGTCATCACCTCCTTCGCCATCCGCCAGGAGGCCCCCGCCCTGCCCGCCGGCGCGAAGGGCGAGCCGACCCTGCGCCCGCACCGGATCGCGGTCGGCCTGTACGACCTCGACGAGGCGAGCGGCAAGCTGGTGCGCGCCGCGGACGGCCGGATCGAGCTGGACGTGGACGGCGAGCTGACCGCCGTGCCGCAGCTGGCCGGGCGGCCCCGCCCGGCGGTGATCCTGCTCAACGACGACGACCTGTCGTACGCCAAGGTGCGCCTGGACGAGGGGTCGCTGGCCGTCGTCACCGAGCACCTGGGCGACTTCGAGTCCTCGCTGCCGCGCGCCCTGTGCTGGGCGTCGGCCTGGGACATGACCCGGGACGGGGAGCTGGCGACCCGCGACTACCTGTCGCTGGTGCTGTCCGGGATCGGCAAGGAGTCCGACATCGGTGTCGTGCAGTCGCTGCACCGCCAGGTGAAGCTGGCCGTCGACCTGTACGCCGACCCGGCCGCCCGCGAGGCCCTGCTCACCCGCTGGACCGACGCCACGCTGGCCCATCTGCGCGCGGCGGAGGCGGGCAGCGACCACCAGCTGGCGTGGGCGCGCGCCTTCGCGGCGACCGCCCGTACCCCGGAGCAGCTGGACCTGCTCGAGTCCCTGCTGGACGGCTCGCACACCATCGAGGGCCTGGTCGTCGACACGGAGCTGCGCTGGGCGTTCGTGGAGCGGCTCGCGGCCGTCGGCCGGTTCGACGAGGCGGAGATCGCGGGCGAGTACGAGCGCGACAGGACCGCGGCCGGTGAGCGGCACGCGGCCACCGCCCGCGCCGCCCGCCCGACCGAGGAGGCCAAGGCGGAGGCCTGGGCGTCGGTCGTCGAGTCCGACAAGCTCCCGAACGCCGTCCAGGAGGCGGTCATCGCGGGCTTCGTCCAGACCGACCAGCGCGAGCTGCTGGCGGCCTACGCCGACCGGTACTTCGAGGTGGTCAAGGACATCTGGGGCGCCCGCTCCCACGAGATGGCCCAGCAGATCGCGGTCGGCCTCTACCCGTCGATCCAGGTGTCCGAGGACATCCTGCGCACGACCGACGAGTGGCTGGTCTCGGCCGAGCCGAA
Organism: Streptomyces sp. 6-11-2; assembly: GCF_006540305.1. Lineage (GTDB taxonomy): Bacteria > Actinomycetota > Actinomycetes > Streptomycetales > Streptomycetaceae > Streptomyces. Next base: position 4,699,365 of record NZ_BJOR01000001.1, on the reverse strand, counting down.
CGCGGCGCTGCGCCGGCTGGTCTCGGAGTCGCGGGCGGGCGTCGAGCGCGCCCTGAAGGCCCAGGCGGCGGACGCGGCGGCCCAGCCGTAACACCGCCGGTACGGCGATGCCGTACCACCGCCCGTGCGGCGACAGGGGGCGCCCGGTGTTCGACCGGGCGCCCCTTTCCCTTCCGGTCTCCGCCTTTCCCGTCACTCGGGGCGGGCGAGCCCGGCGGCCGCGGACCGCAGTGCCTCCAGCACCCTCGCGGGCGCGGGCGCGTCCCGCGCCCCCTTGCGCACGGCCGCCACCACATGCCGGTACGGCCGGTCGGCGGCCAGGGCGCGCATCACGACGCCCTCCCTGCTCACCGCCGCCATGCGTGGGACGAGTGCCACGCCCATGCCCGCCTCCACCATCGCCAGGATCGCCGTCCAGCCGGCCGCCGAGTGGCCCTGGTACGGGCTGAACCCGGCCGCCTCGCAGGCCGCGCGTGTGATGTCCGACCAGGGTCCGCTGCCGCCGAAGATCCACGCCTCCTCCGCCAGCTCGGCGAGCCGTACCCGGGCCGCCGAGGCCAGCCGGTGCCCCGGCGGCAGGGCGAGGTCGAGCGGGTCGGCGAGCAGCGGCACCAGCGTGAACCGCGGGTCCACCGTGCTGGGCGCCTGCGCGGCCAGGGACAGCGCGAGGTCGACCTCTCCGGCCGCCAGCAGCTCGTAGGCCTCGCCCGCCTCCGTCTCCCGGACCCGGACGGTCACCGCCGGATGCGTGCCGCGCAGCGCCCGTACCGCCGGCACCACGAGCGCGGGCACCGCGGTCGAGAAGGCACCCACCCGCACCTCACCCGCCTCGCCCTTGGCATACGCGGCCAACTCGGCGTCCGCGCGCTCCAGTTGTTCGAACACGGCCTCGGCGTGCCGCAGTACGAGCCGCGCCGCGTCCGTGAGCCGCACCCGCCGCCCCTGCGCCTGCAACAGTTCCACCCCGAGCTGCCTGGACAGGTTGGTCAGCTGCTGCGAGACGGCGGACGGCGTCATCCGCAGCGCCTCGGCCGTCGCGGTCACGGTCCCCTGCTCCCGCAGGGTCCGCAGGATCAGCAGCTTCCGGATCTCCCACTCGGCCATGGCGGCAACCTATACGGGCCGTACGGGGCCGCCGTGCGGAGTTCCCGCGCGGGTTCCCTCAGCGGCGCGAAGCCGTGCCGAGGACCACCCCGCCCAGGATCAGCGCCATGCACAGCGCCTGCCGGGGGCCGATCGCCTCGCCGAGCAGGGCCCACGACAGCAGGGCCACGCAGACCGGTTGCAGGTAGTACACGAGTCCGGCGCGGGTCGGGCCGATGAGGGCGATCGCCTTGCCCCAGGCGAAGAACGCCACGGCGGAGGACATGACGCCGACGTAGAGCAGGGGCAGCACCGTGCCGGGGGCCGGTTCGAAGCCGCCCTGGACCGCGAGGCTGACAGCCTGCGCGGGCAGGAGCAGCACGGTGCCGAACAGGAACGTGGTGAACAGGAAGGCGACGCCGTCGAACTCGGCGGGGCGGCGGCGCAGCAGGGCGCTGTAGGAACCGAAGCAGCAGGCCGCGACGATCATCCACAGGTCCCCGGCCGTGAACGACGCCACCCCTCCCCCGCCCACGAGCAGCAGCACGCCCGCGCAGGCGGTCAGCAGCCCCACGACCCGGCGCGCTCCGAGCCGTACACCGCTCGCCCGTTCGAAGACCGCCATCAGCACCGGCGAGGCCGCCATGATCATGCCCATGTTGGCCGCCGGGGTGGTCAGGCCTGCCTGGTTGACCAGGGTGTTGTAGACGGCGACGCCGAGGAGGGAGGTCAGCAGCACATAGCCGAAGTGGCGCCGGACCAGTGCCCGCTGCCGCCAGGCCGCGCGGGCGCCGAACGGGGCGACGGCGGCCAGCGCCACCACCCAGCGCCAGAACGCGTGCTGCACCGGCGGCACGCTGTCGTGCAGCGCGCGCGAGGTGACGAAGCTGCCGGCCCAGACGACGGTGGCGAGGGCGGCGAGCGCGGTTCCGAGAGCGGGGGCGCCCGCCCTCGGGCCGCTCGTGACGGTGGGGCGGGCGGTGGTGCGGCTGCCCGTGGCTGGGGACGGTGTGGTGGTCCGGGGGCGGACGTCGGCCACGTAGGTCCTCTCGCTGGCGGGTGCGCGGGGTCCGCTCTACCGTCGCAGCACCGAACCGGTCAGGTCCATCGAATCTTTACGAGTATTCCTTTCAGTGGAACTGAATGGTTGCGGTGCGGCCGCCGGGCGGGCGGCGCCGAGCTGCCCCGCCAGCGTCGCCCCGAACGCCAGCGCCATGCCGACGAGCTGGACCGGGGTGAGCGCCTGCCCCAGGACGGCCCAGCCGACCACGGCGGCGGTGAGCGGTGACAGCGGGCCGAGGAAGGTGACCCGGGTGGCGGAGAGCCTGCCGATGCCGCGGAACCAGAGCCAGTAGGCGAGCGCCGTGTTGGCCAGGGCGAGGTAGGCGTAGCCGCCGAGGGCCCGGGCGTCCAGCGCGGGCGGCGGCCCCTCGGCCAGCAGGGCGAGGGGCGCGATCAGCAGTCCGCCCGTGGTGAGCTGCCAGCCGGTGAGCGCGAGCGGACCCACGCCGGCCGGGCGGCCCCACCTCTTGGCCAGCACGGTGCCGGTGGACATCGAGGCGGTGGAGGCGAGGGCGGCGGCGACACCCACGCCGTCCAGTGCCCCGGCCGCCCTCAGCACGACGAGGCTGACCCCGAACGCGGCCACGACCCCGGTGAGCAGCGCCCGCCCCGTCGGCCGCTGCCCCAGCAGCGGTGCCGAGAGCCCCATGACGAACAGCGGTCCGACCGAGCCGACGACCGCCGCCATCCCGCCCGGCAGGCGGTACGCGGACAGGAACAGCAGCGGGAAGAAGGCGCCGATGTTCAGCGCGCCGAGGACCGCCGCCTTCCACCACCAGGCGCCCTTCGGCAGCACCCGGGCCAGCGCGAGCAGCAGCAGCCCGGCGGGCAGGGCCCGGGCCAGCGCTGTGAAGAGCGGCCGGCCGGGCGGCAGGAACTCGGTGGTGACGGCATAGGTGGTGCCCCAGGAGACGGGGGCGAGGGCGGTGAGGGCGGCGAGGGACCAGGTGGCGGCGGGACGCCGGGATACGGTCATGCAAATAGCTTAGCTGCAAGCTACTTAGCGTCAAGCTACTTTCTTGCGGTCGACCGTGAGGCGGCGGATACTCGGTCCATGAGTGAACGCCCCCAGCAGCGCAGGGACGCCGTCGACGCGATCATCGGCCAGTGGGCGGGCGTGCGGCCCGATCTCGACACCGCGGGGATGGAGGTCTTCGGGCGGATCTTCCGGCTCTCACGGGCGATGGGAGACCGGATGGAGAAGGCGTACGCGCCGTTCGGGATCTCGCGGGGCGAGTTCGACGTGCTGGCCACGCTGCGCCGGGCGGGCGAGCCCTACACCCTCTCGCCCCGGCAGCTCTCGGCGACGCTCATGCTCACCACGGGTGGGATGACCGGGCGGCTGGACAAGCTCGAGGCCGCGGGGCTGCTGCGCCGCTCGCCGGATCCGCACGACCGCCGCGGCCTCAAGGTCACGCTGACCGACAAGGGGCTGCGCCTCATCGACGAGGCGGTCGGCGCGGGACTGGCCGCGCAGACGGAGGCGCTGTCCGCCCTGGACGCCGAACGGGCGGGCGAACTGGCCACTCTGCTCAGGGAGCTGATGGCCGGGACGTCGGAGTCACCGGGGGCGCCGGCGTAGGGGCCGGCCGGTGATCCCGCGGTCGCCCGGCCTGCCGGTCCCGCAACGCACCCAGGGCGCCCACCTCGCCCACGTACGGCGGCTGTGCGCGTACGTACGGCGAGGTCGACGCCCTCGGAGGAAGTGTGCTGCGGACGGCCCGCGGCGGGAGGAGGACTCGGTCAGACCTTGACGTCCACGTCCCGGCTCGCGCGCGGCTGCCGGTCCTTGGACTTGTCCAGGACCATGACCAGACCGGTGATGACCAGGAACAGCAGGAGAGGGAGACCGACGAACAGACCCAGCGTCTGGACGACGCTCAGGCCCGGGCCGGGGTCGTCGCCGTCGTCGCGGGTCAGCGCGAGCGCGGGAGACGACATGAGCAGCATCATCAGCGTCGTACCGGCGGCCAGAGCGCCGGCGCGCAGGGCGTTCTTCTTGTCCACGGTGCAAACGTAGCGAACCCCGAAACGGGTCGCGCGCCCGGGGTGCCGTATCCGCACCGTCCGGAACCGGCGCGCGTGGCCCGGCGGTCAGCCCGCGTCGCCCGGCGCGGCCCGAGCGTCCGTCCGCAGCACGTCCGTCAGGGCGTGCAGCCGGGGGGACGCGGCGAGGTCCTCCAGGGTCACCGGGCGGCCGTCGGCGTCGGCGACGGGCAGGCGCCAGTTCGGGTACTGGTCCCAGGTTCCGGGCAGGTTCTGCGGACGCCGGTCGCCGACCGTGTCGGGCAGCCACAGGCCGATCATGCGGGCCGGGGTGCGCAGCAGGAAGCGGTGGACGGCCTGGATCCCGGCCTCCTCCGAGCAGCCGCCGGCACCGCCGTCCGTGCCTCGCAGCAGGCCCAGCTCCGCCAGCAGGGCCAGCCATTCGCTCGTGTCCGCGGCGGCCTCCGCGCGCTCCTCCTCCAGGGGGCGGGTGAGCAGGCCGAGGCGGTGGCGCAGTTCGACGTGCTCGCCGGTGAGGCGGGCCGCGGTGGACGGCAGGTCGTGGGTGGTGGCGGTGGCCAGGCAGTCCGCGCGCCAGCGTTCGGGGGGCAGCGGGCGGCCCGACCCCTCCCAGTCCCGTTCGAACCACAGCACCGAGGTGCCGAGCACCCCGCGCCGGTCCAGGGTCTCCCGCACTCCGGGCTCCACCGTCCCGAGGTCCTCGCCGATCACCACGGCCCCCGCCCGCGAGGCCTCCAGCACCAGCACGGCGAGCATGGCCTCGGCGTCGTAGCGGACGTACGTGCCCTCGGTGGGCGGCAGGCCCTGCGGGATCCACCACAGCCGGAACAGGCCCATGACGTGGTCGATGCGCAGGGCGCCCGCGTAGCGGAACAGGGCGCGCAGCAGCCGGCGGAAGGGCGCGTAGCCGGAGGCGGCGAGGCGGTCGGGGCGCCAGGGCGGCAGGCCCCAGTCCTGACCGCGCGCGTTGAAGGCGTCCGGCGGCGCGCCGACCGACATGCCGGCCGCGAAGTGGTCCCGCTGCGCCCAGGCGTCGGCCCCGCCGGGGTGCACGCCCACGGCGAGGTCGTGCACGATCCCGATCCCCATGCCCGCCTCGCGGGCCGTGCGCTGGGCGGCGGTGAGCTGGGCGTCGGTGAGCCAGGCGAGCCAGGAGTGGAAGTCGACGCGGTCCGCCAGCGCGGCGCGGGCGCGGGCCGTCTCCGCCGAGCGCGGGTCCCGCAGTCCCTCGGGCCACCGGCTCCAGTCCGAGCCGTGCACCTCGGCGAGGGCGTACCAGGTGGCGTGGTCCTCCAGGGCCCGGCCCTGCCCGGCGAGGAAGTCGGCGTAGGCGGCGCGGCGGCCGGGACCGAGCGGCACCCGCCGCACCAGCTCCAGCGCCTCTCGCTTGAGCTCCCACACCGCGTCCCGGTCGATCAGGGCGCCCTCGTCCAGTACGGCGGCGCGCAGCCGGCCGGCCCGCTCCGGCAAGGGCCGCAGCCGGTCCTGCTCCTCGACGTACGCGAACTCCGGGACCTCCTCGACGCGCAGGTGCACCGGGTCGGGGAAGCGGCGCGAGGAGGGGCGGTAGGGGGACGGGTCGGCGGGCGGTCCGGGCACGGCCGCGTGCAGCGGGTTGACCTGCACGAATCCGGCACCCAGCGCCCGTCCGGCCCAGCCGCTCAGCTCGGCGAGGTCACCGAGGTCGCCCATGCCCCAGGAGCGGTGGGAGAGGAGGGAGTACAGCTGGACGAGCAGCCCGTACGAGCGTCCCGCCGGAGTGGGCAGCCGGGGCGGGGCGGCGATCAGGTGCGCCTGCCCGGTGCGGCCGTCGGGGGCGGTGGCGGTCAGCCGGTGGACGCCCGGCGGAAGGCGGTCCAGGCGGTCCGTCCCGTCCACACCCTGCACCCAGGAGCGGGTCCCGCCCCGCTCGGTCTCGACGTCCAGCCGGGTGCCGGGCGGCAGCCCGGCGAGGGCGGGCGGCGGCAGCCCGACGTCCGCCTCGGCCGCAGGGGCGCCGCCGGTGACAGGATCCGTCGCGGGACCGCCGGTGGAGCCGTCCGTGGAGCCGCCGGTGGGACTGTCCGTGGGGCCCAGCCAGCACACCACCGTCGGCGGCAGCAGCCGTTCGTCCCGTTCTCGTTCGCGGGCGGTGAGCGCGGCGCGGGCGGCCGCGGGGGTGCTCGCGTCGACGTCCAGGGCGGCCAGGGCCGCGACGACCGCGCTGGCGGAGGCGGTGACCCTACGGCCCGGGGAGGGGCTGTAGGAGGTGGCGACGCCGTGCAGCGCGGCGAGCCGGGTCAGCTCGTCACCGAGAAGTCCGGGAGATCCTCCGGAAGATCCGGGAGTTTCGGAAGGTCCGGGAGGTTCGTCCGGCCGCGGTTCCGTCATCTACAACTCCGCTCGACAGGGGTCCTGTCCGGCCGACTCGGCGACCGATTCGCTGGTCAGGGGGGCCGGCTCGGCGAGTGGCGGCTCGCTGGTCAGCGGCTCGGCGTCGGGCAGCGGCGGCTCGCTGGTCAGCGGGACGTCGGCGCGGGTGCCCTCCGCGCCGAACACGCTCAGGCCGGGGTCGGCGGGCAGCAGGTGGTCGGCGGGCGGCTCCGCCACGTGTTTGGACAGGGCCGAGAGCAGAAGGTGTGCCGGTGCGGCCACGGGGGCCTCCTTGTCGAGTACGGCATCAAGGGGATTACCGCAGCCCTACCCAGTGCTCGCCGCGGCAGACGTACGAGAACGACCTACGTGCCGCTGGTCACATTCCCCTTCACCAGGTTGGGGCAATCACGGCACAACGGCCACTCTCGTTGACACCTTCCCGCAGGGATGGTGTGGTCAGGACTCTTCGACACTGCCTTCGGCCCCGCCCGGCGAAGGCCGATCGACGAGGAGGGGCCGTGCGGCGTCGGCGCGGTATGGGGCATGGGAAGAGCGCGGCCGCACTCGCGTTCGCCGTCATGGCCGGAACACTGGGAGCCGCACCCGCGGCCGTCGCGGCGCCGTCGGCGCCCGACCCGGGCGCCGGCCTCCCGGCCGCGAAGCCGGAGCACCCCGCCGCGGACTCCTCCGGCCCCGCGGTGTGGCCGCGCCCGCAGTCCCTGCGGACGACCGGCGGCGCGGTGAAGGTCGCCGACCGGGACGTCGCCCTCGTCACCGACACGGAGGCGGACCCGTACGCCCTGAGCGCGCTGCGCTCGCTGCTGTACGGGGCCGGGACCCGGTCGGTCACGGACCTCGCCGTCACGGACCCGGTTCCGGCGGGCGCCCTGGTGGTGCGCGCGTACACCGAGCGGGCGCACGGCGACCCTCGGCACGCGCTGCCCTCCGGCGGCTACCTCGTCACCACCGGCGGCGGCGCCCTGACGCTCACCGGCGCAGGCGAGGACGGCCTGTTCCACGCCGTGCAGACGCTGCGGCAGCTGCTGCGCCCCGACGGGACCGTCCCCGGCGTGACCGTCCGGGACTGGCCGGGCACCGCCGTGCGCGGCACCACCGAGGGCTTCTACGGCACCGCGTGGACGCAGCAGCAGCGGCTCGCCCAGCTGGACTTCATGGGCCGCACCAAGCAGAACCGGTACCTGTACGCCGCGGGCGACGACCTCTACCGCCAGGAGCGCTGGCGCGAGCAGTACCCGGCCATGCAGCGGGCCGCCTTCCGGGAGCTGGCCGACCGGGCGAGCGCCAACCACGTCACGCTCGGCTGGGCGGTGGCGCCGGGCCAGTCGCTGTGCTTCGCCTCGGACGACGACGTACGGGCGCTGACCCGCAAGCTGGACGCCATGTGGGAGCTCGGTTTCCGGGCGTTCCAGCTCCAGTTCCAGAACGTCAGCTACAGCGAGTGGCACTGCGGCGCGGACCCGGCCCGTTTCGGCTCCGGCCCGGACGCGGCGGCACGGGCGCAGGCGCGGGTGGCCAACGAGGTCGCCCGCCACCTGGCGGAACGTCATCCGGACGCGGCGCCGCTGTCGTTGATGCCGACGGAGTTCTACGAGGACGGCGCGACGCCCTACCGGCGGGCGCTGGCGACCGCGCTGGACGCGTCGGTGCACGTCGCCTGGACCGGGGTGGGCGTGGTGCCGCGGACCATCACCGGCGACGAACTGGCCGACGCCCGCGCCGCGTTCGCGCATCCGCTGGTCACCATGGACAACTACCCGGTCAACGACTACGCCGAGGACCGGATCTTCCTCGGCCCGTACACCGGGCGCGAACCGGCCGTCGCCAGCGGCTCGGCCGCCCTGCTGGCCAACGCGATGGAGCAGGCGGAGGCCTCCCGCATCCCGCTGTTCACGGCGGCCGACTACGCCTGGAACCCCCGCGACTACCGCCCCGAGGAGTCCTGGCAGGCGGCCATCGCCGACCTCGCGGGGGGCGACGCACGGCGCCACGAGGCGCTGTCGGCCCTGGCCGGCAACGACGCGTCCTCGGTGCTCGGCGGCACCGAGTCGGCGTATCTGCGCCCGCTGATCGCGGACCTGTGGCAGGCCCGCACGACGACGGACCGGGCCGCGAACGATCGTGCCGAGCAGCGGCTGCGCGCCGCCTTCACGGTGCTGCGCGAGCTGCCGCGCGGACTGGCCGGCGAGGGCACCCTGGCGGCCGAAGTCGCGCCGTGGTCCGCGCAGTTGGCCCGCTACGGCAAGGCGGGCGAGGCGGCGCTCGACATGCTCCGCGCCCAGCGCGCGGGCGACGCGGCGGGGGCCTGGACCGCGTACCGGACGCTGGACCGGTTGCGGGCCGAGGCCAAGCAGGCCGATGTGACGGTCGGCAAGGGCGTACTGGACCCCTTCCTCGACCGGGCGCGGCAGGAGTACGAGACCTGGGCGGGCCTGACGCACGAGCCGGAGGCGGACCCGGACGGGGCGCCGGACGGCCGCACGATCCGTTTCCCGCACGCCCGCGCCCTCACCGCCGTGACGGTCCTCAGCGACCCCGGAACCATCGGTGACGTCGAGGTCCACGTCCCCGGACATGGCTGGCGCCGGGTGGGATCGCTGGCGCAGGGGGGCGCGACGGAGCTGGAGACCACGCAGTCCCCGTCCCCGGGCGGCCCGGTGACACACCCGCCTGCCCTCTGGCCGCCGGTCTCCCCGGCTCCGGGCCTCTGGACGCGCCCGCCGGCCCTCGTGCAGCCCACTCCCCCGCCGGCCGGCACCCGCGTCGACGCCGTCCGCGTGACCGGCGCCTACCCGACCCGGGTGCGCCACCTGGTCCCCTGGTTCGCCGACACCCCGGTCGCGGACCTGGAGCTGCCGCGCGCCGAGGCCGACGCGGAGATCGGCGGCACGGAGCGGCTGACCGCCCGGCTGTCCTCCGGCCGTCCGGCCGACGTACGGGGCAAGGTCACCGTCGAGGCCCCCGAGGGCATCGAGGTCCGTGTTCCCGCCACCTCGCTCACCGTGCCCCGCGGCACCACGGTGGACGTACCCGTCGAGGTGACCGTGCCGCCCGCCACGCCCGCACGCGCGTACGACATCCGCGTCACCTTCGCCGGGGTGACCCGCACCCTCACGGTCCGCGCCTTCCCGCGCACCACCGGCTCCGACCTGGCGCGCACCGGCACGGCGAGCTCCTCCGCCGACGAGACCTCCGACTTCCCGGCCTCCGCCGCGATCGACGGCAACCCGGACACCCGCTGGTCCTCCCCCGTCGACGACGGCGCCTGGTGGCAGGTGGAGCTGCCGCACGCGGTGCGCCTGGGCAAGGTCGCCCTCCACTGGCAGGACGCCCACCCCTCCGCCTACCGCGTCCAGGTCTCCCCCGACGGCCGCCGCTGGCGCACCGCCACCACCGTCCGCGACAGCACCGGCGGCCGCGAAACCGTGCGCATGGACGCGCGGGACGTCCGCTACATCCGCGTGCAGGGCGACAGACGAGCCACCCAGTACGGCTATTCGCTCTGGTCGGTGGAGGCGTACGCGGTCGCGGACTGAGCCCACCGGGCAGCCGACGCGTTCAGATCGTCCGGCGGAATCGTCCGGCGGGATTTTCCGGAGATCACTATTCACTCAGTACATGTACTCAGTACATACTGAGCACATGAGCACCCGCCACATCCTGCTGGGCCTGCTCGCCGGAGGGCCGAGCCATGGCTACGACCTGAAGCGACGCCACGACGAACACTTCCCGCAAGCCCGCCCGCTGGCCTACGGGCAGGTCTACACGACCTTGCAGCGGCTGATCCGCGACGGACTGGCCCAGGTGGAGGGCACCGACTCCGACGGCGGCCCGGAGCGCACGCTGTACCGCCTCACGGCCGAGGGCTCCCGGGACGTGGCCGTCTGGGCCGGGCAGGTCACGCCTCCCGCGCCCTTCGTGGCGAACGAGATCTTCGCGAAGGTCGTCGTGGCGATCCTCACCGGCGGCGACCCCGCCGCCCACCTGCTCGCGCAACGCTACGCGCACATGGAGCGGATGCGGGAGCTGACGGCGGTCAAGACCGCCCCGGGCGCCGACCTGACGACGGTGCTCTCGGCGGACTACGCCCTCAACCACCTCGACGCCGACCTGCGCTGGATGACCACCACCCAGGCCCGGCTCACCACTTTGACCGCTCTGACCGTGGAGGTCGACCGAGCATGAGCAACCCTCCGGTGCCGCTTCTGGTGGCCCGAGACCTCGTCAAGTCCCATGGCAGGACCCCGGCGCTGCGCGGGGCGTGCCTGGAGCTGCGCGAGGGCGAGATCGTCGCCGTGACCGGCGCCAGCGGCAGCGGGAAGTCCACACTGCTGCACTGCCTGGCGGGCATCGTCCGGCCGGACGCGGGCTCGGTGACGTACCGCGAGGAACGTGTCGACGGGCTGCCGGAGCGGCGCCTGAGCGAGCTGCGCCGCACCGACTTCGGGGTGGTGTTCCAGTTCGGCCAGCTGATCCCCGAGTTGACCGCCGTGGACAACGTCGCGCTGCCGCTGATGCTGGCCGGGACCGCGCGGGGGGCGGCCCAGGAGCAGGCGGGGGCATGGCTGGAGCGGTTCGGCGTGCGGGAGCAGGAGGCCGCGCGGCCCGGGGAGTTGAGCGGAGGACAGGCGCAGCGCGTGGCGCTGGCACGGGCGTTGGTGACCGCCCCGAAGGTGGTGTTCGCGGACGAGCCGACGGGGGCACTGGATTCGCTGGCGAGCGAACAGGTGATGACGGCCCTGGTGGGAGCCGCCCGGGAGGCGGGCACGGCGGTGCTGCTGATCACGCACGACGCCCAGATGGCGGCGTACGCCGACCGCGAGGTGCGGTTGCAGGACGGCGTGACGGTCGCGTCGGGGGTGCTCGCGTGAGGACCGATCTGCGGCTGGCCTGGCTGCTCGTGCGGGGTTCGGACCGGCGGGAGTGGTGGCGGATCGCGCTGACGGCGGTGGGCGCGATGTGCGCGACGGGGCTGGGCCTGGCGGCCGCCGTCCTGGCCACGGTACGCGGGCAGTACCGCCTGTCCTTCGGCAACGGCCTGCTCGACCAGCCCGGCGAGCGCTCCGGAGTGATCGTCTCCCTGCTGCTCCTGCTGGTGCCCGTCCTCGGCTTCCTCGGGCAGTGCGCCCGGATCGGCGCGGTCCACCGCGACCGGCGGACGGCCGTGCTGCGGCTGGCGGGCGCGGAGCCGGGCCGGGTGCGGCGGATCGCCGCGCTGGAGACCGGGCTCGCCTGTCTGCTGGGCTCGACGCTCGCCACGGCCGGGGCGGCGGCGGCGCTGGTGGCCGTGTGGGAGCGGCCGACCGCGTCGGCCTGGGCCGGGATGACGCTGGTGGCGGTCGTGGTACCGGCGCTGGGCATGGCGGCCGGGGTGCTGGCGCTGCGCCGCGTGGTGGCCTCACCACTGGGGTGGGTGCGGCGGAGCCCTACGCGCTCGGGGCGTGGCCCGGCGCTGCTGTTCGTGGGCGGACTGCTGGTCGTGGGCGTGGTGGCGCTGGGGGCGGTGGCCGGTACGACCGCCGGCTCCCGGCATTCGTCGAGGGGCCCGGTCATCGTCATGGCGGCGGTCCTGGCCGTCGGCGCGGGCGCGGTGTGGCTCACGGGCGCCCTGTCCCGGCTGACCGGCCGGCTGCTCGCGGCCCGGACCGGCTCCCCGGCGGTGCTGATCGCGGCGGAACGGCTGCGGGACGACCCGTGGGCGGCGGCCCGCACCCATGCGGCGGTGCTGCTGGTGACGGTGGTCGGGACCGGGTTCATGGGGGTGCGGCAGGCGCTGCTCGCGGGGCTGGGGACCGCGGACGACACGCACGGTTTCGCCGAGGACGCCTCCTTCTACACGACGGGGCTGAACCTCACGGCCGCAGCCATCGCCCTCGCCCTCGCGATCGTCCTCACGGCGCTCGCCGTCGGTACCGCCGAGTCCGTCGCCACCCGGCGCCGGGCCCTGGCCGCGCAGGTGGCCGCCGGAGTACCCATCCGGGTGCTCGCCCGGGCCCTCCTGCTGGAAACCGCCCTGCCCCTGGCCCCGGCCGTACTCGTGGCGGGCATCGGCGGCCTGGCGATCGGCATCTGCTACGGAGCCTTCACCACCGGGACCGTGCCCTACACGTCACTCCTGGTCCCCGCCGGCGTGTACGCCACCTGCCTGCTGGCCACGGCCGCGTCCCTGTCCCTGCTCCACCGCTCGGTCCGCCCGGCGGAGCTGCGGTACGCGTGATCCTCCGGTCCCGGGGACCCTGGACCCCGGGACCGGAACAACCGGACCTCACGCGGCTACGCCGACAAAGCCCTGGGCCGAGCTTCTCGAGCTCGCAGGCTGAATACTTACCTTTACCGCGGGACTTCGTGGCCAATTTACTGGCGATTCGACGCAAAATCGCGACGATCAGGGGGGTGGTTTTAGCCAAGATCTACGAATGGCGCCCTGAATCCCCGCATGCAGGATATGTTCATCTGGGCGTCGGGAGCACCTCGACGTCTAATCCCTTTAAGGGATTTTTGCATGCCTAGGGGAGGAATTCTTCATGCGCAAGAGAGCTGCAACCATAGGCGCCGCACTCGCGGGCGCTGCCCTGCTGTTCGGGGCAACGTCCGCTTCGGCCGCCGAGGCCGGCGCTCAGGCCCTGTCCTGCAAGACCAGTGCGGGCAACACCGGCGGCTGGGCCGAGTGCACCGGCTCCGGCGTGTGGCGCGCCAAGGCCGTCTGCAACTTCGAGTCGGACAAGTACTCACAGCGCGTCGACCAGAAGAGCGGCACCGTCCGGGTCTACGTGCCGGACTGCACCTTCAGCATCGAGAAGGTCGTCGTCGAGCTCCTCTGACGCTGCGTGAACGAACGCGCTGGGGCGTAGTGAAAGTACGCCCCAGCGCTGTCCCATAGGATCACACATGCCGCTGCTAGAAGTAAATTCCCTCCACCAGGGATACAAGCGTAAACCGGTCGTTCGTGGACTCGACCTTGAACTCGACGCGGGAGCCTTCGGGCTTCTGGGACCCAACGGCGCGGGCAAGAGCACGCTCCTGCGGAGTCTGGCCACGGTGAGCAGGCCCACGTCAGGGAGCGTCCGGGTGTTCGGGAAAGAGATCACCACGGCGAAGGAGCTCCGAGCAGCGCGGCGTGAGATCGGGTTCCTTCCCCAGAGCTTTGCCTACCCCGCAGACTTCACAGTCGTCGATTTCGTGAGGCACTGTGCTTGGCTGCGTGAGGTTCCCCGGAGCCGCATTCCGGTAGTGGCCGCGGAAGCAATCGAGCGGGTGGAGCTCGGCGAGCAGGCCAACACCCCGCTGCGGAGGCTGTCCGGAGGCATGCTGCGTCGCGCAGGGATCGCCCAGGCGATTGCAGGACGCCCCGGACTGGTGATTCTTGACGAGCCGACCACAGGTCTCGATCCGCATCAGAGGGTCAGGTTCAGGGAACTGATCCGGGATCTGGCAGAGGCCAGCTGTGTCCTGCTCAGCACACACCTGGTTGAAGACGTCGCTCACACCTGTGCGCGCATAGGTGTTCTGCATGAGGGCACCCTTCGGTTCGTCGGCACACCGACCGAACTGGAGAAGTTGGCCACTCCCGGTTCTCCTGGGGACACACCCCTGGAACAGGGTTATGCCTCGGCCTTGAGCAGGTCGGCTTCACACGTGACTGATGCGTCATGAGCGGATTCCTGGTCGAACTTCGTCGGACTCCCGTCCGCTGGACGGTACTTCCTCTGCTCATCGCCTCCGCCGCCATGGTCTTCCTCGTGGGAGGCGAGTGGAGGGGCTCCTGGCCGGAGACCTCCGCCGCGGCGACCCGCGCCGCCATTCCCCTGATGGTGGCCGCGGTCGGCATCGCGGCCCACAGGTCCTCCCAGTTCCGCCGCAGCGGCTCGGAAACGATTCTTGCCGCGCGCCCTCCCTATCAGGTGGAACTGAGCCGGCTGGCCGCCGACACCGTATGGCTCGGCGCGGTCTATCTCCTCTGTACCGTGTCCGCCTGGGCCGCCACGGCAGGGGCGCCAGGCGGGCCGTGGCCCGAGTACGTTCTTTTCGGGGTCTCCGGAGTGGTGTTCGCCCTGGCGCTCGGACACTTCATCGGCCGCGTGCTGCCCAGCCGCTTCACCGGTGCGATTGCCGCAGTCGGAGGGTTTCTCCTCTTCAGCCTGGTCTTCGGATCGCAGTCCTCTCCACTCACCGATGTGGTCTTCTACCACGCCATCGACGTGCGCCTGTCGGCCACGCACATGGCATGGCGACTCGTGGTCACCGTGTTCGCCGTCGCGGCCATGTGCACCGTCAACGCGCTGATGAGCAGGGACACGCGCCTGAAGGGCGCGGCAACCGCCGGCGGCTTCTTCTCCGTTGCCACGCTGGTCTGCATGGCCGCCATGCCGGGCAACGACAGCTCCCTCCTGGAGAACCGCCGGCCCGAAACGCCGGTCTGCGCCCCGGGCGGCGGAAGCACCGTGTGCGTGTGGCCCGAGCACGCGAAACGACTTGACGGAGCCGTCGACGCTGCACAGAAGGTCATCGCGGCTGCTCAGGGCGTTCTGCCCGCCCCGGAACGCTATACGGAGCAAGGCCTGGAGCGAAACGGCTTGGGTGGCTTCACGCTCGACCACGGTCAAAGGGACCTTCTGCACACCATGCTTCTGGAACTGACGTCCCCGCACAAAACCTGGTGCGAAGAGGAGCCTGAGGAAAAGGCCGAACGAAGGATGTACGCGGGACTCCGGCTGGAGGCGTGGATGGAGGCACGTGTCACGGGCTCCAGCAAGCTGCCCGACTACGTGTACTCGGGAGACACGGGATGGCAGTCGGAGGTTCGCCGGGCCCTCACCCTGCCCAACGCCGATCAAGTGACCCAGGCGAAGCGGTGGGCACGTGAGATGCGGGCGTCATGCTGACCGGCGATCGCGCATTCTCACCGCTGCGCTCCCACCTGCGGTCGCATCACAGCGCGCGGTCCTTGGCGTTCATGGTGGTCTGTACCGTGGCACTCACCTGGTGGGGAGGACATGCTGTCCTCTTCCCGAACGTGAGCGGTGGTAAGCCCATTCCGGCATCCGGCGCCGCGTTCATGCCGTTACTCCTGGGCATCGGCGTGCTCATCTCGGCCATCGACGGAATGGCTGACTTCTCCGGGGCGTCGGCCCGCCCCCGCAGCCATGTGCTCGCTTGGCACCTGGCTGCGGCACTGGGGACCGCGGTTTTCCTGTCCTGCGTCGCCCTGCTCCTCTCCGGCGAACCGGACGCACTGCCCTTGGCTTTCAGGAATACCTTGGGCTTTACGGGCCTGGCGGGCATCTCCGCCGCATTGCTGGGCTTCAGGCTCTCCTGGCTTCTGCCCCTCGGCCAGACCATCCCGGCCTTCCTCTTGGGAACCCCGGACCTTGAGGGCGCTCATGCACAGTGGTGGGAATGGCCGCGTGCCGGCACCGGGAATGGAACATCGTGGGCGGTGGCGGTGGGGCTGTTGACGCTGGGGATGCTCCTTGTTCTTTTCTCGGCCGACCGCAGAAGGTGAGTCCACCAGACCCGGGGCACATCGGGCGAGGGGCCGATTTTCACCATCGGACGGACCGGTGACGTCCTGCTCCTCCCGCGCGAGCTGGTTCGGCTGGGGCCGGGTGTGACGCCCGGCCCGCGTACCCGAACAGGACGCGGGCCGGGCGTCGCACCCGTCGGCAATGCGAAGGCCCGGAATCGTCAGGCGGAGATGCCGTCGATCCGGGCCAGGGCGTCGTCCGCGCCGTACGGCTGCAGGTAGGGCAGCCAGCGCGGGTCCCTATGCCCGGTGCCGATGATGCGCCAGGCCAGGCCTGTGGGCGGGGCCGGCTTGTGGCGCAGGCGCCAGCCGAGCTCGACCAGGTGGCGGTCGGCCTTGACATGGTTGCAGCGGCGGCAGGAGGCCACCACGTTGTCCCAGACGTGTTTGCCCCCGCGCGAGCGCGGGATGACGTGGTCGACGCTGGTGGCGATGCCACCGCAGTACATGCACCGGCCCCCGTCGCGCGCGAACAGCGCCCTGCGGGTCAGAGGAACGGGCCCCCGGTAGGGAACCCGCACGAAACGCTTGAGCCGGACCACGCTGGGTGCGGGGACGGTAACGGTTGCGCTGTGCAGATAGGCGCCGGACTCCTCGAGGCAGACTGCCTTGTTCTCGAGGACGAGGACGAGCGCGCGGCGGAGCGGTACGACGCCGAGCGGCTCGTACGACGCGTTGAGGACCAGGACATGCGGCACGGATGCCTCCTTGTACGCCGGCGGCGCGTGGCTCGCGCCGGGGCTGCCTGCAGTCAGTTTCCCCTCATGCCTGGTGAACGCGCCACCATGTCCCGGTAACGGGCTGGGAGTGTTTTCGACCACATCTCATTCATCCCCCGGGCCACGGCCCCTTCACACAGCCTGTTCAGAGGCCGGTGGTCACCGTGTCCCCATGCGCCCTTCCCCGAACTTCACGGGAACCCACACACCCTGCCCCGTTAGTGTGGTGGTTCTGCCCGTCCGGTGATCTCTTCGTGACCCAGTCGATATTGACCCCGTGCCGGAGGGCAGATGCACCTGGAGGTACCTGCCGTGTCCTTGCCCGCCGCCCTGCCGGCTGCCGGTCCGTCGCCGTCGCCGTCGCCCTCCGAGTCGCCGGCTCTGACGGTCCCGACGTTCCAGGACGCCCACGAGACCGCGACGAACGCCGCCAGCTGGGTCGAGCAGAACTGGTCCACGTGGCTCGCCATCGGCCTGAAGATCCTGCTGATCCTGGTGATCGCGGCGGTGCTGAGAGGGGTGGTCCGGCGGGCGATCACCAAGGTCATAGACCGCATGGCCCGTACCGCCCAGGCGGTGGACGGCACCGCGCTGGGCGGGCTGCTGGTCAACGCCGAGCGCCGCCGGCAGCGCTCGCAGGCGATCGGCTCGGTGCTGCGCTCGGTGACGAGCTTCCTGATCATGGGCACGGCGGCGCTGATGGTGCTGTCCACCTTCGAGATCAACCTGGCCCCCCTGCTGGCCTCGGCCGGTGTGGCCGGTGTGGCGATCGGTTTCGGCGCCCGCAACCTGGTCACCGACTTCCTCTCCGGCGTCTTCATGATCCTGGAGGACCAGTACGGCGTCGGCGACTCGATCGACGCGGGCGTCGCCGCCGGCGAGGTGATCGAGGTCGGACTGCGCGTGACCAAGCTGCGCGGGGCGAACGGCGAGATCTGGTACGTCCGCAACGGCGAGATCAAGCGCATCGGCAACCTCTCCCAGGGCTGGGCCACGGCCGGTGTCGACGTCACCGTCAGGACGGACGAGGACCTGGACAAGGTGAAGGCCACCCTCGACGAGGTCGCCGAGCGGATGAGCAAGGAGGAGCCATGGAACGAGCTCCTGTGGAGCCCGATCGAGGTGCTCGGCCTGGACAGCGTGCTGATCGACTCCATGGTCGTCCGCGTCACCGCCAAGACCATGCCGGGCAAGTCGGTGACCGTCGAGCGGGAGCTGCGCTGGCGTGTCAAGCGCGCCTTCGACGTGGCCGGCATCAGGATCGTGGGCGACGCGACGGCCCCGGCGGAAGAGGCCCCGGCAGCCGACCCGACGGCGGGCATGTCGGCCCCCTCGGCGTTCGCCAGCACCACCTCCCCGCAGTCCCTGGCGGCCTCGCCGATCCCGCCGCCGTCGCTGTCGAAGTAGAACCACCGCACCCTCACGGCGAAAGAGGCGGCGCCCGGAAAGCCCCGGGCGCCGCCTCTCGCGTGCACGAAAGGGGGGACGGAACGCTTCAGCACACTCGTTCGAGTGAAGGGGTGCGGATTCCGCCGCACGACGCGCCCCGCGCGCTCCATCGTTCTGCCGGGGCACCCGGCGCGGGCGTAGCCTGACACCAGCGCGACAAGGAGACCAGCGATGAGCGGAGCGCCGAACCGATCATGGAGCCGGTGATGACGCAGGTGGACCCCATCGACCTGTTGAACGCGATCGAAAAGGCGTCGCCGATGCCGATTCGGCCGGAGTACATCGAGGGGACGGTCATCGTGCCTCCACAGCCGAACGACCATCACAACGACGGCGCCTTCAAGCTCGCGGTCCAGTTCTTCAACGCCGGGTTCGAACTGGCGGGCATGGGCAACGGTTATCGCGCCGCCAACAAGGACGGCGGCACCATGGCCCTGCTCATTCCGGACTTCTACGTCCGGCGACGCAAGGCCTCCGAACTCGACGAGTCCTACCGCAAGACCCACAAGGGCTGGTACCCCGTCGACATGATCGCCCTCGTCGGCGAGGTGACGTCGAGCAACCACTGGACGGACACCGGCCCCAAGCTCCGCACCTACGCCGCCGCGGGCGTCTCCGTCTACGTCCTGGTCAACCGCGAGACCCGGGCCGCCCACTGCTACACCACCCCCGTGCTCCCCGACGAGGACCCCACCAAGGCGTACTACGACGGCGAGGCCAAGGTCGACCTCGGCGATCCGCTCCCCCTCCCGGCGCCGTACCCCACGCTGGACACGGCGCCGTTCGTCAAGGACTGACCGGACCGGGCTCCCGCCGCACACACCCCTCGCCGCCCCGCGGGCAACTGCTCCGCTGCCGGGGCCGCTTTTCTCTTGACGTTCGCTTCGCCCCGGGCATACCTTCCTCCCACCCGAATAGGAAACTTTCCTAACAGTGATGTCCAGGGGGAGGCAGGTGCCGACTATGTCAGGAGCCACCGGCACGCCGGGCACCCCGCGGGTCCTGCGCGCCATGAACGACCGCGCCGCCCTGGACCTCCTGCTGGAGCACGGGCCGCTGTCGCGCACCAGGATCGGCAAGCTGACCGGCCTGTCCAAGCCGACCGTCTCCCAGCTCCTGGCCCGCCTGGAGGCCGCCGGGCTGGTTCTCGCCACGGGGACCAGCGAGGGACGCCCGGGCCCCAACGCCCAGCTGTACGCGGTCAACCCGGCCGCCGCCCACGCCGCCGGGCTGGACGTCACTCCCCTCCGCATCCGCGCCGCCGTCGCCGACATCACCGGCCGCACCGTCGGCGAGTACGAGCTGCCGACCCCCGGCCGGCGCCCGTCCCAGCCCGTCGTACGACAGGTCACCGACGCCCTCGACGGCGCGGTGAAGGCGGCGGGGCTGGCCCGCGGCGACGTGCACCGGCTGGTCATCGGCACCCCCGGCGCCTTCGACCCCAACACCGGCCGCCTGCGTTACGCCTCCCATCTGCCCGGCTGGCACTCCCCCACCCTGCTCGACGAACTCGCCGCCGCCCTGCCGATGGCGGTGGAGTACGAGAACGACGTCAACCTCGTGGCCATGGCCGAGCAGCGGCTCGGCGCGGCCCGCGGCCACCAGGACTTCGTGCTGCTGTGGAACCAGGAGGGCCTGGGCGCCGCCCTGGTGCTCGGCGGCCGGCTGCACCGCGGCTGGACCGGCGGTGCCGGCGAGGTCGGCTTCCTGCCGGTGCCGGGCACCCCGCTGGTCCGCCAGGTCACCAGGGCCAACAGCGGCGGCTACCAGGAACTGGCCGGCTCGCAGGCGCTGCCGAAGATGGCCCGCGAGCTGGGCATCGAGGACCTGCCCACGGGATCCTCCGCCGAGGCCGCCGCCGAACTCGTCGCCCGCGCCGCCGACCACGCCACCGGCCCCCACCGCATGCTCCTGACGACGTACGCGACCCGGCTCGCGACCGGTCTCGCCTCCCTCGTCTCCGTCCTCGACCCCGAACTCGTCGTCCTCAGCGGCGCCTCGCTCACCGCCGGCGGCGAGGTGCTGCGTGCCCTGGTCCAGGCCGAACTGGAGGAACTGGCCGCCTCCCGGCCCCGCCTGGTGGTCGGCGACGTCCGTGAACACCCCGTGCTGCGCGGCGCGTTGGAGAGCGCGCTCGCGAAAACCCGCGACGAGGTCTTCGACACCTCGCGCTGACCGACGTACCGGCTGCCGTACCCGCCCCGCCCCTTCCCTCACCGCCCGCCCGTCCCAGGGAGATCCAGCCATGCCCGAAGTGTCCAGGAAAGCGGCCCTCGCCCTCGCTGCCTCCGCCGCCATGGCGCTGCTCGCCACCGCCTGTACCGGTCAGCCCGACGCCGGCGCGAACGACGACGCGTCGAAGGACACCACCATCAACTTCTGGCACGCCTGGAGCGATCCGAGCGAGGTGAAAGCCGTCACGTCGCTGATCGACGGCTTCCGGAAGGCGCACCCCAACATCCGTGTCGACGTCGTCGGCAACATGACCGACGACAAGATCAACCAGGCGCTGCGCACCGGCGGCGACAAGGCGCCCGACGTGATCTCCTCCTTCACCACCAACAACGTCGGCAAGTTCTGCTCCTCGGGCGCGCTGGTCGATCTCACCCCGTTCTTCCAGAAGACGGGCACAGACCCGGAGAAGACCTTCCCGAAGGCGATGAACGAGTACACACAGTTCGACGGCAAGCGCTGCACGGTGCCGCTGCTGGGCGACGCCTACGGCCTCTACTACAACAAGGACGCCTTCGCCGCCGCGGGCATCGAGAACCCCCCGAGGACCTGGTCCGAGTTCGAGGCCGACGCCAAGAAGCTGACGATCCCCCAGGGCGACGGCTACCGGCAGCTCGGCTTCATGCCGAACTACCACGGCTGGGAATCGACGACCGAGCACTACTTCGCGCAGTTCTCCCCGACGTACTTCGACTCCAGCGGCACGTCGAACCTGGCGAAGGACCCCGCGTTCGAGAAGGGCTTCACCCTTCAGAAGCGGCTCGTGGACGAACTCGGCGGCTACCGGAAGCTGGAGAAGTACCGCGCCACCCTCGGCGACGAGTGGGGCCCCAAGCACCCCTTCCACACCGGCCAGGTGGCCATGCAGCTCGACGGCGAGTGGCGGCTGGGCATGGCCGAGGAGGCCAAGCCGAAGTTCGAGATAGGCGTCGCCCCGCTGCCCGTCCCTGACGACCAGGCCGACCAGTACGGCAAGGGCTACATCACCGGCACCATCGCCGGCATCGCCGCCACCAGCAAGAAGCAGAACGCGGCCTGGGAACTGGTGAAGTACATGACCACGGACACCGACGCGGTGGTCGGCTTCGCCAACGACATCCACAACGTGCCCTCCACACTGGCCGCGCTGAAGTCCCCGAAGCTGAAGCACGACCCGCGCTTCAAGACCTTCCTGGACATCGCCGCCGACCCGCAGTCGACCACGACGCCCGCCTCCGTCAACGGCGGCCAGTACCTGGTGACGATCCAGCAGTTCGGCTACGACTACGAGAGCGGCCGGGCGAAGGATCTCAAGGCCGGCCTGCGCAAGGCGGCCCAGCAGATCGACACGGACATCGCGCAGGCAAAGTAGGCGCGCATGACCACCGTCACCCTGGCGTCCAAGCGCCGCCGTTCGGCGCTGAAGACCCTCGCCTTCATGTCGCCGTGGCTGATCGGCTTCGCGGTCTTCTTCGCGTATCCGCTGATCTCCACCGTCTACTTCTCGTTCGTGCGCTACGACGGCTTCCAGCCGCCGACCTGGCGCGGCACCGGGAACTGGACGTACGTCTTCCAGAACTACCCGCTGTTCTGGCCGGCCCTGCGCAACACCCTGTGGCTGGTACTGGTGATGGTGAGCCTGCGCGTGGTCTTCGGACTCGGCGTGGGCCTGCTGATCACCAGGATCAGGACGGGCACGGGAGTCTTCCGTACCCTGTTCTACCTGCCCTACCTGGCCCCGCCGGTGGCGGCGACCATGGCCTTCGCCTTCCTCCTCAACCCCGGCACGGGCCCGGTCAACTCCCTGCTGGAGCGGGTCGGGATCTCCGCGCCCGGCTGGTTCAACGACCCCGCCTGGTCCAAACCGGCCCTGACGATGCTCGCCCTGTGGGGCGTGGGCGACCTGATGGTCATCTTCATGGCCGCGCTGCTCGACGTACCCACGGAGCAGTACGAGGCCGCGGAGCTGGACGGCGCCTCGCCCTGGCAGCGCTTCCGGTACGTCACGCTGCCGAACATCTCGCCGATCGTGATGTTCGCGGTGGTCACGGGCGTGATCCAGACGATGCAGTACTACACCCAGCCGCTGATCGCCGGAAAGGTCGCCTCGGGCGTGATCCAGGGCGCGGGCACCCAGTTCGAGCCCGGCTACCCGGACAAGTCCACCCTCACCCTCCCCCAGCTCGTGTACAACCTCGGCTTCCAGCGCTTCGACTACGGCTCGGCCTGCGTGGTGGCGCTGGTGCTGTTCGCCCTGTCGATGGTGTTCACCGCGTTCCTGATGCGGCGCCGGGGCGGTCTCATCCAGGCAGGTGACTGACGATGGCCCAAGTGCTCGACAAGCCGGTGGGGTCGAAGACACGGCCCTCCCCCGCCGAGCGCACGGCCCGCCGCAGGGCGGTGCTGGAGTGGATCGCGGTCCACTCGCTGGGCGTGGCGGCCGCGCTGTTCTTCGTCCTGCCCTTCGTGTTCGTCCTGCTGACCTCGCTGATGAGCGACAGCCAGGCCCTCAGCCGCGACCTGGTCCCGCACACCTGGGAGTGGGGCAACTACAAGAGGGTCCTCGACACCCCGGGCTTCCTGACCTGGTGGCGGAACACGCTGGTCTACGCCGGTCTCGGCACGGTCCTGACGGTCGCGTCCTCGCTGCCCGTGGCGTACGCGCTGGCGAAGTTCCGCTTCCGGGGCCGCAACCTGTCGCTCATGCTGGTGATCTCGATGATGATGCTGCCCCCGCAGGTGATCATCATCCCGATGTACCTGTTCTGGGCCAAGCAGCTGGACCTGTCCGGCACGCTGTGGCCGCTGATCATCCCGATGGCGTTCGGCGACGCGTTCTCCGTCTTCCTGCTGCGGCAGTTCCTGACGACCATTCCGAACGAGTACCTGGACGCGGCGAGGGTCGACGGCTGCGGCGAGCTGCGCACCCTGCTGAAGGTCGTCGTCCCCATGGCCAGACCCGGTCTCGCGGCCGTCGCCCTCTTCCAGTTCTTCTACGCCTGGAACGACTACTTCGGCCCGCAGATCTACGCCTCGGAGAACCCGGGCGCCTGGACCCTGTCCTACGGACTGGAGTCCTTCAAGGGCGCCCACCACACCGACTGGAACCTCACCATGGCCGCGACCGTTCTGGTCATGGCCCCAGTGATCCTCGTGTTCTTCTTCGCCCAGAAGGCGTTCGTCGAGGGCGTCACACTCACCGGAGTGAAGGGTTGAACAGCATGAAACTCACCGTGGTCGGCGGCGGCTCGACCTACACCCCCGAACTCGTCGACGGTTTCGCACGTCTGAGGGACACCCTGCCCGTCGAGGAACTCGTGCTCGTGGACCCGGCGACGGACCGGCTGGAGCTGGTGGGCGGACTGGCCCGCCGCATCTTCGCCCACCAGGGCCACCCCGGCCGTGTCGTCACCACCTCCGACCTGGACGCGGCCGTGGACGGCGCCGACGCGGTACTGCTCCAGCTGCGCGTCGGCGGCCAGGCGGCCCGGCAGCAGGACGAGACATGGCCCCTGGAGTGCGGCTGCGTGGGTCAGGAGACCACCGGCGCGGGCGGTCTGGCCAAGGCGCTGCGCACGGTCCCGGTGGTCCTGGACATCGCCGACCGCGTCCGCCGCACGAACCCGAACGCCTGGATCATCGACTTCACCAACCCGGTCGGCATCGTCACCCGCGCCCTGCTCCAGGCCGGTCACCGGGCGGTCGGCCTGTGCAACGTGGCGATCGGCTTCCAGCGCAAGTTCGCGCAGATGCTCGGCGTCGCGCCCGCCGACGTCCACCTGGACCACGTGGGCCTGAACCACCTCACCTGGGAGACGGGGGTGCGTCTGGGCGGCCCGGAGGGCGAGGACGTACTGCCCGCGCTCCTGGCCGAGCACGGCGAGTCGATCGCCGGCGGCCTGCGCCTGCCCCGCCCGCTCCTGGACCGCCTGGGCGTGGTGCCCTCCTACTACCTGCGCTACTACTACGCGCACGACGAGGTCGTGGAGGAGCTGCGCACCAAGCCGTCCCGGGCGGCCGAAGTGGCGGCGATGGAGCGGGAGCTGCTGGCGATGTACGGCGACCCGGCCCTGGTGGAGAAGCCTGCCCTGCTGGCCGGGCGGGGCGGCGCCTACTACTCGGAGGCGGCCGTGGACCTGGCGGCGGCCCTGCTGGGCGGAGGGGGCAACCCGTACCAGGTGGTGAACACGTACAACAAGGGCACCCTGCCCTTCCTCCCGGACGACGCCGTGATCGAGGTGCAGGCGGCGGTGGGTTCCAAGGGCCCGGTCCCCCTCCCCGTCTCCGACATGGACCCGCTGTACGCGGGCCTGATGGCGGACGTGACGGCGTACGAGGACCTGGCGCTGGAGGCGGCCCTGCGCGGCGGCCGGGACCGGGTCTTCCGCGCCCTCCTCGCGCACCCCCTGATCGGCCAGTACGCCTACGCCGAGGCCCTCACCGACCAACTCGTCGCGCACAACCGGGAGTACCTCGCGTGGGCCTGACCGCAAGCGTCCTCGCCATCGACGCGGGCAACAGCAAGACCGACGTGGCGGTGGTGGCGGCCGACGGGCACGTCCTCGCCACGGCCCGCGGCGGCGGGTTCCGGCCGCCGGCCGTGGGTGTCGGGACCGCGGTGGACGCCCTGGAGGAAACGGTCCGGCGGGCGTACGCGCAGGCCGGCGTCACCGCCGCCGGCCATGTCTCGGCATGCCTGGCCAACGCCGATCTCCCGGTGGAGGAGGAGCAGTTGGCGTCCGCCCTGCACGCGCGCGCGTGGGGCACGACGGTGGAGGTCCGCAACGACACGTTCGCGATCCTGCGCGCGGGCGTGGCCGAACCGCGCGGGGTCGCGGTCGTCTGCGGCGCCGGCATCAACTGCGTCGGCATGCTCCCGGACGGCCGCACCGCGCGCTTCCCCGCGCTCGGCCGCGTCTCCGGCGACTGGGGCGGCGGCTGGGGCCTGGCGGAGGAGGCCCTGTGGTACGCGGCCCGCGCGGAGGACGGCCGCGGCGCGCCCACCGCCCTGTCCCGCACCCTCCCCGCCCACTTCGGGCTGGCCTCCGTGTACGCCCTCATCGAGGCGCTGCACCTGCGGCACGTCGACCACAACCGCCGCCACGAACTGGCCCCGGTCCTGTTCACCACGGCCGACCAGGGCGATCCGATCGCCCGCACGATCGTCGACCGCCAGGCCGAGGAGGTGGTGGCCATGGCCACGGTCGCCCTGACCCGCCTCGGTCTGCTCGACGAGGAGACACCGGTCCTCCTCGGCGGCAGTGTCCTCGCCGCCCGCCACCCCCGGCTCGACGACGCCGTACGCGACCTCCTCGCCGCCCGCGCCCCCAAAGCGGTCCCGCGGGTCGTCACGGCCCGTCCGGTCCTGGGCGCGGCCCTCCTGGGCCTGGACCACGTGGGAGCGCCGGCGGCGGCCCGGGAAAGGGTGCGGGCCCACTTCGAACAGTGAGAGACGGTGGGCATCCCGACGGTGGGCATCCCGCGAGCGCGGCCGGGGGAACCGAACTGGTTCCCCCGGCGTATTCATGGGCAAGGGGTGGTACGGGGCGGGCGCACTGCGGCCCGGCCGAGTTCCGGTGAAGGCCGGTGCGGATGCCGGTCCCGGCAGCGATACTTGCGGCGACGGATGACCACGGGGGAGGTCAGCAGTGACACAACCGCCGACGAGCAGTTCGGCACCGCCGGGGCCGGGCCTGCCCACCCTGCCGGCGGTTCCGCCGCAGCCCGCGGTCCCCGCTCCCGCCGCGCGGCCCCCCGCGCCCCCGCGCCGCACCGCCTTCGCGGAGGGCGCCGAACGCCTGCGCGCCGCCGCCACCACGGAGCCCGGCCGCCTCCGCGTCATCGGCGCCGTCATCGCCCTTCTCGTCCTGGCCTTCGGCGCCGTCACCGCCCTCCAGGCCACCGACCGCTCCTCGGCCGCCGACGACGTCCTGCACCGCAGCCAGCCGCTCAGCTCCGACGCGGCGGACATCTACCGCTCGCTCGCCGACGCCAACACCATGGCGACCAGCGGCTACCTGGCCGGTCTCCAGGAGACGACGGCCACCCGCGAGCGCTACGAGTCCGATGTCCGCACGGCCGCCGCCAAGCTGGTCACCGCCGCCGCCAACTCCGCCCCCGGCAGCCCCTCCGCGACCACCATCACCAAGCTCAACGAGCTCCTGCCGCGCTACAAGGGCCTGGTCGAGTCCGCCCGCGCCAACAACCGCCAGGGCTTCCCGGTGGGCGGCGCGTACCTGCGCGCCGCCAACGAGACCATGCAGGACGAGATGCTCCCGGCGGCCGAGGACCTGTACCAGAAGGAGAACCAGCGGCTCCGCTCCGACTACGGGGACGCGACACCGTACCCGTGGGCCGCGATCGCCCTCGGCGTCGTCGCCCTGGCCGCCCTCGCCTGGGCCCAGCGGCGCAACTACCGGCGCACGAACCGGGTGCTGAACCACGGCCTGGTCGCCGCGACCGCCGCCACCACCGTCGTCCTGCTGTGGCTGGTGATCGGCCACAGCGTCGCGCGCGCGGGACTCAACGGCTCCTACACGCACGGCGTGCGCTCGCTGAACGTGCTGCACGACGCCCGTATCGCCTCCCTCAAGGCACGCAGCGACGAGAACCTGACCCTCGTCAGCCGCGGCGCGGAGACCAAGACGCTGAAGGACGGCACGGTCATGGACGCCTACGACTGGGCGTACGACCAGGAACTCGGCACCCTCGCCCGGACGCTGTCCCGGGCCGGCGCCCTCGCCGAGGACCCGGGGGGCAGAAAGCCGGTGGACACGGCGAACGAGTCGATGAAGGTGTGGAAGCAACGACACGAACTGGCCCGCCAGGCCAACGACTCCGGCGACTACCAGAAGGCACGCGACCGGGTCATCGGCACCACCGCCAAGGACCGGACGGAGTCGACGGGTGAGTGCTTCGACAACGTCGACGCCTCCCTCGCGTCGGCGCTCACCCATGAGACGGGCCGGTTCCGGCAGGCCGCGGAGGACGGCCGGGCCGCGATGACGGGCCTGCCGGTCGGCTCCGCGGTGCTCGCGGTGTTCGGCGCGGCCGGCGCGGTGCTGGGCATCGGGCGCAGGCTTTCGGAGTACCGGTGAAAGGGAGCGTGGCAGCGGTGAAAGGGGGCGTGGCGATGCGAGCACGACGTCTGCGGGCCGGCCTGAAGGGCTGGGGCGGTGTCGGCGCGATGGCGGCCGTCTGCGCCCTGGCACTGGCCTTCGTCCTGCTGCTGCCCCGCACCCAGCCGCAGGGCGCCGGCGGCCCCGCCACAAGCGGCTCGCGAGCCGCTCAGGGCACGCAGTCCAAGGCGGACAACTGCCAGGACAGCCAGGCGCAGAACCTGAGCCCGTCCCCGTCCGGCGCCGGCGGCCCCACGCTGAGCGCCATCCGGTCGCGCGGCTATCTGTCGGTCGGCGTCGACCAGAACAGCTACCGCTGGGGCTACCGCAACCCGAACAACGCCTCCGGCGCGCTGGAGGGCTTCGACATCGACCTCGTGCACCGCATCGCCGAGGACATCCTCGGCGACGCGAACAAGGTCCAGTTCAAGGCCATCCCCACCAACGAGCGGATACCCGCGATCCGCAGCGGCCGGGTGGACATGGTGGTGCGCACCATGACCATCACCTGCGACCGGCTGAAGCAGGTGGCGTTCTCCGCCCCCTACTTCCTGACCGGCCAGCAGGTCCTGGCCCCCAAGACCTCCGGCATCACCGGCTACGACGGCTCCCTCGCCGGGAAGAGGATCTGCTCGGCGACCGGCTCCACGGCCTACGACCACCTGTCCGCCGACACCAGGGACGGCAGGCTCCCCGCGTCCACCGACATCACCACCACCGTCCCCAACCAGCTGGACTGCCTGGTGCGGCTCCAACTCGGCGAGGTGGACGCGGTGGTGACGGACGGCGCGCTCGCCGCAAGCCAGGCCGCGCAGGACCCCACGGTGGCCTTGAAGGGCGCCTCCTTCACCAAGGAGTTCTACGGTGTGGCCATGAAGCTCGGTGCCGACGATCTGGTCCGCCGGGTCAACCGGACACTGGAGAACTACCGCAAGGACGGAGGCTGGAAGGCGTCGTACGGGACGTGGCTGTCCGCCACGCTGGGTAAGGACTCACCGTCGGCCACCGCGCCGACGCCGAGCTACCGGTGACCGGTCGCCGGCCGGCGCGGCACCGACGGAGCAGCAGAACCGGCAGTGCACAGGCGACACGCAGCAGCGAGAGGTGATCGATGGGCGTCACGGACCCCGCCGGGCCCGTCATGGACCGGGACGAGGTGGACCGTGCGCTGGCGCGGCTCGGCGCGGAGCACGAGGCCATCGAGACCTCGCTGCTCGCCCTTCAGGACCACGCGGGCCGCAGACTCCTGGAAGGCGCCGAGCTGACCGGCGTCACCGAGGAGCGCTGGGCGGCCACCGAGGCGTCGATCACGCTGCTGTGGGCGTACTTCGACGCCTACAGCGGCGCGCTGCGCACCGCCCGTGAGATCCGCGCCCGCCGCCGCTGGTCCAGCCGCGAGGACCTGGTGGAGCTGACCGGGCTGCTGCGCGGCGAGTCCGTCACCGTCCCCGGCGCGGCCGCCGCGGGCGCGCCCGCCCTGCCCGGTCCGGGCCGGCTCAGCCAGAGCTTCTCCCTGGCCACGCTGGTGGACCGGATGAACGAGCTGTACGCGACCGGTCTGGACATGGTGGTCGCCGCCGACGCGGTGTGGTCGGCGCTGCCCGCGCGGATCGATCTGCTGGCCGCGGAGCTCCAGCGCACCCGCCGGCTCGCGCACTCGGTCGGCGTCCGCCCCGGCGAGCATCCGGCGGGCGACGACCTGGAGCGCGTCACGCGCACGCTGACGAGGCTGCGCGCGGAGGTGATCTCCGATCCGCTCGCCTTCTGGGTGCCCGCGCAGGGCAGTTCGGCGCCGGGCGGCGGACGGCCGGACACCACGGTGTACGACCGGGAGGCGCGGGCGCTGGACGAGGTGCGCCGGGAGATCGACGCCGTGCTCGGGGTCCGGCAGGATGCCGAGCAGCGGCTGATCAGGCTGCGGGACGTGCTCTCGCGCGCGGACCGCACGCTCGCCGAGGCGCGCACCGCGCGCGGTGAGGTGCTGGCGAAGATCGCCGCCACGGAGGTACCGGTGGTCAGCGGTCCGCCGACCGCCCTTCAGGAGCAGCTGGCGACGGCCGCCGAGTACCGCAGGCAGGCCCGGTGGCACCGGCTGTCGCCGCTGCTGGAGTCGCTGGAGCAGAAGGCGGAGGACGAACTTCAGCGCGCCCGCGAGTCGTTGACGGCGGTCACCGCGCCGCTGGCGGTCCGTGCCGAGCTGCGCGGGCGGCTGGACGCGTACAAGGCGAAGGTCGCCCGGCACGGCCTGGCGGAGGACCCGCTGCTGGTCGAGCGGTACGACGCGGCGCGCCGCATGCTGTGGAGCGCGCCCTGCGACCTGCGGGTGGCCGAACAGGCCGTGCTGCGCTACCAGCAGGCGGCGGCCGAGTCGCTCGGCGGCTCGCGGGTGCCGGAGCAGGGCGGGCCCGAGGGACGGTAGGGGGAGTCATGAGTCAGGCGGGGCAGACCTGTCAGCGGCCGGGCTGCGGCGGGTCGTACGAGGACGTCGGCGGCGGCGAGCTGTACTGCGACACGTGCGGTCTCGCGCCGGTCGTCTCGGCGACCGGCATGGTGGGCTCGCCGCCCACCGGCGTCACCGGCGGCGGGGACTCGCGGGGTTCGGTGGGCAGCGGCGGCTCGGCCTCCAGCGCCCGCAGTTCCCGTACGTCGTCGCAGTCGTCGAAATCGCGCCGCTCGGTGTCGGGACGGCTCTCGCGCTCGCTGTCGGGCAAGGCGACCGGCCGGTCGGTGTCGGTGCGCAGCTCCGGCTCCACGACGGGCTCCTCCGGCCGCGGCCGGCTGGGCGCGGGTCTGGTGCAGGTGCCGCAGGTGCCGCGGCCGGACCCGCGTTCGATGGTGCTGGAGAACCCCGAGGTGCCGGAGCGCAAGCGGTTCTGCTCGCGCTCGGACTGCGGTGCGCCGGTCGGGCGCGCGCGGGGGGACCGCCCGGGCCGTACGGAGGGCTTCTGCACCAAGTGCGGGCACCCGTACTCCTTCGTGCCCAAGCTGAGGGCCGGGGACATCGTCCACGGCCAGTACGAGGTCGTGGGCTGTCTGGCGCACGGCGGCCTGGGCTGGATCTACCTCGCCGTGGACCGGGCCGTGTCCGACCGCTGGGTGGTCCTCAAGGGCCTGCTGGACACCGGCGACCAGGACGCGATGGCGGCGGCGATCTCCGAGCGGCGGTTCCTGGCGGAGATCGAGCACGCCAACATCGTGCGGATCTACAACTTCGTCGAGCACCTCGACCAGCGGACCGGCTCCCTCGACGGCTACATCGTGATGGAGTACGTCGGCGGCAAGTCGCTGAAGGAGATCGCCAACTCCCGTCGCACCCCGGAGAGCAGACGCGACCCGCTGCCGGTGGAGCAGGCCTGCGCGTACGGGATCGAGGCGCTGGAGGCGCTCGGTCATCTGCACAGCCGCAACCTGCTGTACTGCGACTTCAAGGTCGACAACGCGATCCAGACCGAGGACCAGCTCAAGCTGATCGACATGGGCGCGGTGCGCCGTATGGACGACGACGAGTCGGCCATCTACGGCACGGTCGGCTACCAGGCGCCCGAGGTCGCCGAGGTCGGCCCGTCGGTGGCCAGCGACCTGTACACGGTGGGCCGTACGCTCGCCGTCCTCACCTTCGACTTCCAGGGCTACACGAACGTCTTCGCGGACTCCCTGCCCGACCCCGACAACATCGAGGTCTTCCGCCAGTACGAGTCCTTCTACCGCCTGCTGGTCCGTGCCACCGACCCCGACCCGGCCCGCCGGTTCGCCTCGGCGCAGGAGATGGCGGAGCAGCTCACGGGCGTGCTGCGGGAGGTCGTGTCCCTCCAGACCGGCCGGGCCCGGCCGGCTCTTTCGACGCTGTTCGGCCCGGAACTGCGGGTGACGGACACGGAGTTGTTCCCGAGGCTGGACGGGGACGTGTCCCGGCTGGGAGCGCGGGCGACACGCTCGCGCGGATCGGCCCCGGCCCTCGCGGCCGGTACCGCGCACGGCCACGGCGTCCCGGACACGCCGAACGCCCCGGCTCTCCCGGCTCTCCCGGCTCTCCCG
This sequence comes from Streptomyces sp. 6-11-2, assembly GCF_006540305.1. Lineage (GTDB taxonomy): Bacteria > Actinomycetota > Actinomycetes > Streptomycetales > Streptomycetaceae > Streptomyces. Next base: position 4,667,785 of record NZ_BJOR01000001.1, on the reverse strand, counting down.
GCGCTCGTCAAGCCCGTCGACACGCCCGCCGCCGCGCTCGCCCTGCCGGTCCCCCACGTCGACCCGAGTGACCCGAACGCGGGTTTTCTGGCAGGCCTGTTGACGTCCGCGCCCGGGGAACTGGCGCACGCGCTCGCGGCGGCGCCCACGCAGTCGGCCGAGACCCGGCTGCGCCAGGTCAGGGCCCGGCTGGAGACCGGCGAACCGGCCACCGCGCTGGAGGTCCTGCGCCAACTGGAGCAGCGGAACCCGGACGACTGGCGGGTCGTCTGGTACCGGGGCGTGGCCTCCCTGGTCACCGGCGACCACGAGGAGGCGGCCCTCGCCTTCGACGCGGTCTACGACGCCTTCCCCGGTGAGGTCGCGCCGAAGCTGGCGCTCGGTCTGTGCGCCGAGGTGCTCGGCCAGCTCGACAACGCCGCCGAGTACTACCGCCTGGTGTGGTCGACCGACCCGAGCCAGGTCAGCGCCGCGTTCGGGCTGGCCCGCGTGCAGCTCGCCACCGGCGAACGGCCCGGCGCGGTACGGACCCTGGAGTCCGTTCCGGAGTCCTCGATCCACTACACGGCGGCGCGCGTGGCGGCCGTACGGGCACGGCTGAGGCACCGTACGGCGGCGGCGTCCGACACGCCGTTCCTGGACGATCTGACGGCCGCCTCCGGGCAGGTCGAGGCACTTCAGGCCTACGGTCTGGACCCGGCGCGGCGCGAGCTGTTGTCGGCGGAAGTCCTCGGCTGCGCCCTGGACTGGGTACTCTCCGGGGGCCGGGCCACCGACCCGGCCGCCCGGCGGGTGCTGCTCGGGAGCGATCTGGACGAGCGGGGACTCCGCTTCGGCCTGGAGCGTTCGTACCGCACGCTGGCCCGGCTGGCGCCCGGTGGCGAGGAGAGGATCGACCTGGTGGAACGTGCCAACCGTTACCGCCCCCGGACGTGGGTGTAGTTGATGTCGCAGATGCACCAGCAGGCCGCGCTGCCGAAGTGCCCGAGCTGTGCGGAGCCGCTCGAATCGGGTGACCGCTTCTGCGGCGCGTGCGGGTACGACCTGTCCGCGGCCGCCGAGGGACCGGGCGACACGCCGACGCTCACCATGGACCGCGGCGCGGTGCCGCGCCCGGCCGGCCCCGGCGAGCGTGCCGACGACGCCGTATGGCCGCGCGCACCGCACCCGGACGCCTCCGAGGCCCCGCCACGGCTGCATCTGCCGACGGACCTGCCGGGCACGGACTCGAGCGGCTCCCCGCTGCCGGCACCGGCACGGCAGGCACAGGCGCAGGCTCAAGCCCAGTCCCAGGCGCAGGCCCAGGCGGCGGTGCAGGCGGCGGTCCAGCAGCGGCCGCATCCGGTGGCGCAGTCCCCGCAGCAACCACAGACGGGTCAACCCCAGCCGCAACCGCAGCCGCAGCCACAGCCACCAGCCGAGGCCCGGGCGACGGGCCGGCCGCAGCCGCAGCCGCAGCCGCAGGCCCACGCACAGGCCGCAGTTCAGCAGCAGCCGCAAGGACAAGGACAGGCGCAAACACAGCCACAGCAGCACCCGCAGCCGCAAGGCCAGGGTCCGCAGCCACAGGGACAGCCACAGCAGCAAGGGGCGTCCGCCTCGGGCGTGCGGTTCGACCGGCCGGCGGAGCCCGACGAGTACCCGCTGCAGGCACCGGACCCGCGCGTGCCCGCCGACTCCGACACCGCCGCTCCGGCCGAGGGCACCCCGGGCGACGGCGCCCCGGGCGAGGCCACCACGGTGTGCGTGGCCTGCCGGGCCGGCCGGGTCGACAGCGACGGCTACTGCGAGAACTGCGGGCACGCCCAGCCGCGCGAACGCGACCACATGGAACAGGAGTCGGGCCCGATCGCCGCCGTCAGCGACCGCGGCCTGCGCCACCACCGCAACGAGGACGCCTTCGCCCTCGGCCGTACCGCGCTGCCCGACGGCTCTCCCGCCCTCGCGGCGATCGTCTGCGACGGCGTGTCCTCCGCGACCCGCCCCGACGACGCCTCCCTGGCCGCCTCCCGAGCGGCGAGCGAGTCGCTGCTGGCCGCGCTGCCCCGCGGCACGCACCCGCAGCAGGCCATGCACGACGCGATCGTCGCCGCCGCGCAGGCGGTCGACGCGCTCGCCGGGGAGCCCGCGCCGGCCGGCCGGCACTCCGCCCACCAGAACGCGCCGGCCTGCACGTTCGTCGGCGCGGTGGTCACCTCCGGACTGCTGGTCGTCGGCTGGGTCGGCGACAGCCGCGCCTACTGGGTCCCGGTGGACCGCGGCGCGCCCCCGGCCCGGCTCACCGAGGACGACTCGTGGGCCGCGCAGATGGTCTCCGCGGGCCTGATGTCCGAGGCGGAGGCGTACGCCGACGAGCGCGCCCACGCGATCACCGGCTGGCTCGGCGCGGACGCCTACGAACTGGAGCCGCACACCGCCTCCTTCAAGCCGGACCGGCCGGGAGTGGTCGTGGTGTGCACGGACGGGCTGTGGAACTACGCCGAGACGGCCCGGGAGATGGCCGAGGCCGTCCCCCTCGACGCCGCCGTGCGCCCGCTGCACAGCGCCCGGGTCCTGGTCGGCCACGCCCTGGACGGCGGGGGCCACGACAACGTAACAGTGGCCGTCCTGCCGTTCCCGGCCACGCCGCAGGGGGCAGGATCGGCCTGAGGGACGTACGCGGGGGCGCGTGACGAGACCCCCCGGCCGAGCCCTCGGCGCGGGGAAGCTCCGCGGGCCGGCGGGGGCCGGTCCGTCCACAGTCGTCGTCCCCGTTCACGGGGTCCAGAGGGGGATCTGGGACAGCATGGCGAATTTCTCGAAGCCCAGCGTGCCGCAGTTCGCGGTGGACGTGTACCAGAACGAGTACCTGCCGGAGGGCGGCCGGGAGGTCAACTCGATCGTCACGGTCAGCGCGACCGGCGGCGGCACGATCGGCAGCGCGGTCGCGGCACCGCACCTGTACACGCCCGGGCAGGGACCGTCCGCCGCGGTGGCGATCATGGTCGACTGCTCGGGTTCGATGGACTATCCGCCGACCAAGATGCGCAACGCCCGGGACGCCACGGCCGCCGCGATCGACACCCTGCGCGACGGTGTGCACTTCGCGGTGATCGGCGGCACGCACGTGGCCAAGGAGGTCTATCCGGGCGGCGGCCGGCTCGCGGTCGCCGACGCGACCACCCGCGACCAGGCCAAGCAGGCGCTGCGCAGGCTCAGCGCGGGCGGCGGCACGGCCATCGGCACCTGGCTGCGGCTGGCCGACCGGCTGCTGTCCTCGGCCGACGTCGCCATCCGGCACGGGATCCTGCTCACCGACGGCCGCAACGAGCACGAGTCGCCCGAGGACCTCCGGCGGACACTCGACGCATGCGCGGGGCGCTTCACATGTGACGCGCGGGGCGTGGGCACCGACTGGGAAGTGAAAGAAGTCACACAGATCGCCTCCGCGCTGCTCGGCACCGCCGACATCGTCGCCGATCCGGCGGGCCTGGCCGCCGACTTCAGGCGGATGATGGAGACGGCGATGGGCAAGGAGGTCGCGGACGTCTGGCTGCGGGTATGGACGCCGGTGGGCACGACCATCAAGTTCGTCAAGCAAGTCGCCCCATCCGTTGAGGAGTTGACCGACCGCCGGGCCGAGGCGGGCCCGCGCGCCGGGGACTATCCCACCGGATCCTGGGGGGACGAGTCCCGCGACTACCACCTCTGTGTGGAGGTGCCCGCGGCCGGCATCGGGCAGGAGATGCTCGCCGCCCGGATCTCCCTGGTGGTGCCCAAACCGGACGGCACGGTGCAGAATCTCGGCGCCCAGGGCCTGGTACGGGCCGTGTGGACCGACGACATGACCGCCTCCACCTCGATCAATCCGCAGGTGGCGCACTACACCGGGCAGGCCGAACTGGCGCAGGCCATCCAGCAGGGCCTCGACCTTCGTAAAGCAGGCGATTTCGATGGAGCAACGGCCAAGCTGGGCCGCGCTGTTCAGCTCGCCGGAGCCTCGGGGAACGCGGATACTGCGAAACTGCTTGCGAAGGTGGTGGACGTGGTCGACGCCGCGACGGGTACTGTGCGACTGAAAGCGAAGGTCGACGAGGCCGACGAGATGACTCTCGAAACCCGGTCCACCAAGACCGTTCGCGTGAAGAAGTGACACGGGAAGACCGCCCAGGACAGCGAGCCCGACCCCTCGGGGTGGGAGAAATCCGGCCGCACCGGCCGGAGAAGGAGAGGGGGAAGCGCCGACATGCCGACCTGCCCGAACGGACACCAGTCGGGTTCCGACGACTGGTGCGAGGTGTGCGGTCACCGCATGGCCGGTGCCGTGCCTCCGCCTCCCCCGCCGCCCCCGGTCGGGGGCTACGGCTTCCCGCCCGCGCCGGGGCCCGCCGGTCCCGGTCAGCCGGGTGCGCCCGGCGTGCCCGGTGGGCGCCCGCACCTGTCCGCCGTACCGAACCCCGAGCCGGAGCTCTGCCCGCAGTGCCGTACGCCCCGTGAGGGCGGCGCGCCGTTCTGCGAGGAGTGCCGGTGGAACTTCCTGACGAACACGGCGACCTCGTACACGCCGGCCGCGCCGCCCGGTCCCGGTCCCGGTCCCGGTCCCGGCCCGCGTTTCCCGCAGCCGCCCGGTCCGGCCTTCGGCGGCGACACGTTCGAGTACCAGGGCTCCCGGCCGTCCCAGGTGAACCGGCCCGCCGAGCCGATCCCGCACGCCCCGCCCTTCGGGACCGAGCCCCCCGGCCGCCCCGGCCCCCCGAACTTCGGGACCGAGCCCCCCGGCCGCCCCGGCCCGCCGAACTTCGGCGGCGACCCGTCACGGCCGGTTCCGCCGCCGCCCGGTGCCCCCGGAGCGCCCGGTGGTGCCCCGCAGGCGTTCCAGCAGCCCGGCCCGCCGGCACCGCCCGGGTTCCCGCAGGAGACCGGCCGGCCGCCGCACGGCGGTGACGACGACTGGGTGATCTCCCCGCCGTCGTCCACGGGCCCCTCCGGTCCGGGCGTCCCCGGCCGTCCCGGCCCCGGCCAGGCGGGCGGCTACGGCTACCCGCAGCCGGGTGCCACCCAGGCCCCGCCGGGACCGGCCTTCCCGCAGCAGCCGCAGCAGCCCGCGACCTGGACGGCGACGATCGGCCCGGACCGCGACTACTTCATGGCGATGATGCAGCGCTCCGGCCCCGAGGCCGCGGGTCTGAACCTGCCCGCGTACTCGCCCGAGCAGCAGCGCACGCTCACCGGCAACCAGGTCACCATCGGCCGCCGCCGGCACTCCACCGGCGACACCCCCGACATCGACCTGTCGGTCCCGCCGGAGGACCCGGGCGTCTCCCACCAGCACGCGGTGCTGGTCCAGCAGCCCGACGGCAGCTGGGCGGTGGTCGACCAGAACTCGACCAACGGCACCACGGTCAACGGCTCGGAGGACCCCATCCAGCCCTTCGTGCCGGTCCCCCTCCAGGACGGCGACCGCGTGCACGTGGGCGCCTGGACGACGATCACGATCAGGCGTGGCTAGGGTCTCTCGTCCGGAACACGTCGGAAACCCGGAAGCCCAGGCCCTGTCATCCGGGCAGGTCCTAGGCCTCCGGTCCTCCGTCCGGCCGTCTGAGAGCATGGACGGGTGAATGAGATTCGGCGTGGCACGCTTCAGGAGCAGACCTTCTACGAGCAGGTCGGCGGCGAGGAGACCTTCCGCCGGCTGGTCCACCGTTTCTACGAGGGGGTGGCCGGGGATCCCGAGTTGCGGGCGATGTATCCCGAGGAGGATCTGGAACCGGCCGAGGAGCGGCTGCGGCTGTTCCTGATCCAGTACTGGGGCGGTCCGACGACGTACGGCGAGCGGCGCGGCCATCCGCGGCTGCGGATGCGGCACGCGCCCTTCCGGGTCGACCGGGCGGCGCACGACGCCTGGCTGCGGCACATGCGGGTGGCGGTCGACGAGCTCGGCCTGTCGCAGGAGCACGAGCAGACGCTGTGGAACTACCTGACGTACGCGGCGGCGTCGATGGTGAACACACCCGACTGAGCCGCCACACAGAAACCTGAGTACCGGATTCCGGTCGTCCGGCGCCGGATTCCGATCACGATCCGGTCAAGCTCGGCCCACAAACGCTTACCCGCGCCGCGCTCCCTCTGACAACATCACCGAAAAGGTCTGGACAACGGCAGGGGGAGCCGGGTGGCGGGGTTCACTGGATTCGTCCTGCTGCGTGCGCGGGCGCACCGGTTGCTGCTGGCAGCCGCGTTGCTCACGGTGCTGCTGACCACGGCGGTACTGGCGACACTCACCGCCTACTCCGGCGCGATCGGCGACGCGGCGCTGCGCCACTCCCTGCGGGACCCGCGCAACGCCGCCGACGCCACCTTGGTCGTCCGCGTCGACACACCGTCCGAGAAGCGCGCGGCCGCCGACACCGCCGTACGCGAGCAGGCCCGCAAGGCCTTCGACGGACTGCCGGTCACCGTGCGCACCCTGGTGCGCTCCGGCCCCTACGGCCTGCCCCTGTCCCTGCGGCCCCCGGCGGAGCGCTCGGGCGACCCGGACCTGACGTACCTCGCGGCGATCGACCCCACCCAGGTGCGGCTCGTCTCCGGACGCCTCCCCGGCGAGACGGCGACGGGTGACCTCGAGGTCGCGCTGCCGCAGACCGCCGCGCAGCGCCTCGGGCTGAAGCCCGGCGCCCGGCTCACCCTCACCGACCGCCTCGACGGCCGGAAGGCCCAGATTCGGATCACCGGGCTCTACCGCCCCGTCCGCGCCGACGCGCCGTACTGGCGGCTGGACGATCTGGGCGGCCGCGGCGTCCGCAAGGTCGGCTTCACGATGTACGGGCCGCTGCTGACCGACCCCGCCGTCCTCACCGGCGGCAGGGTGAGCGCGGGACAGACCGCGTGGCAGGCGTCGGCGGACTTCTCCACGCTGGCGACCGGACGGATCGGAGCGCTGCGCGACGCGGTGCGCGAGAGTGCCGCGTCCCTGCGCACGTCCACGGCGGTGAGCGGCACACCGGAGGTCACGTCCTCGCTGCCCACCGTCCTGGACCGGATCGACCGCTCCCTGCTCGTGGCCCGCTCCACCCTGATGATCGCCGTGCTCCAGCTGGCGTTGCTCGCCGGCTACGCGCTGCTGCTGGTGGCCCGGCTGCTGAGCACCGAACGCAGCAGGGAGACCCGCCTGCTGCGGGCCCGCGGCGGCTCCCGCGCCCGGATCGCCGGCCTCGCCGCCACCGAGGCGCTGCTGCTCGCCGTGCCCGCCGTGGCCTGCGCGCCGCTGCTGGCGGGACCGCTGACCGGGCTGCTGGCCGAGCAGGGCGCCCTGGCCCGGATCGGACTGCACCCGGACGTCTCCGCGACCGGGCGGCCAGGGGTCTGGCTGGTGGCGGCGGCCGTGGCGCTGGGCTGCGCGATGGCGGTGACGCTGCCCGCGCTGACCTCGTCGTTCACGACCGGCTCGCGGGCCCGTACGCTGCCCGCGCCGCTGCGCGCCGGCGCGGACCTGGGACTGCTGGCGGTGGCCGGTGTGGCGTACTGGCAGCTGAACGGGCAGCCCTCCGGCGCGGTCGGCGGCGACCTCACGGGCGCGCTCGGCATCGACCCGCTGCTGGTCGTCGCGCCCGCACTGGCCCTGCTGGCCGGAACGGTGCTGACCCTGCGGCTGCTGCCGCCGGTGGCCCGGCTGGCCGAGCGGCGCGCGACCGGCGGCCGCGGACTGCCGGCCGCGCTGGCGGGCTGGCAGTTCAGCCGCCGCCCGATGCGCGGGGCCGGGCCGGTGCTGCTGCTCGTACTCGCCATCGCGCTGGGCATGCTGGCGATCGGTCAGGGAGCTTCCTGGGACCGCTCGCAGGACGACCAGGCGGACTTCCGGGCGGGTGCGCCGGTGCGCGTACTGGCCGCCGGGGAGGGGGACCTCGGCCGCACCGAGCAGTACGCGGCCCTCCCGCGCGTGAGCGCCGCCGCCCCAGCCGTCCGCACCACTCTGCCGCTGTCCGGCAACCGCGCCGCAACCGTGCTCGCGCTGGACACCGTGAACGCGGCGGACACGATGCTGATGCGCCCCGACCTGGCGTCCGATTCCGTACGGCCACTGCTGGCGGGGCTCGCGCCCAAGAGCCCGACGGCGGGGCTGAAGCTGCCCGCCGGGACGGCCAGCCTGCGGCTGACCGCAGACATCCACGGCTCCGGCACGAGGATGCCGGTGGACATGGGAGTCACCGTCGAGGACAGTCGCGGAGTCCCGTACCGCATGCCGCTGGGCACGCTGCCCGCCGACGGCCGCTCCCGCCCCCTGGACCTGACCCTCCCCGCGGACGCGGGCCCCCTGACCCTGATCGGTCTCGATCTGTCCCTCAACCAGCCCGTCGACGTCGCCGAGCGGCACCGCCTCACCGTCTCCGAGGTGACCGCCACCGGCGCCGACGGGACGGTACGGCGACTGAGTGCGCCGACGGCCTGGAAGGCGACCTCGATCGGCAACAACATCGCCTCCACTCCCGACGGCGACAACGGCACCTCCCCGGCCAAGGCGGCCGTGACGTCCACCCGCCCGCTGACCGTCACCTACGGCACCGGCTACGTGCCGCACGACCAGCCCTGGGTGACGGGCTCGGTGACCGTGCGGCTCCAGGCGGCGCAGCCCGCGCAGACGGAGGTCGCGGCCGTGGCGACCGACCGTTTCCTCGAATCCACGGGTGCACGCGAGGGGCAGCGGGTGGACGTGACCTTCGGCGGCGAGAACGTTCCGGTCCGGATCGTGCGTTCGGTACGGGCGCTGCCGACCACGGGCACTGCCGATCAGGGCGGTTCCCCGGACGCCGCGCACGACGGCGGAGGTCTGCTGATGGACCTGCGGTCGGTCAACCGGCTGCTCCAGTCACAGTCCGGCGACCGGGCCGCGCCCACCGAGTGGTGGCTGCGCACCGACGCCCACCGGTCGGCGGCCGTGGCCGCGGCCCTGCGGGCCCTGCCCGACATCGACCCGGCGCGAGTGATCGTGCGGGACGAGATCGCCGCCCAGTTGCACGACGACCCGTTCGGCGCCGGGCCCGCGGCCGCCTTCACCGCGGCTTCCGCGGCCGCGGCGGCGCTGGCCGCTGTCGGCTTCGTGGTCGGGGCTGTCGGGGCCCGCAGGGAGCGGGACGCCGAATTCGCCCTCCTGCGTGCCATGGGCGCCCCGCGCCGCCAGCTGGCCCGGACGCTCGCGGCCGAGCAGGGCGTGCTGGTGGCCCTGGCGCTGGCGGTCGGCGTGGTTCTGGGCACCGTACTGGCCCGCACGGTGATCCCGCTGATCGTACTGACCGGGCAGGCCGCGAAACCGCTGCCGACCGTCCTGGTCGAACTGCCCGCCGCTCGGGTGGTCCTGCTGCTGGCGGCCGTCGCCGCCGCGCCGCTCGTCGTCACGGCGGTACTGACCCTGCGCCGGCCCGACCCGGCGCTGTCCCTTCGAGACCGCGGAGGTGAGTGAGCTGAACGCCGTCACTCCCGCCTGGGTCCGGGTACGCCTCCGCACCGCGCCGGGTGCCGCGGCCGCCCTCGCCCTGCTGGTCGCGCTGACCGCGTTCCTTGCGGCCGCGTTCCCCCGCGCGCTCGACCGGTACGAGAACGCCGGTCTGGCCCAGGCCGTCGAGCGGGCCACCCCGCCACGCACCACCTTGACGGTATACGCCCAGGTGCCCCAGGGCCCGGACCGGCAGCGGGAACAGGCGCTGCTCCCGTCGGCCATGGGCCGGCAGCACACCAAGGTCCTCGGCACCATTCCGCGCCCGCTCGTCGCCGACCCCGGCCAGTCGTCGTACGGGGTGGTGAACGGCACCGACCTCCCCGTCCCCGACCGCTGGATCCCCAGGCCCAGCGGGCTGCCCGCGAAAATTCGCCTGGTCGCACCCAGTGGGCTGGCCGAGCACTCCTCGCTGCGCGCGGGCCGGATGCCGCGGGCGACCGGGCGGGTGACGGCCTCGACCCCGGACGTGGAGGCCGCCGTGAGCGCCGCGACGGCCAAGAGCCTGCACATCGAGGTCGGTTCGGTCATCCACGTACCCGCCGTGTCCGGCCCGGCGCTCGCGGTCCGCGTCACCGGCATCATCACCCCGCGCGAGCCCGACGGCGCCTACTGGTCGACCTCGCCGCTGCTGCGCACCCCGGCCCTGGTGCAGGTGCCCTCGGACGAGCCCGAACCGCCGATGTACTGGCTCGGCGCACTGCTCCTGCCGTCCGAGGCCGCCCCCGCTCTGCTGGGCACCGTGGGGACCCCCTTGCGCTACTGGCAGGTGGCTCCCGAGACCCGCGCCCTGCAGGCCCACGACCTCGAGGGCCTGAAGGGCGCGGTCGCCAACCTGAAGTCCGGGCCGGGCCTGGTACAAGTGCGTGCGGCCACCGACCCGGCCACGCAGGTGGACACCGACCTCGACGACATCCTCATCTCCTACGGCCGCCTGAGTTCCGGCATCACCCCGCTGGTCGCCGTCGCCGCCTTCGGCAGCGCGACGGTCGCCGCGGTGGTGCTGCTGATGGCCGGTGGCCTGGCCGCCGACCGCCGCCGCTTCGAACTCACCCTGCTGCGCGCCCGCGGCGCCTCCCTGCCCGGTCTGGCCGGCCGGCTGCTCGCCGAGACGGCGGTGGTCGCCGTGCCCGCCGGCGCACTCGGACTCGGTGCGGCCCTGCTCGCGGTCCCCGAGGGCCGCCCGGGTTACGCGGTCCTCGCGGCCGCCGCGGTCACCGCCGTCGCCTGTGCCGCGCTGCCCGTGCGCGCGGTGGTCGCCCACCGCGCGGTCCGCGTCCACGGACCACGCGAGGACACGGTGTCCGTACGTCCCTCCCAGCGCCGCACGGTCGCCGAGTTGACGCTGCTGGTGATCGCGGCGGGAGCGGTGGAGGCGCTGCGGCGGTACGGGGTCTCGGGGCCGTCGGAGGATGCCGGTGCCTCGGGCGGGTCGGGGGACCAACTGGTGTTCCTGGCCCCGGTGCTGGTGGGCGTGATCGCGGCGCTGCTGCTGGTCCGCCTGTACCCGTTGCCGCTGCGCTGGCTGATGCGTCCGGCCGGCCGGCTGCGCGGGGCGGTGGGTCATCTGTCCCTGGCCCGTGCGGGCCGTACGTCCGTCCCGGCGATGCTGCCCCTGCTGGCGCTGCTGACCGCGCTCACCACCGCCGCCTTCGGAGGCTCCGTACTGGCCGGGGTGGCCGGTGCCCGCGACCAAGCGGCTCTCCTCGCCGTCGGCGCCGGAGCCCGCGTCGAGGGAACCGAAGCGCTGCCGGCCGGACTGTCCGACCGGGTCCGCCGGACACCGGGCGTGCGGGAACTCGCCGAAGTGAGCACGGACTACCTGGCCAAGGCGGGAACGGACCTGACCCGGGTGCCCCTGGCGGGCGTCGACCCGGCGTCCTACGCGTCCCTGGCCACGAGCACCGGGCTCGGCGCCTTCCCCGAGCGGCAGTTGCGGCGGCCGGCCGACGGCCCCCGGGACCCGCTGCCGGCGCTGGCCTCCCCCTCCATCGCCGAGATGTTCGGCAAGCAGCCCTTCAACGTGATGCTGGGCGACGGTACCGACGTCACCGTCCGGATCGTCACCGTCCGGGACCGGACCCCGGCCGTGATCGGCACCAGCTTCCTGGTCGTGGACCGGGCCGGGCTGAGCCGCGAGACGGCCCGTACGAACACGCTGCTCCTGACCGGCGGCCACCCGGACGCCGGCGCCCTGCGCCGGACGGTGGGCGAGTCGGCGTCCGTGCACCTGCGTTCCGAGGAACGGGCCCAGTACGTCGACTCGCCTCTCCAGTCCGGCGCCGAGCGCGTCTACGCGGTAGCGGTGGCCGCCGGCGCCGGCTACGCCGTCCTGGCCCTGCTGCTCGCCCTGCTGCGCACCGCGCCCGAGCGTGCCGCGCTCCTCGCCCGCCTGCGCACCATGGGCCTCACCCGCGCGCAGGGTCGCCGCCTGCTCGTCCTGGAGTCCCTGCCCCAGGCACTGCTCGCCGCGGCGGGCGGAGCGCTGACGGGCTGGGCGACCGTCCTGCTGCTCTCCCCCGGTATCGACCTGACGGTCATCGCGCTGCCGTCGACGACGGTGGTCACCGGTGGGAACGCGCTGCGGACGGACCCGCTCTCGCTGGCCCTGCCGGCGGCGGCGGTGCTGCTGCTGACCGTGGGGATCGCCGTGAGCCAGGCGTGGTGGACGGGACGCAAGGGATCGGTACGGGAGTTGAGAGCGGGGGACGCGAGATGAACCGACCGGACCGCCACAGCCGCCGTAGCCGCCGCTCAGGAGAGCCCCGATGACGACGAACCCCACCCTGGCCGACCTGGCCGAGCGTGCCACCGCGAACCGCACCCGCCCGGCCTACGGCCACGACGCGCTGATCAGCTGCGACCGTCTGGTCCGCATCTTCACCGCCGACGGCGTGGAGGTCCAGGCCCTCCAGGGCCTGGACCTGCTGGTCCGCGAGGGCGAGCTGATGGCCCTCGTCGGCGCGTCCGGCAGCGGCAAGTCCACCCTGATGAACATCCTCGCCGGGCTGGACACCCCCACGGCCGGCGCGGCCCGGGTCGGGGATCACGACCTGCTCGCCATGACCGCGAAGGACCGCCTGCGCTACCGCCGCGAGGTCGTCGGCTTCGTCTGGCAGCAGACCTCCCGCAACCTGCTCCCCTACCTGACGGCGGCGCAGAACGTCGCCCTGCCCATGCAGTTGTCCGGCGCCCGTGGACGCAGCCGCCGCGCCAAGGCCGAACGCGCCCTGGAACTGCTGGAGTTGCTGGAGGTCGGCCACTGCCGGGACCATCGTCCGCACCAGATGTCGGGCGGCCAGCAGCAGCGCGTGGCGATCGCGGTGGCCCTCGCCAACAACCCCGCGGTACTGCTCGCCGACGAGCCCACCGGCGAACTGGACTCCCACACCGGCGAGCAGGTCTTCGCCGCGTTCCGCACCGCCAACGAGCATCTGGGCACGACCATCGTCATCGTCACCCACGACCAGGCGGTCGCCGGCGAGGTCCGCCGCACGGTCGCCATCCGCGACGGCCGCACCTCCACCGAGGTGCTGCGCCGCAGCGAGGTGGACGCGGCGACCGGCGACGAGAAGCTGGTGAGCCGCGAGTACGCCATGCTCGACCGGGCCGGCCGTCTGCAGCTGCCCGCCGAGTACACCCAGGCCCTGGGGATGCGTGACCGGGTGGCGCTGGAACTGGAGCCCGACCACATCGCGGTGCGGCCGGACGACAGCGAGGGAGGCTGAGCCGCCGCGTTCAGCGGACGCTGACGTCCAGGGAGCCGAGTCCGGCCTCCGCCCGCCGTACCGCGATCGAACCGTAGGGGGTCCGCAGCCGCAGCCACGTCCCCGACGACAGCAGCGCGAGGTCCTCCTCGCCGGAGGCCGCCCGGGGCCTCGCGGAGTCCCCCTCGCCGACGGCGGCGGGGGGCCTGAGGAACCGCAGCGACTGTGCCGCGTGCACGGCGCGCACGGGCAGTTGGGTCTCGCCGACCAGCCGGGACCAGATCTCCCGCCCGATCCGGTCGAGTTCGGCGCGCGTGCGGTGCTCCTGCGCCAACTCCCCCGTACGGGAGCGGAACTCGGCGACCGCGGCGGCCACCGTGGCACCCAGGACCCCGGCCGGGGGCAGCCCCGGCTCCGCCCGCCAGCCGCCGCGCGGCGGCAGCACGCCCGCCCACGGCGGTCCGGTCACCGCCGCCGGGACAGCGGCCGTGGCCGCCGACTCGTCGACGGACTCCAGCAGTTCACCGGCGGAGACGGTCACGTCGAGGGTGGCGTCCGGGTCGTTCCGGTACGGCTCGGCGAGCCGCACCGTGCGCACCGCCAGCACCTCGAAGGACGCCGGCCGTCCGAAGACGGCGAGCGCCGTGCCCGACGCCTGGAGGCGCACCGCGGCGGAACGGTCGTAGTGCAGCAGCCGGGAGAGGAAGGCGGCCAGGTCGGCCGCCTCCGTCTCGTCGGCGAGGTGGAGGGCCGTCATGCGGCGACGGCCTCCTCCTTGTCGCCCGCGACCGCGGCGTCGTCACCGGTGCCGGCGTCGTCGGTGTACTCCTGGAGGAACTCGCGCTCCTCCGCGGTGATCCGGCGCGGACGCTGCGCCTCGAAGTCGAACGGCACGATCACCGTCGAGGCGCGGACATAGATCTGGTCGCCGTCCTTGACCTCGTAGGTGAGGGTGAAGGACGCCGCCCTGATCTCGGTGACCCACAGCTCGACGTCCACCGGCGCGTGCCGGTGGACGAGCTGGCGCTTGTAGTCGATCTCGTGACGCGCCACCACGGACCCCTGCTTGAACTCCTTGTCCGGGCGGAACAGGAAATCGATGCGTGCCTCCTCCAGGTAGCGGAGGAACACCACGTTGTTGACGTGGCCGTACGCGTCCATGTCCGCCCAGCGCAGCGGGCAGCGGTAGATGTGGCGCATCTGCTTCGATCAGCCCCGGGTCAGCTTCTTGTAGGTGGCGCGGTGCGGCCGTGCGGCGTCCGGGCCGAGCCGCTCGATCTTGTTCTTCTCGTACGACTCGAAGTTGCCCTCGAACCAGAACCACTTGGACTCGCCCTCGTAGGCGAGGATGTGCGTCGCCACGCGGTCCAGGAACCACCGGTCGTGGGAGACGACGACGGCGCAGCCGGGGAACTCGAGGAGCGCGTTCTCCAGGCTGGACAGGGTCTCGACGTCGAGGTCGTTGGTCGGCTCGTCGAGGAGCAGCAGGTTGCCGCCCTGCTTCAGGGTGAGCGCCAGGTTGAGGCGGTTGCGCTCACCGCCGGAGAGCACACCGGCGGGCTTCTGCTGGTCCGGGCCCTTGAAGCCGAACGCGGACACGTACGCCCGGGACGGCATCTCGACCTGGCCGACGTTGATGTAGTCCAGCTCGTCGGAGACGACGGCCCACAGCGTCTTCTTCGGGTCGATGTTCCCGCGGCTCTGGTCGACGTAGGAGATCTTGACCGTTTCGCCGACCTTGATGCTGCCGGAGTCCGGCTGCTCAAAGCCCTGGATCATCTTGAACAACGTGGTCTTGCCCGCGCCGTTCGGACCGATGACGCCGACGATGCCGTTGCGGGGCAGCGTGAAGGAGAGGTCGTCGATGAGGACCTTCTCGCCGAAGGCCTTGCTGAGGTTGTTGACCTCGACGACGATGCTGCCCAGGCGCGGGCCCGGCGGGATCTGGATCTCCTCGAAGTCCAGCTTCCGCATCTTCTCGGCCTCGGCGGCCATCTCCTCGTAGCGGGCCAGACGCGCCTTGGACTTGGCCTGCCGCCCCTTGGCGTTGGACCGCACCCACTCCAGCTCGTCCTTGAGCCGCTTCTGCCGCTTGGCGTCCTTCTGGCCCTCGACCTTCAGACGGGCGGCCTTCGTCTCCAGGTACTTGGAGTAGTTGCCCTCGTAGCCGTGCAGCCGGCCGCGGTCCACCTCGCAGATCCAGCCGGCCACGTTGTCCAGGAAGTACCGGTCGTGGGTGACGGCCACGACGGTGCCCTCGTACTTGGCCAGGTGCTGCTCCAGCCAGTTCACCGACTCGGCGTCGAGGTGGTTGGTGGGCTCGTCGAGGAGCAGCAGGTCGGGCTGCTCGAGGAGCAGCTTGCACAGCGCGACACGGCGGCGCTCACCACCGGAGAGGGTGGTGACGGGCCAGTCGCCGGGCGGGCAGCCCAGGGCGTCCATGGCCTGCTCGAGCTGGGCGTCGAGGTCCCACGCGTTGGCGTGGTCGAGCTCCTCCTGGAGCTTGCCCATCTCCTCCAGCAGCGCGTCCGAGTAGTCGGTGGCCATCTGCTCGGCGATCTCGTTGAACCGGTCGAGCTTGCCCTTGATCTCGGCCACGCCCTCCTGGACGTTCTCCAGGACCGTCTTCCCCTCGGTCAGCGGGGGCTCCTGCAGCAGGATGCCGACGGTGTAGCCGGGCGACAGGTACGCGTCACCGTTGGACGGCTGCTCCAGCCCCGCCATGATCTTCAGCACGGTCGACTTACCGGCACCGTTCGGGCCGACGACGCCGATCTTGGCACCCGGCAGGAAGTTCAGGGTGACGTCGTCGAGAATCACCTTGTCGCCGTGCGCCTTGCGCGCCTTGCGCATGGTGTAAATGAACTCAGCCAAGAGAAACCGTCCGGCAGCTTGAAATCAGGCAGTGGGCAGATACACCCCATCTTGCCGTACCGCCACCCCTACGCGGAAACCCGTGCGGTCGGGGGGCTCTGACCTGGGGTTTCGCTGCTGGCGGCTGGCGCTGGTCTGTCACTGCCGGTCGTCATTGATCAGCCTCGGGCACCCTCGCACGGCCCACGGACGGCCCGGTGGCGATCACTTTGCACACAGCAGGATGGGTGGTCCGCTGGAGGAGCTGCGTTTCGGACGCTGATCTTTTTCGTCCGCGGAGCGCCCTCAAGTAAGCCGCTGTGCTCTGAGCGGTCACGGTCAACCTACGTCCAGGACGCTGGTCGCGCGGTCATGGCGGACTGCCGGCGGTTGGCTGTGGTTGGCCCTGGAGGTTGCTGTACTCCGCTGCTGTACAGCAACCAGCGCCGGCTCCGGGCGTTCGTGCCCGGGCCGGAACGGGCGGAACCGTGCGGCGGACGCCGTGCGTTGTGAGGGGAAAGGGGGGCCGATGGACGCGGGACTGACAGTGAGCGAGCAGATCGTGCTGCTCGGGCTGGACACGCGGGACGGTACGCCGCGGGAGCAGTTGAGGGTGGGATGCGCCGTCGCGGCGGCACCACTGCTACGGCTCGTGCTGTCCGGCGGGGTGGTGGACCGCGACGGTCGGCTGGTCGCCGTACAGCAGCCTTCGGAGGAAGATCCGTTGGCGTCGGCGGTGACCGGGCAGATACGGCAGCACCCGGAGGCGAAGCCCCAGGCATGGCTCCTGGCCGTACGCGACCAGGCCTTGACGGCCGCCTACGACGGCCTGCTGGCGAAGGGCCTGGTTCGCCGGGAGGGCCGCAAGATACTGGGTGCCTTCGGCTCCCACCGCTACCCGGTCACGGACCTGTCGGTACCGGCCGCGCTGCGCGGCGAACTGGCCGCGGTGGTACTGGCCGGAGCATCCCCGGCACAGGGGACGGCAGAACTGATCACCCTGCTCCACCACGCGGGCCTGCACGACCTGGCTCTCCCCGACGAGGGCCCGGCGAAGACGGTCCCGCGCATGGCGGAGGTGGCGGCCGGCCTGGGGCCGACGGAGACGGTAGGCAGAGCGGTATCGGCGGCCCTGGCCGCAGTGGCGGTGATCTTGTCTTCCGTACCTGGGGTGACGGGGTGAGGGGTTGCCTTGAACATCACGACCGCGCCCAGCTTGGTGAACGTCCCGCGTTCACTGGCACGGCCGAACCGCAGTGATCAGTGATCAGGGTTTCCCTGCCGAGTACGCACAGGTCACAGCCCTGATCACCATTCGGACATCCGGCACGCGGGTGCGCGCTCAGGCCTGTTCCAGGGCGTCGCCGAACTCGCGCAGGGTTTTGCCGCGATGGCTGCGGGCCAGTTCGTGGCCGACGGCGATGGCGAGCGCGACCGGCCATTCGATGAGGTCGAAAGCCGTGAGGAGGCCGAGGCCCGCGAGGTAGGCGAGCTGGTCCCGCGGCGGCAGTTCGAAGCGGAGACCGCCCAGGGAGACGGTCACCGAATCGCCCGAGACGACCCGCTCGGCCGCGGCGCGGGCGCCGTGGGACTTCGTGATCGGAGCCGGTGCGCCGGCAGCCGCCGTACCGGAGTCCGTCCTGCTCGCTCGCACGGTCATGTCACACCCCGTTCAACGGCCGGTGCCGGGCATCCGCTCGATGTCCCCCCACCACGCTAGATCAGTTCCCGGCGCCCTTCCTCTTGTGGACGATGCTCAGGGCCGTGGCACCCAGAACCAGCAGGCTGAGGCCGGTGGCGGCGATCAGCGGGGTGGTGCTGGTGCCGCCGGTCTCGGCGAGGTTGGGGTTGGGCGAGGTGCCGCCGCCCGCCGTGACGGGGGTCGGTTCTCCGACGGTCTGGGTCACGGCGCCGCCCGGGCTGCCCTGGGTCCGGCAGTCGAGGACGCCGGCGAAGCGCTCCGCGTGGCCGCCCGGGCCCCTGATCGTGAAGTCGTAGGCCTGGTCCTCCTGGAGCGGGATGGTGATCGTCTCGGACGCCCCCGCGGCGATGCTGTAGCGGGTGTCCATCAGCTCGAAGGTGAACGGCTCGTCGCCCTTGTTGGCCGCGGTGATGTCCAGGGCGCCCTTGGCGCAGTTCTTCACCGCGGACAGGGCGGGTATCGCGCCCTCGGCGGCCCAGGTCGCGCCGCTGGTGGCGGCGACCGTTGACTCGCTGGAACCGGCCAGGATCTGGGTCTGGCTGCGGCTGTCGGAGGCGAAGGCACGTCCGACCGGCACGGAGGTGGAGGCCTGCGCGGTCAGCGTCGCCGAGCCGTCCCCGGCGTCCTCGGGCACGTCGAAGAACACCTGGCTGCCGTCCCTGGCGGACGTGATCTCCTTGCCGTCCTTGCCGACGATCCGCACGCCGCTCGTGGCGGCGCCCGCGGGAGGTGTCAGGGTCACGCTGCTCGCGTTGGTGTGCACGGTCACCGGGCCGACCCGCTCGCCCGGACGACCGGAGACGGCGGGCGGGTCGAGGGTGAGCGAGGCCCGCGGCTCGGGCAGGGCGCGGGCGCTCTCCTCCAGGTAGTCCGCGAGCTTCTCGGCCCGTGGGTCGGCCGCGTCCACGTCCGCGCCGTCGGAGTAGCGCCATATGGCCACCTGGGTGCCGGCCGCCGCGTCCTGCTCGGTGAGGTTCCCGACGCCGGCCTTGGCGGCGAGCGCCGCGAGATCATTGACCTGCGGGTAGGAGTTCTCCAGGATCCAGCGGATCTTCCCGGCGTTCTTGTTGGCGGCCAGCGAGGTGCCGCTCCAGGGCGTCTCCCGGTACTTGGCGTCCCGCTGCGTGGGGTTGTGCACGTCGATGCAGTAGGTCTGCAGGGTCCCGCCGCCGTCGACGGACATCTCGAACAGGCCCGCGGAGACCTGGTGGTCACCGCCGTCGTCATGGATGACGGCGGTGCCGTAGGTCTTCAGGCCGCCGATGGTGGCGGTCGCACCGCCCGGACTCTGCGGCATGTCGTCGGCGGCGGCCGGGCCGGCGGCGGCCAGCACACCGGCTGCGACGAATCCGGAGACCAGGGTGGCGGCGGCGAGCCGGGCCGTCCCCCGCCTGCGCGCGGACGGCGCAGAGTACCAAGCACACACAGAATTCCCCTTCGAGCGGGACCCGTTGACGTGGGGGTCTGGTCCCACCGGCAGAAACCTCAAAGCCCAGAGACAAGCCCAGAGAGCTGTGTCCGGCATCCTATGGATCCCGCACACCAGGACTTCGCTGTCGTATCGTCAGATCGCCGATCCGAATCGCAATCGTTATCGCCAAGATCACCGGGGCCCCTGTGAGCGGGGCTCGTCGAGGAGTCCCCTGGGGAGTTCCCGGGCGCATCCCGGGCGCGTACGCCGATGAGCGGCAATGACGACCGGCAGTCCGGCCGGAGGGCTCGGCACACTCCCTTCAGCACACCGCCGCGACCGGCTCCGGCTGTGGCTCCGGCTCCCGTGGGACCTCCGAGTCCGCGACGGCCGCCTCCCACGCGGGCTCCGGCCGCGGCGGCGGACTCGCCGTCTGCGGCTCCGTCCTGGCCGTGCGCCGGAAGGCCGACGTGCCCCGCGCCAGGTCGTGGCCGATCGCAAGGGCGTCGATGTCCGCCCAGGTCCGGCTGGTGCCGTCGCGGCTCTCGGTACGCACCTTCAGCCTGCCCTGCACGATGACGGGGTCGCCCACGGTCAGCGACGCCACCGCGTTGGCGGCGAGCTGGCGATTGGCCCACACCGTGAAGAAGTTGGTGTGGCCGTCCGTCCAGGCGCTCTTCTCCCGGTCCCAGTAGCGCGAGGTCACCGCCAGCCGAAACCGCGCCGAGGCGCCCGAGGGCAACTCCCGGTGCACCGGCTGCGTCGCCACGTTGCCCACGGTGCACACGATCGTCTCGTTCATCGTCGAATCCCCTCCCTCGCCCGGCCGCTCGGTCCGGGCGGACACGCGTACGGGCCCGTCCCGTACGGCTGCCTCTGCCGTGACGACCGCGTCCGTCGCGATCGCCGCGGAACCAGAGTGCCTCCGTCCGGGCCGAGCCCGCCGAGCCCTGTGGACCACCGCCTGCCTGGGGAAAACTCCGTCACCCTCGCGGGCGATGACCGCCCGTCATCCGACCCCCGCTCCCCGCACCAGCGCGTACTGCTCCCGGACTTCCCGGTACCGCAGGAGTTCCGCCGCCACCGGATCCAGCACCCGGGCCCGGCCGCACCCCGAGGCCGCCTCCCGTAGTCGGCGCTCGGCATCCTGGCCGTACCGCCGTGCGGGTCCGCGCGCCGCGATCCGGCAGCTCCACTCCACGAGCGGCCCGCCCACGATGCCGGCCAGCATGAGCAGCACCGGCATCCCCAGGTTCGGCGCCGTCACCCCGACGATCTGGCCCACCAGCCACAGACCACCGGCGACCTGAAGGATCGTCATCGCCGCCTGCACGAGCACCGCGAGGGGCCACCAGCCCGGGCGCGGCGGCCGCCCCGAGGGCAGCCCGGCCCGCGCCGCCAGCTGGTCCAGCGCCTCGGGCAGCCCGTGCGCACCGCGTACGGCGGCCTCACGCACGGCCTGCGCCCACGGCCCCGGCATGCCTGCCGAGGCCTGGTCGGCCACCGTGCGCACCGCGTGTTCGACACGCTGACGCGCGGTGGCCTCCTCGTCCTGCTGGTTGCGCAGCAGGAACCGTCCGGTGGGCGCCTCGCGCCGGATCCGGCACCACCGCCACAGCCGCAGCCAGGGCGTGCCGCAGGCCTTGTTGGCGTTGCGCAGCCAGGCCCGCTCGGCTGCCTCGCCGGCGGCGGTGGCGCCCACCGCGTCCGCGAGCCGGGCCGCGAACTCCTCGCGCGCCTCCTCGCTGAGCCCGACGTTCGACCGGGCGGCGTAGACGGGCCGCAGGCGCTGCGCCGCGGCGTCCACGTCGGCCGAGATGCGCCGTACGGCGGCTCCGCGCTCGGCCACGAACTGACCGAGCGCCTCGCGCAGTTCACCGACGCCGTGCCCGGTGAGCGCGGACAGCGCGAGCACGGTCGCGCCCGACTCGCCGTACTCGCCGAGGGCGATCCCGTCCTCGTCGAGCAGCCGTCGCAGATCGTCGAGGACCTGGTCGGCGGCCTCGCCGGGCAGCCGGTCGACCTGGTTGAGGACGACGAACATGACCTCCGCGTGGCCGGCCATGGGCCGCAGGTAGCGCTCGTGGAGGACGGCGTCGCCGTACTTCTCCGGGTCGACGACCCAGATGACGGCGTCGACGAGCCGCAGGATGCGGTCCACGTGCTCGCGGTGCTGCACGGCCGCCGAGTCGTGGTCGGGCAGGTCGACCAGGACCAGGCCGCGCAGCTGCGGGTCGGCGTCCTGGGCCTGCACCGGGCGCCTGCGCAGCCGACCCGGGATGCCGAGCCGGTCGATGAGACTGGCCGCCCCGTCGCTCCAGCTGCACGCGATGGGCGCCGCGGTGGTCGGCCGCCGTACTCCGGTCTCCGAGATGGCGACGCCGGCGAGGGCGTTGAACAGCTGGGACTTGCCGCTTCCGGTGGCGCCGGCGATGGCGACGACGGTGTGCTGCCCGGAGAGCCGGCGCCGCGCCGCGGCCTCGTCGAGGACACGGCCCGCCTCCGCGAGGGTCTGGCTGTCGAGCCGGGTGCGGGACAGGCCCACCAGCTCGCGCAGCGCGTCGAGCCGGGACCGCAGCGGTCCGTCGTACGCCAGCGGGTGCACGCCCGGCTGCCGGGCGGTCCGGGGCTCCGCGGGTACGAGTTCGGCAGTGGTGTCCGTCTCGGCGGCACGGCGCGCGATCAGCCCGTCGTCCCAGGCGCCCTCGGCCTCCGTACTCCTCCATGTGCCGTCGTCCGTCCCGCGCGCGTCGCAGTCGTCGTGCTCCACGCGCGCGTGGGCGGCGGCGACCTCCTTCATCATGGTGACCTGCCCGGTCACCAGGTGGTCGGAGGCGGCCGCCCCAGGGACCCGGTGGCCCTTGGCGTCCCCGGACGTCGCGTCTCCGGCCTCGGGCACTCCTTCGGCGCCGTGGCCGCCCTCGGCCCTGGCGTCTGCCGCCCTGTCGCGCATCCAGGTCTCCCCGCTCGCCCTCTCCCCACCCGGCCCTCCGTCCGTCTCTCCGTCCCTGAGGACGGTGCCCTGCGTCTGATCGGTGTGTTCCGTTCGGTCCTGGTCAGTGACGGCGGTCACCGGTCACCTCTCCTTCAGCAGTACGGACAGCGCGGCGATGAGTTCGGCCTGGGGCTCGGGGTGTACGCCGAGGGCGTCCAGCGGGGCCAGACGGCGCTCGCGCTCGGCGTGGATCACCCGGTCCAGGTGTTCGGTGAGCAGCCGCCCGGCGCGGTCGCGCAGCCGCAGTGCTCCGTGCGCGCCGATCCGTTCGGCGAGGCCCTCCCCCGCCGACCGCGCCCGGCGGCCTCCCAGCAGTCCGGTGGCGGCCAGGGCGGCGACGGCCTCGGCGTCCGGCGCGATGTTCCGGTCCAGCCGGCGCACCTCGTCCTCGGCGTGCTCCTCCAGCTCCCGCCGCCAGCGCCGTACGGCCAGCCCGATGCGTTGCTCGGCGCTCTCCGAGGCGCGGTCGCGGTCGGTGAGCCCCGGCGCCGTGGCGGCCTGCTCGTGCCGCCAGGCGTCGTCCACGCGCTCGTCGGCGGCGGTGACCGCGCACAGCAGCAGGGAGCCCAGACTCTCCACGAGCGCGTCGAGCAGTTCCCCGGCGGAGCAGTCCAGGGGGAAGGCGCGCCACCTCTTCAGGGCGTCCCCGGCGAGCACCGCCCCGGCCTGGAGCCGTCCACGCACGCGCGTGTGCTCGCTGTCGTAGGCGGTCTCGACGGCCGAGGTGAGCCGCAGCGCGGCGGCGTACTGGGCGGCGGCGGCACCGGCCAGCTCGGGCATCCGGGACTTCAGCGAGTCGAGGAGTCCCTGGGCCGTGCGGGCCATGACGTACTGCCGGGCCGCGGAGTCCTGGGTCTGGTGGACCAGCCAGGTGCGCAGCTGCGCGACGGCACTGGCGGGCAGCAGGCCCCCGCCCCAGGCCGACTCGGGCAGCTCGGGCACGGTGAACCGCGGTACCTCGCCGAGTCCGGCCTTGGTGAGCAGTGCCCCGTACTGGCGGGAGACCTCGGAGGCGACCTGGTGCGGCACCCGGTCCAGCACGGTCACCAGCGTGGCGTCGTACTCCTTGGCCGTGCGCAGCAGGTGCCACGGGACCGCGTCGGCGTACCGGGACGCCGTGGTGACCATGACCCAGATGTCGGCCGCGCAGATCAGCTCGGCGGCCAGGACGCGGTTGTCGGCGATCAGCGAGTCGACGTCGGGCGCGTCGAGGAGCGCGAGACCGGGGGGCAGGGTGTCGACGGTCTCCACGCGCAGCACCCGGGAAGGGGTGCTCTCCTGCATCAGGAGGTCGTCGCCGGCGGGGTCGCCTCTGGGCACCCACACGCGCGTGAGGTCCGGCAGGACGCGCATCCCACTGAACCAGTGGTGGTCCTCCGGATGACAGACCAGCACCGGGGTCCGTGTGGTCGGCCGCAGCACGCTCGCCTCGCTGACCCGCCGTCCGACGAGCGAGTTGACGAGGGTCGACTTCCCGGCGCCTGTCGACCCCCCGACGACCGCCAGCAACGGCGCTTGGGGCCTTCTCAGCCGGGGCACCAAGTAGTCGTCGAGTTGTGCGAGCAGTTCGTCGCGGTTGGCACGCGCGCGCGGAGCCCCCGCCAGGGGCAGCGGGAAGCGTGCGGCGGCGACACGGTCGCGCAGGGCGGAGAGTGCGTCGAGCAGCTGAGGCCGTACGTCCAAGGTCACCACATGCGAAGAATGCCCAATTTTAGGGGAATTCTGAAGCATATGAGCATGTCTGCGCGCCGATTGGACACAACGGACGGAAGGGACGACTGGGACGCGGGTACAGTCCAGGCATAACGAGTGCACAACACCAGGTGCGCCGGACGTCAAAAGCGATGCACGATTCGTACCCGCCTGCGATTATCAGGACCGCTTCACCGAACCTCCACATTGAGCCACGGAGGCGAAGCAACCGGGACATGGATCCGGGAGCCCTATCCTTGTCCCCGGCGATGTCACGGATCAGCCCCCACCAGGGCACCGCGACAGAGGCCACCACACCAGGCCCCCGTAGCTCAGTGGATAGAGCAGGCGCCTTCTAAGCGCTTGGCCGCAGGTTCGAGTCCTGCCGGGGGCGCCAGTCTCCGCCCTCCCTCCCGGGAGGGCTTTTCGCTGGTCAGGCCGGGTTTCACCGCACGCGACGAAGCCCCGGGCACTCCCCCGACGATCATGGGAAGGCTCCGGGGCTGTCCGGCTGTCACCGGGTTTTCGCGGGTGGCCGTGTCGAATACGTGTCGAAGTTCTCAGCCGGCACGGTCAGCCGACGTCCGGCAGCTCCGGGAGATCCCCCGCGGCTTCGAGCCGCCTCTTGAGGTCGGGAAGCTGCCCCTCGACACAGCGGGCGTACGTGGCCAGAAGCACCGGGACACTGTTGCCGGCCCAGTCCGCCACCTGAGCGGGCGGTATCCCGTCGTTGAGCCACTTCGTCAGGCGCGTGTGCCGGTTGTCGTACACGCGCCTGCCCGTCGGCGACTCGAAGACGTGGGGAGCCAGCACCTCCTTGCGCGCGCCGTGCCAGGCCCGGCGGATGACGGAACCCGCGAGGATGCCGCCGTTCTCCCCCTGGAAGAGCAGGTCACCCGGCTGGAGCAGCTCGTCCTCGATGTGCTGCCGCAGGATCCGCGTCAGAGCGGGATGCCCCGGCACGGTGCGAGTCTCCCCCTCGGCACGGCCCTTCAGATCGCGCTCTTCGTGGATCTTCCCCGTGTCGGTCCACTGCTTGCCGACCTCCGGCGTCGCAGTGTGGATCAGAAGTTCACTCCACTGGTCCTCGGCACCAGGAGCGGGCAACGTCACATCTTTCACCCGAATGGCCACTGCTTCCTCGGGACGCGGACCGCAGTAGTACAACGTGGCGAAAAACGCGTGCAGGCGCTTGCCTCCGCGCGGCCGGCGCCGGATCCAGTCGAGGAGTGCCGCGGCCTGGTCCGGACCCATCAGCGACCGCTTGTCCACGGCGTTGGTGGTCCTGGTGGCAGCGGTCGTGTCCTTCCCCTTGGGGAGGGGGTTGTCCCGCAGGATGCGCCGCCGCATCGCATGCTTCATGGCGACGTTGAGGATCCGGCGATGCCGCTTGCGTGACCATGCGGCGGCCTGCCTGCCGTCGAGACGTGTGTCGAGGGCTCGTAAGACCTCGTCGACCTTGTCCGGGTCCTCCCAGGCCGAGACGGGAAGCGAGTTCCGCTCCACCCACCTGAGGATGCTCTCCACGTCCCGGGGAGCCGCGCCGCGCCGGTTCGTGTTGAACGCCCATTCGCGCAGGGCGGTACGCACCGCAGCGGGTTCGAACTGGGCCGGCTTGACACGCAGGAGCGCCACGGTGGTCGCGGTCAGGGTCTTGGCGAGGTTCTTCCGGCTGTTGCCGCCGAGTTGGGCCCAGCGCGCGTCCACGTACTCGACGGCGAACTTGTACCAGCTCATGGCGGCCGACTTGGAACGATGCGATACCGGCAGGCCGGTCGCGATGACGAACGCCTCGCCCTTGCCGGTCGCCGTGATGAGCTCGGAGCGGAAGCCCTCGGCAAGCGCGACAGTGCCGAACGGCTCACGCCAGCGCTTGCCCGCCACCACCCAGCGCACCGTGTAGGTGGTCTTCCGGGCGCCCTTGTACGTGAGGATCTTGTAGATCTTGACCTCGTACGTCGTCTCCATCAGGCGGCGTCCTCACGGTCGTCGAGCCAGTGTTCGAGGTCGCTCCGCCGGATCCTGAGGTCGCCGTTCGGGAGCTTGATGCAACGCGGGGCACGGCGCTTCGCCCGCCAGTCGTAGAAGGTCGAGCGCGAGATGGCCAGTTCCTCGCAGACCTCCGCGAGGGTGAGCATGGTGCGCGATCGGGTGGCCGTGGTCATGTCGTGCTCCCTTCGCCGAGCAAGGCCTCGCGGGCGGTTTCGCGGTTGAGTTGGAGGTCGCGGGCGATGGTGGCGGCGAGGGCGGATTCGCCGGGGGTGTGGCCGTGGCCGGCGTACTGCCAGTCAGCCAGGACCAGGACGGTGTCCGGCTCGGTGTCGTCCAGGCCGAGGGCGGCGTGTTCCTGGGCGGCGCGGTAGTCGGCGCGTGCCTGACGGAGGGCGCCGAGGGTGGTGGAGTAGCGGCGTGACTTGGAGGAGAAGTGGCCGCGGAAGCCGAGCATGTGCGCCCAGGCCCACAGCCGCCGGTCCGGATACAGCGGGTCAAGTTCCTTGCAGGCCTTGATGAGGCGCCGGGTGTGGTCCGGGACCTGGTGGCGGTCGAGTTCGGCGAGTTCGCCGATGCGCCGGTCGAGGGTGCCGGTGTTCTCCGCGGCTTTGGTGGCGTACTTGGCGACGTAGGAGGCGACAGCCTGTTCGGTGATCTCCGAGCCGTCCCCGAACGCCTTGATGGGCCGTACGTCGAGCTGGGTGCCCCAGCGAAAGGTACGGGCGGGTTCCTCGTCGGCGGCGGGGACGGAGACCGACGTATAGGAGTGTGCGGCGGCGGCCCGGATCGCGCCGGTGAGGAGGTTGACCGTGGCCCAGGCCGGCGGCGGGGTTTCGGGGCCCTCCGGTCCGTCGAGGCGGATCACGGCATGGAAGTGGACCGCGCCCCGCTTCTGGAACTCCGCGACCTTGCCGTACGACAGCCGGGCGCACTCTTTCAGCTCCCGTTGCGTGATGCCGGCGCGGGCGGCGACCTCCCGGCGGAGCCGGTTGGTGAAGCGCTGCCAGAGTTGCCCAGCATGGTTGTTGAACAGCACGGCGCCCGCGTAGTCGTACGTGCTCGGATCGAGGGCGGTGCCGAGCGCGGGATCCTCGGCCGGGTGTCGAGTGCCGCAGCGGCAGACGCCCCGGTCGGGCCGGTTGTGGACTGCGCCGAACGAGGGTGCCGTCAGAGTGGCGAAGACGCGGGGGTGATCGCGAACGGTGGCGGGGATGTCGCGGCGGTCGTCTCCAGCTAAGCCCGCACGGATGAGGTGGTACGTGTCGCCCGCGTACGTCCAAGCGCAGGACGGACAGCGGGAGGCGCGGCGGTTGCCGCAGGCGACGCGGAGCCGTCCGGTCGGCTCAACCTCGGTGGAGTAGTGGTGCAGGGTCTCGCCGGTGGTCTTGTCCTTGTGGAGCACCCAGCCGCGGAGGTGGATCGGGTCGGCGCAGCCGCCGGTACGGCGAACCTGGTCTTCCCAGCGGTCGAAGCCGGGGGACCCCGCCACCCTGAGGATGTCCCCGAGAGTGATGGGGTCCAGGTCCGCGAAGGTCGCGATGTCGGTCACGCGGCACCGTCCGAGGTGGTGTCGGTGATCAGGTCGAGCGCGGAGGCAGCTTCCTCGGCGGCACGGGCGAGAGCGCGCAGGGCACCGGCGGTGCCCGGTTGGGCAAGGAGCGCGATGTCGATCAGCTCGCCGCCGATACGGAGGCTGACGAAGCACTCGCCGTCGGGCGTGCTGTCGAACACGGTCACACGGCTGGTGGTGTCCGGCTCCAAGTGGGCCGAGATGGTGATGGTCTTCACGCGATCACCGCCCGGTACGGACGAGGACGATCCGTCGCGGCGACGGGGCGCAGTCGGGCATCATGGAGCTTCCCTTTCGGGTCCGTTGGATCTGGAAGGTGGAAAGGCGCCCGGGGCGGACGAGACTTGGCGGTTGAGACCGCCCCGGGGGCCGCTCAGCGGTGCTTGCGCGACGAGCCGATCAGCGAGCGCAGAACCACGGCGCAGACGGCGACCGAGGCACCCGTGATGGCCACGGCCAGGAGCATGGAGACCAGGACCGCGCCGACGGCCAGGACCGCGGCGGTGCCGCCGCCGACCAGGGCGAGCGCGGTGCCGGGCGTGAGCTGAACGGCAAGGCGGGACGGTGTCGCCGTGGCGAAGGCGACCGGCGGCGGGACATGGGCAGCCGCCGGGATGTGGGCGGCCGGGGTGACGGCAGTCGGCTCGATGACGACGGTCGGTATCACGATGCCGGTCGGCTGCGGCATGGTCGGGAGCTTGGGCCGGAGCATGAGCGGATCTCCCTTCTCGGGTTACTTGACGGCGGTGTTGATGACGGGGGCGAAGAGGCTGTCTGCGAGGAGGTAGCCGCCGAGGAGGAGCACGGCGACGAGCCACCAGGGCGGGCGGATGAGCTTGACGCCGAGGACTCCGACGCAGAGGAGGGCGAACCAGAGCGGGACGTCCATGTCGGTGATCTCCGTCAGTTGACGCGGCAGCGGTGGGTACGGGCGGCGAGCTGCGCGGCGGACTGGCTGGAGTAGTCCGAGGACCAGCCGCAGCGGTCGTTGGTGCACACGGCGGCGTG
Source organism: Streptomyces sp. 6-11-2 (assembly GCF_006540305.1). GTDB lineage: Bacteria > Actinomycetota > Actinomycetes > Streptomycetales > Streptomycetaceae > Streptomyces. The sequence continues at coordinate 4,639,389 of NZ_BJOR01000001.1, read as the reverse complement.
CTTGGTCTGGCCGGTGCGGTCGCGGTGGGTGCCGATCTGCACCGGGCCGATGCGCATCACGGAGTGGAAGAAGTCACGGGAGGGCATGAGCTGTTCTCCTTGTCGGTCAGGCGAGGTGGGCGGCGATGGTGTCGGCGAGCTGGGCCGGTACGCCGAGACGGGCGCGCAGGGTGTCGGTGTCGATCTGGGCACCGGTTCGGGCCTGGTGGTCGGCTGCGACCTTCCGGGCGTGGTCGACGAGCGCGGCCGGGACCGGCAGGGCCGGAAGTGATGCCGGGGCGACGGCCGGGAGGACTGGGGCGGGGTCGTCGGCGACCGGGGTGACCGGGGCCGGTTCCGGCTCGGCGACGGCGGCCGGTTCCGGCTCGATCTCGGGCTCAGCCCCAGGGGCCGGGTCCGGGGCGGCAGGCGCCGGCGGAACCGGTGACCGGTCCCCAGCGGAGTGGACGAGGAGGGTGCCGCCGAGGAAGGCGAGGGCGGGCCATCCGGCGATGCCGAGGCGGAGCAGGGCGGGCGGGTCGGCCAGGTCTAGGAAGCCGGCGGTGGCGACGTTCGCGCCGAGGGAGGCGAACAGCGCGACCACGAACCAGCACCAGGCCAGCCGGGACGGCCCGTCGGAGCGGAGCCGACGCCAGGCGGCGACCAGGAGCAGGTCAACGCTGACCGGGTAGGCCCAGGCTTTCCAGCCGTCCTGACCGGCCGCGGCGGCGAGGTCGTGCAGGTGGGCGAAGGACAGGGCGCCGGCGATGACGGCCTGCACGAGGACCGCGTCGACCCGGAGGACGGGGCGGGGGGCCATCAGGCGTCTCCGCCGGGGTAGTCGGAGCCGTCCTCGGGGTCGTAGCCGGGCGAGAAGGTGCCGGGCGGCGGCTCGGGCAGCGAGGCGGCCAGGGACGGACTGACGGCGTCCACGAAGTCGAGGTCGGCGCCGGCCATGTCGGCATACAGGGCGAGTTGCCCGAGGAGGAGCACGGTCCGGGCGAAGTCATCGCAGTCGGGGCACATGGTGGGATCTCCCTTCTACGGGCGTGGTCAGGTCGCGACAAGGGCCGTCTTGGACAGCGGTACCGGGATCGCGGGAGTGCCGGGAAGCACGGGCCGGAACGGGGAGAGTTCGGGCAGGTCCGGGGTCAGGTCGGCGTGCCGGTTGCAGGTGTTGACTGCCTGACGGAGCGAGGTGTGCGGGGCACGGATGCGAGCCCATCCGCCGGTCGAATCGCCGGTGACGGCGACGCCCCGGGTGTCGGTGGGGATCTGGATCGCTGCCAGAACGGCATCCGGGGCGATATCGCCGAAGGCCATGTTCGCCGAGGTTTCGTCGTTGACGCGGTGGGCGGTGCGGCCGGTGAGCTGGGCGCGGAGCATGGTGATGCCCTTGCCGAGTTCGGAGCCGAAGCGCTGCCCGCAGATCTCCAGGTAAATGCCGGCGGCGCGGCCGAGCTGGGCGAGGCGGACCAGCGCAGTGATGATCCGGTCCCGGCGCTTCTCCTCTTCCTTGTTGGCGAACAAGGCGAGTTCTGCGACCTCGTCGACCAGGACCACGATCGGCACCGGCCGCAGTTCTTCCGGCAGGCTCCAGATATCGGCCGCGATCTCCGCATCCGGCACGTCAACGCTGATCCGCTGCTCGGCGCGGATGAGTTGATAGACGCCCTCCATCCGGGCCACGAGCGCATCGAGGAGTTCGGCGGCGGTATCGGGGTTGTCGGCGAGCGCCGAGAACCGCCGGGCCAGGGGGAACAGTTCCACCCCTTGCTTGCAGTCGATGCCGACCAGGGCGACCCGGTGCGAGGCGAGCGCGGCCACCAGGTTGCGCTGGTAGACGGACTTGCCTGACTCCGTGGCGCCAAGGGTGAGCGCGTGGGGTATCGACCGGTAGTCGCGGTAGTGGACCGAGCCGTCTTCGCGCAGGGCGACCGGAACCCGCATCGGCCGGGTGTCCAGCCGCGCCGGCATCTGCACCCGCTTGAGCACGTCGTAGCCGGTCATACGGACCTCGACCACGCCCGAGCGCAGCTCACGCGAGGTGACGCCGTACATGACGAACGAGTGCCGTAGCCGGTCACAGGAGGCAGCGACGTCGAAGGCGTCCTGACCGGGGCGGAGCTTGAGCCGCAGCACCAGACCGGTCCGGGTCGGCCGCACCCGGAGAATGCGCGGAGCACGAGGGCCTGGCACGGGCCGGTTGGCAACCCGGGCCAGGGTTAAGCGCCAACGCGCGGGTGGGACCGTCAGGCCGCAGGCGTCCATGACCGTGCCGTACCGGAGCAGGACCCGCAGGGTGGCGAGGGTGACCCCGAAGGTCAGCCAGTACCAGGCGGGGCGTCGCCACCGCAGGAGACCCGCGGTGGCGACGACCAGCACGAGAGCGACCATGAAGTCGGTCATGATCAGGCTGCCTGCGACGCCGCAGCGGTCAGCGAGGTGACGGCGACCGCGCGGAAGGCGATCCCGTGGCGCTTCTGGCCGTTGAACTCGTTTTCCCACGGCCGGGCGATCAGTCCCGTGAGCGCGACCGGGGTGCCCATCGGCAGCTCACCGGAGATGCCGGTCTCGGGCACGGTGATGTTCAGGATCTCCACCTCCCCGCGCAGGGCGAACATCACGCTCACGGTCATCAGGGTCGCGCCGGTCTCGGTGTCGGTGGCGACCTCACCGGTACGGCGGTCACGGATCTTCGGTTCCGGGGCCTGCGCAACCATCGCGGTGGCGTCGGAGGTGTCGACGGGGATCTGACGCATCGTTGAATCTCGCTTCCATCGGGCCGACTCAGTCAGCACTTACAGAGCTGTAGTCCTCAACTCCTCTTTAGGAGTTGCTATGACTATGCAGACTCCCCCACCACTCGTCAAGTCCTCAAGAGGACTTAGACTGTGTGTCGGAGCAAGGAGGCCGCAGATGGCGAAGCGATACGAGAAGGTTTCTGAAGATTTGCGCCGCCGCGTCGAGTCCGGCGAGTACGTCCCTGGAGACCGGCTGCCGGCGGAGACGACCCTTGTCACGAAGTACAAGGTCAGCTTGCCCACACTGCGGCAGGCCCTGAGCGCGCTCCAGGCGGAGGGGCTGATCGAGAAGAAGCACGGTCTCGGCAACTTCGTACGCAAGCAGCGCCAGCGCGCCGAGCGGAGCAACCTCCGCCACCAGTGGGAGAAGGACCGTGCACGCGCCGACCTGAAGGAGCGCAGCACCACCGGCGCAACCGAGCGGGACACCGGCCTCACCATCACCCAATTGGCGTTCAACGCCCAGTACGAGCGCATCGAAGCCTCAGAGGCCCTAGCCGCGGCACTGGGCGTCGATCCGGGCACCGCCGTACTCAGGCGGACGTATCGCACCCGCAGCGTGGACGAGGACGAGCCGCTGAACGTGGCCCGCTCGTACATCCCCTACGCGCTTGTCGAGCAGAACCCTGACCTACTCGACGAGGGCCAGGAGCCGTGGCCCGGCGGCACCATGAACCAGCTGCACACCGTGGGCGTTGAAGTCGACCGGGTCGAGGAGGTCGTGACCGCCCGTCCGCCGACATCTGACGAGGTCGAGGAACTGGGACTCATGCCAGGTGTCGCAGTCATGGACGTCCGAAAAACCCTCTACGACATCAACGGCCGGATCGTGGAGGTGGCGGACGTAGTCCTGCCCGGCGACCGCTACGCCGTGAAGTGCGTAACTCCACTGGAAAGGTGGTGAACGGTCGCATGACGCACCTTGTCTCGGTGATCACGCCGGTACACGGACCGGCCGCGCCCTATCTCGCTGACGCCTACTCGTCGCTCACCCAGCAGGAGATGCCCGCCGGTTGGGACTGGGAATGGCTCATCCAAGAGGACGGCGAGACGGAGGATGTACGCCCGCACGTCCCCGAAGACTCCCGCATCAGCTTCGGCCAGGGGCGGCACGGCCGCGCCGGCATGGCCCGCACGATGGCACTTGCCCGCGCCCGCGGCGACCTGGTCAAGGTGCTGGACGCCGACGACATGCTCACCCCTGGGGCACTACTCCGAGACATCACGGTTCTGACCGCGCAGAGCGGAGTCGCCTGGACAACCTCACGCGTCCTCGATCTGCTGCCGGATGGATCAACCGTCGGTTTCGAGGGCGACCCCCCAGCCGGGCCGATCACTCAAGGCGCGGTCCTGGAAAGGTGGCGGACACACAACTACAGGGCACAGGTGCACCCGGCAACCCTGTGCGCACGGCGTGACGTGGTTACCGCGCTTGGCGGTTGGATGGCACTCCCAGCCTCCGAGGACACCGGACTCTTGATGGCCCTGAACGCCGTCAGCACCGGATGGTTCACCGAGGAGTGCGGACTCCTCTACCGGAAGTGGCCCGGTCAGAGCACCGCCCAGGATGCCCACCACCACGAAGCCGAACGGCGCGCCCGCATGAAGATCATCGAGGAACGCGCCGAAGCACTGGGGAAGCTCAGCACATGGAGCCTCTGAGCACGATCTGACGACCAGAGTGGCGGGTGTTGCGGTAAGAGTTTCTCTACTTCATCAAGCCCCGGCTGCGCTCCGCTCCGCCGGGCGCGCTTCCCGGCTCCGCTCCGGGCGCCGCTCCTGCCTTCGGCCCGCTCCGCCCGCGCTGCGCCGACGCGCGCCCACTGGTGGATAGGGCCGGTAGCCATGAGTCGATCACCGCATAGAGCGGCGCGCGGTCAAAGACGATGCCTCCGGCGGGGGATCGGCCGGCACCGGGATGGAGGGGGCGCCGTCGCCGACTGCGGGCACGTTGGGGCGTGCGCGGGGTGCTCCCATCCCGTCCACCGTCGACCCAGGCAGAGCCGAGCAGACGCGGCCCAGGGCGTCAAGGTCGTTCGTACAGTGGCGCGCTCCACCTTGACGCCCTGAACCACGCCCGCTCCACGGTGTGTGGGTCGACGGCGGACGGGATGGGAGCTGGGGAGAGTGGTGGGTTGAGGAAGTCGATGGTAGCGATCTCTCCTATGGAGAGCAGGCATCGTCCGGTACAGTGTGTGGTTAAGCAGCAGACGCCTGCTCGCGCCTGATCGGTCTCACCCACGCTGAGATCGTAATGACGGCTAAGGGTCTCAGACTCGCGTCATGGTTATTCCCGTCGTTTGGCGCATCGTCTGTGCGCCCTTCCGAGCGGGGAGCGTGGGTCCGCGCAGGAGAAAGAACCATGACGGAACACAAGGCCCTAAAGAAGGCCATTCGTAGGCGCATGGCAGAGACCGGCGAGCCTTACAACACGGCACGGCGGAACGTCCTCACTCAGTTCCAATCGGCCATCAGCCCCTCAACCGGGGAAACTGGTGCTGCGCAGGCCCGTTGGAGGGCAAAGCCGCAGTCCGTAAGCGTATGGGGCGGAGTCGACACGGCGAAGCTTTTCGGTAGCGCGGCGCGCGTCGACACGACGAAGCTGTTCGGGCCGAAGCTGGACACGGCGAAGTTGTTCGGTGGTGCGGCACGGTTCGATACGGCGAAGCTTTTCGGTAGCGCGGCGCGCGTCGACACGACGAAGCTGCTCGGGCCGAAGCTGGACACGGCGAAGTTGTTCGGCGGTGCGGCACGGTTCGATACGGCGAAGCTTTTCGGTAGCGCGGCGCGCGTCGACACGACGAAGCTGTTCGGGCCGAAGCTGGACACGGCGAAGTTGTTCGGCGGTGCGGCACGGTTCGATACGGCGAAGCTTTTCGGTAGCGCGGCGCGCGTCGACACGACGAAGCTGTTCGGGCCGAAGCTGGACACGGCGAAGTTGTTCGGCGGTGCGGCACGGTTCGATACGGCGAAGCTGTTCGATGCCGCGACTTCCAGCGCAGCGACACTGGGGGCGACTCGCCCATCTGTCAAGAAGCCTGGTTCTCGCTGACACCAACGGCTGACACCAACAGAGGCGAATAGCAGCGGACTGCTACGAACCTCAGCGGACTGTCGGCCGAGCCCCAGAGCCAGTTGGTCAACCTCGAAGGTCTAGCGTGATCGACCTGATAAGGATGAGGTCGATCATCAAAACCAGCATGCAGCAAGGGGGTGCCGGCCCTGTCCTGGACGGCACCCCCTTGTCGTGCGCTTCTGCCATCTGGGTTTCGTCGACTCCGTTTAGCTGGGCTTCGTGAAGCTGCTCAGGAACCCTGCGCATGGCGAGGCCGCGTGTCTATCCTGGGGCGCACAGATGGCGGGAATCCGCTTTGTCGACGCGGTTGTGTGCGACGGGGGTTAGGCGATGGTGAGTGCGGAGATCGCGCAGTGGGTGGAGCAGGCCGGCCCTGCTGCAACGGCTGCGGTGAGTGCTTACGGGGTAGCGGTGCTGACTCGGACGCAGGACGCGGCCGCGGATGCCACGGTCGGGCTGGGCCAGCGGATCTTGCAGTTGGTGTGGCGGCGTCGTGACGAGGCGGGCCGGGCCGAGCTGGAACGTGTGGTGGGCGAGGCCTCCGACGAGCAGAGCGAGGCGTACACCACGGCCGTGTTGAGCCGGCTACTCAAGCGCGCCTTGCAGGACGACCCCGAACTCAGCAAGGAACTGTCCGCCATGCTGCCCGTCACGGCCGCGGGCACGGTCACCATCACGGCGGCTGGCGAGCGGTCGATCGCCGCCCAGCACATCGGCACCGCGATCATCGGAGACGGCCACACCCCGCCCCAGCCATGACCACGGACGACGCCACGCCCCGGCAGCACATCGAGGCCGCCGGACAGCGGTCGATCGCGGCCGACCAGATCACGAACGCCTACACCGGGGATGTCCTGCCCGCCGAAGCGTTGTATGCCGCCGAGAAGGTCACGGCGGCCCCCGGCCTTTCTAATCTCCCCCCGGCCGGTCTTTGCCTGGGCCGTGAGGAGGAACTGGCGTGGCTGCGCCGTACCTTGACCGGGGGAGGGGAGGGTGCGATCACCCAGGGCGGGACCTTGCACGGGCTGGGCGGGATCGGCAAGAGCACCCTCGCCCTGCACTACGCCCACCGCCACCGTGCTGGCTACGCCCTGATCTGGTGGATCAACGCCGCGTCCCCGGACGAAATCGAGACCTCCCTCACCGCCCTCACACACGCCCTGGTTCCCGGCTGGGCAGCCACGGCAGGACGTGGCGCGCAGGTGGCCTGGGCGATGCAGTGGCTGGCCTGGCACAAGGGCTGGCTGCTGGTTTACGACAACGTCGACAACCCCGACGAAATCACCGCCTACACCGGCGCACTGCACCAGGGACATCACCTGGCCACCAGCCGCCGCGCCACCGGCTGGCCCGACAGCGCCCCCACCCTTGCCTTGGGCACCCTCGACCCCGACGACGCCAACGCCCTGCTGTGCCGACTCGTGTTCAAGGACACCACTCCCACAGCCCGGCAGCAGGCCGATGCCCGCGCCCTGGTCACCGACCTGGGGTACCTCCCGCTGGCGGTCAAACAGGCTGGCGCCTACCTGATCCGCAACCGCGGCATCCAGCTTGACAACTACCGCCGCCGCCTGGGCGCCAAACTCGACAGGACCGCCCCCGGCATCGACCCCGAACGCACCATCGCCCGCATATGGAACGTCACTCTCCGCGCACTGGAACAGTCTGATCCGCTGGCCGTGGAGGTGCTGTACACCGCCGCCTGGCTCGCCCCCAACAACATCCCCCACACCCTGCTCACCTCGCCCGGCACCGACCCCGACGACACCGCCGAAGCCATCGGCACCCTGGTCGACTACAGCATGGTCACCGATACCGGCACCACCATCAGCGTCCACCGCCTGGTCCAAGCCGTCCTGCGCACCCCCCACAACCCCGACAAGACCGCGCCACCCTGGCACCTGGCAGGACGGGAACGCGCCGAACAAGCCGTCCTGCATCACCTCGTCCCACCACGAGGCCAGGACAACGCCACCGAAGACCAGTGGGACACCCTCACACCCCACCTGGTCGCCCTCGCCGCCACCACCCCCTCAGAGCACCACAACGAACCGCTCACCGATGCATACGACACCGCCGCCCACCGTCTCCACCAGCAAGGCCACACCGCCCGCACCATCCCCCTGTACGAGGCCACTCTCGCCCAACGTGAGCGGGTGCTGGGCGACACCCACCCCGACACCCTGAATAGCCGCAACAACCTCGCCAGCGCGTACGAGTCGGCGGGGGATCTGGAGCGGGCCATCCCCCTGCACGAGGCCACCCTCGCCCAACGTGAGCGGGTGCTGGGCGACACCCACCCCGACACCCTGATCAGCCGCAACAACCTCGCCAGCGCGTACGAGTCGGCGGGGGATCTGGAGCGGGCCATCCCCCTGTACGAGGCCACCCTCGCCCAGTACGAGCGGGTGCTGGGCGGCACCCACCCCGACACCCTGATCAGCCGCAACAACCTCGCCAGCGCGTACGAGTCGGCGGGGGATCTGGAGCGGGCCATCCCCCTGTACGAGGCCACCCTCGCCCAACGTGAGCGGGTCTTGGGCGACACCCACCCCAACACCCTGATCAGCCGCAACAACCTCGCCTACGCCTACCGGGTGGCGGGGGATCTGGAGCGGGCCATCCCCTGTACGAGGCCACCCTCGCCCAACGTGAGCGGGTCTTGGGCGACACCCACCCCGACACCCTGATCAGCCGCAACAACCTCGCCAGCGCGTACGAGTCGGCGGGGGATCTGGAGCGGGCCATCCCCTGCACGAGGCCACCCTCGCCCAGTGTGAGCGGGTGCTGGGCGACACCCACCCCGACACCCTGATCAGCCGCAACAACCTCGCCGGCGCCTACTACGCGGCGGGGATCTGGAGCGGGCCATCCCCTGCTTGAGGCCACCCTCGCCCAGTACGAGCGGGTCTTGGGCGACACCCACCCCAACACCCTGATCAGCCGCAACAACCTCGCCGGCGCCTACTACGCGGCGGGGATCTGGAGCGGGCCATCCCCTGCTTGAGGCCACCCTCGCCCAGTACGAGCGGGTCTTGGGCGACACCCACCCCAACACCCTGATCAGCCGCAACAACCTCGCCGCCGTCCGCCAAGCTGCCCAGGCTGTACAGCACGGAAGTACAGCAACCGCAGCAACCACCCCCGACCAGTCGACACAGTCCTGGGCTGCGCAGCAACCGCAATGACTCTCCGTGGCCGATCTGCTTTTAGCTACGGACTAGAAGCTACGTGTGCTGCGCACAATCGCAGTATGACCGACACCGTCGAAGCCGCCTGGCGCAAGATCCTGGCAACCGCCGGCGAGCACACCTGGCCGGATGGCTCGCCGCTCCTGGGGCCGTTTACCGAGATGGTGCGGATGGCCCATGCCGAGCCGCAGCTGCGTCAGCTCTACCCGTGGACGGGCATGTGGGAGCTGCACTTCAGCAGATGCACGGGGTTCCGTCCCACCTGGGACATCCCCTACATCGGCACCCTGAGCGACGGCCGGTACTACGTCGAGGGACCGCATCGCAACAGCCCGCGGATCGCTGAAACGGACAGCGCACAGGCCGCCGTAGCCATGGTCATCGAGCGACTGCCACCAGGCTGCGGCCCAGCCTTTGTGGGCACTGCCGAGGAACTGGCGGCTTACGAGAGGAAGACGGGACCCGAGTAGAGCGCAAGATCGTTGAGTGCTCCCCGGGCCGTCTGTGGGCCGTCCGAGGGCGGTCAACGACGGCCGATGGACGGCACGCTCCCCGAGTGGGCGAGACACGAGCTTCCCTGTTTGCCGTACAGCAGCGAAGTACACGGCCCGATGCAGATTCGGTGCCCGCACGGAGAGCACGTCGGGGGGTAACAGCGTCGAGGCCGCTCCTCTCCCGCTGGTCGGCAGCGACCGGGGTCAGCGCGCTCGCTGACTTGACTGGGTCATTGAAACTCCAGCCCAAAGCCGCTCCGCCAACCGCGCCCTTAAGCGCACGCCGTCTCTGGTCAACCTACGGCGGCAGGTCACACCCGATCTCAGACAGCACAGGCCAGGACGGCTCATACCGTTCTCAACATGCAGTTCCTTGCAGTCACAGCACGTCCACGGCAGAGCCACTGTCAGTGGTGGGCACTAGTCTTAGCTGTATCAAGTCCGCAGACCAGCGCAGCTGCCTGTGCAAGTACAAGGCATCTGACACACTGGGTAGTAGTTGTGGGCGGCTGCGACTGAGGGCACGGCGGAAGGGGTGATGATGGCAGCAACCAGCACGCGTGAAGAGCGTTTCAGGCACACCCTAAATACGCTAGTCACGCGTGAAGGCGTAGCACCGGAAACACTGCTTGACCTGCTGGGATCAAAGGAATCGTACAAGGCGCTGACTTCCGGCTCCCGCCTGCCTTCCGCATACGAAGCGACCTTGTTGAGCGCTTTCTTCCGAGTGGCGCCGGGTTTGCTACTCCAAGGCGACGAGCCGTCAATGGGAGTGAGTCTACGGCTTGGAACTGTCGAGGGAATTCACGACGTAAGTGATGTCGTTTCTCATGCCACTCAATTGCTAGCTACGGATCGCCTAACACGCGAGTGGGGTTTCACTCAGCCGATCATAGATGTAGCAAGCTTCGCTCCATCTAAAGTCTGGCATGACCGCTACGCCGGCGAGAGAACTGCTGCTCGACTGAGGGCATATCTAGACTTCAGTGAGACTGAGCCAGTAGAAGATCTAACAGGGCTAGTTGAAAGCCTCGGCGTCCCAGTCGAGTACAGGAAACTACCAGACCAGGTCCACGGGATCTCGATCCCAGAGAAATGGGGAAACCGCGTTTCCTGGGTCGTAATAATCAACTCAAACGATGTTTGGTCGCGACAGCGCTTCACTCTGGCCCATGAACTTTGCCATGTCCTGCAGAATGACCCAGGCCAGGTGATCGTCGACCGCGCAACAATGCAGGATTTGCGCCCCGAAAGAATCGCGAACTCCTTTGCGCGGAACTTCTTGCTGCCGGAAGAAGCACTCCTTAGCAGACTGGAGCAGCATGGGCAGATTTTCACCGAGGATCAAGCTGCGGCACTAGTAGCAGACATCATTTTGACTTACGGGGTAAGTCGTGATGCCACGATGATTGCACTGCCTGAAGTCGCCGCAGATGAAGTTGACGCGTCACTCATGACATTCTGCCAGACAGTCCAAGTTGGCGAACTGATGCGAATTTCAGGCAATTCCGACGTGTGGGATGAGTTGAATTCGACACGAGGGCAAAACTTCCCCTCCGAACGGCTGTCCCAACAAGTTCTCGACGCTTACGCTGAGCAACTGGTGAGTCTGCAATCTGTGGCAGACGTAATTGCCGACGGCTCTGTCGAGGATGCTCGCTCGCAATTGAGCAAAGCCGGGTGGAACATAAATTCAGCGAGTGATCGCGGATAGCCAGACAAGCTGGTCAACTACAGAGACGGCATATGTCGCCGTGCTTCAAGCAGCGGAAAGCGCTCGCGTCAGTCGGCTGACGACGCGCAGGGACAGTGGCGAACGTCCGTGTCACCTGATTGAAGCTGTTGAACAGCTCAGCAGCGTCCACCGGGTCAGCTTCACATCCCAGCTCGGCCAGGAGCTGTCCAAGATCCTTGCAGGGGACGCCGTGGCTCTCCGCAACAGTGATTGCGCCACCGTCGTTCGTAAGGAGCACGGTCTTACCCCCGAGCTCAACCGTCCGCGCGGCACAGACAATGCTGTGCGTCTCCCCTGCATGCTTGTGTGCAGAAGTCACAGCGTCCATGGTCCTGCCGGCGCGTTCGGCTGCGGCAGCATCAATCCCTCTCAACTGCCTTAGCACCTGGTCGAGTTTGCCGAAGGTGTCCAGCGCAGTCGGAAGAGGGCATTCCGCGATCTGTCCAGCATCGAGGTACCGGACGACGGCATCGGCACCGCTGCACAGCAGTCGCGTGTGGGGCGTACGCTGCGCCTCGGATGTCCCCGAAAGGCGCCTGATCTCCGCGGCAACTGCCTGAGTTACCACGAGAGATGCCCCGTAGAGATCCAAGATCTTGTCGAGCAGGACGGGTCTACGAGCAAGCGCGCAGAGCAGCCCCGTGTCCCCCCAAGCCCGGTCCACATCCACATGGTGTCGCGGGAGAGCAGGGGAAGTTGGGGGGCGGACACGCGCATGCGTCCTCGGCTGGAGGCTCGGCCGCCGTAGGGCCATCCCCTTCGGAGAGGGGCGCTCCAGATCGTCCAACTCCCCCTCCGGCGACTTCCGATGTGCGCCGACGAGGCGTCAGAGCATCGTTCTTAGGGTAGCCGCCGCACCGAGCGGATGCACGCGCCTCAGGCTCACCAGAAGCTCTGGACGGCTGAAGGCGTCACGGGATGCGCAACTGGTCATCATCGGCCTCGTCCGCGGTCGCATCGGGACACCAACCACGGACGGGACACCATCGGCATTGCTCGCCCGGAGTGCTGTTCCAGGTCGTATCCCGATGCCACTTCTTGGCGCGCAGGCGCACTTCGGCTTTCGCCATGCGCAGTAGACGAGAATCGCCAAGATCCCAGGAAAACACTCGACTATCCTCCGGGGCCAGAACTTCCAGCTCAAGCCGCGCCTTGTCACTCCTGCAGGGGCCCCGGTATCCGCTACCAATCAAATTCAAAAGCCAAGGTACCGCGAAGAACCTATCAAACGCCTCCTGCGCATCCCCTGGCAGGCTCAAGGTGGTGGTCTTCGTCTCTCTGATCACGAAAATGCCATCAGGATCCACATACAGCAAGTCAGGTTTGCTGACGACTATGGCATCCGCTTGCGCATCATACCCGTATACCGATACCTCACTTCCAATCACTTGCACCCCTTCACCTATTGGACATACAGCAGCGTGCTGCGTAACGTATTCCCGTGAGTCCAGGTAATCCCTCTCGTCGAGACCTGGGGGAAAATTCCCATCAATTGCGTCGAGATCACTCGGATCACACGTCTGGCTGCCCATATGGGCCCGAGCCAGCCATTCATGAATAACTCTACCCCGCTCCGAGGAGGGGGCCACGCTCGATTCTGAGGGCAAGTTGTTTGAACTCAGGTACCACTGGGCGGGACATTTTTCGTAGACCTCGAGGTCACGTGCACTAACCGTTCGCGTAGCGAGCCCTTTACGAGACTGCCCAAGAAACCCGTCAAGCCTTTCCAAGGAAGTGCAGCAGCCTGCGATCTTGCATCGTCCGCAGCTGTTTCCAGGTGTTGGCCTATTCGGCGCGACGATCTTACTGACTACCGGAAACACTTTAGTCGCATACAGCGACTCCGCCATGGAAGGACTGTCGTCAAAGAGGGTCTCCATGGATCCATCACTAAGGCCGATTTCTACAACTCGAACCCGACCCAAGTGCCCCCGCGGCCGAAACAACCCTGCAATATGCGCTGCCGTGATAGCCCAGTTCTCAACGTCCTTTGCGACTGGGCGGGCTTTGCCGAAACGGAGCTTGCGAACTTCGCGAACACCGGATTCGCTGTCGTATACGGGCGCCCATACCGTAAGCTGGTTCGACGGAACACTGACGTCTGGGACAGCCATCGGGTCACAGACTCGGAGCCTGAGAGTCCCGAGTTCAGATTCTGACATCTCGTGGCAGTTAAGGTAATTCTCAACAGCTCGGGCTATGTAATTCCTGTCGCCCGAGTGCAGCTGATACTGGGCTAGCTCAATCTGCACAAGCCTGTTAAGGGTTTCCCAGTCGGAAGATCCCAGTTCATCGTGCAGCCTCAGACTTACGTCGCGGACGATACCGAGAACGAACGTCTGCGAGTCGTCCCGTCTGCGTACCCAGTCTGTTGGCTTCAGCTTGGGACGCACCTTCAGCGCTCCATACAAGCCACATCCATGAGGCAGCCCTTGCACGTCTGAAGCACTCACACGAAGCAGGTCCGACTGCCCACTGAACCTCGGCCACACACCCGGCGTTGTCATCCCGCCCCCTAGCTGCGCAACGTCACGATGGATGTCACATAGTCAGAAAAGCTACCTCAGGACACCACACCTAGGAGCAGAACTTCCCAACGCCGTAGAGTTACCGTGAACTGAGCTTGTTCCGCTGTCACCCGACGCCGACCGACAACGACAGAAGCCCACGGCGTCTGATCTGGTCAGAGCAGTGGGCTTCTTCAGTCTCGCTGGTCAGCGGGACCGATGATCAGTAGACCGGCAAGTCAAGCCGCACGAACAGGAGCGGCGGTCATCGCAGACGGCCACCGCGGCTGGTCGCTACTCGGAGCGCGTCCCCCAAGGATCCAGCCAATCCGGTTGCCAGGGCTCGCAGTTCCTCCGGTCCCGCGTCCGAGTCGGCAAGCACTTTTTGCGCCTGCTCCAGCAGCCCGGCGGCCATGCCGAGTTGGACCGATTCGATGTTGTCCGCCAGGCGGGACATGTAGCCGTCGCGATCGTCGGTGCTGAGGTAGCAGGGCTTGCCGTCGGGTCCCGACCACGGCAGTAGCCGCAACTCGTTTTGCGCTGTCACTCTTCCGTCCCCCTCTGGTCAATCTGATGGTGCGTGGTGAAGACCGCCTCGGCGTGATCACCCGGGAACACCAGGAGCGCGGCCTCGACCACGCGTCCAGCGGCATCCGTCATTACGCGCGTGATCGCAAGAACGGCCCAGGCAGAGCCGATCCGAAGGACCGAGGCTTCCTCCTGTGTCGGCAGGCGAACGCTGACCTTCTCCCGGACGTCGGCCAGTGGCGGGCGCAGGTCCGCCAGGTTCGCCACCAGCCCCACGTACGAGGTCGACTCCTCAGGCATGGAGGCCGGCGCCAGGTCCCGGGGCACGTAGATACGAGCCAGGCTGTGCGGCGACTCCCCGTCATGGCTGAGACAGACGAGCTCGGTCAGTGGGCTTCTGGCCGGTACGTGCATGAGGGCCGCCAGATGCCCACGCGCCTGGATCTTGGCGGTGCGGATCGTGACGCGCAGAGCTGCGTCAGCAGGGGTGTGCACGTCGGGCATCGCACCTCCGCCGCGGTACGTGATTCTGCGGAGGGGGCGACGGACGAAGTTGCCCTTGCCGTGGATCTTCTCGATCAGCCCTTCCCCTTGGAGGACTGCGAGAGCGCTCCGCAGAGTCGGTTTGCTGACCGCGTAGTGCGAGGCGAGGTCGGGCTCAGACCGAAGGCGTTCGCCGGCCTTGAGCCGACCGGTCAGGATCTGGTTCCGGAGGTCACCGGCGATAGCGTCACAGCGGGAAGACACGGACCCAATCACCACCTTCTCAGCATTCGCATGGCGACCAGCCGGGTCCGTGCGTGCATGGTCAGCAGCTCGCCCGAGTCGAACACAAGCCGCTTGGCACCGTGCGCCAGTTGGAAGAGGTCGACCACACGGCACTGCTGGCCGCCCACCTGGATGAGGTCCCCGCGCTGCACGCTGGTCGAGGTGATCTCGACGGTGGAGGCCAGCGCGCCGCCGAGCGCCCGATCCCTCACCGTTTCACCTCCGTCGGCGCGGACCGGTTGAACACCGAGTGGCACGGGCAGTCGCAGGCTTCGTAAATCACCGGGACATCGATCGGCGCCGTGGCCGGGGAAGACTCCGCACAGACGTGGTGCGTACCGATCCGGCATGAGGTCGACAGGTAGGGGACGGTCTCAGCGTTCGTGATGCGCGGCTGCTGGTGGGAGGGCATCAGTGGGCCCCCTTGAGGGTCGACCACGCCTCAGCCGACAGACGCGGAGCCACCACCACCGAGCGCTGCCGTGCGCGCTGCTCCCAGGCCAGCACGTACGGGCGGACGAGCGCATTCTCCTCGCCCAGGAGCAGGTGAAGGCGGTCAGTGGTGTCCGGCATCCATTCCGGAACGACCGGCGGTTCTGCCGCAAGCGCAGGAGGCATCACCACAACCGTCCGGGACGGCGTTAAGGGCCGGCGATGCCTGCCCTTGGGGAAGTGCCGTGCTCTGGCGAGTGAGACGGCACGACGGATACGGTTGAACATGCTGATCAGCTCCTCAGGGCTGACGGCCTTGCCCCCGGGCGGCTGGTACCGCCGCGGGGGTTTTGTCGTTGACTCCGGCCCAGACGCTGCGGCCGTCCGCGCTGCTGTCGACGAGCCCGAACGAGTCGGCCGTCGCCAGTGCTGCGAGGAGCTCTTGCCATCGCTCGGGAGAGAGGGGGCAAGGTACGTGCGCCTCCACACGGGCCCACCCCTTGCCGCGCATCAGGATGGGCGCGATACCCAGGGCTGCGAGACGTGCGGTCATACGCTCGACACGACCATCAGGGGATAACGCGAGACGATCCCTCGGCTGCACCTTCCCCCCTCGCAAGCTAGATAGCCAAGAGCAAGTTGGTTATCTAGATTAGAGGTAGTGGTCTAGATTTTCCATATGCGTGAGCAGCCGCCATACCTCCACATCGTTGACGTGCTACGACAGCGCATCGCCGATCAGGAGTGGGCGCCGGGAGACCGTCTGCCGTCCCGCGCACAACTGGCGCAAGAGTGCAAAGTGGGCGAGGCCGTCATTCGTCGCGCCCAAGAGACGCTCATCGCCCAGGGCGTCTTGGAAGGGCGAGCAGGCTCGGGAACCTACGTCGCGGAGCCGCGGGAGCGACTGCGCATGGTGCGCTCGCGGCAGCATGAGCACACCGACGGCGCGTTGTTCCGTGCGGAGATGGCCGCGCTCGGCAAGAGGGGAACTTGGGAGAGCCGCAGCGAAGCGATGGTGCCGGCTCCGGTGGACATCGCAGCGCGCCTCGACATCCCCGAGGCGGACTACTGCGTGCGCACACAGTACGAGTACTTGGCCGACGGGAAACCCGTTCTTGTGTCAACGAGCTGGGAGCCGTACAGCATCACGTCCGGCACGCTGGCGGTTCTGCCAGAGGGCGGACCGTACGCCGGGATGGGCGTGGTGCGACGCATGGCCGAGATCGGCATCACGGTCAGCCGGGCGACGGAACAGCCGGAGCCCCGGCAGGCGACCGCCGAGGAGGCGTCACTCCTGGGTGTCCAGAAGGGTGCTCTCGTAACGCACATCCGGCGGACGTACTTCAGCGACGACGGTCGGCCCGTGGAGACGGCGGACATCGTGGTGCCCGCTACTCACTGCGAGATCGTCTACGAGATCCCGATCAACCGATAGCCGACGGCGTGCCTGCCGCTGTAAGCGAGTGTCTAACTGCGTGACAACGCCGACGGACAACGTCGAACAAGCGCGGACGCCTGCGGACCGTCAGCCCAGGTGAGAAGCACACTGGGCCCGGACCCGGCCCGTACTCAACTTGCTTCGGGACGAAGAGGTCACGCCTTGCCCGAGCCAGAGGGGCAAGGGGCAACGGAACGCACCAGGCCGAGTCGGCAGTGGCTCAGTGATCCTTATTCGCCATGCTGAGGACAACTACCAGGCCGACGGCAGCGATCACGACTGCGCCGATCAGATAAGGAGGGGCAGCATCCTGGCACCCTGGCCACCTGTGAAAAGCCGCAGAGACCGCTGACCCACATGAGTGCGTCACATTATCAACGTCACTGGTGAAGCTGACTGGCAGCAGCGCGACGATAACGGCAGCAGCACCGGAAACTACGGCGACGAGTTTGGCGCGAGTACGAGGTGGCACTTGCGTCCTCTCAATGTGGGCCAACGCTGCTGGCCTAGACGGCCAGGGCAACCCTACGGCTCCACTTAGCGCTCAGCCACCCTCTGATAGCAGAGGCGAGCACGGGGCGGGAGTCGCCAAGTAGCCTGCGCGGCAGTGTGCTCCGACTGACATCAACGGCCCTGAACGCGGGCGGACAACGGCGGCGCCAGCCGAAGTGTCGGGCAGTCACGGGAGCCCGTTTTGGGAGGTCGCCCCAGTCTGCGATCGAACTCCCAAAGCGGTGCTCACCCTACGGCGAGTTCAAAGCGAGGAAGAGAAGCCGCGAGAGAAGCCGGCGGACTGGTCGAGGTGAAACGGTGAGCCTGCACGCGTGGGAATCCAACCCTGCCGTAGGGCGGCACCGATGGCGTCGGCGACGTCGGAGGGCGGTACCGGACTGCCCGGGCGGCCGACCCAATTGCCAGTGTGAGGCCGATTCGTGGTGACGACGAGAGTCGTCCCAGGGTGCTCCGCATGCTCCACGGCGTAAGTGCACGGCGACCAGCAGAGAGCCTGGCAGTAGGTGGGCCTGCGCCGCAGCCGCCAGCGGTAGGTCGTTCCGTCGACAACTATGCCTCGTGATCCCTTGCGTCCCAGTGCCATGCCTCTCCCTCGATGCCAGGATGCTAGCGCGCCTAGCACATAGACGATCGGGCCGTCTCCGGGCCGTCCGAGGTCGCCCAACGCCAACCAACAACGACAGAAGCCCACGGCATCTGAGCACCCATGAGGGCCGGGCTTGTCAAGCGCGCAGGGGTCCCTGACCTCGTGTTTTAGACGTGGGAGTCAGTCCGAGGGCGTTGGATATTCCTGGCGTGAAGTTGTGGCCGGCGACTGGTCGTTCGCGTTTGGCTTGGCTCCCGGGATGACCTGGTCGGCGTGGGGTTCACATGCACCCATTCGGCGTCTGGCCGGCGTGGTCGGCGTCATGACCGTGGTCCGGGGGCCGGGGCTGCTCAGTCAGGTCATCGAGCGCGGCGTGGCCGTCTCATGCAAAAGATGCGAGCTCACCCCGGAGTCTGCGGGCGACCGGTGCGCAAGGGCTTCATCGCGCGGTTCGTTTCCTGCGCTGTGGCTGCGCTTCGGCGGCCTGCAGGAGGTGGTAAGCGCGGGTGAGAAGCTTGCGGGCGATGGCGGTGGTGGCGATCTTCTTGCCGCGGCGGGCGCTGATGGCGTGGTAGGCGTCGGCGAAGTCCGGGTGGCGCTTGGCGGTCTGTGCGGCCTCGCACAGGATCCGCCGCAGCCAGGCGTCTCCCTGCTTGGAGATGTGGCCGTGCCGGACGGTGAGGTCCGAGCCGCGCACGGTCGGGGTGAGTCCGGCCCAGGCGGCGAGCTTGCGGGCGGAGGGAAAGCGGGTGACGTCGCCGACCTCGGCCAGGATCACCAGCGCAGTGAGCGGGCCCACCCCCGGCAGGGCGGTGAGGAGTTTGACCCGGGGGTCGCCGCGGGCGTGCGCGGCGAGCTGCACGTCCAGGGCGTTGATCGGATCTGCAGTGCGTCCATCAGCTGCAGCAGGTCGTCGACCACGTGGCGGGAGGCGTCCGGCAGCTCGAGCGAGGCGAGCCAGACCCGCCCTGGTCCGGTGAAGACTGAGCCGGCCCGGTCGTGGCCGAGATCCGCGAGTATGGCGTGGACCCGGTTGCGCAGCAGTGTCCGCAGGCGTACCAGCTGGAAGCGGTGGCGCAGCAGAGCCCGCTGCTGGCGCACCTCCAACGGCGCGATCCACGCCTCCGGCAGGAGGTCCGCACGCAGCAGTCGGCCCAGCGTGGCTGCGTCGACTTTGTCGTTCTTGAGCCTGGCGGAGGCGATGGCCTTGCATTGCAGCGGATGCACCAGATGCGGCTGGTAGCCGTAGTCCTCCAGCAGTTCCACCAGCCAGCCCCAGCCATAGGCGGCCTCGAACGCGACCGGAGTACCGATCGGCAGGTCCCCGATCACGCCCAGGACCGGCCCGACCCCGTTGGGCACGTTCCGATTGATCCGGACGGTGCCGTCCTGGTCGAGGACCGCGATCTGCGAACGCTTGCGGTGCACATCGATACCGACGTAGACAGACATTGAGGGCCTCCTTCCCGAGCCCGTCGATACCCGGGACGATAGGCATCGCCCGGCTGAGCACGGAAGGGGGCCCGGCCCTCATAGGGTCAGGTCAGAGCCGTGGACTTCTTCCGTCTCGCTGGTCAGCGAGACCGGCGATCAGCAGACCGGCTACTGAGGGCTGCCCCTATGGTCCGGAGACAGCGTGTCGAATGGGTGTCGAAGTTGGCGGGCAATGAGTCGCCAAGCCGCATGAACGCCCAGGTCATCGGCCCACCACGAGCGAACAGAAGGTGCGCCTTCTAAGCGCTTGGCCGCAGGTTCGAGTCCTGCCGGGGGCGCCTGTGACAGCCCTCCCCAGTGGGAGGGCTTTTCGCTGGTCAGGCCGGGTTTCACCGTGCACGACGAAGCCCCGGGCGCTCCCCCGACGATCATGAGAAGGCTCCGGGGCTGTCCGGCTGTCACCGGGTTTTCGCGGGTGGCCGTGTCGCATACGTGTCGAGGTTCTCGGCCGGGACGGTCAGCCGACGTCCGGAAGCTCCGGGAGATCCCCCGCGGCTTCGAGCCGCCTCTTGAGGTCGGGAAGCTGCCCCGTGCCGGTCCACTGCTTGCCGACCTCCGGCGTCGCCGCGTGGATCCGAGGTTCACTCCACTGGTCCTCGGCGCAAGGAGCGTGCAACGTCACATCTTTCACCCGAATGGCCACTGCTTCCTCGGGACGCGGACCGCAGTAGTACAACGTGGCGAAAAACGCGTGCAGGCGCCTGCCTCCGGGCGGCCGGCGCCGGATCCAGTCGAGGAGGGCCGCGGCCTGGTCCGGACTTGGGGAGGGGGGTGGCCCGCAAGATGCGTCGCCGTATCGCATGCTTCATGACGGCTCCCGTTCAGGAACGACGCTGGATCGTTGGGCGCGTCCCGCTTTACGGTGGCGCCATGAGCGATCACTCGGAAGCGCCTGTCGCGCCCGTCGAGGCCTATGAACCGCCCTACTACGTGGCTGTCTTCACTACGGTGCGAACCCAGGACCAGAGCGGCTACAGCGAGACCAACGCACGCATGGAAGACCTGGTGAAGGACGTCCCCGGGTTCCTGGGGATGGACCACGCGCAGACTCCTGGCGGGCTGGGCATCACCGTCGGGTACTTCCGCGACGCCGACGCCCTCACTCAGTGGCGGAGCAACGCCGAGCACCGCGCGGCGCAGAAGCGCGGGCAAGCCGAGTGGTACCAGAGCTACACGCTGCATGTGGCGAAAGTGGAGCGGAGCCACGGGTTCACACGAGCGTAGGTCCCGCAGAGCCCGGCAGCGGGCTGACCAACCCAAGGGCAAGGTTCTCACGGGGAGGCCCCCGGGCTGTCCGGCTGTCACCGGGCCCTCAGGTCCTCCTGGGCCAGGTTCGCCGTCATCTGACGGGTCAGCACACGGCCCTGTCCGGAGGCGTCGACCACGAAGCGGCCGGTGGCCCGACGGGGCTCACCGTCCTGCGTGTACGCCACCCCAGTCACCCTGCCGGTCTCGTCGCGCGGGATCTCGGTGACCTGGGCCGCCTCGTGGACCGTGGCGCCGAGCTTCCGGGCGTTGTCGAGCAGGAGTTGGTCGAACTCGCTCCTGGTGACGTGCCAGACGTGGGTGAAGTGGCTGCCCGTCGCGGAGAAGGCCGCCAGGCCCAGTTGGAGGCCGACGGAGAGCATCACGAGCTCCGTCAGGCCGCGGGTGTTCATCAGGATGGCGAGCACGGCCGCCGAACGGGCCGGCAGGCGGCCGAGCCGTGCGGCGGCGTAGGTGCCCCCGTCGCTCGACCAGGACCTGTACTCGATCATGGTGGTGATGGCCCTGGTCACCACTGCCATGACCGGCCCGCTCCGCACCCTCCTCGAACGCCGCCGGCAGGGCGCCTGCGCAGCCGGTCGAAAGTCGCCTCCGCAGTAGGCGGTCTCCCATTCCTGCATTCCGGATTCAGATCGTCGGCGCAATGGCCGAATGCGCCCGTCGTGAAATCTTCACTCGTGGCGAGATCGCCGCGTATTCGACGTCTCGCCCTCCCATGGAATACAAAGACTGGTCACAGCACCGGCAAATCCACCCCACAGTCGCCATTCGTCGGGTTCGAAGACAGGAACGACACCCGGATTCGGCACCCCACGGATCATCGGGGCAGCTCAGCGGCGTGCACGTTCGAAGACGTCGGGCCGCCACCCTCGACCCCTTGATCCTTACTCTTTCCATTACACATTTCCGCAGGCGCTTCGCACAGCCACGCCACGCAATTTGCGAGGAGTTCCACCCGGTTACTTGAGCGTCACATCGGGCACATCGATGCACTGTTCCTTCAAACAAAATCCTCCTGGCCTCCCTGGAGTCAAGGATGCGGCGTAGGTAAAGTCCGCTGAAATTTGAAGGAAAACATCCGCACGCACCGGCTTACGGCCCGCGGCCATCTGAGCGCGCAAGTCAGCAAGTCCGTGCTCAGGGATGGTGATTGGCCTGGAGCCCGCGAAGTTGTCAGCAATGCCCCCGCCCGCTCGGTTGCGCACCGCCGCCGCGCGCCTCCTCCTGCCCGCAGTGCTCGCCCTGTCGTTCGCCGCTCAGGCAGTGGGTGCCCTCCTCCCCGGCGTTCCCCTGCTCGTGGCCTCCACCGGTGCCGGACTGGCGGCGGACATGGCCCTGCACCGGTGGCAGCGGAACGTGACCACCGCCCTCGGGAAGCTGCACGCGACCGTGACCGTGCGCCAAGTCCTCCGGGACCTTCTGCTGGTGACCGGCCTGATCCGCATCAGCGACGAGGACTACGAGACGAAATACCTGGCTCTGGTCTGCGGCCTGCTGCTCTTCTACACCCTGCATTTCGCGTCCCAGGCGCTTGCGATCCTCGTACGCCGCACCCGCACCCTGCCCGTGGTGACCCGGAACATCGACGCCTCGCCACTGCTGCTGAGCCCCGCTCCCCCGGCGCTGCTGACGCAGCGCTCCGGGCAGCGGCTCCTCGCGTTCGGTCTGCCCTCGGCGGCCGGACTGCTGGCCGCGGCGGTGGGCGGCTCGGTCTGGTGGGCCGTCGCGGGAATCGCCCTGTCCGCCGCCCTCGCCCTGGTGGCCATCGGCATACTGCTGCTGCGGCTGCTCCCGGGACGCAGGCCGGTGACGAGCGAGCAGGCGCTGGAGTGGTTCGACGCCTGGCTCGCGGAGTACCGGCCGACGGTGGGCATGTACTTCTCCGGCGGCACGAGCTCGGCCTATCAGGCGGACATGTGGCTGGAGCCGCTGGCCCGGCTGGAGGGCCGCCCGCTGATCGTGCTGCGTGAGCGCTACATGGTGAACCAGATCGCGTCCACCGACATCCCGATCGTGTGTCTGCCGAAGGTCGCCGACCTGATGAGGCTGGAGCACTCGACCCTGACGGTGATGATCCACCCCTCGAACTCCGGGAAGACCTCACAGGTGTTGCGCATCCCCACCATCAAGCACGCGTTCGTCAACCGCGGCGAGAGCGACAAGCCGTCCAGCTGCAATCCGTATGCGAAGGCGTACGACGAGGTGTGGGTGGCCGGTCCCGCGGCACGCGAGCGGTACGCCCTGGCGCACGTGGGTGTCGACGACGGCGACGTCGTGGAGATCGGACGCCCGCAGCTGGACGCGATCGAGCCGTACGCCGGTGCGCCCGTGGGCCCGTACACCACGGTTCTCTACGCCCCCACGTGGGAGGGGTGGGACGGCAACCCGGGGAACACCTCGGTCGTCGAGGCCGGCGAGAACATCGTCCGCGCCCTCCTGGCCGACCCGGGGGTCCGGCTCCTGTACAAACCGCACCCGCTGACCGGCTCGGTCGATCCCCGGGCGGCAACCGCGAACGCCCGGATCCAGGGGATGATCCGCGCCGCGAACATCCTCCGTGCCGCGGAACACGCCGATGAGCGGCCAACGCCCTCCGCGGCGGCGGAGCTGGCCCGGCGGACCGCCGAACTCGACCGGCTGACCACGTCCTCGTTCCGGGCGAGCGCGGACAACGCGGAGCGGATGCTGTTCCAGACGGTCCCGGAATCCGGTCGGGCCGCGGCCGTGGCCGCCGCGACCGCCGCCTGGGAGACCGCGTACTGGGCCTCGTTCCCCGCGGGGGAGCATCACATCATCACCGAGGCGCGGCCGACCGTCTACGCCTGCTTCAACGTGGCCGACCTGCTGGTCAGCGATGTCTCCAGCGTCATATCCGACTATCTGGCGAGCGAGAAGCCGTACGCCGTCGCCAACACCGGCGGCCTTCCGGAGCAGGACTTCCGCGACACCTTCCCCACCGTCCGGGCAGGCGCCGTCCTCACTCCGGACGCCTCCGCCGTACCGGCCCTGCTGGAGTCCGTGCGCCACCCCGAGAAGGACACCCACGCCGAGGCCCGCGCCGAGCTCAAGCGGCACCTGCTGGGCCCGAGCGATCCGCCGTCCGCCGTCCGCTTCAACGAGGCGGCCCGCGCGCTGTGCGCGGTGACCGGCGGACACCGCGCGGGTGCGGCGGTGCGCACGCTCGGCGCCATCCCGGCACAGCGGGACACCAGGTCACCCCTGGACAGCAACCACGTCAGGCGCTGATGCCGCAGGTGTACGCCGGTGCCGCCCGTGGGGCGGACATCCCCGCGGACAAGAACCCGGTGCCCGGCGGGCCGGGGGCGGTCAGGGTCATGTCACAGCGTGCCGTCGTCCCACTGGTCGAGCAGCTCGTCGCCCCCGAGGCCGTCGGCCGGCCCCGCCCCGCCGTGCAGGGGCTGCTCGGTCCAGATGACCTTGCCGGTGGGGGTGTACCGGGTTCCCCAGCGCTCGGCGTACCGGGCTACCAGGAACAGACCGCGTCCGCCCTCGTCCGTCGTCGCCGCGTACCGCAGGTGGGGCGAGGTGCTGCTGCCGTCGGAGACCTCGCTGATCAGCTTGCGGTCGCGCAGCAGGCGGACGTGGATGGGGGCACTGCCGTAGCGGATGGCGTTGGTGACCAGTTCGCTGAGGACGAGTTCGGTGGTGAAGCTCGCGGCCTCCAGACCCCAGTCCTTCAGCTGCCGGGCGACGTCGGCGCGGACGCGGGAGACGGCCGCGGGATCGGCCGGCACGTCCCAGTCGGCGACCAGATCGGGATCGAGTACGCGGGTACGGGCCACCAGCAGGGCGATGTCGTCGATGGCGTGGTCCGGGGGAAGGGCGTCGAGCACCGCCCGGCAGGTCTGCTCCGGGGGCCGGTCGGGATGGGCCAGCGCGGCACGCAGGAGTTCGAGGCCGGTGCCGATGTCTCGTTCGCTGTCCTGGACGAGCCCGTCCGTGTAGAGGACCAGCTGGCTCCCCTCGGGCAGCCGCAGTTCGGTGGCCTCGAAGGGCAGGCCGCCCAGGCCGAGGGGCGGTCCCGCGGGCAGGTCGGCGAAGGCCACGCTGCCGTCCGGGCCGACGAGTGCGGGCGGCGGGTGGCCGGCCCTGGCCAGGGAGCAGGTGCCCGAGGACGGGTCGTAGACGGCGTACAGGCAGGTGGCCCCCGCGAGCCCCTCCTCACCGCCCGCGGCCGCGCCGTCCCGGTCGAGCCGGGCCACCAGGTCGTCCAGGCGGGCCAGCAGCTCGTCCGGGGCGAGGTCCAGGGAGGAGAAGTTGTGCACAGCGGTGCGCAGCCGTCCCATGGTGGCCGCCGCGTGCAGCCCGTGTCCCACCACGTCGCCGACCACCAGGGCCACCCGGGCACCGGACAGTTCGATCACGTCGAACCAGTCCCCGCCCACCCCCGCCTGGGCCGGCAGATAGCGGTAGGCCACCTCCAGGGCGCTGTATTCGGGCAGGCCACGGGGCAGCAGGCTGCGTTGCAGGGTGACCGCCATGGTGTGCTCGCGGGTGTAGCGGCGGGCGTTGTCGAGGGCGACGGCGGCCCGGGCGGCCAGTTCCTCGGCGAACGGTACGTCCTCCGCGTCGAAGGCCTCCTCCCGGCAGCGCCAGAAGTCCACCACCCCCAGTACCGTGCCGCGGGCGCGCAGCGGCACCGCGATCAGGGAGTGGAAGCCGCGCTCCAGGACGCGCCGCGCGCGATCGGGATCCGCCACCTGCCACTCCCGGGCTTGCGTCAGCTCCGTCTCGAGCACCCCTCGGCCGCTCTCCACGCACCGGGCCTGCGGTGAGCCGGGCGCGAAACTGAGCCGTCGGCCCACCTCCACCAGCGGCTGGTACCCGGGGCGGCCCCGCACCGCGGCCCGGCGCACCTCGCCGCTGATCGCCCCGGTCGGCTCCTGGCCGCGCAGGACCTCCTCGACCAGTTCGACGGTGACGACGTCGGCGAAGCGGGGAACGGCCACGTCCGCCAGTTCCTGCGCGGTGCGCGACACGTCCAGGGTGGTGCCGATCTTCATGCCCGCGTCGTAGAGGAGTTTCAGGCGCTCGCGCGCCACCTCGGCGCGTCCCGACAGCGCCCGCAGTTCCGTGGTGTCCCTGAGCGTCACCACACTCCCCTCGTACCCGCCGTACGGGGCGGTGGGCCGCTTGTTGACCGCGAGGAGGCGGTCGGCCGTGAGGTGGACCTCGTCGCTGGCCGTGCGCTCCGACGTCAGCAGTTCGGCGATTCCGGCGTCCAGGGGCAGGTCGGTGACCTTGTGCCCCTCCGCGTCCGGCGGCAGATCCAGCAGCCGCAGCGCCTCGTCGTTGGCGAGCAGCAGCTGGCCGTCGCCCCCGACGATCAGCACGCCCTCGCGCACCGCGTGCAGCACGGCGTCGTGGTGGTCGTACATCCGCGTCATCTCGGCGGGTCCCAGGCCGTGGGTCTGGCGCAGCAGCCGCCGGCTCACCAGCGCCGTGCCGGCCGCGGCCAGGACCAGCGCCCCGGCCGCCGTCCCCAGCAGGACCGGAAGCTGCCGGCCCGCCATGGTCTCCACCTTCTGGACCGTGATCGCGACCGCGACGGTGCCGACGGCCCCGCCGCCCGGCTTGATGACGGGGACGTACGAAACCACCGAGCGTCCCTGGGTGGTCTGGAGGGTCTGGGTGACGGGGGAGGGCGGCGGCCTGCGGACGCCGAGGACCGGTTTGCCGATGAAGGCCGGGTTGGGGTGGGTGTAGCGGATCCCGTCCTTCGAGTAGATGACGACGAGGTCGACGTCGGTCTCCTTCATGATCTTGTGCGCGACGGGCTGCAGCACCTTGCTGGGGTTGGGGCCGGTCATGGCCTTCAGCGTGTCCGGCGCGTACGCCAGCGTCTCGGCGATGCCCAGGGAGCGTTCCCGGGCGTCCTTGGTGCTGTCGTCCCCGGCCTGGAGCACGAGGGCGACCAGTGCCGCGGCGACGATCAGTACCGCGATGACCACTTGCAGCAGGAACACCTGGCCCGCGACGGTGCGCGGCCTGAACAGTGACCGCAGCCGCCCCGTGGGCGGCGTCGGCGAGTTGTCGCGCCCGCCGCGCCGGAGGGATCGACGGGATTGTGCGATCACTCCTCCATTTTGCTCCCTGTGTCCCGGTCGGCATTCCGGCAAGGGCATGATGGAGCGCACCATGGCAGGCAATACGACGGACGAGATCCCCGACAACGGCGCGGCCGGCTCCGGGCGCGGTATGACCGTGCTGCGCAACGGCATCGGGGTGCTGCGCACCTTCAGCGTCGACGAGCCCGAGCTGGGCGTCACCGAGATCGCCACCCGGGTCGGACTGCACAAGTCCACCGTGTCCCGCATCCTCGCCACGCTGGAGCAGGACGGTCTGGTCGAGCGCGACCCGGGCTCCCGGCGGTTCCGGCTGGGGCTCGGCGTGATCGCGATGGCGGGTCCGCTGCTGGCCGACCTCGATGTGCGCCGGGCGGCGTATCCGGTGCTCCAGGAGCTGAGTCACCGCACCGGGGAGACCGCGGCGCTGCTGGTGTGGAACGGCGCCGAGGCGGTCTGCGTGGAGCAGGTGGCGAGCCGGCACGAGGTCAAGCACAGCACTCCGCTGGGGACCCGGTACCAGACGGCGGCGAGTTCCTCGGTGCAGGTGTTCCTCAGCCGGCTGCCCTCCGAGCGCGTACGGGCCCTGGTCACCAGCGGGGCCGTGGTCCACCCCGGGCTCAGCGACGCCGCGGTCGACGCCTATCTGCTCCGCCTCGCGGAGAGCGCCGAGCGCGGCTACGCCGTCAACTACGGCGAGACCTCGGTGGAGGAAGTGGGCGTCGCCGCCCCGGTCTTCGACCACCGCGGCGAGGCGGTCGCCTCGGTCCTGGTCTCCGCGCCCCGGTTCCGGGTCTCCCCCGAAGGGCTTCCTGTGCTGGGCGAGACGGTGCGCGAGTCCGCCGCCCAGGTCACCGCGCGCCTCGGCGGACGCCGGCCCACGTCGGACGGCTGACGTCCCCGTTGCCGCTACAGGCCGGGACCGGCCGTCAGGTCGGCTCCCGGGGCGGTGCGCAGTACGGGGGCGAGGACGGACAGCTCCGGCTGCTTCAGGGCGGGCAGTTCGCCGGGGTTCGGGGCGGTCAGGGGGGCGTCCAGGGAGAGGCCCGGGGTCAGGGTCCGCACGTCGGAGGCGGGCAGGCCGACGCCGACGTGGTCGAAGCCGTCGTCGAGGGTGTGGGCCAGCGGGGCGCGCAGCTCCGCGCCGGGCAGCCCGCCGTCGACCGGCAGCCGTGGCACGGCGCGCTCGGGCAGGAGCCGTCCCTGGACGAAGCGCGGGGGCTCCGGCACGCCCGCCGCGGGCAGCGGCAGCTGTCCGCCGACCTCGGGCAGTTCCGTGCCGAGGGCCGCCTCCGCGCCCTCCAGCGGGACGGGGACGGGAACCGTGCCGGCCGCGGCGGCGGGGGTCGCTGCCGCGCCCATGGCTGCGGCGACGCCCGTGATGAGGGCGGCGAGGGTTCCTCGAGTGGTCGACTTCATGTCAGGTACGGTCCCTTTCCGGGTTCGGGGCTCGACGTCCGTACCGCCCAACGATCCTGACGCCACCATCAGCACGGGCTTCCCCCGAGTGCCGCAGTAGTACGACGGGTCCGGCCGGTACGGAGGCGCCGAGACCACGCCTCACGCGGCTCAGCGCTGCAGCGCCAGGCCGCCGAGGAGCGGCTTGGGGGCGTTCAGGGTCTGGGTGGCGCCGTTCACCGTGTGGAGCAGCGAGTCCTGGTTCTCGGTGTTGAGGGCGTTGGACTGGTGCTGGAGCGGCATGACGTCGACGGGGCCCTTGGTGAGCGTGTTCACGGCGCCGTTGAGGCTGTTGGGCGTGAGGTCGGCGGCACTCTGGGCGAACGCGGGCACGGCGGCGCCGGTGAGGGCCAGGGATCCGGCGAGGACGGCGGCAGCCTTCAGGGACTTCATCGTCGTGTTCCTTTCTTCGGCGACGTCGGTCACCGCGGGGGATTGCGTCGCCCTGCCCAACGAGCCCCGGCCGGACCGGAAACCCCGGCGGCCCGAATTCGCCGCGTTCTGATACGGGATCTGCGACACGGGGGATCTGCTACGCGTCCGGCCGCCGTCCCACGGAGGAACCGGGGACGGCGGCCGGACGGAGGAACGCGCGCGGATGTCAGCCGTTGACGCAGGCGTTGCCGAACGTCGGGTTCAGCACGCCGATGACGTCGATGGTGTTGCCGCAGACGTTGACCGGGACGTGCACGGGAAGCTGGATGACGTTGCCCGACAGCACGCCCGGGGAGTTGGCGGCGCCGCCGGTCGCGCCGCTGCTGGCGGCGGCGATGCCGGCACCACCGGCGACGGCCGCGGCGGCGACGGAGGTAAGGACCAGGCCCTTGGCGATACGCGACATGGAGAAGTGCTCCTTGGGTTGACGCAAAAACACCCGGGCGGGGATGCCCGGCGTTGTGTCAACGCGTGGCAGTCCCGCGAGTTGTGCCGCCAAAGGGGTGATCTCAAAGTCTCCGCGCACACGGCGAGCCGGTCCACGCCCCGCCTCCGGGAGCGCACCACTACGGGGTGCCGGCCGGGGGCGGGGACGGTCCATGACCGGGTGCCGGCCGGGGGCGGGGCGAGCCAGGACCGGAAGCAGGCCAGAACCGAGTGGCGGACCAGGACCGGAGGCAGGCAGGGACCAGGGGCAAGTCAGCACCGGAGGCAGGCCAGGACCGGGGCGGCCGGTGACTTGGGGCAGGCCACAGCCAGCGGCGAACCAGGACCGGAAACGGGCCGGGACCGGGAGCGAGCCAGGGCCAGCGGCGGGCCAGAACCGGAAGCGAATCAGGACCGGGGCGGACCAGGACCGGAAGCCGGCCAGGACCAGCAGCGGTCGGGGGCCGGGGACCGACCAGCGCCGGAGGCGAGGCAGGGCCGGCGGCGGGCCATACCGGAAGCAGGCCCGGACGGGAGGCGGGCCGGGGCTGGGAGCGGGCCGGGGCTGGGAGCGGGCGACGACCAGCGGCGAACCAGGACCAGCAGCAGACACAGGACCAGCAGCGGTCGGGGGCCGGGGGCCGACCAGCGCCGGAGGCGAGGCAGGACCGGCGGCGGGCCAGGACGCGGGGCCGAGACTGGCGGTCGGCCGGCCGCGGGCGGCCGCTCCGGGCGTCGGCGACACAAGTGCGCCCGGACGCCAGGCAGGCGAGCGCGTGGCCGTCGGCAGGACGAACGCGACGGCCGGCAGGAAGACGCGCCCGCCGGTCCCAGCCAGACAAGCCCGTCGGCCTTCAGGAGGACAAGCGCGAACCCACCCGGTGCCAGAAGGGCGAGTGCGACGCCCGGCAAGAAGATGAGCCCTGAGCCCGCCGGCGGTCAGCAAGACGCGCACGCCTGCCGGCGGGAAGGCGAGCCCACCGGCCGTCAGGAGGGCAAACCCGCCTGCCGGCAGGAAGGCGAGCGCGACCGACGTCGGCACAACGGGCGCGCCTGTCGTCAGGGAAGACAAGAACGGGTGCCGGACAGCATGTCCGGCACCCGTGGGGGCCGCTTGGCCGGCCCGGGGATCCCGCCCTAGCGGTGCGTCGCCGCCCGGCCGCGGCGGTAGAGGATCACGCCGCCGGCGATCAGGGCCGCGCTGGCGGCCGAGGACGCCAGCAGGGCGCCCGTGCCGGTCTCGGCCAGCTGCGGGGCCGCGTCAGGCGTGGCGTTCTCGAGGACCGCCGGAGCCGGCAGGGTCTGGGCACGCTGCGGCTCGGCCACCGCCTCGTCCACCACGCGCGGCGGGGTGTCCGTGCTCGACGTGCCGGAGTCCGGCGTGGGCGTGGACACGGGAGGCAGCGTCGTGGAGCCGTCGTCGGTCGACGGCGTGACACTGGGTGGTGCCGGCACCGTCACCGGCGGGGCCGCCAGTGAGCCGTTGCCGCAGCTGTTGCCGAACGCCGGGTTGAGCACCGCCACCACGTCCACGGTGTTGCCGCAGACGTTCACCGGCACCGAGACCGGTGCCTGGATGGTGTTCCCGGACAGCACGCCGGGCGAGTTGGACGCGGCGCCGTCGGCCTGCGAGTCGGCCAGGGCGGAGCTGCCGCACAGTGTCAGCAAACTCGTCGCGGCGGCGGCCGCGAACACTCCCCTGCTCAGAGTCTGTCGCAATCTCGTTGTCTTCCTGCTTGCAGCCGCTCGGTCGATGCGGCTTGAAGAAGTGGGAAGGCCGGCCTTGGGCGGGAGATCGATGTCCAAGGCCGGCCGTGACACAGCCGGTACGGCTGGGTGCGCCGGACGGTCAGCCGTTGGCGCAGGTGTTGCCGAACGTCGGGTTCAGCAGCGCGATGACGTTGACGGTGTTGCCGCAGGCGTTGACCGGAACGTGCACGGGAACCTGGATGACGTTGCCCGAGAGCACACCCGGGGAGTTCGCGGCGGTACCCGTGGCCCCGGAGTCGGCGAAGGCGGGGCCGGCCATGCCCAGGGCCACGAGGGCGCCGGTGACGACAGCAACGCTCTTCTTCATGAAATGTTCCCTTCTTGGGGACGAGGCCCCGATGACGGTCAGAAACCGATTGAACACAACCGATACGGTCGTGATGCTGAACGAGGAACAGCCGTAATGGGAAAATGCGGAACGTGAGTCGCCGAGCACTTCACTCGATTGACCCTCGCGACCATACGATTCACCCTCGACTGCATTGCCGGAAAGAGTTCTTCGGAAAGGCACGGGCAGTCCTCGGCCGAATCGGCGAGGGGCCATGGGCCACCTGACCCGGCTCAGCTCCCGGTATTGGCGGAGAGAGTCGACAGGTTGTCCAGGAGGTGCGAGAGCGAGGCGTCCCGCGTGGCCCAAGTGGAGGTGTCCGAACACTGCTGGTTCTGCTGGTCCGAGTTGACGGCCCGCAGCACGCCGGCGCTGGTGTCGCCCGTGCCGAGGCACAGCTTGTCGAGCGTCCCCCGGGTCAGCGAGAACAGCGGACTCGAAGTGCCCGACAGAAGCGGCGGCCGCCGCGGCGACCTCTGCCTTCTTGAGCACTGCGCGTTCCTTTCCTCGTAGCGACGCAAGTCCTACGCCCTCATCAACCCGGAGCCGCATGTTTGGTTGCGGGGGTTCACCCGCTTGGACGCCACCGCATTCAAAACTCCGGAAAATCACGGAGTCCAAAAAACACACAAGCAGTCCGCGCCGCCGACCGGCGGGGTGAAGGGGAGAAACCAGGGTGTGGCCGCGCAGTTGACCAGAGCACTCCGGTGTGACGGGCTTCCTCGGAAAGCCAAGTGGCCGAGGTCCGGAACATGCCGGTTCTGCCGATCCTGCCGGACCGGCAGAACCGGCAGAACCGGCAGTGCGACAACGTCTGCGGTTAGGACACCACGTCCTTGCGGGCGAACCCGCGGAAGGCCAGGGCGAACAGCACCAGCGCGTAGCTGACGGAGACCGCCGTGCCCTGGATCATCCCGGACCACTCGGGGTGCGGCTGCACAGCGTCGGCCCAGGCGTACTGCCAGTGCGCCGGCAGGAAGTCGCGCCAGTGCCCGAGGGCCGTGACGGCGTCCAGGACGTTGCCCACGATGGTCAGGCCGACCGCCCCGCCCACGGCGCCGAGCGGCGCGTCCGTCCTGGTGGACAGCCAGAACGCCAGCGCCGCGGTGACCAGTTGCGACACGAAGATGTACGCCACGACCACCAGCAGCCGCCGCGCCGCCGTCCCCGCGTCCAGCGCGCCGCCGGTGGGGATCTCCAGCGGGCCCCAGCCGTAGGCGGCCGTGCCGACGGCGAGCGCCACCAGCGGCAGCAGCAGCATCGCCGCCAGGCTGAGCCCGAGTCCGACGACGAGCTTGGACCACAGCAGCCGGGCCCGCGGCACGGGCGCGGCGAGCAGGTAGCGCAGGGAGGACCAGCTCGCCTCCGAGGCCACCGTGTCCCCGCAGAACAGCGCCACCGGGATCACCAGCAGGAAGCCCGCCGAGACGAACAGGTTCACCGCGGCGAAGTTGGCCCCGGACGCGGTGGCCGTGTCCATCAGCGTCACCCGGCCGCTGCGGCCGCCCGGACCGCCGCCGATCGCGAAGGCGACGGCCAGCACGAAGGGCAGCGCGGCCAGGATGCCGCCCATGACGAGCGTGCGGCGCCGCTTGAACTGCCGCACCAGCTCCACCCTCAGGGGCAGGGTGCGGCCCGCCCGGTAACCGGAGGCGACCTCGGTGCTCTCGGCGAGCGTGCTCATGCGGAACCTCCGATCAGGGTGAGGAAGGCGTCTTCGAGCCGGCGGTGGGGGCCGACCGAGACGACGGGCACCTCCAGCCGCACCAGCTCCACGACCAGGTCCCGCGCCGTGCCGCCGGTCTCCAGCCGGACCAGGAGGCCGTCCTCGGTCCGCAGTGCCGAGGCGACGCCCGGCAGGGCGGACACCTTCTCCACGACCGGGTCCTCCACCGGGGTGGCGGTGCCGACCAGCAGGGTGTCCCCGGAGCCGACGATCTCGCCGACCGGACCCGCCTGCACCAGCCGCCCCCGGTCCATCACGACCAGGTGCGTGCAGGACTGTTCGACCTCCGAGAGCAGATGACTGGAGACGATCACCGTGCGGCCGCCGGCCGCGTAACGGATCATCACCTCGCGCATCTCGCGGATCTGGGGCGGGTCGAGGCCGTTGGTCGGCTCGTCCAGGATCAGCAGGTCCGGCAGGCCCAGCATGGCCTGCGCGATCGCCAGGCGCTGGCGCATGCCCTGCGAGTAGGTGCGTACCGCGCGGGCCAGCGCGTCGCCGAGGCCGGCGATCCGGAGGGCCTCGTCCAGGTGCGCGTCCTCGGCCGGGCGGCCGGTGGCCCGCCAGTACAGCTCCAGGTTCTCCCGGCCGGACAGATGGGGCAGGAAGCCGGCGCCCTCGACGAAGGCGCCGACCCGCGACAGCACGGGCGCTCCGGGCCGGACGGCGTGGCCGAAGACGCGGATCTCGCCGGCGTCCGGCTGGATCAGGCCCATCAGCATGCGCAGGGTGGTCGTCTTGCCCGCGCCGTTCGGCCCGAGCAGGCCGAGGACCTGGCCCTTGTCCACCTGGAACGACAGGTCTCGTACCGCGTACCGGTCCGCCGACCTCGCGTACCGCTTGCTCAGGCCCGTGATCCGCAGCGGGACGTCGGCCGACTCCGGGTCGGGAGCGGGCGCGGCGGTGCGGCGGCGGGAGGTCAGCAGCAGGGCGAGCGCGACCGCCGCGCCGGCCGCCGGCAGCCACCACACCCAGCCGGGCAGCGGGGCCGCCGCGGTGGTCACGCCCGGCGCGGTCGGCACCTTCAGGTCGCTCTTCAGGCCGACGGTGTACGTCGCGGGGGCGGCCGGTGAGGCGTAGCCGAGGTCGGTGGAGGCGAGCACCAGGCGGAGCCGGTGGCCCTTCTGCACCTCGTGGTCGATCGCCGGGAGGGTGAGGGTGACGTCCTTGCCGGCCTTGGCGCCCTCGACACGCACGGGGGCCACCAGTTGGGCGGGCAGCACCGGCTGCTCCTTGCCCGGTCCGACGTCGTACAGCTTGGCGAAGAGCACCGCGTCGTCGGTGGTCGAGGTGACGTGGACGGTCACCGTGGGCGAGCCGGTGATACGCAGGCCGCCGCCGAGCGGCGCGGAGTCGAACCGCGCGTACTGGCCGGGGAAGTCGAGGGACACCCCGACGCCGAGCGAGGACAGCTGGGCCAGACCGCCGGAGCCGCCGAGGCCCGGCAGGGAGGACACGGCGGGCGGGTTGGCTCCGGCGGGGTTCTCGAAGCGCCGCTCGCCTCCGCGCAGGGCGATGGACCGCTGCCCGCCCTCCAGCCCCGGATACGCGCTGCCGCTCGCGCCCCGCAGCAGGGCCCGGCCGTCGGTGGAGTCGACCCCGCCGGTGCGGGTGATGCGGAAGGCGGGGCCCGTGCCGGCGTTCTTGTCGCCCTTGAGGTACCGGTCGAACCAGTTCTGCACGCGTGCCTGGACCCGGCCGGTCTCCATGTCGCCGCCGTCGTGGCCCCCCGCGATCCAGTCGACGTCGACCGGGGCGCCGTTCGCTCGGATCGCCCTGGCGGCGGCGTCGGCCTGGCCGAGCGGGAAGAGGGAGTCGGTCTGGCCCTGCACCAGCAGGGTCGGCACCTTGATGCGGTCGGCGACGGCGGACGGCGAGCGCTCCTGGAGCAGTGCGCGCGCCTCCGCGTCCGGCTTGCCCGACTCGGCGACCCGCTCGTACATCCGGCACAGCGCGGGCTCGAACTTGGCGCATCCGCCGCCGGAGTTGATGAAGGCGCCCGCCCACAACTTCTTGAAGACGCCGCCCGGGAAGAGCGCGTCCGCGAGGTTCCAGTAGGTGATCGCCGGGGCGATGGCGTCCACCCTGCGGTCGTGTCCGGCGGCGAGCAGGGAGATCGCTCCGCCGTAGGAGGCTCCGGCCACGCCCACGCGCGGGTCGCCGGGCCCGTCGAGCCGCACCTCGGGCTGCCGCGCGAGCCAGTCGATCAGCTTGGAGACGTCGGCGACCTCGCCCTCGGGGTCGTTCAGCCCGATCTTGCCGGTGGATCCGCCGAAGCCGCGCGCCGACCAGGTCAGCACCGCGTATCCGTCCCTGGCGAGGTCCTGCGCCTGCCGCCGTACGTCGTCCTTGCTGCCTCCGAAGCCGTGCCCGAGCAGGACGGCGGGGTGGCGGCCGGACGTGGCCGGGGTGAAGTACGAGGTGTCGATCCGCACCCCGTCGCCCGTGGTCATCATCCGGTCGGTGCGGTGCACCGGGGGCGGGTCGTCGGAGGCGATCGCCGTCCATGTGCCGGCACCGGCCAGGACGACGACGGTGGCCCCGGCGGCCAGCAGGCGCCGGGGCCACCGCGGCAGCCCGCGCAATCCGGGCAGTCGAAGATCCATGTCCTCCACGGTACGGGCCGCCACCGGCAACCGAAGCCGCCGCCGGACCGAACCTCGGCACCTACTCGGGGAGTACGGGGCCGCCGTGGCGTACCGCGGACGCGGTACGCCGCCCGTCGTCCTACGGCTGGGTGTCCTCCGGGATCGACACCAGCCAGCGGGTGTCGCGGCGAGGGCGGAGGTAGAAGGCCCAGTAGAGGGTGGCGACCGCCATGATGCCGCCGGTCCACAGCAGGTAGGTGATCTCCTGCCGGCTGAGGATGTAGGCGAGGAACGCGATGAGCAGCACGGGCACGGTCGGCCACAGCGGCATCCGCCAGGCGGCCGTGTGCTTGTGGGAGCCGCGGCGGGACAGCAGCGCGGCGACCGCGACGAGCAGGTACATGCCGGTCACCGAGACGCCCGTGACGCCGTACAGGGTGTCCAGGTTGACGAAGCACAGCAGCGCGCCGGGGACGCCGACCGCGAGGGTGGCGACCCAGGGGGAGCCGAAGCGGCCGAGCCGGGAGAAGACGTTGTTCACCGCCGAGGGCCAGGCCTTGTCGCGGGCGGAGGCGAACAGCACACGGGAGTTCTGGATGACCATGACGATGCCGGCGTTGATGATCGCCAGGGCCACGCAGAGGCTGACGAAGGTGCCGACCGCGGAGTTGGACCAGGCGATCACCATCGAGCTCAGGTTGCCGTCGGTCAGCTCCTTGATGTCCGAGGCGCCCATGGTGATGGCGACGACCGGCACAAGGATGATCACGGAGGAGATGGCGAGGGTGGCGAGCACCGTGCGGGCGACGTTGCGGCGCGGGTTCTCCAGCTCCTCGGAGAGGTAGACGGCGGTGGAGAAGCCCTGGGTGGCGAAGAGCGCGATGGCGAGCCCGGAGACGACGAGCATGGCCGTCACGGCGTCCGTGTGCCCGTCCGCGCCGGCCACCTGCATGGAGACCAGGCTGCCGACGCCCCGGTGGCTGTGCGCGAAGCCCAGCAGCGCGACCACGCCCGCCGCGATGACCTCCAGGACCAGGAAGATGCCGGTGATCCAGGCGTTGGCACGCAGGTCCAGCAGACCGGCGAGGGTGGCCAGCAGCATCACCCCGGCGCCGGTCCAGGCCGGGTCGAGGTGCACGATCGGCGCCAGGTAGTCCGCGGTGCCCATCGCGATCACCGGTGGGACGATCATGACGACGAGCAGGGACAGCACGAAGACCAGCCAGCCCGCCAGCCGCCCGGCCATGGTCGAGACCATGGCGTACTCGCCGCCCGCGCTGGGGATGAGGGTGCCCAGCTCCGAGTAGCAGAACGCCACGGCGACGCACAGCAGGGAGCCGATGGCGATGGTGAGGGCGGTGGCGGTGCCGAGCGTGCCGAGAAGGTCGGGCACGACCACGAACAGCGTGGAGGCGGGGGTCACGCACGAGAGGGTGAGGAGGGTGCCGCCGACGACCCCGATGGAGCGCTTGAGCTTGGTGGGGCTGTCCGTCGCCTCCGTGGGACTGCCGGCCACTTCGGGGACGGCGTTCTCGACAGAGCGGAGCATGTCGGTCATGCAGCGGTTCCGATCGACTTGTGCAACAGGTGAGGGGGCCGGGGAGCGCGCTATCGCCTCCGGCGGTTCGCGGTCGTAAGCACTCTCGTCCGCTCCCGGCCCGGATATCGAACATCAACGAAAACCGCTGAGTCAATGGCCGTTAACCTACGGAATTCGCGGCGAAACGGCGATCTACAACTGATTCACTCGTCGAACGGCCCATTGTTCGGGCCCTTACGGGCGTGCGGGAACCGTAGCGCGCACCCGAAAAAAGATGAGGCCGTCCGCATAGCGGACGGCCTCGTCATCGCCTGCGGCGACGGTCGGGGGTCAGTGGTTGCGCGGGAACCCGAGGTCCACGCCCGCCGGGGCCTCGGACGGGTCCGGCCAGCGGGTGGTGACGACCTTGCCGCGCGTG
The DNA here is from genome assembly GCF_006540305.1 of Streptomyces sp. 6-11-2. GTDB lineage: Bacteria > Actinomycetota > Actinomycetes > Streptomycetales > Streptomycetaceae > Streptomyces. The sequence goes on along the minus strand of NZ_BJOR01000001.1, from coordinate 4,601,803 downwards.
TAGAAGTGCGTGCCGTCGTTGCCGTAGATGTGGTGGTCGCCGAAGAGCGAGTCCTTCCAGCCACCGAAGGAGTGGTAGCCCACCGGCACCGGGATCGGCACGTTGACGCCGACCATGCCGGCCTCGATCTCCAGCTGGAAGCGGCGGGCGGCGCCGCCGTCGCGGGTGAAGATCGCGGTGCCGTTGCCGAACGGCGAGGCGTTGATGAGCGCCACGCCCTCGTCGTAGCTGTCCACGCGCAGCACGCACAGCACCGGGCCGAAGATCTCGTCCTGGTAGGCCTTGGCGCTGGTCGGCACCCTGTCCAGCAGCGAGATGCCGACCCAGTGGCCGTTCTCGAAGCCCTCGACCGTGTAGCCGGTGCCGTCCAGGACGACCTCGGCGCCCTCGCCCGCGGCGTTCTCCACGTACGTGGCCACCTTGTCGCGGTGCGCCTTGGTGATCAGCGGGCCCATCTCGGAGGACGGGTCGCTGCCCGGACCGATCTTGATCTTCTCGGCGCGCTCGCGGATCTTCTCCACCAGCTCGTCGCCGATCGCGCCGACCGCGACGACGGCCGAGATGGCCATGCAGCGCTCGCCCGCCGAGCCGTACGCGGCCGAGACGGCGGCGTCGGCGGCCGCGTCCAGGTCGGCGTCCGGCAGCACCAGCATGTGGTTCTTGGCGCCGCCGAGGGCCTGCACGCGCTTGCCGTTCGCGGAGGCGGTGGTGTGGATGTAGCGCGCGATCGGGGTGGAGCCGACGAAGGAGACCGCCTTGACGTCGGGGTGCTCCAGGAGGCGGTCCACGGCCACCTTGTCGCCGTGGACGACGTTGAAGACGCCGTCGGGCAGCCCGGCCTCGGCCAGCAGCTCGGCGATCTTCAGGGACGCCGACGGGTCCTTCTCGCTCGGCTTCAGCACGAAGGTGTTGCCGCACGCGATGGCGATGGGGAACATCCACATCGGGACCATCGCCGGGAAGTTGAACGGCGTGATGCCGGCGACCACGCCGAGCGGCTGCCGGATCGCGGCCACGTCGACGCGGGTGGCGACCTGGGTGGACAGCTCACCCTTGAGCTGGACGTTGATGCCGCAGGCCAGGTCGACGATCTCCAGGCCGCGCGCGACCTCGCCGAGCGCGTCGGAGTGCACCTTGCCGTGCTCGGCGGTGATCAGCTCGGCGATCTCGTCGCGGTGCGCGTCCAGCAGCGCGCGGAACTTGAACAGGATCGAGGTCCGCTGGGCCAGCGAGGACTGGCCCCAGGTCAGGTACGCGTCCTTGGCGGCGGCGACCGCGGCGTCCACCTCCTCCACGGAGGCGAACGCGACCTTCGTGGTGACCTCGCCGGTCGCCGGGTCCGTGACCGGCCCGTACGTCCCCGAGGCGCCTTCGACGGTCTTCCCGCCGATCCAGTGGTTGACGATCTTCGTCATGCCCGGTTACTCCTTCACAGATGGCGGCGACGGGTCGAAACGTGCCGTTCGTTGAGCTCGTGTGCCGTGACCGGCGACGGGCGCGTCGCGGTCCCGGCCACAGGTACATCCCACCAGGCACGCGCCCAGGACGCGCCCGACACTGTGTCTGCGGTTTCCGTCTCCACGTAGACACATGTGGGAGTGTCCGCCGCACGCGCCCCGCTGAGGACGGCATGCGGATTCCGCGGTCCGGCGGAGTGCGGGCGGCCGCCGCCCCGCGGTGGGTTGTCGGGACCTCCGGCGCGGGGCCGTAGCGGGCGGGGAGTCGACGCTCGCACTTCGCTCCTGCCAGGGCGAAGCGGCCTCCCGCGCCGGAGGCGTTCTGTGCCGGAGGCGTACCGTGCCCGGGCGCCACGGGGCGCGTGCGGGTCTGCACCCGGCGTGCCTCGCCGCCCGGGTGGGGAAACTCCTGGCCGGACGGGCCGTCCCGGGCGCGCCGGCGAGTACGGCCCCGCGGTGATCAGGTCGCACGCCATCGGCTGCCCTCGGCTTCCCTTCGCCTCGACTCCCCCGGTTCCCCCGGTTCTAGTGCCGGGCACGGACCCCTGTCAATGGTTTGTCCGGACATACGGACGACAGGGTCCGCCATCCGGTCGCGTAAACCCCCGGGCAGGTAGGTCTCTTGCTTCAGCTCTGTCACAAAAACCTCCGCCGTGTCACGCATGTCGCGGGTACGCGGCCCCCCGGTCACACCCGGCCGACAGCCGCTTGCCGGTGCGCACTCCGGGTCGTTCACCGATCACAGGCTTGGAGATCGCCAGCGCGGCGCCCGGCTCCCCCGACGGCCTCTCCGGCCGCCGCCGTGGTGCGCGCGGGGAGGTGCACGTCATGACCGACCGAAGGCTCTGGTCGTACAAGGAGATCGCGGCGCACATCCGGGTGCAGCCGGACACCGTCCGGTCCTACCGCAAGCACGGCCTGCTGCCGCCACCCGACCACGTGGAGAGCGGCAGGCCCTACTGGTACGCCGACACCGTCCGCGCCTGGGTCGCCGCCCGGCCCGGCAACCGCGGCCGCAGAGCCGACTGAAACGCCGCCGGGCCGCGGGCCCGGCCCCCTCGACCGACGGTGCCCCACGCGAGGTGGGGCACCGTCATGTCAGCTCCACGGCTCGATGACCGTGACCCCGGATCCCGGTGCCGTGCCCATCGCCGCGAGCGCGTCCGGGACGGCCGCCAGCGGGATGGCCGACGTCACCAGCAGATCGGGGCGCAGCACACCGGCCCGTACCAGCTCCAGCATCTCCGGATAGGCGTGCGCGGCCATGCCGTGGCTGCCCAGGAGTTCGAGTTCCAGGGCGATCGCGCGTGCCATGGGCACCGGGGTGGTGCCCGTCGTGGAGGGCAGCAGACCGACCTGGACGTGACGGCCCCGGCGGCGCAGGCCGTTCACCGAGGCCGCGCAGGTGGCGGGTGAGCCGAGCGCGTCGAGCGAGAGATGGGCGCCGCCACCGGTCAGCTCGCGCACCCGCTCCGCCGTGTCCTCGACGTCGGACGCGTCCACGCACTGCGCGGCGCCGAACCTCCGCGCCAGGTCCAGGGCCCGGGCGGACACGTCCACCGCGACCACCCTCGCCCCCGCGGCCGCCGCGATCATCACCGCCGACAGGCCCACGCCCCCGCAGCCGTGCACGGCGACCCAGTCGCCGGCGGCGGCCCGGCCCTGCTGGACCACCGCGCGGTACGCCGTGGCGAACCGGCAGCCGAGCGAGGCCGCCGTGGCGAAGGACAGGCCCTCGGGGACGGCGACCAGGTTCACGTCGGCGTGGTCGAGCGCCACGTACTGGGCGAAGGAGCCCCAGTGCGTGAAGCCCGGCTGGGTCTGCCGCTCGCACACCTGCTGGTCGCCCGCCGCACAGGCGGGGCAGGTGCCGCAGGCGCAGACGAAGGGGACGGTCACCCGGTCGCCGGGCCGCCAGCGGGTCACCCGGGGGCCCACCTCCTCGACGGTCCCCGCGAGTTCGTGCCCCGGCACGTGCGGCAGCGCGACGTCGGGGTCGTGGCCCTGCCAGCCGTGCCAGTCGCTGCGGCACAGGCCGGTCGCCTCGACGCGCACCACGACCCCGTGCTCCGCGGGCCTCGGGTCGGCCACCTCGCGCACCTCGGCCGGCTCCCCGTACCGCTCGAACACCACAGCCCGCATCCCGCCGCCTCGCCTTCCGTCCGGTTCACCGCGGCCCACCGCCGCCGGCGAAACCGTAGTACGCGGGCACAACCCGGGCACGGGCGGCCTGGCGGGTGGTCCGCCCCGACCCGGCTTCGGTCATCGGCCGCGGTTCCTTGGATCAATACCCCCTAGGGGTATAGTCTGAGAAATGACGGGCCACCGTGGCCCCCTGTGCCCCACCCACCACGACGAGGAGAACGACATGACCGCCCAGACCGGCACCCCGGACACCGTCACCACCGTCTACAAGGTGAGCGGGATGAGCTGCGGACACTGCGAGGGTTCCGTGTCCGCCGAGATCTCCGAGCTGCCCGGCGTCAGCTCGGTGAAGGCCGTCGCCTCCACCGGCGAGGTCACCGTGGTCTCCGCCTCCCCGCTGGAGACGGAGGCCGTGCGCGCCGCCGTGGACGAGGCGGGCTTCGAACTCGTCGGCGAGGCCTGACGAGGGCCGCTCCACCCGCCCGTACGTCGTCTGGAGTTCCGAGGATGAACACCCACGCCGCCCCGCAGACGCCCACGGCCGACCGGCCGGGCGCCGCCGAGGTCGAGCTGCTCATCGGGGGAATGACCTGCGCCTCCTGCGCGGCCCGCGTCGAGAAGAAGCTCAACCGCATGGACGGCGTCACCGCGACGGTCAACTTCGCCACGGAGAAGGCCAGGGTCTCCTGCCCCACCGGGGTATCGGTCGCCGATCTGATCGCCACCGTGGTCAAGACCGGTTACACGGCGGAGGAGCCCCCGCCGCCGGCACCCGAACCGGCGGCGGACGCGGAGTCCCGGCCGGACGCGGAGCGGGCGCCCCGGGATCCCGAAGCGGCCTCCCTGCGCGGGCGCCTGGTCGTCTCCGCGCTCCTCGCCGCCCCCGTCGTGCTGCTCGCGATGATCCCGGCCCTTCAGTTCACGTACTGGCAGTGGCTCTCGCTCACCCTCGCCGCGCCGGTCGTCGTCTGGGGCGGGCTGCCGTTCCACCGGGCGGCCCTGACCAACGCCCGGCACGGCGCGGCCACCATGGACACCCTCGTCTCGATCGGCACCCTGGCCGCGTTCGGCTGGTCGCTGTGGGCGCTGTTCCTGGGCGACGCGGGCATGCCGGGCATGCGCCACGAGTTCCGCCTCACCGTCTCCCGGGTGGACGCGGCCTCCACGATCTACCTGGAGGTCGCCGCCGGAGTCGTCGCGTTCATCCTGCTCGGCCGCTGTCTGGAGGCCCGCTCCAAGCGACGGGCGGGCGCGGCGCTGCGGGCGCTGCTGGAACTGGGCGCGAAGGACGTCTCCGTACTGCGGGGCGGAGTGGAGACGAGGATCCCGGTGACCGCGCTGGCGGTCGGGGACCGGTTCGTCGTACGGCCCGGTGAGAAGATCGCCACCGACGGCACGGTCGTCGAGGGCAGCTCGGCGGTCGACGCCTCGATGCTCACCGGCGAGTCGGTGCCCGTCGACGTCGGTCCCGGCGATACGGTCACCGGCGCCACGGTCAACGCGGGCGGCCGGCTGGTCGTCGAGGCCACCCGGATCGGCGCGGACACGCAGCTCGCGCGGATGGCGCAACTCGTCGAGGACGCGCAGAGCGGCAAGGCCGAGGTGCAGCGGCTGGCCGACCGCATATCGGCGGTCTTCGTGCCGGTCGTCCTGCTCATCGCCGTCGGCACCCTGCTCGCCTGGCTGTTCGCCACCGGTGAGGTGACCGCCGCGTTCACCGCGGCCGTCGCGGTGCTGATCATCGCCTGCCCGTGCGCGCTGGGCCTGGCCACGCCGACCGCGCTGATGGTCGGCACCGGCCGGGGTGCCCAGCTCGGCATCCTCATCAAGGGTCCCGAGGTGCTGGAGTCCACCCGCCGCGTGGACACCGTCGTCCTGGACAAGACCGGAACAGTCACCACGGGCCGGATGACCCTGCAGGAGGTGTACGCCGCCGAGGGCACCGACGAGAAGCAGCTGCTGCGCCTCGCGGGCGCCCTGGAGCACGCCTCCGAGCACCCGATCGCGCGGGCCGTGGCCGCCGGCGCCGAGGAACGGGTGGGACCGCTGCCCTCGGTCGAGCACTTCGAGAACGTGCCCGGACGCGGCGTACGCGGACGCGTGGAGGGCCACGACGTGGCCGTGGGACGACTCGTCGAGCTCACCGCCGAGCTGCCGGAGGAGGTGACCCGTGCCCGGCGCGCGGCGGAGAGCGAGGGCCGTACGGCGGTCGTCGTCGGCTGGGACGGGGCGGCACGCGGTGTCATCGCCGTCGCGGACGCGGTCAAGGAGACCAGCGCGCGGGCGGTCGCGCAGTTGCGCGCGCTGGGTCTGCGGCCCGTCCTGCTGACCGGCGACAACAGCGCCGTCGCCGAGGCCGTGGCACGGACCGTCGGAATCGACCCGCAGGACGTGGTCGCCGAGGTGCTGCCCGAGGAGAAGGTCGAGGCCGTCAGGCGGCTGCGGGCCGAGGGGCGCACGGTGGCGATGGTCGGCGACGGGGTCAACGACGCCGCCGCGCTCGCCACCGCCGACCTGGGTCTGGCCATGGGAACCGGGACGGACGCCGCCATCGAGGCGGGCGATCTGACCCTGGTGCGCGGGGACCTCCGGGCGGCCGCGGACGCCATCCGCCTGTCCCGGCGGACGCTGGCCACCATCAAGGGCAACCTCGTGTGGGCCTTCGGCTACAACGTGGCCGCGCTGCCGCTGGCCGCCGCCGGACTGCTCAACCCGATGATCGCGGGAGCGGCGATGGCGTTCTCGTCGGTGTTCGTGGTGACGAACAGTCTGCGGCTGCGCACGTTCCGCTGAATGAAAAGCAGTCGAGACCGAAGTAAGAGTCCCTCTAGAGTCCAACGCGCGCCTCACATAAGCTCTTCACAAGGCTCGCGCATCATCCTTACGCTTGGGTTCCTGTCGCCATACTTGGGCTCTTGCGTACCTAACGGACATATGCAAGAGACGCAGATCACAGTGATGTGAACGTAACCATCGAAGGGGTTCGAAGGTCTAAGTTGGCGATGTCGGGCAGCGTCTTGGGGGGCGCTGACCGGCATCTGGGGATGTCTTGGGGGACTTCCTCAGAGGTGCGTTGCCGGGGCACGTACACCGGGGAGCTTTGAGCGGCCCTCCCGCGCGTGCGCGTCCCGGCAGACCGCACAAGCACCAGGTGCGACGAGTTCTGCTCGTTGTGCTCACAGCGATTCAGGCGCTGGTCCTTGAACGCCCGGCCGGATCCCGTGGGGGGAATCCGCACCGGGACATGGGAAGGCGCCCTGGTCGTCGGCCCGTGGGGGGACCGGCGTGCCGGGGCGCCTTCCGCTTCTTTCGCAGCCTTGCTTCCGCGGTCCTCTTCCGGGCCGCGTTTCCTCTGTGGTCCGTTCCCGTGCCGGTACGCCTCCGGGGCGCTCCGCACAGCACGAGGCCCCGTATCCCGCGAACGCGCGCGGGATACGCGGCCGGTGACGCTACGGGGCCGGTGGCGCCGCCGGGAGGCTCAGCGCTCCTCGACCGGGACGAAGTCGCGCTCGACCACGCCCGTGTAGATCTGGCGCGGGCGGCCGATGCGGGAGCCCGGCTCCTTGATCATCTCGTGCCACTGGGCGATCCAGCCCGGCAGCCGGCCGAGGGCGAACAGGACCGTGAACATCTCGGTCGGGAAGCCCATGGCCCGGTAGATCAGGCCGGTGTAGAAGTCGACGTTCGGGTAGAGCTTGCGCTCGACGAAGTAGTCGTCGGACAGGGCGTGCTCCTCCAGCTTCAGGGCGATGTCGAGGAGCTCGTCCTCCTTGCCCAGCGCGGAGAGCACGTCGTGCGCGGCGGCCTTGATGATCTTGGCGCGGGGGTCGAAGTTCTTGTAGACCCGGTGGCCGAAGCCCATCAGGCGGACGCCGTCCTCCTTGTTCTTCACCTTGCGGATGAAGGTGTCGACGTCGTTGCCCGAGTCGCGGATGCCCTCGAGCATCTCCAGGACGGACTGGTTGGCGCCGCCGTGCAGCGGGCCCCAGAGGGCGCTGATGCCGGCCGAGATCGAGGCGAACATGTTGGCCTGCGAGGAGCCGACCAGGCGGACCGTCGAGGTCGAGCAGTTCTGCTCGTGGTCGGCGTGCAGGATCAGCAGCTTGTCCAGCGCGGCGGCCACGACCGGGTCTGGCTCGAACTCCTGTGCGGGCACCGAGAAGGTCATGCGCAGGAAGTTCTCGACGTAACCGAGGTCGTTGCGCGGGTAGACGAACGGGTGACCGATCGACTTCTTGTACGCGTACGCCGCGATCGTCGGGAGCTTGGCGAGCAGGCGGATCGTGGAGAGGTTGCGCTGCTTCTCGTCGAACGGGTTGTGGCTGTCCTGGTAGAAGGTCGACAGCGCCGAGACGACCGACGACAGCATCGCCATCGGGTGGGCGTCGCGCGGGAAGCCCGTGTAGAAGTTCTTGACATCCTCGTGCAGCAGGGTGTGCTGCGTGACCTCGTTCTTGAACGAGGAGAGCTCGTCGACGGTCGGCAGCTCACCGTTGATCAGCAGGTAGGCCACCTCCAGGAAGGTGGAGCGCTCGGCCAGCTGCTCGATCGGGTAGCCGCGGTACCGGAGGATGCCCTGCTCACCGTCGAGATAGGTGATGGCGGATTTGTAGGCGGCCGTGTTGCCGTATCCGCTGTCCAAGGTCACGAGACCGGTCTGGGCGCGCAGCTTCCCGATGTCGAAGCCCTTGTCGCCGACGGTGCTGTCGACCACCGGGTAGGTGTACTCGCCGCCGTCGTACCGCAGAACTACAGAGTTGTCGCTCACGTCTTCCCTCACCGACGTAGTGCCTCATCTTCGAGGTGCCCTGACTGTCTCTACCATCCCCCATTTGGCTCAGGAGAGTGCACTCGGGGTCGACCATTGGGCCCATTGACGGCACTCAGTGCCGTCAACCTGTTCATCCTGCCCCCTCGCTCCGGCCACGGGAAGTGCTGTGTGACCTTTACGACTCATTTGATCGATCATTTTTTGTGACGTGGTGTCAGACAGCGGCTTCCGGCCCGCCGGACGGCGGTTTTCAGCCGCCGAGGCGGAAGTCCAGCGCCGTGCAGCGCCGCCCCGCCGACACCGTGCGCACCGCCTGGCCGATCGCCCTGCGCGAGCCGACGAGGACGACCAGCTTCTTGGCCCTGGTCACCGCCGTGTAGAGCAGGTTGCGCTGGAGCATCATCCACGCGCCGGTGGTGACCGGGATCACCACGGCCGGATACTCGCTGCCCTGCGAGCGGTGGATGGTCACCGCGTACGCGTGTGCCAGTTCGTCCAGTTCGTCGAACTCGTACGGCACCTCCTCGTCCTCGTCCGTCAGCACCGTCAGACGCTGGTCGACCGGGTCGAGCGAGGTGACCACGCCCACGGTGCCGTTGAAGACGCCGTTCTTCCCCTTCTCGTAATTGTTGCGAATCTGGGTGACCTTGTCTCCGACGCGGAAGACCCGGCCGCCGAACCGCTTCTCCGGCAGGTCGGGCCGGCCCGGGGTGACCGCCTGCTGGAGCAGGCCGTTCAGCGTGCCGGCGCCCGCCGGGCCCCGGTGCATGGGCGCGAGCACCTGCACGTCCCGGCGCGGGTCGAGCCCGAACCGGGCCGGGATCCGGCGCGCCGCCACGTCCACGGTGAGCCGGCCGGCCTCCTCGGTGTCGTCCTCGACGAAGAGGAAGAAGTCCTTCATGCCGTCGGTCAGCGGGTGCTGCCCGGCGTTGATCCGGTGCGCGTTGGTCACCACACCCGACTGCTGGGCCTGGCGGAAGACGCGCGTGAGGCGGACGGCGGGCACCGGGCTGCCGTCGGCCAGCAGGTCGCGCAGCACCTCACCGGCGCCCACGCTGGGGAGCTGGTCCACGTCCCCGACGAACAGCAGGTGCGCGCCCGGGGGCACGGCCTTGACCAGCTTGTTGGCCAGCAGCAGGTCCAGCATGGACGCCTCGTCCACGACCACCAGGTCGGCGTCCAGCGGGCGGTCCCGGTCGTAGGCCGCGTCCCCGCCGGGCTTGAGCTCCAGCAGGCGGTGCACGGTGGAGGCCTCGGCTCCGGTGAGCTCCGAGAGGCGCTTGGCGGCCCGGCCGGTGGGCGCGGCCAGCACCACCTTGGCCTTCCTGGCCCGCGCCAGCTCCACGATCGAGCGCACCGTGAAGGACTTGCCGCAGCCGGGGCCGCCGGTCAGCACGGCCACCTTCTCGGTCAGCGCCAGCCTGACCGCCGCCTCCTGCTCGGGGGCGAGGTCGGCCCCCGTACGGCCCTTCAGCCAGGTCAGCGCCTTGTCCCAGGCGACGTCCCGGAAGGCGGGCATCCGGTCGGCGTCGGCGCGCAGCAGGCGCAGCAGCTGGGCGGACAGGGACAGCTCGGCCCGGTGGAAGGGCACGAGGTAGATCGCCGTCACCGCCTCGCCGCCGTCCGGGCCGGGCACCTTCTCCCGTACGACACCGGGGTCGGCGTCGCCCTCGGGGGGCTCGGCCAGTGCGGCGAGGCACTCGATGACAAGCCCGGTGTCCACCTGGAGGAGCTTGACCGCGTCCGTGATCAGCCGCTCCTCGGGCAGGAAGCAGTGGCCCTGGTCGGTGGACTGCGACAGCGCGTACTGGAGGCCCGCCTTGACCCGCTCCGGGCTGTCGTGCGGGATGCCGACGGACTGCGCGATCTTGTCGGCGGTCAGGAAGCCGATGCCCCAGACGTCGGCGGCCAGCCGGTACGGCTGGTTCTTCACCACCGAGATCGACGCGTCGCCGTACTTCTTGTAGATGCGCACCGCGATCGAGGTGGAGACCTCGACGGTCTGGAGGAAGAGCATGACCTCCTTGATCGCCTTCTGCTCCTCCCAGGCGTCGGCGATCTTCCTGGTCCGCTTGGGGCCGAGGCCGGGCACCTCGATCAGGCGCTTGGGCTCCTCCTCGATGACCTTCAGGGTGTCCAGGCCGAAGTGCTGGGTGATGCGGTCGGCGAAGACCGGTCCGATGCCCTTGACCAGGCCGGAGCCGAGATAGCGGCGGATGCCCTGGACGGTGGCAGGGAGCAGGGTCGTGTAGTTGTCCACCTGGAACTGCTTGCCGTACTGCGGGTGGGAGCCCCAGCGGCCCTCCATCCGCAGCGACTCGCCGACCTGGGCGCCGAGCAGCGCGCCGACGACCGTGAGGAGATCACCGGCGCCCCGTCCGGTGTCGACACGGGCCACCGTGTAGCCGTTCTCCTCGTTGGCGTACGTGATCCGCTCGAGCACGCCCTCCAGCACGGCCGGACGCCGCTCGCCGGCACCGGCCTGCCCGCTCCGACTCGCCTCCGTGGTCATGACCCGACGGTACCGCCGGGCTGTGACAGCCCCGCCGGGCGTGCCGGGGCGGTCCTGCTCCGCGCCGACGGGGCCGCCGCCCGGACCGCCGGCGGAGCCCGCCGCTCACCCGGCCCTGCCCTCGGCGAGAGTGTGGGCCACCAGGGCGTTCGCGTGGCCGTGCCCCAGGCCGTGCTCGGACTTGAGCCAGTCGACCAGTTCCATGTGCTTGGTCAGCGGCGAGGAGCGGATGAGGCCCTTCCACTCGGCGATCGGCCGGCCGTACTTCTTCTCGATGGAGGGGAAGTAGCTCGCGGGGCCCTTGGCGGCGGCGGTCATGGCGGATTCCTTCCTGTGACGGACATTGTCGTGGGTGATGACTGACGCCGGGGGGTGGACTCATCGCTCGGTCGGGGAGCGATTTCGCGCCACTTCCGGGCCCCACAGGGCAACGATCCGGCAACGGGCCCTTGCGGCCGCGTGTGTAATCGTTTCCAATCGAGTGTGTAATCGATTCCACGAGGAGGTGGAACGGCGATGACGAGCATCAAGGACGTCGCCGCCGCGGCAGGCGTGTCCGTCGCCACGGTCTCGCGCGTCCTGAACCAGCACCCGTCGGTCAGCGCCGACGCGCGCGCACGCGTGCTGGCCGCCGTCGAGGCCCTCGGCTACCGCCCGAACGCCGTCGCCCGGTCCCTGCGCACCGACCAGACCCGCACCCTGGGCCTGGTCATCAGCGACGTGCTCAACCCGTACTTCACCGAGCTGGCCCGCTCCGTCGAGGAGGAGGCCCGCGCGCTCGGCTACAGCGTGATCATCGGGAACGCCGACGAGCGGCCCGACCTCCAGGACCACCACGTGCGGATCCTGCTCGAGCGGCGTATCGACGGCCTCCTGGTCTCCCCCACCGACGGCGGCTCCCCGCTGATGCTGGACGCGGCGCGCGCGGGCACGCCGATGGTGTTCGTGGACCGGTGGATCAAGGGCGTGGACGTGCCCGTGGTCCGGGCGGACGGGCGGGCGGCCGTACAGGACCTCGTCGCGCACCTGCACGGGCTCGGGCACCGGCGGCTGGCGATCATCGCGGGGCCCGCGGCCACCACCACCGGCCGCGAGCGCGTGGAGGCCTTCCGCGAGGCGCTGGCCGCCTACGGCATCCCTCTCCCGGACGCGTACACGGGCCAGGGCGACTTCCAGGCCGGCAGCGGCCGGCGGGTCACCGAGCGCCTCCTGGACCTGCCGGTGCCTCCCGAGGTCGTCTTCGCCGCCGACAACCTGATGGCGCTCGGCGCGCTGGACGCCATCCGGGCGCGTGGGCTGCGGGTGCCCGACGACATCGCGCTGGCCGCGTTCGACGACATCCCGTGGTTCCCGCACACCGACCCGCCGATCACCGCGATCGCCCAGCCCACGGGTGAGCTGGGGCGGGCCGCCGTACGCGCCCTGGTCGACCGCGTCGAGGGCCGGCCCGCGCGGTCCGTCACCCTCCCCGCCCGGCTGGTCGTACGCCGTTCGTGCGGCGAGGCGGCCGCCGCGCTGGACTCCGCCGTACAGAACTCGGCCGTACGGCCCCCCGCCCTACAGGACTCCGCCCGTGGCTGCCGGTGTCCGTCCTCCGGCAGCAGGTCGTCATCGGTGCGGTGAGCGCGCCGACGAGGCCCGCCGGGTTCACCGGCTGACCTGCCGACCCCCCTGAACCACTGAACCACCCTCTGCGAGGAGGCAGCACTCATGTACGAATACGACCTTCTGGTCGTCGGGTCGGCCAACGCCGACCTGGTGACCCGTGTCGAGCGGCGGCCCGCGGCCGGGGAGACGGTGCTCGGCTCCGACCTGGCCGTCCACCCGGGCGGCAAGGGCGCCAACCAGGCGGTGGCCGCCGCCCGGCTCGGGGCCCGCACGGCCCTGCTGGCCCGGGTCGGCGACGACCACCACGGCCGGCTGCTGCTCGACTCCCAGCGCGCGGCCGGGGTCGACACGGTGGGCGTGCTGGTCGGCGGCGCGCCGACCGGGATCGCGCTGATCACGGTGGACCCGTCCGGGGACAACAGCATCGTGGTCGCGCCGGGCGCCAACGGCCGGCTCACCCCCGACGACGTCCGCGCGGCCGGCGCCCTCCTGCGGGCCTCCCGGGTGATCTCGACACAGCTGGAGATCCCGCTGGAGACGGTCGTGGAGGTCGTGCGGAACCTGGCGCCGGGAAGCCGTTTCGTACTGAACCCCTCGCCGCCGCGTCCCCTGACGCCAGAGCTCCTGACGGCCTGCGACCCGCTGATCGTGAACGAGCACGAGGCACAGGTGATTCTGGGCGGCGCCGAGGCGGGCGACACCCCCGAGGGCTGGGCGCGGGACCTGCTCGCCCTGGGCCCGCGCTCGGTGGTGATCACCCTGGGCGGCGAGGGCGCGCTGGTGGCGTCCGCCGACGGGGTCGCCCGGGTCCCCTCGGTGAAGGTGGACGCCGTGGATACCACCGGCGCGGGCGACGCGTTCACCGCGGCGCTGGCCTGGCGGCTGGGCGCGGGCGCGACCCTCGAGGAAGCGACGGCCTACGCGGCCCGGGTCGGCGCGATCGCCGTCACCCGGAGGGGCGCACAGGAGGCCTACCCCACGGCGGCTGCGGTCGACGCCCTTTGACTGCTCCCCTTCCTTGGAACAAGCCGGTCGGCGTCCTCAGTGGTCAGGAGCTCCCGGGGCTTCCCTCTTCGTCTCGCGGCCGCTGCCTGACCTGCCGAGCCTCTGCCACCGCCTCCCGTATCGCGCGGGCCGACCAGGGCCGCAGGAGGGCCAGTTGTCCGGTCACGGAGCCCAGCCAGGCCGGGTCGCCGAACAGGTGCGCCTCGCCTGCCTGGACGGTCTGTCTCAGCAGTTCTTCAAACAGTACGAGTTCGGTGCCACCGTAGAAGCGGGGGTGCCGGTCGAAGCGGGCCACCCAGTCCTCGTAGGGGTGTCGCAGCGTCATGTGCAGATAACCGCTGCCCCGCCCCCTCCAGGGTCCCGGCAGGCCGCCGAGCATTCCCATCGGGGAGTAGTTTCCCCTCGCCGGGTACTTGGCGCCCAGGGTGAAGAGCATCCCCAGCATGACCCTGGGCCACGGGATCAGCTGTCCCTCCGAGTCCGGCTCGTGCTGGTACAGCCCGTCCGCGCGGAGTTCGACCCAGTAGCCCTTCGGCCCACTGGGGTCCCCCACCACCCAGCGGCCGTCGGTCAGTTCCAACGGCCCCAGGGACGTGCTCCTGTCCTTCTCCGTCATACGGTCATTGGATCACGTGCGCCACGAACCGGTCCGCCGTCTCCGCCAGTACCTCCCGTCCGTCCCGGGCCCACAACTCATCGTTGAACAGCTCGACTTCGATGGCGCCGGTGTAGCCGGCCGCCTCCACGTACCGCTTCCACTCCCGCATGTCGATCGAGCCGTCGCCGATCTGGCCGCGGCCGTTGAGCACGCCCTCGGGCAGCGGAGTGGTCCAGTCGGCGAGCTGGAAGGTGTGGATGCGGCCGCCCGCGCCCGCCCGCGCGATCTGCTCCGGAGCGGTGTCGTCCCACCAGATGTGGTACGTGTCGACGGTGACGCCGACCTGGTCGGCGGGGAAACGCTCGGCGAGGTCGAGCGCCTGGGCGAGGGTGGAGACCACGCAGCGGTCGGCGGCGTACATGGGGTGCAGCGGCTCGATGGCCAGGCGGACACCGCGCTCGGCCGCGTACGGGCCGAGGACGGCGAGGGCGTCCGCGATGCGCTCACGGGCCCCGCGCAGGTCCTTGCTCCCGGCGGGCAGTCCGCCGGAGACCAGCACCAGCGTGTCCGTGCCGAGCGCCGCGGCCTCGTCGATCGCCGCGTGGTTGTCGCCCAGCGCCTCGGCCCGCTCGACCGGGTCGATCGCCGTGAGGAAGCCGCCCCGGCACAGGGTGGTGACGGTGAGGCCCGCGTCCCGTACGAGCTTGGCGGCGGCCTCCACCCCGTACGCCTGCACCGGTTCGCGCCACAGGCCCACGCCCGGCACACCCAACTCCAGGCAGTTGTCCACCAGTTCCGGCAGTGACAGCTGCTTGACCGTCATCTGGTTGATCGAGAAGCGTTCCAGGCCCGTGCTCATTGGTTCACCCCGTACAGCGACAGCAGGTTCTTCATCCGCTCCTCGGCGAGCTTCGGATCCGGGAACAGGCCGAGTCCGTCGGCGAGTTCGTAGGCGCGGGCGAGGTGCGGCAGGGAGCGGGCCGACTGGAGACCGCCGACCATCGTGAAGTGCGTCTGGTGCCCGGCGAGCCAGGCCAGGAACACCACGCCGGTCTTGTAGAAGCGGGTGGGGGCCTGGAAGAGATGCCGGGACAGTTCGACCGTGGGGTCGAGCAGGCCGCGGAAGCCCTTGACGTCCCCGGTGTCCAGAACCCGTACCGCCTCGGCCGCCAGCGGTCCGAGCGGGTCGAAGATGCCGAGCAGCGCGTGGCTGAAGCCCTGCTCGTCGCCGGCGATCAGCTCCGGGTAGTTGAAGTCGTCGCCGGTGTAGCAGCGCACGCCCTGCGGCAGGCGGCGGCGCAGGTCGATCTCCCGCTGGGCGTCCAGGAGCGAGATCTTCACGCCGTCGACCTTGTCGGGGTGGGCGGCGATGACCTCGAGGAAGGTGTCGGTGGCCGCGTCCAGGTCGGCCGAGCCCCAGTAGCCGTCGAGGGCCGGGTCGAACATGGGGCCGAGCCAGTGCAGGATCACCGGGTCGGTGGCCTGACGGAGCAGGTGGCCGTAGACCTCCAGGTAGTCCTCCGGGCTCTCGGCCGTGGCCGCCAGGGCGCGCGAGGCCATCAGGATCGCCTGGGCGCCCGCCTCCTCCACGACGGCGAGCTGCTCCTCGTACGCGGCCCGGATCCGTGCGAGCGAGCCGCCGGTGAGCTGGTCGGTACCGACGCCGCAGGCGATCCGCCCGCCGACGCCACGGGCCTCGGCCGCGGACCGGCGGATCAGCTCGGCCGCGCCCGCCCAGTCCAGGCCCATGCCGCGCTGCGCGGTGTCCATGGCCTCGGCGACGCCGAGCCCGTGGGCCCACAGATGGCGGCGGAAGGCGAGGGTGGCGTCCCAGTCGACGGCGGCGGGCGAGTCGGGCGACACATCCGCGAACGGGTCGGCGACGACGTGCGCCGCCGAGAAGACCGTGCGGGAGGTGAAGGGCGTGCCCGGGGCAGGGGCGAGCGGCTCGGTGCGGGGCTCGTAGGTCCGCAGCGTCCCGCCCGCGCCGGGCAGTCGGATGGTCACAGCTGGATCTCCGGTACGTCGAGGCGGCGGCCCTCGGCCGAGGACTTCAGGCCCAGCTCGGCGAGCTGGACGCCGCGGGCGCCGGCGAGCAGGTCCCAGTGGTAGGGGGCGTCCGCGTAGACGTGCTTGAGGAACAGCTCCCACTGGGCCTTGAAGCCGTTGTCGAAGTCCTGGTTGTCGGGCACCTCCTGCCACTGGTCGCGGAAGGCCTCGGTGGCGGGGATGTCGGGGTTCCAGACCGGCTTGGGGGTGGCGGAGCGGTGCTGGACGCGGCAGTTGCGCAGGCCGGCGACGGCCGACCCCTCGGTGCCGTCCACCTGGAACTCGACGAGTTCGTCGCGGTTGACGCGGACCGCCCAGGAGGAGTTGATCTGGGCGATCGCGCCGCCGTCGAGCTCGAAGACGCCGTAGGCGGCGTCGTCGGCGGTGGCCTCGTAGGGCTTGCCGTTCTCGTCCCAGCGCTGGGGGATGTGGGTGGCGGTGAGGGCCTGCACGGAGGTGACCCGGCCGAACAGCTCGTGCAGCACGTACTCCCAGTGCGGGAACATGTCGACGACGATGCCGCCGCCGTCCTCGGCGCGGTAGTTCCAGGACGGGCGCTGGGCGTCCTGCCAGTCGCCCTCGAAGACCCAGTAGCCGAACTCGCCGCGCACGGACAGGATCCGGCCGAAGAAGCCGCCGTCGATCAGCCGCTTCAGCTTGAGCAGTCCGGGCAGGAAGATCTTGTCCTGGACGACGCCGTGCTTGACGCCGGCCTCGCGGGCGAGCCGGGCGAGCTCCAGAGCGCCCTCCAGGCCGGTGGCGGTGGGCTTCTCGGTGTAGACGTGCTTTCCGGCGGCGATCGCCCTCTTGATCGCCTCCTCGCGGGCCGAGGTGACCTGCGCGTCGAAGTAGATGTCGACCGCCGGGTCGGCGAGGACCGCGTCCAGGTCGGTCGAGACGTGTTCCAGGCCGTGCTTCTCGGCGAGCGCCCGCAGGGCGTGCTCGCGCCGGCCGACCAGAACCGGTTCCGGCCACAGCACGGTGCCGTCGCCGAGGTCGAGTCCGCCCTGCTCGCGCAGGGCGAGGATCGAGCGGACCAGATGCTGGCGGTACCCCATGCGACCGGTCACGCCGTTCATGGCGATCCGCACCGTCTTGCGTGTCACGTCAGTCCCTTCGTACGCGGTCCACGCGCCGCGTACGCCCCCGGTGGTCGTACAGGTGAGCGTTGCAGCAAGCGCTTTCTATGCACAGAGAAGCTAGCCTCTGGACAGCGGTCCGGACAAGAGCGCGTCCAGGACGTGGTCGTTCGAGGGGGAGAACGGGCGGGGCGGGTGGCCGTAAGGTCTGCTCGACACCCTGAGCGGCCGCATCCCCGCGGCGGACCACGAGTGGCACGTACCGGCTGAGCACGGCACGTACGACGACGAGATGCGCGACCGGAGGACGACGAGATGACGGTGACCCTGGCAGACGTGGCGGCCCGCGCACAGGTCTCTCCCGCGACGGTGTCGCGCGTGCTGAACGGCAACTACCCGGTCGCCGCCTCCACCCGGGAGCGGGTGCTGAAAGCGGTCGACGAGCTGGACTACGTGCTCAACGGCCCCGCGAGCGCGCTCGCCGCCGCGACCTCCGACCTGGTCGGCATCCTGGTGAACGACATCGCCGACCCCTTCTTCGGGATCATGGCGAGCGCCATCCAGTCGGAGATCGGCGGCCCCGGGGGCCGGGCCGGCGGGGAGCGGCTCGCGGTGGTCTGCAACACGGGCGGCTCACCGGACCGCGAGCTGACCTACCTGACCCTGCTGCAACGGCAGCGGGCGGCGGCGGTGGTGCTCACCGGCGGGGCCGTGGAGGACGAGCCGCACGCGGCGGCGGTCTCGGCGAAGCTGCGCAAGCTGGCCGACGCCGGGACGCGCGTGGTGCTGTGCGGGCGGCCGCCGGCGCCCGGCACCGAGGCGATCGCGCTGGCCTTCGACAACCGGGGCGGCGGACGGCGGTTGACGGAGCATCTGATCGCCCTGGGCCACCGGCGACTCGGCTACATCGCGGGCCCCGAGGAGCGGACGACCACCCGCCACCGGCTGGAGGGCCACCGGGAGGCGCTGGCGGCGGCGGGCATCGAGGACGACCCCGGCCGTACGGTCCACGGCCGGTACGACCGCTCCTCCGGCCACGAGGGCACCCTGGAGCTGCTGCGCCGCGACCCGTCCCTCACGGCGGTCGTCGCCGCGAACGACTCCGTCGCCCTGGGCGCCTGCGCCGCGCTGCGCGAGTCCGGTCTGCGCATCCCCCAGGACGTCTC
Organism: Streptomyces sp. 6-11-2; assembly: GCF_006540305.1. GTDB lineage: Bacteria > Actinomycetota > Actinomycetes > Streptomycetales > Streptomycetaceae > Streptomyces. Next base: position 4,583,413 of record NZ_BJOR01000001.1, on the reverse strand, counting down.
GGTGGCGGGCTTCGACGACCTGCCCTTCAGCGTTGACACGGTCCCCGCCCTCACTACGGTCCGGCTCCCGCTCGCGGAAGCGGGGGCGCGCGCGGGCCGCATCGCGATGGGCCGCGAGGAGCCGCCGTCCGGAGGGGTCGCGACCGTCCCGGGGGAGCTGATGGTGCGGGGGTCCACGGGGGCACCGCGGGGGGCGTGAGGCGGGCGCGAGCCCACGGGGACCCCACGGCGAGAGGCACGCGCGAGCCGACGAGGACCCCGCGACGTGAGGCGCCACGCAGGAAGGCAAAGGCACCCGGCGGGACGGGAGACATCCCGAGGGGTACGAGACACGTCCCGCAGGACAGGAGACACGTCCCGCAGGACGTGAGCGCGGGGCACGAGACACAGCGCGAGTCCACGGGCGCACACCCGCTCAGGGTGTGCGGCCCACGCGAACCCACCGGGATCCCGCAGCGTGCGCGCGCTCGCAGGGTGAGACACCGCGCGGGACGGAGGCACCCGGCGGGGCGGGAGACGTGCATCGGGGCTTGAGAATCGCACGGGGCGCGGGAGCGCCGAGCTTCGTGTGAAGCGCCGCACAGGGCGTGAGCCACCGCGCGAGTTCACGGGCACACCACCGCAGGGCGTGAGGCGGGCGCCAGTCGTGGACGGGTGGTCGTCGCGGGGATAGCCTCGGGGTGAGCGGTTTCTCTGACTGGGTCAAGTATCCGTGCTGTCCGGGCCGGCGGCGGAACCGCCGCCCGTCTCCCACCCCCTCACCCACGGGGCCCGACATGACCGTCCAGGACATCCGCGCGTTCAACCGCTTCTACACCAACGCCATCGGCGCCCTCGACTACGGCCGCCACCTCTACGCCCCCTACACGCTCACCGAGTCCCGGGTGCTCTACGAGCTCGCGCACGCGCCCCGGACCGACGCGGCCGACCTGCGGGCCGAACTCTCGCTGGACGCCGGGTACCTGAGCCGGATCCTCAACAAGTTCGAGCGGGAGGGGCTGGTCGAGCGTGGGCCGTCCGAGCGTGATCCCCGGCGCCGGAGCGTCACTCTCACCCCGCGGGGCAGGGACGCCGCCGGCCTGCTGGAGGAGCGGGCGCGGGAGTCCGTCGGCCGGCTGCTGCTCTCCCTACCGCCGGCGGACCGGCCGCGGCTGGCCGACGCGATGCGCACCGTACGGGAGATCCTGTCGGAGGGGCGGGCGCCGCGGCCGGAGGACGTCGTGCTGCGCGGGCCCGGACCCGGCGACCTGGGCTGGATCGTGCAGCGCAACGGCGCGGTGTACGCCGCCGAGTACGGCTGGAACGCCGACTACGAGGGCCTGGTGGCGAGGATCGTCGCCGGCTTCGCCGAGGACCACGACCCGGCCCTGGAGCGGGTGTGGATCGCCGAGCTCGACGGGCGGCCGGTGGGGTCCGTGATGTGCGTACGGGACGAGGCCCCGGCCACCGCCCGGCTGCGGCTGCTGCTCGTCGGACCCGAGGCGCGCGGACTGGGCATCGGCGACCGGCTGGTGCGTGCGGTGGTCGACTTCGCGCGCGGGGCCGGCTACCGGGACCTGGTGCTGTGGACCAACGACGTGCTCGGCGGCGCCCGACGCATCTACCAGTGCCACGGCTTCGCCCTGGTCGCCGAGCAGCCGCACCACTCCTTCGGCAAGGACCTGGTGGGCCAGGACTGGCGGCTGAATCTGGGCGAACCGGGCGCAGGACGAGACGAGAAGAGGGAGTAGGGTCCGTGCCCATGAAGTTCGCCTTCTCCACTCTGGGTGTGCCCGGTCTGCCCGTACCGGACGTGGTCCGGCTCGCCGCCGCGCAGGGCTACCACGGTGTCGAACTGCGCGCCCATCCCGAGGAGCCGGTGCACCCCGGACTCGGGGCCGCCGAACGGGCCGAGGTGGCCGCCGAGTTCGAGGCGGGTGGGGTCGAGATCCTGGGGCTCGCCGGGTACCCGCGGGTCGCCGCGCCCGGCGACGACGCGGCCGTGGACCGTGAGATCCGCGAACTCCTGGAACTCGCCGGGGCCTTGGGCGCTTCCTTCGTACGGGTGTTTCCCGGCGCGGATCCGCGGCGGCCGGCCCCGGAGGGCGACGCCGTCGCCGCCCGGCGGCTGGCGGCCGTCGCCGGACACGCCGCCGACCTGGGCGTCCGCGTCCTGCTGGAGACCCACGACTCGCACCGCACGGGCGCGGACGTCCTGCGCGTCCTCGGCCCGGTCGGCCACCGCTGGATCGGCGCCCTGTGGGACGTGATGCACACCTGGCTGGGCGGCGAGCAGCCACCGGAGACCTTCGCCGCCCTCTCCCCGTACCTCGGCTACGTCCAGGTCAAGGACATCGCCTCGGCCGACGACACGACGCCCCTCCCCCTGGGCGCGGGTGCCCTGCCGCTCGCCGAGTGCGTGGAGGTCCTCACCCGCCACGGCTGGGACGGCTGGCTGTGCTGGGAGTACGAGAAGCGCTGGTACGAGGCGGCGGCACCGTTGCCGGACCTGCTCGGTCCGGGGCGGGAGCATCTGGCCCGGCTGCTGACCGAGTCGGCCTGACCTCGGCCGGGCCGCACGGCCACCGGTGGCACCGCCGGCCTCACCGCGGCTGACCCGCGAAGTCGCCTCACCGCGACTGCCCGGCGGGGTGCGACGGCGCGGGGCCTTCGGCGTGGACGATGGCCTCCGGGGCCGGTGCCGGGGCCGTGGCCGGGGCCGACGGCTGCTCGCGACGGCGGCTCGGTGCGAGCGACGTCAGCGCCACCCCGCCGACCAGCAGCGCCGCCGCGCACCAGCGCAGGGGGCTCACCGATTCACCGAGGAAGAGCGCCGCCGAGGACATGCCGAAGACCGGGACCAGCAGCGAGAACGGCGCGACCGTGGAGGCCGGGTGGCGGCGCAGCAGCCAGCCCCAGGCGCCGAAGCCGAAGACCGTGGTGATCCAGGCGACGTAGAGGACCGTGCCCACGCCCTGCCAGTCCAGGGCGCGCAGCGCGGCCAGGTCCCGGGAGGGACCTTCCAGCAGCATCGACAGGCCGAGCAGTGGCAGGACCGGGACCGTGCTCACCCAGACCATGAAGTTCAGCGCGTCCAGTGAGGCGGCCTTGCGGGTCAGGACGTTGGAGACGCCCCAGCAGACGGCCGCGGCGACGACGAGCACGAAGGCGCCGAGGGGGCCCGCGGTGCCCTCGTCCACGGCCGCGACGCCGATGCCGCCGAGCGCCACGCCCATGCCCAGCACCCTTACGCCCGAGGGCCGTTCGCCCAGCACCAGGAAGGCGAACAGGGCCGTGAACACCGCCTGGATCTGGAGCACCAGGGAGGAGAGCCCGGCGGGCATCCCGGCGTCCATCCCGACGAACAGCAGCCCGAACTTGGCGACGCCGAGCACCAGTCCCACCGCCACGATCCATTTCCACGCCACCTTCGGCCGGCCCACCAGGAAGACGGCGGGGAGCGCGGCCGCCAGGAAGCGCAGGGCCGAGAAGAGCAGGGGCGGGAAGTGGCCGAGGCCGACCTCGATGACGGTGAAGTTCACCCCCCAGACGGCGGCGACGAGGACGGCGAGCAGGACATGGGAAGGTCGCATGTACCGAGGATCACTTCCGCGGACCATGAAGCACCAGCGATGATTGCTGCACCATTGGGTGAAGCACCGCTAACCATTCGGCCCGTCGGAGGAACCGTGCTCGATCTCCAGCGCCTGCGTGCCCTGCACGCCGTCTCCGTGCACGGCACCGTCGGGGCGGCCGCCGCCGCGCTCGGGTACACCTCGTCGGCGGTGTCGCAGCAGATCGCCAAGCTGGAGCGGGAGACCAGGACCGTACTCCTCGAACGCGAGGGGCGCGGGGTGCGGCTCACCGACGAGGCACACCAACTGGTCACCAGGACTGGAGAGTTGCTGGCGATCGTGGAGCGGGCCGAGACCGAGCTGGAGGAGCGGCGAGGGGTGCCCGCCGGGCGGCTGCTGGTGGCGGCGTTCGCCTCGGCGGCACGCGGGCTCATGCCCCGCGTCCTCGCGGACCTGGCCGGCCGGCACCCGGCCCTGGACGCCCGGCTCAGCGAGGTCGACCCTCATCTGTCGGTGGACCTGGTCGCCAAGGGCGCCGTCGACCTGGCCGTCGCGCACGACTGGGACATCGCCCCGCTGCCCGCACCGTCCGGAGTGGAACAGGCGGTCATCGGTGACGACTTGTGCGACCTGCTGGTGCCGGCCGGGCATCCGTTCGCGGGGCGGACGGGGGTACGGCGCGAGGAGCTGGGCGGCGAGCGGTGGATCTGCCAGCCGCCGGGCCGGGTGTGCAGCGACTGGCTGCTGCGTACCCTGCGCGCCGCGGGGCACGAGCCGGACGTGGTCCACCAGGCCGACGAGAACCCGACCCTGGTCGCCCTGGTCGCCGCGGGCCTGGGCGTCGCGCTGATCCCGCGCCTGGGCCGGGGCCCGCTGCCCGAGGGGGTCGTGGAGGTGCCGCTGGACCCCATGCCCGTACGGCGGTTGTACGCGCTGTGGCGCACGGGCGCCGCACGCCGGCCGGCCATCGCGGAGACGGTGCGCACCCTGCGGGAGCACTGGCCCGAGGTGTCCGCCCACACGCCCCGCTGAGCCCCGCCGCCACATCCGCACCGACCTGCGCGAATCCGGGCCCGGCCGGGAACCCGGCCCCGCTCCCGCCCGTCCAACCGGTGGGCTGCCGGAGGAGTCCGCGCGGTGCGGTGTCGGCCTCGCCGACGGCTGCGATCGCCGACCACCCTCTCCTCCGCACCGCGGCCGGCAGCCCGCCGCCGTCGGCGCGCCCCCCTCCGGCAGCGCCGGCGGCGGCCCTCACCGGTTCCTGTGCACTCCCTTGACTGGCAGAAACTTCCCGGATATTGGTGACTCCTCGGAAGTTTCCTTCAGTGGTACTCCAGCGGATCTCCTCCGGAAGGGGCGCACGTGCACGACACCAGCACGGGAACCACCGCACTTCCCTCCAGACGTACCCTCCTCGCCGCCACCGCCGGCCTCACCGCCGCCCTGGCGGTCCTGGGCACCGGCACCGCCCACGCCGCTTCCTCCAACGACAAGAAGCTGCGTGCCCTCATCTCCCGGATGACGCTCGAGGAGAAGGTCGGCCAGCTCTTCGTGATGCGGGTCTACGGCCACTCGGCCACCGCCCCGACGCAGGCCGACATCGACGCCAACCTCAAGGAGATCGGCGTCCGCACGGCCGCCGAGCTGATCGCCAAGTACCGCGTCGGCGGCATCATCTACTTCGCCTGGGCCAACAACACCCAGAACCCGCACCAGATCGCCGACCTGTCCAACGGGATCCAGCAGGCGGCCCTCGGGCAGCCGCGCGGCCTGCCCCTGCTCGTCGCCACCGACCAGGAGCACGGCATCGTCTGCCGCGTGGGCAAGCCCGCGACCCTCTTCCCGGGCGCCATGGCGATCGGCGCGGGCGGCTCGCCCGCCGACGCCCACACCCTGGGCCGCATCTCGGGCGCGGAGCTGCGCGCCCTCGGCATCAACCAGGACTACTCCCCCGACGCCGACGTGAACGTCAACCCGGCCAACCCGGTCATCGGCGTACGGTCCTTCGGCGCCGACCCGGACGCGGTGGCGGGGCTGGTGGCCGCGGAGGTGAAGGGCTACCAGAGCTCCAAGGTGGCGGCGACCGCCAAGCACTTCCCCGGGCACGGGGACACCGCCACCGACAGCCACTACGGCTTCCCGGTCATCACGCACAGCCGCGAACTGTGGGAGAAGCTGGACGCGGTGCCGTTCCGGGCCGCGATCAAGGCCGGCATCGACTCGATCATGACCGCCCACATCCAGTTCCCGGCGCTGGACGACTCCGGCGACCCGGCCACCCTCTCCCACCCGGTCCTCACCGGCATCCTGCGCGGCGAACTCGGCTACGACGGCGTCGTGGTGACCGACTCGCTCGGCATGGACGGCGTGCGCACCAAGTACGGCGACGACCGGGTGCCGGTGCTGGCGCTGAAGGCGGGCGTGGACCAGTTGCTCAACCCGCCCTCGCTGGACGTGGCCTGGAACGCGGTGCTGAACGCGGTGCGCGCCGGCGAGCTGACCGAGGCCCGGCTCGACGAATCGATCCTGCGCGTCCTGCGGCTGAAGGCGAAGCTGGGACTGCTCGACGACCCCTACGTCAGCCAGGCGAACGTCGACCGTGTCGTGGGCATCGGCACCCACCTGGCGGCGGCCGACCGCGTCGCCGAGCGGACCACGACCCTGCTGGCCAACGAGGGCCGCCTGCTGCCGCTGTCCCGCCGCACCCACAAGAAGCTGCTCGTCGTCGGCGCCGACCCCGCCTCCCCGTCGGGCACCACGGGCCCGCCCACCGGAGTGCTCGCCGCCGCCCTCAGCGAACTCGGTTTCCAGGCAACGGCGTTGTCGACGGGCACCGCCCCGTCGGCGGCGACCGCCGACAAGGCGGTGGCCGCGGCGCAGGACGCGGACGCGGTGGTGGTCGGGACGTACAACGTCACGGCGGGCAGCTCCCAGAAGGCGCTGGTGGAACGGCTCGTCGCCACCGGCCGCCCGGTGATCGCGGTCGCGATCCGCAACCCCTACGACATCGCCCAGCTCCCCACGGTTCCAGCCCATTTGGCGGCCTACTCCTGGACCGACGTGGAACTGCGCGCCGCCGCAAGGGTGATCGCGGGGCAGGTGCGGCCGCGCGGCAGGCTCCCGGTGCCGGTCCAGCGGGCGGACGACCCGGCGCGGGTCCTGTACCCCATCGGGTACGGCCTGTCGTACTAGCCGCCCTCGCGCGTCGGGCGTACGGCGCTTACGCCGCGCCCCCGGCGCGCCACCGCCAACCGGCCCGAAGCACCCCGCACGCCTGGCGTGGCCCCGCTGTGGCGGGCCACGCTGGGTCGGGGGGTGGACCGGGGGATGGCGATGCGCGGGAAATGGTCCGTGGGGGTGGCGTGCGCCCTGCCGGCGCTGCTCGTGGCTCTGCTGACGGGCTGCGGACGGCCGTCCGGGTCCACCGGCGGCCAGGAGCGGGGCGGTGTCCCGGCCTCCGCGCGGCCCTCCGGTCACGGCGCGGTGTTCCTCGGCCCGGGCGAGTGCAGTTCCTTCGGCACGACGAGCTTCACCGAGGTGCCGTGCTCCGGGGAGCGGGCGGCGGCCCGGGTGATCGCCCGCCACGACGGCCCGCCCGGCGACGGCCCGCTCTGCCCGCCGGACACCGACTTCGTCCTGCACATCGGCGCCCAGCCGGCCGCCCCCGGCCAGGAGGGCGGCGCGATCCCGCGGGGCTATGCCTGCATGCGCAATCTCCAGCCGCCGCACCCCGGCGACCCCGGCGGCGGCGGCGGCCCGCGCACCGTCGTCGGCGACTGCCTCTACGGCTCCGGCCGCGGCCAGGTCCGGGAGACCGCGTGCGACGGCACGGGCGGGAGGAAGCCGGAGTACCGGGTGACACGGGCGGTGCGCGACCGCGCCCAGTGCCCGGCGTCGACCGCCCTGTACGTCCGGATCGGCGGCGACGAACCGGTGGGCTGCGCCCGGAAACTGTGACTCCGGGCGCAGCCCACCGATGGATCAGCGTCGGTCGGTCAGCGCGTGCGTGTCAGCGGGTGCCGACCGGCGCGTCACGGCCTGAGCGCGGGCTCGCGCTCCACGTCCCGCACGTCCAGCTTCGCGTCGAAGCCGGCCAGCGGCTTGGCCACCGACGGGTTCACCTGGACCGCCGGGGTGGCGACTCCGGCCCACTCGAGGATCTTCGCCGTGGAGAGCGCCTTCTCGTCCGGCACGAGACCGGCGACGTTCGCCCCGTGGTTCATGCCGGGCGCCGTGAACACGTACGAGTCCCGTGCCCCGTTGCCGAGGCGGAACCGCTCCGAGCCCCACGGGTCGTTCTCCCCGTACACGAAGAGCATGTGGTTCGCGTGCTGGCGCACCCAGGTGTCCACGTCACGCATCGCCGACGGCTGGAACTTCATCGGGATGGACCGCGGCACGAAGTTGCGCGGCGGCTGGTAGCCGTAGCGGATCAGCTTCTTCTCGATGTGCGGGAACTGGATGGTCGGCGCGCCGAGCTGCGTGCCGGCCTGGTAGTAGTACGGCGTGTAGGTCTCGAGACCCTGGTCGGTGTAGGCGTCGAAGCCGGAGATGGCGTTGACGGAGTCCCAGATCTGCTGGTCGGTGGCGTTCTTGGCGTCACCCGGGATGGTGCCGCAGTCCTTCAGCAGGCTGTACTGCCAAAAGCCCCACACGTAGTCGAGGACGACGGCCTCGTACGCCTTGTCCAGGTTGCCGATGGTGGTGAAGGTGTAACCGTTGTCGGCGGCGAACTCGGCGTACTTGTTCTCCAGCGAGGCCCGGCGCACCAGCGCCTCCCGCTGCACGCCGTTCAGCCGGTCGCGGCACTCCTTGGTGCCGACGGTGGCGAAGAAGCGGTCGTAGGCGGAATCTTCCTTGTCGACCACGTCGTTGGGCGCGACGTAGGCGACCACGCCGTCCATGTCACCGGGGTAGAAGCGCTTGTAGTAGGTGGCCGTCATACCGCCCTTGGAGCCGCCGGTGGCGATCCAGTTGTGGGAGTAGACCGGCTTCAGCGCCTGGTAGATGCGGTGCTGGTCGCTGGCGGCCTGCCAGATGTCGAGCTTGGACCAGTCGGCCGGGGCGGGCCGGGACGGGGTGAAGAACCGGTACTCCATGGAGACCTGGTTGCCGTCCACGATCTGGGTGGGCTCGCGGCGGCTGGGGGTCGTGGAGACGTTGTAGCCGCCGGTGTAGAAGACGGTCGGGCGGTCGGCTCCCTTGTGCAGCACGGTGATCCGCTGCTGGAAGGTGCCCTTCGACGGATTGCGGTGGTCGACCGGCTGGGTGTAGTTGAGGACGAAGTAGCGGTAGCCGGCGTAGGGCTTCTCCTGGATCAGGCTCATGCCCGGAATGGCCAGGAGCTGGTTCAGTATGTCGGCTTCCGTGCTGCTTGCGGGGCCGTTCGTGGCCTCCGGCTGGGCCGCGGTAGCCACCCCCGCCGTGCTCAGCGTGCCGATGGACACTGTGAGCGCGAGCAGCCATCTGAGCGCCTTGCGCATGCACCCTCCCTATGAGACAGATGTTCGCCGGAAGCTATCGGAGCAACTCGGGTGCACACCAGGGCAGCAGGGAAAATACCTGAACGCGTTTCAGGAGTTCAGCACAGGATCCAGTCCGTGTGCACCGACTTCGACCCCACCGATCCGGCGACCCGCACGCACCGGTGGCCCGCGTGCACGGTGACCGGGCCGGCGTGCCGGGAGTAGCGGCCCTTGTCGGTGACCGGACGGTTGCCGCGGGCCTGCACCGTCACCGACATCGGCCGTTTGGGGCCGGGGTTCCTGGCGACGGTGAGGGCGCAGACGTAGCCGTCGCGCTTGTGGACGTGGACGGTGCCGGTGGCGAAGGAGAGCGTTCTGACCTCGCGGCCGGCGCAGGAGGTGGCCGCCTGGGCGGTGCCGGGCGCGGCGAACGCCAGCAGCACCGCCCCGGTCAGCACGGCCACGAGCGCCAGCGGCCGCCGGCGTGTCACACCACTGTCCACAGTCCCCCCCTGACGCGAGCGTACAAGTGTACGGATGTACGGACGCGGCCCGTGGGCCGGATGGTTGCGCCCGCGGACTCAGCGGGACGCGCTGACCGGCTCCTCCGGTTCGGCCGCGCCGACGAACGTCCGCCACAGCTCGGCGTACCGCCCGTCGCGGGCCAGCAGTTCCTCGTGCGTGCCGTCCTCGGCGACCCGGCCGTGGTCCATCACCACCACCCGGTCGGCGCGGGCGGCCGTCGTCAGCCGGTGGGCGACCACCAGTGTCGTACGGCGGCCCGCGAGCCGGTCGGTGGCCTGGTTGACCTGTGCCTCGGTGGCCAGGTCGAGCGCGGCGGTCGCCTCGTCGAGCAACAGCACGTCGGGGTCGACGAGTTCGGCGCGGGCCAGCGCGATCAGCTGACGCTGACCGGCCGACAGATTGCGTCCGCGCTCGGCGACCTCGTGCAGATAGCCGCCCTCAAGGGTGGCGATCATCTCGTGCGCGCCGACCGCCCGCGCGGCGGCCTCCACCTCGGCGTCGGTGGCGTCGGGGCGGCCGTAGGCGATGGCGTCGCGGACGGTGCCCGGGAAGAGGTACGCCTCCTGCGGCACGACCCCGAGCCGGTGCCGGTACGCGGTGAGGTCCAGCGCCCTGACGTCCGTGCCGTCGACGGTCACCCGGCCACCGGTCGGGTCGTAGAACCGGGCCACCAGCTTCACCAGGGTCGACTTGCCCGCGCCGGTCTCGCCGACGAAGGCGACGGTCTGTCCGGCCGGGACGCGCAGGTCGACGCCGGTGAGTGCCGCCTCGCCCGCGTCGGCGGCGCCGTACCGGAAGTGCACGTCCTCGAAGGCGATCTCGCCGCGCAGGGCGGGCACGTCGAGGGGCTCGGCGGCGGACTTCGTGGACGTCGGCTCCCGGAGCAGCTCCCGGATGCGGCCCAGGGAGACGGTGGCCTGCTGGTAGCCGTCGAAGACCTGGGAGAGCTGCTGGACGGGCGCGAAGAACAGGTCGATGTAGAGCAGGTACGCCACCAGGGCGCCCGTGGTCAGGGTGGCCGCCTCCACCCGGCCCGCGCCCGCGATCAGCACCGAGGCCGCGGCGACCGACGACAGGAGCTGCACGAACGGGAAGTAGACCGAGATCAGCCACTGGCCGCGGATCCGCGCCTGGCGGTAGCTGTCGCTGCGCCCGGCGAACCGCCGCCCGCCGTCCAGCTCGCGCCGGAAGGCCTGCACGATCCGCAGCCCGGCCACCGACTCCTGGAGGTCGGCGTTGACCACCGACACCCGCTCCCGGGCGAGTTCGTACGCCTTCACGCTCGCCCGGCGGAAGAAGAACGTGCCGACGACCAGCGGCGGCAGCGTCGCGAAGACGACCAGCGCCAGCTGTACGTCGATCACCAGCAGGGCGACCATGATGCCGAAGAAGGTGACGACCGAGACGAACGCCGTGACCAGACCGGTCTGGAGGAATGTCGACAGCGCGTCCACGTCCGTCGTCATCCGCGTCATGATCCGGCCGGTCAGCTCGCGCTCGTAGTAGTCCAGGCCGAGCCGCTGGAGCTGGGAGAAGATCTTCAGGCGCAGCGAGTACAGCACCCGCTCGCCGGTCCGCCCGGTCATCCGGGTCTCGCCGATCTGCGCCGCCCACTGCACCAGCACGGCGAGCAGGGCGAGCAGCGAGGCCGCCCAGACGGCGCCCAGGGCCATCCGTGTGACGCCCTGGTCGATGCCGTGCCGGATCATGACCGGCAGCAGCAGGCCCATGCCGGCGTCCACGGCGACCAGGCCCAGGCTGACCAGGAGCGGCAGGCCGAAGCCGCGCAGCAGGCGGCGCAGGCCGTAGGAGTCCTCCGGGCTGACGGCCCGTCGCTCGTCGATGTCGGGGATGTCGCTGGCGGGCGGCAGCGCCGCGACCTGGGCGAGCAGTTCGGGGGTGGCGGGCATGCCGGCCATCGCCGCGTCCCGGGGCTCGCGGTCCCCCGCCCACAGCGTGGGCGTGATGCCTCGCTCGGCGTCGAACTCGGCGTCCAGTTCCTCTCTTACGGAGACGTCCTCCGGGGGAGCGGCGGGCTGGGCGTGGCCGGGCGAGACGCCGCCGAGCTCGTCGGGGTCGGTGAGCAGGCGCCGGTAGAGGGGGGACCGCTCCTGGAGTTCGTCGTGGGTGCCGATGTCGGCGAGGCGGCCCTGGTCGAGGACGGCGATGCGGTCGGCGAGGTTCAGGGTGGAGCGGCGGTGGGCGATGAGGAGGGTCGTGCGGCCCTCCATGACCTGGGCCAGGGCCTCGTGGATCTCGTGCTCGACTCGGGCGTCCACGGCGGAGGTGGCGTCGTCCAGGACGAGCAGGCGCGGGTCGGTGAGGATCGCGCGGGCCAGCGCGACGCGCTGGCGCTGGCCGCCGGAGAGGGTCAGACCGTGCTCGCCGACCTTGGTGTCGTAGCCCTCGGGCAGCTCCGAGATGAAACGGTCGGCCTGGGCGGCGCGGGCGGCGGCCTCGATCTGCTCCCGGGTGGCGTCGGGGCGGCCGTAGGCGATGTTGGCGCGGACGGTGTCGGAGAACAGGAAGGAGTCCTCGGGCACCAGGCCGATCGCGGCCCTGAGCGAGTCCAGGGTCAGCTCGCGCACGTCGTGGCCGCCGACGAGGACGGCGCCGTGGGTGACGTCGTAGAAGCGGGGCAGCAGCAGCGAGACGGTGGACTTGCCGGAGCCGGAGGAGCCGACGACGGCCAGGGTCTCGCCGGGGCGGATCCCGAAGGACAGCCCCTGGAGGACGGGGTGGCCGTCCGCGTAGCCGAAGGAGACGTCGTCGAATTCGACGGTGGCGGGCGCGTCGGCGGGCAGCTCCTTGGTGCCCCCGGTCAGGGTGGGCTCGGTGTCGATCAGCTCCAGGACGCGTTCGGTGCCGGCCCGGGCCTGCTGCCCGACCGTGAGCACCATGGCGAGCATGCGGACCGGGCCGACGAGCTGGGCGAGGTAGGCGGAGAAGGCGACGAACGTGCCCAGCGTGATGTGCCCGCGCACGGCGAGCCAGCCGCCGAGGGCCAGCATGGCGACCTGGCCGAGTGCGGGCACGGCCTGGAGGGCGGGGGTGAACCTGGCGTTCAGCCGGATGGTGCGCAGCCGCCCGGCGAACAGCCTGCGGCCGACCTCGCGCAGCTTGGCGGTCTCCTGCTCCTCCTGCCCGAAGCCCTTCACCACGCGGACGCCGCTCACCGCGCCGTCGACCACGCCGGCCACGGCGGCGGCCTGTGCCTGGGCGTACCAGGTGGCGGGGTGGAGCTTGGTGCGGCTGCGCCGGGCGATCCAGCCGAGGGCCGGGGCGACGGCGAGGGCGACCAGGGTCAGCGGCAGCGACAGCCAGGCCATGATCACCAGGGAGATCAGGAACAGCAGTACGTTGCCGATGGTCATCGGCAGCATGAAGAGCAGGCCCTGGATCAGCTGGAGGTCGCTGGTGGCGCGGCCGACCACCTGGCCGGTGGACAGCTCGTCCTGGCGTCTGCCGTCGAGCCGGGTGATCGTCTCGTACATCTCCGTCCGCAGGTCGTGCTGGACGTCGAGGGCGAGCCGGCCGCCGTAGTAGCGGCGGATGTAGGTGAGGACGTAGACGATGAGCGCGGCGACGATCAGGGCGCCCGCCCAGGGGGTCATACGGCGGCTGTGGTCGCCGATCACGTCGTCGATGATCACCTTGGTGATCAGCGGCACGAGCGCCGTGACGGCCATGCCGGCGAGCGAGGCGCCGAGGGCGAGGACGACGTCCTTGGGGTAACGCCAGGCGTACCCGGCCAGTCTCCGCGCCCACCCCGGCTGCGCTGCCACGTCGGTGCCTCCCTCAAGAGCTGATCTTCCGGAAGACACCAACGCGGGCGGCGGCGGATTTCATCCCTCCGTGACAAACGCACCCGGCGGCGCGGGGGTCACCCGCCGGAGGGGACCGCCACGAACGCCTCCTTCGGTGTGGTGGTCGGCGCGTAGCGCACCGTGTTCGTGGGCGTGGGGACGAGGTCCTTGTGGATGGCCTTGGCGATGTTCTGGATGGTGGTGACGCCGTAGTTCATGGTGCTGTTGTCCTGGGTGAGCACCGTGATCATGTAGTCGCGGCCGGCGCCGTCGAAGGTGCCGACGCTGTGCACCCGCCAGCCGTGGGTGGAGCGCGACAGCCAGCCGTTCTTGACGTGCACGGCGACGGAGGACGGCGCCCCGGCGGGCGTGCCCCAGCGCTGGGAGGAGACGACCTGGCCCATGAGCTTGAGGATGTAGGCGCGGGAGTTGTCGCTCAGCACGGAGTTCTTCGCCGTGATCAGGGCGAGCAGCTTCTGCTCGTCGCGCACGGTGATCTGGGTCAGTCCCCAGTAGCCGTTCGCGCCGGGCTTGGTCTGGGTCATGCCGGCCGCGGTCAGGAAGCCCTTCACCTTCGTCACGCCCAGCTGCTTCCACAGGGTGGAGGTGGCGTTGTTGTCCGACTTGGTGATCATGGCCTTGGCGAGCGCGGTCTCGCGGGCGGTGAGGTAGCGGTTGTGTTTCTTGGCGTCCCACAGCAGGGTGGCGAGGACGGTGACCTTGACCACGCTCGCCGAGTCGTAGGCGGTCGACTGGCGCAGCGTGCAGGTCGTGTTGGTGCCGCGGTCGCGCAGACCGACGGCGATGGTGCCCTTGCGGCTCTTCATGGCCGCGGTGATGTCCTTCTCCAACTTGGCTGCCAGGCCCGCCTTGCCGGACGTGCAGCTGACCGTGGGTGCGGCGGCCGCGGCAGGCGTCGCGGCGGCCAGGCAGGGAATCAGCATCCCGGCGCCCACGCCCGCCGCGAGCACTCTGGCGCGTCGGGTTGTCGAGTGAGTCATGCCCAGTTGACGTACGGGATCCGGCGAATGGTTGTGCGAGTTGCCCGAGATTTGACCCGCCGTCGTCCACCGGCGGCAGGCCGTCGCCGCCCTCATCCGGGCGGGCCGGCGTCGTACAGGCCGAAGCAGCGCCGTTCCTGGCGGCGTACCAGGCAGGCGCTGGCGGCGTCCGGGCCGGAGCGTCCGAGGGCGATCATGGGAGTGGAGAGTGAACCCTTCGCGTCGTACTCGTCCTTGACCTCCGCAGTCAGCGGAGCATGGCCCGGCATGCGGATCTCGACCCGATCGCCGACCCTCCCCAGATCGATACGGGCCCACACCGCGTGGCAGGCGGCACCGTGCCGGATCTTGACCACGGTTCGTCCGGGAAAGGCCTGCCGTCGCAGCGTCGTCGGCGGGGGTGTGACGTCGCACCCGTAACTCTCGGGGTTCTTGCCCGTGCAGTCGCTGCCCTCGCAGCCCGGCGACGCCGGGACCGTCAGGGCGGACATCGCCGGAGAGCCGCCCGACCGCCAGTGACCGGCTCCGAGGGCACCGGCGACCACGAGTGCCGCCGCGACGGCGACGGCGGCCAGACCGCAGAGCCCTCCGACGGCCAACTCCCGGCGCACACGCGGGTGCGGGAACCGGCGAGTCGCGCGACCGGACGCCCCGGACGCGGCGCGACGGGACGCCGGCGGGGCCGCGGCGCCGTCCTCGGCGGGCCCGGCGTCGTCTCCCGAGGAATGGGCCGCGCCGCTCTTCATGGGTCCGGTCTCGGCGGGGTCCGGAGGTGACGCCGGGCGGGGCGCGGGGAGTTCGGCTCGGGAGGTCGGCGGTGCGGGCTCCGGCGGACGCCCGGAACGCCCGCTCCACACGGCCTCGGCCAGCTCCCACAGAGCGAGCGGCCTGCCGGGATCCTCGCCCGCCAGGGCGCACAGCGCCTCGACGGCCTGCCGGGGCGGGACCGTCTTGCCGTTGAGGTAGCGCTCCCAGGAGGACTTGCTGTACCGCGTCTTGTCCGCCAGTCCGGCCAGGCTCAGGCCGGTCCGGGCGCGCAGGCCGCGCAGCGTCCCGGCCAGCCGGTCGCACTCCAGGTGCCGGTCACCGGGCGTCATGCCGCAGCACTCCCCAGGTGTCCTCGCCGACCACCCCGTCCACGACGATGTGCGCGTCCCGCTGGAGCCGCTGCACCGCACGCTCGGTGCCGCTGCCGAAGGCCCCGTCGGCGAGCCCCGGCGAGAAGCCGTGGTGCCGCAGCAGGCACTGCGCCTCGACGACGGGCCACTGCGCGGATCCCACACCGAGCAGCTCCGTACGGGTGTTGCTGTAACCGGCGTACAGCAGACCGTCCTTGTCCCTCCGGACCGAGCACGAGTAGTCCTCGCCCGCCTGGAACACGAACGGGTGCCCGTCCCGATCCGTGGCGGAACCCCCCGCCGCGGCCGCCGGCCGGTCCGGTGCCCCGCCGTGGTCCCAGGGGGCGGCCACCAGCAGCGCGGTCAGGGCCAGCAGGGCCGTGACGGACGCCGCCGCCAGGACGGCCACCCAGGACCGCCGACCGCTCCCCGGCTCTCCGTCCCGCGTGCCCTTCCCCACGTCCGCCGGCTCCTCCGGCTCCTCGGGTGTCTCCGCCTCCTCGCCGCGCGTGCCCCGTGCGGCGCCGTCCAGCGCCACCGCGGCCACCTCGTGCAGGGCCAGCAGCCGGCCGGGGTCGGCGGCACAGGCACGGGCGAAGGCGGCCACGGCCCGCTGGGGAGGCAGGGCCCGGCCGTTGAGGTACCGGTCCCAGGAGGAACGGCTGTACCCGGTTCTGGCGGCCAGTGCCTGCAGGCTGAGTCCGCTGTGGTCCTTGACCCGGCGGAGTCGCAGGACCAGTTGGCGCGTCCTGGGGTCGAGTGAGGTCGGCAGTTGCTTCCAAGGAGACATGTCCCCCACATCTCTTCCGTTTGCCAGCAACTCTTTACCGAAGATGCGGCGGGTTCTCGGCCCGGTTCCCCGGCACCGTCCCCCGAAAGGATGCTTTCAGCGGCCATCCGGCGTGACGCGCGTCCCGCCACTGCGTCGTCGCACCGCACGCCCCCGCAGGTCAGGACATGGGACGTCCCATGTGGGCAGCATTCCGGCGGCGGTTGTGGCCCGCCCCCGCGGCCGGCGGGCAGTGTCGGTGGTGCCCGGCGGGGCGGCGTGTTCGTACGACGCGGTCCCCGCCCGGCGCCGACAACCGGACCCAGCAAGGAAACGGGGAACACCCATGACCATCGGCGCAACGCACAGGTCCCTCGGGATCGGCGTCGCCACGCTCGCCCTCCTGGGCGGCGTGGCCACCGCCGGCACGGCCCACGCGACCGGGAGCGTCACCACCCACTCCACCACGGCCGCGGCGAAGAAGTGCACGTACACGAAGAGCCTCGGCTACTACTGCGGCTACTACAAGGGCGACGGCACCGTCCGCAAGGGCAGCAAGGGCGACGCGGCCCGGGAGGTCCAGGCGCTGATCAACCAGACGACCTCGTACACGCCCAAGCTCAAGGTCGACGGCGACTTCGGCACGAACACCAAGGCCGCCGTGGTCTGGTTCCAGAAGAAGTACCACGTCAAGCCGTACGACGGCATCGTCGGCAAGAAGACGTGGAAGGAGCTGCGTCTGAAGTAGCGCCTCCGGGGCGGGTGTGCCGTCCTCTCAGGCCAGGTGCGTGGGCGCGAACATCCGCAGCACCGCCGGGAGGACGACCACCGAGGGCCCCGGCTGGGCCAGGGCGTTCGACAGGTCGGTCTCCAGGTTCTCGGGGGTCGTACGCACGCCCGGGACCCCGAAGGACTCGGCCAGGGCCACGTAGTCAGGGCGGGTGAGCTCCGTCGCCGTGGCCTGGCCGAAGGCGTCGGTCATGTACTCGCGGAGGATGCCGTAGCCGCCGTCGTCGACGATCAGCCAGGTGACGTTCAGGTCGTACTGGCGGGCGGTGGCCAGTTCCGCGATCGAGTACAGCGCGCCACCGTCGCCCGACACCGCCAGGACCGGGCGGGTGCGGTCGGCGGCCGCCGCCCCCAGCGCCGCCGGGAAGCCGTAGCCGAGGCCGCCGGCGCCCTGGGCCGAGTGCATGGCGTTGGGAGCCTTCGCGTCGAAGGCCGACCAGGCCCAGTACGCCAGGATCGTCATGTCCCAGAAGGACGGCGAGCCGGCGGGCAGGGCGCGGCGGACGGACGCCAGCACGTCCTGCTCCAGGGTGAGTTCCTGGGCGGCGATCCGGTCGCGGACCTTGGCAAGGACCTCGCGCACGCGGTCGGCGGCGCCCTCGTCGGCGCGCTCGTCCACGGTCTCAAGGAGGGCCTGGAGCGCCAGGCGGGCGTCGGCGTGGATGCCGAGCGCCGGGTGGTTGGACTCCAGCTTGCCGAGGTCGGCCTCGATCTGGATGACCCGGCCGCGCGGCTTGAACGTGTGGTAGTTGGAGGAGAGTTCACCGAGACCCGAGCCGACCACCAGCAGGACGTCGGCGTCCTCCAGGAAGTCCGTGGTGTGCCGGTCCTCCAGCCAGGACTGGAGGGACAGCGGGTGCTCCCAGGGGAAGGCTCCCTTGCCGCCGAAGGTCGTGACGACGGGAGCATTCAGCCGCTCCGCGAGCGCCAGCAGCTTGCCGGACGCGTCGGCGCGGACCACTCCCCCGCCCGCGACGACCGCCGGGCGAGCGGCCTTCGACAGCAGGTCGGCCGCCACCGCGGTCAGTTCGGGACGCGGGACCAGCTCCTCCGGGGTCGCGTCCAGCGCCGTCACCACCGGCAGGCTCGTCGCGTCCAGCAGCACGTCCTGCGGGATCTCCACCCACACGGGCCCGTGCGGGACCGTGAGCGCCGACTTCCAGGCCGCCGCGATGGCGGAGGGGATCTGGGACTGCGAACGGACCGTGTGGACCGACTTCACCACACCGCGGAACGAGGCGGCCTGGTCAGGCAGTTCGTGCAGGTAGCCGTGGCGGCCGCCGCCGAGCCCGGCCGTCGGGATCTGGCTGCTGATGGCCAGGACGGGAGCGGAGGCCGACGCCGCCTCCTGGAGCGCCGCCAGCGAGGTCAGCGCTCCCGGGCCGGTCGACAGCAGCAGCGGCGCGGCCTCGCCGGTGATCCGACCGTAGGCGTCGGCGGCGAAGCCGGCGTTGTTCTCCACCCGCAGGCCGACGTACGTCAGCTCCGAGCGGCGCAGCGCGTCGAACATGCCGAGGGCGTGCTGCCCGGGCAGGCCGAAGACGGTCGTCGCGCCCAGCCCGGCCAGGGTCTCCACGACCAGGTCTCCGCCGTTGCGGCCGGGGGGAGAGTTGAGGGCGGCCTCCGTCTGCGCGGGTGTCGGGCGGAGTACCAGGTCGTGGTCGTGCGTCACGTCGCTTACGCGTCCTTCCGGGCCGCCGCGATCTGGCGGGTCATGATCGTGGTCAGTTCGTACGCCGTGTGCGAGGCGGCCACCGAGGTGATCTCGGCGTGGTCGTACGCCGGGGCCACCTCGACGACGTCGGCGGAGACCAGGTTGCAGGAGGCCAGACCGCGCAGGATCTCCAGCAGTTCGCGGGAGGTCATGCCGCCCGCCTCGGGGGTGCCGGTGCCGGGCGCGTGCGCCGGGTCGAGGCAGTCGATGTCGATGGAGATGTACAGCGGGCGGTCGCCGATGCGCTGGCGGAGCTGGTCGGCCACCTCGTCGGCGCCGCGGCGGTAGACGTCGGCGGAGGTGACGATGCCGAAGCCCATCTTCTCGTCGTCGGTGAGGTCCTGCTTGCCGTACAGCGGGCCGCGGGTGCCGACGTGGGAGAGCGCCTCGGTGTCGAGGATGCCCTCCTCCACCGCCCGCCGGAACGGGGTGCCGTGCGTGTACTCGGCGCCGAAGTAGGTGTCCCAGGTGTCGAGGTGGGCGTCGAAGTGGAGCAGCGCGACCGGGCCGTGCTTCTTGGCGACGGACCGCAGCAGCGGCAGCGCGATGGTGTGGTCGCCGCCGAGGGTCATCAACCGGGCGCCGGTGCCGAGGAGGTCGTCGGCGGCGGCCTCCATGGTCTCGACGGCCTCGTTGATGTTGAACGGGTTCACGGCGATGTCGCCGCCGTCCGCGACCTGGGCGAGGGCGAAGGGGGAGGCGTCCTGCGCCGGGTTGTAGGGGCGCAGCAGCCGGGACGCCTCACGGATGGCGTTGCCGCCGAAGCGGGCGCCCGGCCGGTACGAGACGCCGGAGTCGAACGGCACACCCACGACGGCGACGTCGGCGGTGCCCACCTCGTCGAGGCGGGGCAGCCGGGCGAAGGTCGCGGGGCCGGCGTACCGCGGGACGCGGGAGGAGTCGACGGGACCGCGGGGCGTCTCGGTGCTGCTCATGGCGAAATGCCTTCTTTCTTGCGCTTCGTCGCGTATGCGATGGCTCGTGATCGACTCTACTGGTGAGCGGGGGCCGGTTCGGACGCGAGTTCGGGGGTACGCCCGGCGAGCCGCTCGCGCCAGGCGGCGAGGACGGCCGCGTCGGTCGGCTTGGTCGCCAGGGAGACGATGACGTAGGCGGCAAGGGAGGACAACAGGCCGTAGTAGACGGGCTCGTTGGCGAGGATGCCGAAGGTCGCCATGAGGCCGATGACCGCGGCGCCGCCGACGATCACGGAGGCGAGGGCGCCCTGCACGGTGCCGCGCTTCCACAGCAGTCCGCCGAGGATCGGCACGAGCAGCCCGCCGACGAGCAGGTTGTAGGCGACGGTCAGCGCCTCGACGACGTTGTTGAGCGCGATGGCGGTGCAGATCACGCCGACGCCCATGATCAGGATGAAGGCGCGGTTGCCCTTGACCTCGTCGTGCGCATCCCCGTCGCGGCGGACCGCGCCGCGCAGCCGGGACCAGATGTCGTTGTTGGCGACGGTGGCGCAGGCGATCAGCGCGCCGGAGGAGGTGGACATCACCGCGGCCAGGGCGGCGGCGAGCACCAGGCCCCGGATACCGATGGGCAGGTCGTCCTTGACGATGGTGGCGAAGGCGTCGTCGGGGCTGCCGAGGTTGGGGTAGAGCACCTTGGCGGCGGTGCCGATGACCGCGCCGGCGATCGCGTAGACCAGGCAGTAGGTGCCGGCGACGGTGCCGCCCCACTTGGCCGTGGTGTCGCTGCGGGCGGTGAACACGCGCTGCCAGATGTCCTGGCCGATGAGCATGCCGAAGGTGTAGATCAGCACGTAGGTGAAGATCGTCTCGCCGCCGATGCCCAGCGGGTCGAAGTACGAGGTCGGCAGCTTGGCCTTCATCTCGCTGAAGCCGCCCGCCTTGACGACGGCGATGGGCAGCAGCAGGAGCAGCACGCCGATCGTCTTGACCACGAACTGCACCATGTCGGTCAGCGTGATGGACCACATGCCGCCGAGGGTGGAGTAGGCGACGACGATCGTGCCGCCGAGGATGATCGCGACGGTGCGGTTCAGGTCGAACAGGACATCGAAGATCGTGGCGTACGCGATGGTGGAGGTCACCGCCAGCATCAGGGTGTACGCCCACATCACCAGGCCCGAGATGACGCCGGCCCGGCCGCCGTAGCGCAGGTCGAGCATCTCGGAGACGGTGTAGACCTTCAGGCGCGCGATGCGCGCGGAGAAGAAGACCGAGAGGGCGAGGATCCCGAGGCCGATGGTGAAGACCATCCAGGCACCGGAGAGGCCGTACTTGTAGCCGAGGCCGACGCCGCCGATGGTGGACGCGCCGCCGAGGACGATCGCCGCCATGGTGCCGGAGTACATCGCGGGGCCCAGGCGGCGGCCCGCGACCAGGAACTCGCTCTTGGACTTGGCGCGGCGCATGCCCCACCAGCCCATGGCCAGCATGCCGGCGAGATAGACGACGATCACTGTGTAGTCGACGGCCATGTGGGGCCCTCCTTCGCGCACATCCGGGTGGCGGTGTCGTGCAGATGTATGGGGTCGTGCAGATATGTGGGGGTGGACGTCGGCAAGGGCTCGCGGGGACATCGCCCGTACCCGTGGCTGCCGGTCCCCTAGACACTAGGTGGCCGAAAAGCGACTGCGAAGTGTACTTTTCATCCATTCGAGTCGCGACGGTATGGAGGGAATGCACATCATGCCGGACGCATCCGTGTCACTGGCCCCGGCGGTCCCACCGACCCCACCAATCCCGCTGTCCGCGCTGCTGGCCCGGGAGGACCTCGCGCTGCGCCTGATCGCCGGCCCGGCCGACCGGGACACCGTGATCCACTGGGCGCACACCTCGGAGATGACCGACCCCTACCCGTACCTGCTGGGCGGCGAGCTGCTGCTGACGGCCGGGGTGCACGTCACTCCGGCGGACGCCACCGGCCCGTACTTCGACACCTATGTCTCCCGGGTGGCCGCGGCGGGCGGCGCGGCCATCGGCTTCGGCCTGGCGCCGGTGCACGACTCGGTACCGCGCACTCTGGTGGCGGCCTGCGAGGCCCACGGCCTGCCGCTCCTGGAGGTCCCGACGCAGACCACCTTCTCCGGCGTCGCCCGCGCCGTCTGGCAGCTGATGGCGCAGGCCCGGCTGGCGGAACTGCGCCGCGTCACGGAGGCACAGCAGAGGCTCGCGGCCGCCGCCTCCCGCCCCGACCCCGTCCCCTCCGTCCTGCGTCAGCTGGCCCAGCGCCTGACCGGCTGGGCGGCCCTGTACGGCCCGGACGGCGCGGAGATCGCCTCGGCGGGCCGCGCCCCGCACGACGCGGCCCGCCAGGCGCTCGCCCACCTGACGGACGTGGTCCGCCCGGCCCCGACGACCACGGCGCCCCCGACCCCACCGGGCACGCCCGTCCGGACGCCCACGACCCCGGCTCCGCCCCCTACCGGCCGTCCCGTCCGGGCAGCCGCCCCCGCGGGCCGGCCCGCGCCCTCCTCCGCCACCGACACCGTGGCCGGCAGCCATCTCGCCGCCTACGCCCTCGGGACCGGGCAGGGCTTCGTGCTCGGGGTGTCCTCGCCGCGCCGTGAACCCGGGGACCACACCATCGCGTCCGTGGCCGCCGTGCTGCTCTCGCTGCTCACCGGGGAGCACCGCAGCGGTACGGGGGCGGCCCGCTCCTCGGCGCTGGTGCGGGTGCTGCTGGGCGCGGCGCCCGAGGACGTGGCACCGCTGCTCGGGACCGGACGGTGGGTCGTCGTGCACGCGCGGCCGGAGAACCAGGCGGCCGACGCCGTGGCCGCCGCCGCGCTCGGCGCCGCGCTCGGCTCGGCCCTGGTCGACCTCGCCGACGGGGTCGTACGGGTCCTCCTGCCCGCCGAGCGGGAGCCGGGCCCCCAGCCCGGCTGGGCCCTCGGGGTGAGCACCGCCGTGGGCCCCGGCGACTGGGCGGCGGCCGACTCCCAGGCGGCCCGCGCCCTGGCCCGCGCCCGCGCCACCCGCGCCGCCCTGGTCGGCCACGGCACCCGCCCCGGCCTGACCGACCTGCTCCCTCGGGACGAAGCCGACGCCCACGCCCAGGCGCTGCTCGCCCCCCTCGGCGCGGCTCCCGCGCTCATCGAGACGCTGCGCACCTGGCTGTCCCTGCACGGCAGTTGGGACCGCACCGCGGTCGCCCTGTCGGTGCACCGCAACACCGTCCGCCAGCGCATCGCCCGCTGCGCCGCCCTCCTCGGCACCGACCTGGACGACCCCGACGTCCGCATGGAACTGTGGTTCGCCCTGCGGCGGGCGTGACCCGCGTCCCAGCGGCCGGGACACCGGCGACGCGGGCAGTGCGCTGCACCACAATGGGAGCCATGCCGATATCCGGGACACCCAGCCGCGCCGAGCTCGTCGACCACCTCGTGAGGACCCGTATCGCCGGGGACGTCGCCACCCCTCGCGAGAACAACCTCTCCCACTACCGCAAGCTCGCGAACGGCGACCGCCACTTCTGGCTCGGTCTGGAGCTCGGCGACCGCTGGAGCGACGAGCAGGACGTGCTGGCGGTGATGGCGGAGCGCGTCGGCGTCAACGACGACCCGGAGCACCGCTACGGCCAGGACACCATCGACCCCGAGCTGACCGTCGACGCCCTGGAGCGGATGGCCGGCCGGCTGCGCAAGGCGGCCGACAGCCGTCAGCGGGTCCTGTTCGCCACCGGTCACCCCGGCGGCCTGCTCGACGTGCACCGCGCCACCGCCGCCGCCCTGCGCGCCGCCGGCTGCGAGATCGTGGTGATCCCGGACGGGCTCCAGACGAACGAGGGGTACGTCATGCAGTTCGCGGACGTGGCCGTCCTGGAACACGGCGCCACGCTGTGGCACACCCACTCCGGCGAGCCGATGCGGGCCGTCCTCACCGGCCTGGAGCGCGAGGGCCGCCCGCTGCCCGACCTGGTCGTCGCCGACCACGGCTGGGCGGGATACGCCGGTCAGCACGGCGTGGACTCGGTCGGCTACGCCGACTGCAACGACCCGGCCCTGTTCGTCGCCGAGGCCGAGGGGACCGTCCAGGTGACCGTGCCGCTCGACGACCACGTGGTCAGCCCCCGGTACTACGACCCGATGACGGCGTACCTGCTGGACCGGGCGGGCCTGGGCTAGGAGCCGGCGGCAGGTCCTTCGGAGCGGGGCACTCGGACCACGCCCTCCTGGATCACCGAGATCGCCAGCCGGCCGTCCTGGGTGTAGATGCGGGCCTGGCCGAGGCCGCGGCCGCCGTGCGCGGAGGGGGACTCCTGGTCGTACAGCAGCCACTCGTCGGCCCGGAACGGCCGGTGGAACCACATCGCGTGGTCCAGCGAGGCCCCGACCACGTCGCCGACCGCCCAGCCGCCGCGGCCGTGCGCGAGCAGCACGGAGTCCAGCAGCGTCATGTCGGAGACGTAGGTGGCGAGGACGACGTGCAGGAGAGGTTCGTCGATGTCGCCGTCGAGCTTGCCGTTGGCCCGGAACCACACCTGGGAGTGCGGCTCGCGCGCCTCGCCGAACCTGCCGTACGGCGGCTCGTCGGCGTAGCGCAGGTCGACGGCCTCGCGGGCCTCCAGGAATCGCTCCACGACCTGGCGCGGGAGGTGGTCGTAGCCGCGCATCCGCTCCTGCGAGGTGGGCAGGGTCTCCGGGTCCGGGGCGAGCGGCATGGGTGCCTGGTGCTCCAGCCCCTCCTCGTACGTCTGGAAGGACGCCGAGAGGTGAAAGACGGGCTGCCCGTGCTGGACCGCGACGACCCGGCGGGTGGTGAAGGAGCGGCCGTCGCGGATGCGGTCCACGGTGTAGACGATGGGCGCGCCCGGGTCGCCGGGGCGCAGGAAGTACGCGTGCAGCGAGTGCGCGTGCCGGTCCCCGGGGACCGTGCGCCCGGCGGCGACCAGCGCCTGCGCCGCGACCTGCCCGCCGAAGACGCGCGGGACGACCGCGTAGCGGGACTGGCCGCGGAAGATGTCCCGCTCGATCCGCTCCAGGTCGAGCAGATCGAGCAGGGACCGAAGTGCTGGGTTCATGCGCCGTCCTGCCCTTACAGGCCCATGTCCTTGGCGATGATCGACTTCATGATCTCGCTGGTGCCGCCGTAGATGCGGTTGACGCGGTTGTCCGCGTACAGGCGGGCGATCGGGTACTCGTTCATGTAGCCGTAGCCGCCGTGCAGTTGGAGGCAGCGATCGATGACGCGGTGGGCCACCTCGGTGCAGAACAGCTTGGCGGAGGCGGCCTCGGCGGGGGTGAGTTCACCGGCGTCGAGGGCGTCCAGCGCGCGGTCGGCGACGGCCTGCGCCGCGTCCACCTCGGCCTGGCAGGCGGCCAGCTCGAACTTGGTGTTCTGGAAGTGGGCGACCGGCTTGCCGAAGACGGTGCGCTCCTGCACGTACTGCTTGGCGAACCGGACGGCGGCGCCGGCCTGCGCGTAGGCGCCGAAGGCGATGCCCCACCGCTCGGAGGGCAGGTTGGCGCCGAGGTAGGAGAAGCCCTTGTTCTCCTCGCCGAGCAGGTCCTCGACCGGCACCTTGACGTCGACGAACGCCAGCTCGGCGGTGTCGGAGGCCTTCAGGCCCAGCTTGTCGAGCTTGCGGCCCACCGAGTAGCCCTCGGACCGGGTGTCCACGGCGAACAGGGAGATGCCGTGGCGGCGGTCCTCGGCCGTCGGGGCGGCGGTGCGGGCGCAGACGATGACCTTGTCGGCGTGGACGCCGCCGGTGATGAAGGTCTTGGCGCCGTTGAGGACGTAGTGCGTGCCGTCCTCGCTCAGCCGGGCGGTGGTCTTCATGCCCGCGAGGTCGGAGCCGGTGCCGGGCTCGGTCATCGCGATGGCCCACATCTCCTCGCCGGAGACGAACTTGGGCAGGTAGCGCTTCTTCTGCTCGTCGGTGGCGAGCATCTTGAGGTAGGGCAGCGCGAGCAGGACGTGGACGCCGGAGCCGCCGAAGGTGACGCCCGCGCGGGCGGTCTCCTCGTACTGGACGGCCTCGAACCGGTGCGTCTGGAGTCCCGCGCCGCCGTACTCCTCGGGGACGTTGATGCCGAACAGGCCGAGCTCGGCGAGCCGGTGGTAGAACTCGCGCGGGACCTGGCCGGCGGCGCACCACTCGTCGTAGACCGGTACGACCTCGGCCTCGATGAAGGCGCGGAGGGTCTCCCGGAACGCCTCGTGATCCTCACTGAACACCGTACGACGCACGCCGCCACCTCCACACATGGACTGTCTAAGCGCTTGCTCACACCAACGTACCGGCGAGTACACAACGCCGTAAAGAGCAGCCCGGGTAAGACAGGTCACAGAAGCGGCGAGCCGGAGCGGGCGGGGGGCGAAGCCCCTTGCCACCAGGGGCGCGGGGAACCGCGCGCCCGGCCCCCACGAACCCGCAGGCAACCACGGGGGTCCGGGGGCGAAGCCCCCCGGGACGGGACGGGACGGGTAGGGGCGGCGGGGGCGAACCAGACCCCACACACACCCCGGGGGCATGGGGCACAGCCCCATCACATGCCGGGCCGCACCCACAAACCGCTCAGCCCGCCGCAGGCGCAGGCGCCGACGCGAACGCCCCCCGAGCCATCCGATGCAGCAACTCCGCCGTGTCCCCCCGCCCCGGCAGGGCACCCGCCCGCCCCAGATGCGGCGTGGAGTTCAGCAGCCCGAACACCGAGTGCACGGCCGACCGCGCGGCCGGCTCGGCGAGATCCGGGTGGACCTGACGGACCACCTCCACCCACAGCTCGACGTACTGCCGCTGAAGCTGGCGCACCAGCTTGCGGTCGCTGTCCCGCAGGCGGTCCAGCTCCCGGTCGTGCAAGGTGATGAGGGGACGGTCGTCGAGCGCGAAGTCGATGTGCCCCTCGATGAGGGAGTCGAGCACCGCCTCCGGCCCGGCCACCCCGTCGGCCTCGGCCAGACGCCGCTTCGCCCCCGTCAGGAGCTGACCGCTGATGCCGACCAGCAGCTCGGCGAGCATCGCGTCCTTGCCCGCGAAGTGCCGGTACAGACCCGGCCCGCTGATGCCCACGGCGGCGCCTATCTCGTCGACGCCGACACCGTGGAAGCCGCGTTCGGCGAAGAGCCTCGCGGCTTCCTTGAGGATCTGCTCGCGGCGGGTGGGGGCATCGGTTCGGGTGGCCATGGAAGTAATTCTAGACAGGGAGGTTAGCGCTCGTTAACCTGGAGGCAAACGCGTTAACGCTCATTAACAGTCGGGCGCACCGACCACCCGGGTGAGGGGACCGCAAGGATGCACGAGGCACCGGAGCTGACGAGCGCGGCCGATCCCGCGTCGGAGGCCTGGCGGGCCAACGAACAGGCACACCGCGCGCTCGCCGAGGAGCTGCGCGGCAAGCTCGCCGCCGCACGGCTCGGCGGCGGCGAGAGGGCGCGCGCCCGGCACACCGCGCGCGGGAAACTGCTGCCGCGCGACCGCGTGGACACCCTCCTCGACGCCGGGTCGCCCTTCCTGGAGCTGGCACCGCTGGCCGCCGACGGGATGTACGAGGGCCAGGCACCGGCCGCCGGGGTCATCGCCGGCATCGGACGGGTCGGCGGCCGCGAGTGCGTGATCGTCGCCAACGACGCCACCGTCAAGGGCGGGACCTACTACCCGATGACGGTGAAGAAGCACCTGCGGGCCCAGGAGGTGGCCCTGGAGAACCGCCTGCCCTGCCTGTACCTGGTCGACTCCGGCGGCGCCTTCCTGCCCATGCAGGACGAGGTCTTCCCCGACCGGGAGCACTTCGGGCGGATCTTCTACAACCAGGCCCGGATGTCGGGCGCCGGAATTCCGCAGATCGCCGCCGTCCTCGGCTCCTGCACGGCCGGCGGGGCCTACGTCCCGGCGATGAGCGACGAGGCCGTGATCGTCCGCAACCAGGGCACGATCTTCCTGGGCGGGCCGCCGCTGGTGAAGGCGGCCACCGGCGAGGTCGTGACCGCCGAGGAGCTCGGCGGCGGCGAGGTCCACTCCCGGATCTCCGGCGTCACCGACCACCTCGCCGAGGACGACGCCCACGCCCTGCGCATCGTACGGAACATCGTGGCGACCCTCCCCACGCGCGGCTCCCTGCCCTGGGAGGTCACAGAGGCGGTCGAGCCCAAGATCGACCCCCACGGGCTGTACGGGGCGGTGCCCGCTGACCCCCGCACCCCCTACGACGTCCGCGAGATCATCGCGCGCGTGGTCGACGGCTCCCGCTTCGCCGAGTTCAAGGCCGAGTTCGGGCAGACCCTCGTCACCGGCTTCGCCCGGATCCACGGCCACCCGGTCGGGATCGTCGCCAACAACGGCATCCTGTTCTCCGAGTCCGCCCAGAAGGGCGCCCACTTCATCGAGCTGTGCGACCAGCGCGGGATCCCGCTGCTGTTCCTGCAGAACATCTCGGGCTTCATGGTGGGCAAGGACTACGAGGCGGGCGGCATCGCCAAGCACGGCGCCAAGATGGTCACCGCGGTCGCCTGCACCCGCGTGCCCAAGCTGACCGTCGTGGTCGGCGGTTCGTACGGCGCGGGCAACTACTCCATGTGCGGCCGGGCCTACTCCCCCCGCTTCCTGTGGATGTGGCCGAACGCCAAGATCTCCGTCATGGGCGGCGAGCAGGCCGCCTCCGTGCTCGCCACCGTCAAGCGGGACCAGCTCGAAGCCCGCGGCGAGGAGTGGCCGGCACGGGACGAGGAGTCGTTCAAGGCCCCCATCCGCGCCCAGTACGAGCACCAGGGCAACGCCTACTACGCCACCGCCCGCCTCTGGGACGACGGCGTGATCGACCCGCTGGAGACCCGCCAGGTGCTGGGCCTGGCCCTGACCGCGTGCGCCAACGCCCCGCTGGGTGACCCCCAGTTCGGCGTCTTCCGGATGTGAGGGGGGACCTCGTGACCATGTTCGAAACGGTTCTGGTGGCCAATCGGGGCGAGATCGCCGTCCGGGTCATCCGTACGCTGCGCGCGCTCGGCGTGCGCTCGGTGGCCGTCTTCTCCGACGCCGACGCCGGCGCCCGGCACGTCCGGGAGGCCGACACGGCGGTCCGGATCGGCCCGGCGCCCGCGGCCGAGAGCTATCTGTCCGTCGAGCGGATCCTGGAGGCCGCCGCCCGTACCGGCGCGCAGGCCGTCCACCCGGGGTACGGCTTCCTGGCGGAGAACGCCGGGTTCGCGCGCGCCTGCGAGGAGGCCGGGCTGGTCTTCATCGGCCCTCCGGCCGACGCGATCTCCCTCATGGGCGACAAGGTCCGCGCCAAGGAGACGGTGAAGGCCGCCGGGGTGCCGGTGGTCCCCGGTTCCAGCGGCTCCGGGCTCACCGATGCCCAGCTCGCCGACGCCGCCCGCGGGATCGGTATGCCGGTGCTGCTGAAGCCGTCCGCCGGCGGCGGCGGCAAGGGCATGCGGCTGGTGCGGGACGCAGGCCAGATCGACGAGGAGATCGCCGCCGCCCGCCGTGAGGCCCGCGCCTCCTTCGGCGACGACACCCTGCTGGTCGAGCGCTGGGTCGACCGCCCCCGGCACATCGAGATCCAGGTCCTGGCCGACGGCCACGGCAACGTGGTGCACCTCGGCGAGCGCGAGTGCTCCCTCCAGCGCCGCCATCAGAAGATCGTCGAGGAGGCCCCGAGCGTGCTCCTCGACGAGGAGACCCGGGCCGCGATGGGCGAGGCCGCGGTCCAGGCGGCCCGCTCCTGCGGGTACCGGGGCGCGGGCACGGTGGAGTTCATCGTTCCCGGCAAGGACCCGGCGTCGTACTTCTTCATGGAGATGAACACCCGCCTCCAGGTGGAGCACCCGGTCACCGAGCTGATCACGGGGCTCGACCTGGTGGAGTGGCAGCTGCGGGTGGCGGCGGGCGAGCCGCTGGCGTTCGCCCAGGAGGACGTCCGGCTGACCGGTCACGCGATCGAGGCGCGCCTGTGCGCGGAGGACCCGGCCCGCGGGTTCCTGCCCTCGGGCGGCACGGTGCTCGGGCTGCGCGAGCCGGAGGGGGACGGCGTGCGCACCGACTCCGGGCTCAGCGAGGGCACGGAGGTCGGCAGCCTGTACGACCCGATGCTGTCCAAGGTGATCGCCCACGGCCCGGACCGCGCCACCGCGCTCAGGAAACTGCGGGCGGCCCTCGCCGGGACGGTCACGCTGGGCGTGCAGACCAACGCCGGGTTCCTGCGCCGGCTGCTGGCCCACCCGGACGTGGTGGCGGGCGAGTTGGACACCGGGCTGGTGGAGCGGGTGGCGGACGAGCTGATCCCCGCGGAGGTGCCGGAGGAGGTCTACGAGGCCGCCGCGGCCGTACGGCTGGAGGACCTGCGGCCGAAGGGCGGGGGCTGGACCGACCCGTTCTCCGTGCCGAGCGGCTGGCGGCTGGGCGGGGAGCCGAAGCCGATGGCGTTCCCGCTGCGCGTGGCGGGACTCGAACCGGTCACTCACCAGATGCGCGGCACCCCCACCGTCACCGACGACACGGTGTCCGTCACTCTCGACGGCGTCCGCCACACCTTCCACCGCGCCGCCGACTGGTTGGCCCGCGACGGCGACGCCTGGCACGTGCGCGACCACGACCCGGTGGCCGCCTCCCTCAGCCGCGCGGCCCACTCCGGCGCCGACTCGCTCACCGCCCCCATGCCGGGCACGGTCACGGTGGTGAAGGTCGCGGTCGGCGACGAGGTGGCCGCGGGGCAGAGCCTGCTGGTCGTCGAGGCGATGAAGATGGAGCACGTCATCTCCGCGCCGCACGCCGGCACCGTCACCGAGCTGGACGTCACACCGGGCACGACGGTCGCCATGGACCAGGTCCTGGCGGTCATCGCCCCCGTGGAGGAGGAGACGGCATGAGCACCTCGGACCGCTTGAGCACGTCGGACACCGGCCTCCCGATGGTGGTCCCGGCCCCCGACCTGCCCGCGCGGATCAGGATCCACGAGGTCGGACCGCGCGACGGACTGCAGAACGAGAAGGCGACCGTGCCGACCGAGGTCAAGGCGGAGTTCATCCGCCGCCTCGCCGACGCGGGCCTGACCACCGTGGAGGCCACCAGCTTCGTCCACCCGAAGTGGGTACCCCAACTGGCGGACGCGGAGGCGCTGTTCGCTCAGGTCAAGGATCTGAAGGGGGTGCGTCTGCCGGTCCTCGTGCCCAATGCGCGCGGGCTGGAGCGCGCGCTCGCCCTGGGGGCGGACCGCATCGCCGTCTTCGCCAGCGCCACCGAGTCCTTCGCCAGGGCCAACCTCAACCGCACGGTGGAGGAGTCACTCGCGGTCTTCGAACCCGTCGTGGCCCGCGCGAAGGAGAAGGGCGCCCATGTCCGCGGCTACGTCTCCATGTGCTTCGGCGACCCCTGGGAGGGCGCCGTCCCGCTCCACCAGGTCGCCCAAGTGTGCAGGGCGCTGCTGGACATGGGCTGCGACGAGCTGAGCCTCGGGGACACGATCGGCGTCGCCACCCCGGGGCACGTCCTGGAGCTGCTGGCCACGCTCAACGAGCAGCACGTGCCGACCTCCGCGCTCGGCGTGCACTTCCACGACACCTACGGCCAGGCCCTCGCCAACACCCTGGCCGCCCTCCAGCACGGCGTCACCACCGTCGACGCCTCCGCGGGCGGCCTCGGCGGCTGCCCGTACGCCAAGTCCGCCACCGGCAACCTCGCCACCGAGGACCTCGTGTGGATGCTGCGGGGTCTCGGCATCGAGACCGGAGTCGACCTCGGCCGCCTGACCGCCACCAGCGCGTGGATGGCCGATCGGCTGGGCCGCCCCAGCCCCTCCCGCACCCTCCGTGCCCTCTCCCACAAGGAGCAGTGATCGACGATGAACCACCGTCTCTCCCCCGAGCTGGAGGAACTCCGCCGTACGGTGGAGCAGTTCGCCCACGACGTCGTCGCCCCGAAGATCGGCGACTTCTACGAGCGGCACGAGTTCCCGTACGAGATCGTCCGGGAGATGGGCCGCATGGGCCTGTTCGGGCTGCCGTTCCCGGAGGAGTACGGCGGCATGGGCGGCGACTACCTGGCGCTGGGCATCGCGCTGGAGGAGCTGGCCCGGGTGGACTCCTCGGTCGCCATCACGCTGGAGGCCGGAGTCTCGCTCGGCGCCATGCCGATCCACCTCTTCGGCACCGAGGAGCAGAAGCGCGAGTGGCTGCCGCGGCTGTGCTCCGGCGAGATGCTGGGCGCCTTCGGCCTCACCGAGCCGGACGGCGGTTCGGACGCGGGCGCGACGCGTACGACGGCCCGGCTGGACCCGGACACCAACGAGTGGGTGATCAACGGCACCAAGTGCTTCATCACCAACTCGGGCACGGACATCACCGGGTTGGTGACCGTGACCGCGGTGACCGGCCACAAGCCCGACGGGCGCCCGCAGATCTCCGCGATCATCGTCCCCTCCGGCACGCCCGGCTTCACGGTGGCACCCGCCTACTCGAAGGTCGGCTGGAACGCGTCCGACACCCGTGAGCTGTCCTTCGCCGACGTCCGGGTGCCGGCGGCGAACCTGCTGGGCGAGGAGGGCCGCGGCTACGCGCAGTTCCTGCGGATCCTCGACGAGGGCCGGATCGCCATCGCGGCGCTGGCGACCGGGCTGGCCCAGGGCTGTGTGGACGAGTCGGTGAAGTACGCCAAGGAGCGGCACGCCTTCGGCAAGCCCATCGGCTCCAACCAGGCCATCCAGTTCAAGATCGCCGACATGGAGATGAAGGCCCACACCTCCCGCCTGGCCTGGCGCGACGCCGCCTACCGGCTGGTGGCCGGCGAGCCCTTCAAGAAGGAGGCCGCGCTCGCCAAGCTCTACTCCTCGACGATCGCCGTCGACAACGCCCGCGACGCCACCCAGGTCCACGGCGGCTACGGCTTCATGAACGAGTATCCGGTGGCCCGTATGTGGCGCGACTCCAAGATCCTCGAGATCGGCGAGGGCACGAGCGAGGTGCAGCGGATGCTGATCGCGAGGGAGCTGGGCCTGACGAGCTGACGCCCCGGCAGCGCACGGGCCGCCGACCGGCACGGACGTGACGACCCGCCCCCTGGACAGGAACTGAGGTTAGGCTAACCTACCTTCGAACCTGTCCGGCGGGCGCTCCGCCCCGTTCGAAAGCAGTCACACCCATGCCCAACGCCCGTGCCACTCATCTCTCCCGCCGCGGCATCCTCGCCGCGGGCGGCGCCCTCGGTCTCGGTGCCGTACTCGCAGCCTGTGGTGACGGCGACGCGAAAGGCGGCGGCTCGGGCGGCAATGCGGCGACCGGCGCGTCCGGCCCCTGGGCCTTCAAGGACGACCGCAAGCAGACCGTGAAGACCGACAAGGCCCCCTCGCGGATCGTCGCCTTCGTCGGGGTCGCCGCCGCGCTGCACGACTACGGCGTCCGGGTCGAGGGCGTCTTCGGCCCGACGACGACCAAGGACGGCAAGGCCGATGTGCAGGCCGGCGACATGGACGTCAGCAAGGTGACGGTGCTCGGCAACGAGTGGGGCCAGTTCAACATCGAGAAGTACGCGTCCCTCGCCCCCGACCTGCTCGTCTCCACCATGTTCGACGACGCGGGCACCCTCTGGTACGTCCCGGAGGAGTCGAAGAAGAAGATCCTCGCCGTCGGCGCCCCCACCGTGGGGATCTCCGTCTACGACCGGCAGCTGACGGAGCCGCTGGAGCGCATGCTCGCGCTGGCCGAGTCGCTCGGCGCGGACGTCACCGGCGACAAGGTGAAGCAGGCCAGGAAGCGGTTCGAGGACGCGGCCGTCCGGCTGCGCGCCGCCGCCCGGTCGAAGCCGGACATCAAGGTGCTGGCGGGCTCCGCGAGCCAGGACCTGTTCTACGTCTCCGGCACCAACCTCTCCGTCGACCTGGAGTACTTCAAGGCCCTCGGCGTGAACTTCGTCGAGCCCCCGGAGAGCGCCAAGAAGCAGGGCGGCGGCTGGTACGAGTCCCTGAGCTGGGAGAACGCCAACAAGTACGCGGCGGACATCATCATGATGGACAACCGCACCTCGGCGATCCAGCCCGCCGACATCACCCAGGGCACCTGGAAGAAGCTGCCCGCGGTCAAGGCGAAGCAGGTCATCGCCCGCAACCCCGAGCCGATCCTGTCGTACGACAAGTGCGCCCCGCTGCTCGAGGACCTCGCGAAGGCCATCGAGACGGCGAAGAAGGTCGCCTGACTCGACCCGCGCCCCCGGGCACGCACCACCACCCCCCACACCCAAGCACCCTGACGATGACTCAGGAGCACCCATGACGACGGCCGTGGCCGCCCCGTTCCGCTTCTTCTCCCTCCAGGTCGTACGGACGAGGCGGCTCGGCCCGTCTCTCGTCCGGGTCACCTTCGCCGGGCCCGACCTGCACGCCTTCCACTCCGATGGACTCGACCAGTCCCTCTCCCTGTTCCTGCCGCACCCGGGCCAGTCCGAGCCGGTGGTGCCGCTCGAACTCGGGGACGGGTGGTGGCAGGGCTGGCGCGACCTCCCCGACGACGTACGGGCGGTGATGCGCTCGTACACCCTGCGGTCCCTGCGCCGCGGACCCGACGGGCCCGACGAGATCGACATCGACTTCGCCCTGCACGGCATGGAGCCCGGCGCCGCGGTGCCCGCCGGCCCCGCCTCCCGCTGGGCCGCCCGTGCCACTCCGGGCGACCGCGTCCTGCTGCTCGGTCCGGCGGTCGCGGACAACCGGGCGATCCGCTTCCGCCCGCCCGAGGACACCGATCTGGTGGTGATGTGGGGCGACGAGACCGCCGTGCCCGCGGCGACCGCGATCCTGGAGTCCCTGCCGGCCGGCACGCGGGTGCGCGCGTGGCTGGAGGTGGGGCACATGGGCGACATCCAGGACGTGGTGACCGACGCCGACGCCGAGGTCACCTGGCTGGTGCGCGAGCCGGGCCGCCCGGAGGGGCCCCCGATGGCGCTCGACGCCCTGCGCGGCATCCGGTTCCCGGCCGGCGCGCGGCCCTACGTCTGGCTCGCGGGCGAGTCCGGGTGCGTCCGGGCGCTACGCCGGCACTTCGTCGGCGAGCGCGGGACCGACCGGCGCCGCGTCACCTTCGTGGGCTACTGGCGGCACGGTCTGAGCGAGGAGCAGTTGCGCGCGCAGGAGTGACACCGGTCACGGCGGGGCAGCGTTCGACCTAGATCAACTTAGGTTAGGCTAACCTAAGTTGAGTTGCGCACGAACGGCGCCGCTTTCCCGTCCCGCTCGGACCGTCCCCACCCACCGGAGGACCCCCCACATGCGCTCACACCTGCTCAATGACCTGACCGCGGAGCACTACCGCCGGTCCGTGAAAGAAGGAGTGGAGCGGGTGGCCGCCCGACTGGCCACCACCGACCGGCCGTTCACGGGCGTGACCGCCGACGCCCTCGCCCCCCGCATCGAGCGGATCGACCTCGACCGGCCCCTGAACGACACCACGGCGGCCCTCGACGAGCTGGAGGAGGTCTACCTCCAGGACGCCGTCTACTTCCACCACCCCCGCTACCTCGCCCACCTCAACTGCCCGGTCGTCATCCCGGCGGTGCTCGGCGAGGCCATCCTGTCCGCCGTCAACTCCTCCCTCGACACCTGGGACCAGTCGGCGGGCGGCACCCTGATCGAGCGCAAGCTCATCGACTGGACGGCCGCCCGCGTCGGCCTCGGCCCCGACGCCGACGGCGTGTTCACCTCCGGCGGCACCCAGTCCAACCTCCAGGCGCTGCTGCTGGCCCGTGAGGAGGCCAAGAGCGACGCCGTCTCCAAACTGCGGATCCTCACCTCCGAGGCAAGCCACTTCAGCGTGCGGAAGTCAGCCCGACTGCTGGGCCTGGGCCCCGATTCGGTGGTCTGTGTCCCCGTCGACCACGACCAGCGCATGCAGACCCTCGCGCTCGCCCACGAGCTGGAGCGCTGCCGCCGCGACGGGCTGGTCCCGATGGCCGTGGTCGCCACCGCCGGCACCACCGACTTCGGCTCCGTCGACCCGCTGCCCGAGATCGCGGAACTGTGCGAGCAGTTCGGCACCTGGCTGCACGTCGACGCGGCGTACGGCTGCGGCCTGCTGGTCTCCCCCACCCGGCGCGACCTGCTCGCCGGCATCGAACGCGCCGACTCGGTCACCGTCGACTACCACAAGTCCTTCTTCCAGCCGGTGAGTTCCTCCGCCGTGCTGGTCCGTGACGCCTCGGTCCTGCGGCACGCCACCTATCACGCGGACTACCTCAACCCGCGTCGCGCGGTGACCGAGCGCATCCCCAACCAGGTCGACAAGTCCCTCCAGACCACCCGCCGCTTCGACGCCCTCAAACTGTGGATGACCCTGCGCGTGATGGGCGCCGACGGCGTCGGACAGCTCTTCGACGAGGTGTGCGACCTGGCCGCCGCGGGCTGGAAACTGCTCGCCTCCGACCCGCGCTTCGACGTCGTCGTCGAGCCGGCGCTGTCCACCCTGGTCTTCCGCTACATCCCGGCGGCCGTCACCGACCCGGCCGAGATCGACCGCGCCAACCTCTACGCCCGCAAGGCCCTGTTCGCCTCCGGCGCCGCGGCCGTCGCGGGCACCAAGGTCGCCGGCCGCCACTACCTGAAGTTCACCCTGCTCAACCCCGAGACCACCACCGGCGACCTCACCGCCGTCCTCGACCTGATCGCCGGCCACGCCGAGCAGTACCTGGGAGAGTCCCTTGACCGCGCGTCCTGAAGCGACCGAAGCTCCCGAGGTCCCGGAACAGCCCCGGACCGCCTACGACTTCGTGGGCATCGGCCTGGGCCCCTTCAACCTCGGCCTGGCCTGCCTCACCGAGCCGATCGCCGAACTGAACGGCGTCTTCCTGGAGTCCAAGCCCGACTTCGAGTGGCACTCGGGAATGTTCCTCGACGGCGCCCACCTCCAGACCCCGTTCATGTCGGACCTGGTCACCCTGGCCGACCCGACCTCCCCGTTCTCCTTCCTCAACTACCTGAAGGAGAAGGGCCGCCTGTACTCGTTCTACATCCGGGAGAACTTCTACCCGCTGCGCGTCGAGTACGACGACTACTGCCGCTGGGCGGCGTCCCGGCTGAGCAGCGTCCGCTTCGGCACGACGGTCACCGAGGTGACGTACGACGACGGCGACGAGCTGTACACCGTGCGGACGCACACCGGAGCCGCCTACCGCACCCGCCGGCTGGTGCTCGGCACGGGCACACCCCCGTACCTTCCCGAGGCCTGCCGCGACCTGCCCGGCGACCACCTGCACAACTCCCGCTATCTGGAGCACAAGGCGGCGCTCCAGCGCAAGGAGTCGATCACGCTGGTGGGCAGCGGCCAGTCCGCCGCCGAGATCTACTACGACCTGCTCGGTGAGATCGACGCCCACGGCTACCGGCTGACCTGGGTCACCCGCTCCCCGCGCTTCTTCCCGCTGGAGTACACCAAGCTCACGCTGGAGATGACCTCCCCGGAGTACATCGACTACTACCACGCGCTGCCGGAGGAGACCCGCTACCGCCTCACCGAGCAACAGAAGGGCCTGTTCAAGGGCATCGACGGCACCCTGATCGACGACATCTTCGACCTGCTCTACCAGAAGAACCTCGGCGGCCCGGTCCCCACCCGCCTGCTCACCAACTCCGCGCTCACCGGCGCGACCCACCACGACGGCGCGTACACCCTCACCTTCCGCCAGGAGGAGCAGGGGAAGGACTTCGAGCTGCGTTCCGAGGGCCTGGTCCTGGCCACCGGCTACCGGTACGCCGAACCGGAGTTCCTGAAGCCGATCCGGGACCGGCTGCGCTACGACTCCCGCGGCAACCACGACATCGGCCGCAACTACGCGATCGACGTCACCGGCCGGGGCGTCTTCCTCCAGAACGCCGGCGTGCACGCCCACAGCGTCACCAGTCCCGACCTGGGCATGGGCGCGTACCGCAACAGCTGCATCATCCGCGAGCTGCTCGGCACCGAGCACTACCCGGTCGAGAAGACCATCGCTTTCCAGGAGTTCGCCGTATGACCTTCACGATCCGTCCGCTCGACCCGCTGAAGGACGCCGAGCTGCTGCACGGCTGGGTCACCCATCCCAAGGCGGCGTTCTGGATGATGCAGGACGCGAAACTCACGGACGTCGAGCGCGCCTACATGGAGATCGCAGCCGACCGCCACCACAACGCCTTCCTCGGCCTGCACGACGGCGAGCCCGCCTTCCTGATGGAGAGGTACGACCCGGCCCATCGCGAGCTGGTGGGGCTGTACGAGCCGGAACCGGGCGACGTCGGCATGCACTTCCTGGTCGCGCCGACCGACACGCCGGTGCACGGGTTCACGCGGGCCGTGCTCACCGCCGTGCTGCGGCACCTGTTCGAGGATCCGGCGACGCGCCGGGTCGTGGTGGAGCCCGACGTGCGGAACAAGGCCGTGCAGAGACTGAACACGGCCGTCGGGTTCGTGCCGGAGCGCGAGATCGGCAAACCCGAGAAGACGGCGTTGCTGAGCTTCTGCACCCGGGAGCAGTTCACCGCGGCGACGGGGGTGACGGCATGACCCTCGCCGACGCCGTGTCCCACCTCTCCCCGGAGCGCTGGGAGAGCGCCAACCGCCTGCTCATACGCAAGGCTCTCGCCGAGTTCACGCACGAGCGGCTGCTCGCTCCCCGGCCTGACGGAGACCACTGGGCCGTCCACACCGACGACGGCCTCACCCGCTACCGCTTCACCGCCGTCCGCCACGCCCTCGACCACTGGCAGGTGGACCCGGACTCGATCACCCGCCACCGCGACGGCACCGAACTGCCGCTCGCCGCACTGGACTTCTTCATCGAGTTCAAGGCGTCACTGGGGCTGAGCGACGAGATCCTCCCGATCTACCTGGAGGAGATCTCCTCCACCCTGGCGAGCACCTGTTACAAGCTCGCCAAGCCGCGGGTCACGTCGGCCGAGCTGGCGAAGGGCTCCTTCCAGGAGATCGAGAGCGGCATGACCGAGGGCCACCCCTGCTTCGTCGCCAACAACGGGCGGCTCGGCTTCGGGGGCCACGAGTACCTGGCGTACGCCCCCGAGACCGCGAGCCCCGTCCGGCTGGTGTGGCTGGCCGCGCACCGCTCACGGGCGGCTTTCACGGCGGGCGTCGGCATCGAGTACGAGGCCTTCCTCCGCGAGGAGCTGGGCGCGGAGACCGTCGAGCGTTTCCACGCCCGCCTCACCGGCCAGGGCCTCGACCCCGCCGACTACCTGCTCATCCCCGTCCACCCCTGGCAGTGGTCGAACAAGCTCACCGTCACCTTCGCCGCCGAGATCGCCCGCCGGCACCTGGTCTGCCTGGGCGAGGGCGACGACGAGTACCTGGCCCAGCAGTCCATCCGGACCTTCTTCAACCGCACGAACCCGCAGCGGCACTACGTCAAGACCGCGCTGTCCGTGCTCAACATGGGCTTCATGCGCGGACTGTCGGCCGCCTACATGGAGGCCACCCCGGCCATCAACGACTGGCTGGCCCAGCTCATCGCCGACGACCCGGTGCTGAAGTCGACCGGCCTGACGATCATCCGCGAGCGCGCGGCCGTCGGCTACCGGCACCTGGAGTACGAGGAGGCGACGGACCGCTACTCGCCGTACCGGAAGATGCTGGCCGCGCTGTGGCGCGAGAGCCCGGTGCCCTCGCTGCGGGAGGGCGAGTCCCTGGCCACCATGGCCTCGCTGCTGCACGTCGATCACGAGGGCGCGTCCTTCGCGGGTGTCCTGATCGAGCGCTCCGGACTGTCCCCGCGGCAGTGGCTGCGCGGCTACCTGCGCGCCTACCTCACCCCTCTCCTGCACAGCTTCTACGCCTACGACCTGGTGTTCATGCCGCACGGCGAGAACGTGATCCTGGTGCTGGAGGACGGCGAGGTGCGGCGGGCGGTCTTCAAGGACATCGCCGAGGAGATCGCGGTGCTGGACCCGGACGCCGCGCTGCCGCCCCAGGTGCGGCGGATCCGGGTGGAGGTCCCGGACGACCAGAAGCTGCTGTCCCTCTTCACGGACGTCTTCGACTGCTTCTTCCGCTTCCTGGCCGCGGGCCTCGCCACCGAGGGGATCCTGGAGGAGGACGGCTTCTGGCGGACGGTCGCCGAGGCGGTCCGCGGGT
This sequence comes from Streptomyces sp. 6-11-2, assembly GCF_006540305.1. Lineage (GTDB taxonomy): Bacteria > Actinomycetota > Actinomycetes > Streptomycetales > Streptomycetaceae > Streptomyces. Next base: position 4,543,658 of record NZ_BJOR01000001.1, on the reverse strand, counting down.
ACCAGGAGTCGGTGCCCGAACTCGCCTGGAAGTTCCGGCAGTACGACCTGTTCGCCCCCGAGTTCGCGCTGTCCTGCCTCAACCGGCTCCAACTGCGCGACAACCGGCAGATGGTGGACCTCGCGGACCCCTCCGGGGCGCTCCAGCTGGTCGGGACCCTGCGGAACCCCCTCGCGGGGCGGTGAGCCCCGGCGCGGACGGACGGGCACCCCGGAGTACGGTCCTCCGGGGTGCCCGTCGTCGTGTGTTCCCCCCGCTGTTCCTACTGCGCGGGCCAGGGCACCTGCGGGGAGCGGTAGTACCCGATCCCGAGCGCGTCCCAGCGCGGCGCCTGGGCCGCCAGGCGCGTCCTGTAGGTGTTCCAGTCGTGCGTGGCCGCGGGTGACCAGCCGAGTTCGGCGACGCCGGGCAGCCGGGGGAAGGCCATGGCGTCGATGTGCGCGGAGGTGGACAGGGTCTCCGACCACAGCGGGGCCTCGACACCGCGCACCGCTGAGGCGGGCGCGCCCGGCAGGTAGCTGCCCGGGTCCCAGTCGTAGGACCGCTGCACCTCGACGTAGCCGGCCCAGGCCAGTCCGAGCGGGGTGTCCTTGGTGTACTTCATGTCGAGGTACACCCGGTCGGCCGGGGACAGGATCAGCCCGGTGCCGTTCTGCGCGGCCTGGGCGACCTGGGACTTCTCCGCGGCGCTGGTGGAGTCCAGGCCCCAGTACTGGGCGAGCGCGCCCTTGGCCGGGGTGGTGCCGGTCAGCTGGTGCCAGCCGATCACCGTCTTGCCGTACTTGGCGACGATCGGCTGCACCCGGTTCATGAACTTCACGTAGTCGTCGTGGCTCGTGGAGTGCGCCTCGTCGCCGCCGATGTGCAGGTAGCGGCCGGGGGTGAGGGCGGCCAGCTCGCGGATGACGTCGTCCACGAAGTCGTACGTGACGTCCTTGGACACGCACAGCGAGCTGAACCCGACGTTGGTGCCGGTGTACAGCGGCGGTGCCACGCCGTCGCAGTTCAGCTCCGCGTAGGAGGAGAGGGCCGCGTTGGTGTGGCCGGGCATGTCGATCTCGGGCACGACCTCCAGATGGCGGGAGGCGGCGTAGCGGACGATCTCCTTGTAGTCGGCCTTGGTGTAGTGGCCGCCCTCGCCACCGCCGACCTGCGTGGAGCCTCCGTGGGTCGCCAGGCGCGGCCAGGAGTCGATGGCGATGCGCCAGCCCTGGTCGTCGCTCAGGTGCAGATGCAGCTTGTTGATCTTGTAGAGGGCGAGTTCGTCGATGTAGCGCTTGACCTGCGTGACGGTGAAGAAGTGCCGGGAGACGTCGAGCATGGCGCCGCGGTAGGCGTAGCGCGGGCTGTCCTTGATGGTGCCGCCGGCGACCAGCCACGGGCCCGGCTGCACGGATTTCTTCTCTACGGCCGGGGGCAGCAGCTGCCGCAGGGTCTGCACACCGTGGAAGAGGCCGGCCGGCTTTCCGGCGGTGATCGTCACCCCGCTCGCCGCGCTGTCCAGCCGGTAGCCCTCGGCGCCGTACGACCCCTTGGCCAGCCGCAGCCGAATGCCGCCCTGGCCCTGTGTGGTCAGCGGCAGGCGGTAGCCGGTGGAGGGCCGCAGGACGTCCGCGAGGTACTCGCCCACCTGGCGCGCCCCACGGGAGCCGTCGACGCGGATGTGGGTGCCCGCCGTGATGCGGTACGGGGATCCGCCCGCCCGGACGGAGGCGGGGGCCGGGACCACCTGGCCCAGCGGCGTCGCGGCCGCTGCGGGCGCCGCCTTCCCGGCGGGCGCGGCGCCCACGGTGAAGGCTCCGGCGGCCGCCACGAGCAGCAGCGCGCCCAGGGCCCGGCTCGTCCTGGGCATCCGGATTCTGCGGGGAGTCGTGCTGTGGTGCCGTCTCACATGCGCTCCCTTCGTTCGGCTCGGGGACTCCATGAGCCCCGACGGTATAGACCACTCTCTCGCAGATGGGGTGAAACAATCTCCCCATGACGGAAATCATCCAGAACGACGGCACGTGGGTCCTGGACGGCGACGCCCTGAGACTGACCCCGGGACGGGACAAGAACGTCGGTCTGCTGCGCCGGACCCTGGGTGAGATCCGCGTACCGCTCGCCGCTCTGGCGGGCGTTTCGTTCGAGCAGGGCAAGCGGTGCGGGCGGCTCAGGCTGCGGTTGCGCGACGGCGCCGATCCGCTGCTGCACGCGACCGCGGGCCGGCTGACCGAGCCGCACGACCCCTATCAGCTGCTGGTCGAGTCAGAGCGGTACGGGGTCGCCGAATACTTCGTGGACGTGGTCCGTGACGCCCTGCGGCTGGAGCAGGTGCCCCCGGTCCCGGTGACGGAGTACCTGCTGCCCGGTCCCGCGCTGCCGCTCTCGGTGTCGGCCGGGGACGGCACGGCGAGCTTCGACGGCGAGCGGGTGCGTCTGGAGTGGAACTGGAAGACGGAGGACGCCAAGGCCGCGGGCGGGGCCCGCACGATAGCGCTCGCCGACATCACCGCGGTGGAGTGGCTGCCCGCCGCCGGGCTGGAGAACGGCTTCCTGCGCCTCACCGTGCGGGGCGCGCCCGCCGGCGTCCCGCCCAAGCACGACCCGAACGCCGTGGAACTGTGGGGTTTCAAGAAGGACCCGCTGATGGCGCTGGTCGCGGCGGCCGTGCAGGCCCGGCTGCCGCATCCGTCCGCGCCATGGGACGGGGCCGTGGACGGCGGGCCCGCCGTGGTGGAGGCCGCGGTCCCCGACCAGGGCGCGGACGGGGACGGGGAGAACCACGACGCCCTGCTGCGACGGCTGCGCGAGCTGGGCGAACTGCACCGCACGGGAGTGCTCACGGACGAGGAGTTCACCCTGGCCAAGCAGGCGGTCCTCAGACGCATGTGAGAACCGCTCCGGGCGCCTCCACCACCTCGCCCCTGCCCTCCCACCGACACCTCCTGCCCGAAATCGGGCAGGTTTCTTGCGAAAGCCCGCCCCTTACTCCAGAATCCACCGGGTGCACGACGAACTTGTTGATCACCTGACGCGGTCCACGCCCCTGAACCGGGGCGAGGCGCTGCGGGTGGTCCAGGACGTGCTCGCCTACTTCGACGAGACGACCGAGGAGTTCGTCCGTCGCCGCCACCGTGAGCTCCAGGCCCAGGGCCTGGTGAACGCGGAGATCTTCGAACGGATCTTGGCGGACCTGAAATACCGGGCGGTGGCACCGCCGGAACTCTCCCTCCGGCAGCTGCGCCGGATCGTCTACGGCTGAGGGATACCTGTATGTGCGGAATCGTCGGATACATCGGCAAGCGTGACGTCGCCCCCCTGCTCCTGGAAGGCCTTCAGCGCCTGGAGTACCGCGGCTACGACTCCGCGGGCATCGCCGTCACCTCGCCGAAGACGGCCGGCCTGAAGATGGTCAAGGCCAAGGGCCGGGTCCGCGACCTGGAGGCCAAGGTCCCGGCGCGCTTCAAGGGCACGACCGGCATCGCCCACACCCGCTGGGCCACCCACGGCGCCCCCTCCGACGTGAACGCCCATCCGCACATGTCGGCCGACAACAAGGTCGCCGTCGTGCACAACGGCATCATCGACAACGCCTCCGACCTGCGCCGCAAGCTCCAGGCGGAGGGCGTGGAGTTCCTCTCCGAGACCGACACCGAGGTGCTCACCCACCTCATCGCCCGCTCCGAGGCCGAGACGCTGGAGGAGAGGGTCCGCGCCGCCGTCCGCCAGGTCGAGGGCACCTACGGCATCGCCGTCCTGCACGCCGACTTCACCGACCGCATCGTGGTGGCCCGCAACGGCTCGCCGGTCGTGCTCGGCATCGGCGAGAAGGAGATGTTCGTCGCCTCCGACATCGCCGCGCTGGTCACCCACACCCGCCAGATAGTCACGCTCGACGACGGCGAGATGGCCACCCTCAAGGCCGACGACTTCCGTACGTACACCACCGAGGGCACCCGCACCACCGCCGAGCCGACCACCGTGGAGTGGGAGGCCGCCTCCTACGACATGGGCGGCCACGACACCTACATGCACAAGGAGATCCACGAGCAGGCCGAGGCCGTGGACCGGGTGCTGCGCGGCCGGATCGACGACCGGTTCGCCACCGTGCACCTCGGCGGCATCAACCTCGACGCCCGCGAGGCGCGCGCGGTGCGCCGGGTCAAGATCCTCGGCTGCGGCACCTCCTACCACGCGGGCATGATCGGCGCCCAGATGATCGAGGAGCTGGCCCGCATCCCCGCCGACGCCGAGCCGGCCTCCGAGTTCCGCTACCGCAACGCGGTGGTCGACCCCGACACGCTGTACATCGCGGTCTCCCAGTCCGGCGAGACGTACGACGTGCTGGCGGCCGTGCAGGAGCTCAAGCGCAAGGGCGCGCGGGTGCTCGGCGTCGTCAACGTGGTGGGCTCCGCCATCGCCCGCGAGGCGGACGGCGGCATCTACGTGCACGCCGGGCCCGAGGTCTGCGTGGTGTCCACCAAGTGCTTCACCAACACCTGCGTCGCCTTCGCGCTGCTCGCCCTGCACCTGGGCCGCATCCGCGACCTGTCGGTGCGCGACGGCAAGCGGATCATCGAGGGCCTGCGCAGGCTGCCGGCGCAGATCTCCGAGATCATGAAGCAGGAGGAGGAGATCGAGCGGCTGGCCCGGGACTACGCCGACGCCCGCTCGATGCTCTTCATCGGCCGGGTCCGGGGCTACCCGGTGGCCCGTGAGGCCTCCCTGAAGCTCAAGGAGGTCTCCTACATCCACGCCGAGGCCTACCCGGCCTCCGAGCTCAAGCACGGCCCGCTGGCCCTGATCGAGCCCGCCCTGCCGACGGTGGCGATCGTGCCGGACGACGACCTGCTGGAGAAGAACCGCGCGGCCATGGAGGAGATCAAGGCCCGCAGCGGCAGGATCCTCGCCGTCGCCCACCAGGAGCAGGAGAAGGCCGACCAGACGATCGTCGTGCCCAAGAACGAGGACGAGCTGGACCCGATCCTCATGGGCCTCCCCCTCCAACTCCTCGCCTACCACACGGCGTTGGCCCTGGGCCGGGACATCGACAAGCCGCGCAACCTGGCCAAGTCGGTAACGGTGGAGTAGCGGATCGCCCCAAAGGGCGCGGGGCCGCATCGACATGCGGCCCCGCCGTGGGGGCGCGACCAGCCCCCACGCACCCGCACGGGCAGAACAACAGACCGGACCCCCGCGTGTGCCACCCATCACGCGGGGGTCCGTCTCCGTCGCCGGGGAGCATGCCAACCCCCCAGCCCGCGCGGCTAACCGGTGGCCGTCACCCCCCGGCCGGCAGCGCGTCGCGGAAGTTCCGTGGGCCAGTGGGCGAGCGCCGCCGTGGCCGCGTACCAGGCGACGGCTCCCGCCGCCACGGCGAACCAGCCGCCCACCTTCGCCAGGCCGCCGTTGTCGGCGAAGAGCGCGATGGCGAGCAGCACCAGGGAGACGAAGAACAGCCCGTAGGTGCCCTGTCCGAGCACGTCGCCGCCGGCGAGCGTCAACGTCAGGGCCACGAGGGCGAACAGGAGCAGGAAGAGCCCCGCGCCATTGCCGGAGACCTGGCTGCCCACCGAGACGGCCCAGGTGAACCAGAGGGCGCCGAGCGCGCAGTAGGCCGTACCGGTCGCGGTGTCGCGATCGCGGAAGGCCAGCAGTCCGGCGACGAACAGCGCGACGCCGCCCACATAGTGAGCGAGTGTCACCGAGTCGTTCGCCGTCACTCCGTTGATGACTTCGGTGTACCCGAGGCCGAAGGCCAGCAGGGTGACACCGAGGGCGAGTCGGCCGAGGATGGTGGTCGTGGTGCTTCCCGCAGAGACGTCGTTGGCCACGGCAAGCTCCCTTCATGCCTGCGCAGTTGTGCGGTGACCGGTATATGCCCTTCACAAGGGCACAAACACCTCTACGTGCGAGTAGCTTACGGAAAGCGCGTGGCTGGAAAGGGAAGTTGGCCGACGTGAGCCCGGCCGGGGCGGAACCGGCTAAGGGATGACGACGACCGGCCGCTGCGCGCGCTTGGCGAGCCGGCCCGCGACCGAGCCGAACAGGCGCCCCACGAGCCCGTGCGTGGAGCCGACGACGATCGCGTCCGCCTCGTACTCCTTGCCCACCTCTTCGAGTTCGTGGCAGATGTCGCCGCCGCGCTCGACGAGGATCCAGGGCACCTCCGCCAGGTACTCCGCGCAGGCGAGTTCGAGGCCGAGGACCTCGGTGCGGTGGTCCGGCACGTCCACGAAGACGGGGGGCTCGCAGCCCGCCCACACCGTGGTGGGCAGCCGGTTGGCGACATGCACGATGATCAGCCCCGAGTGGGTGCGCAGCGCCATGCCGATCGCGTAGGCGAGGGCGCGCTCACTGGAGGTGGATCCGTCGAAGCCGACGACGACGCCGTGCTTGAACGCCGGATCGCAGGGATGGCGTGACTCTTCCGCCGCCAGGGGATCGGCCGCCGTGGGGTCGGCGAGCGGTCGCTTGCGGTCCGCGGGTTCGAAGAATTCGTGACCGGCCATGGCTGTCTCGGCGATGTGATCCTTTGTCGGGGACGACAGTCTGCGGCGAAGCTGTGTCCGGGAATGGTCTTCCCGTCCCCATACCCCCAAGGGTACGGCGGCACGCCTCCTTAGCCCAGATCCCGCGCACTCTCCGTGGCGGTTCACCGGAGCATGCACGAGCCACGCCCGCAAGGCAATGGTTGGTGCCCCGTACAGGCGGTTTGTACGGGATTCACCTTCCGGGACGGGCGGGATCACGGTAACGGCGGGGCGCCGCCGGGGGGTCGGGCGGGGTGCCGTACGGCCGCGCGGGGCCCGCGTGGTGCCGCACAGTGACCGACCGATCGAACACGCGTTGATCCCGGAGAACCGCCGCCGTAGGGAGCACGCCGTTGTCCGGACCCCGCACCGTCCCCGACCGACATCCGTTCCCCGCACAGGACACCGCACCGGGCATCGCGCAGAACAGCGGTCGGCGCGCCGCGGCCGGCGGGGAGGGCGGCGCCGTGGACGAGATGGTGCGCTGGGCCGTCTTCAGCTGCGCACTCGTCCCCGTGGTCCTGCTCTGGTACGGCACCTCGTTCGCCGGCGCCGCCGGCACCGCCCTGGGCCTCGGGGCCGTCACCGGGGCCTGCCGGGCACTGCTGCGCCACTCCGAGCGCGTGGCGGCCCGGCTGCGCACCGAGGAGCGCGCCCCGTACCAGGACCGCCACCACGGAACGGGGAACGGGGCGCACCAGGGCGGCGGGCACCCGGACGGAACGGCACCGGTCGGCTGACCGGTTTTTGCGCACGCGGCCGTAGCTTTTCAGCCAACTTCTCGTATCCGTGCATTCCCCGGCCGAAGTACCCCTCACCCCCCGTTCGACCTGCACGGAAAGGGTCTCCGCAGGACCGCGCACCCTACGGGGATTGGCCACCACGACGAGGCGCACTTCCCTGCACGCTCCCCGAGTGCAACGCTTCGTGATCGAATGCTTCACGCCAAGTTGCCATGTCGACAATGTGCCGGGTGACGAACTGGTCAACACGGCACGGCGGGACGCAGTAGATTCGATCTTGACTGTCTTACGGCGGGGGACTCGTGCAGGACCGAGGGGAAACGTGCAGGAGCGACACAACCGAGGAGCCGCGACCACCGAGGGGGGCTTAGCAGTATGAGCCACGACTCCACTGCCGCGCCGGAAACCGCGGCCCGGAAGCTGTCCGGGCGACGCCGCAAGGAGATCGTCGCGGTGCTGCTGTTCAGCGGCGGCCCCATCTTCGAGAGTTCCATACCGTTGTCGGTGTTCGGGGTTGACCGCCAGGACGCCGGCGTACCGCGCTACCGACTGCTGGTGTGCGGCGGCGAGGAAGGCCCGCTGCGGACCACAGGGGGCCTGGAACTCACCACACCGCACGGCCTGGAGGCGATCTCACGGGCGGGCACGGTCGTCGTGCCGGCCTGGCGCTCGATCACCTCGCCGCCACCGGAGGAGGCGCTCGACGCGCTGCGCCGGGCGCACGAGGAGGGGGCCCGCATCGTGGGCCTGTGCACCGGGGCGTTCGTACTCGCCGCGGCCGGGCTGCTGGACGGCCGGCCGGCGACCACGCACTGGATGTACGCGCCGACGCTGGCCAAGCGCTATCCGTCGGTGCACGTGGATCCCAGAGAGCTGTTCGTCGACGACGGCGACGTGCTGACGTCGGCGGGTACGGCGGCCGGGATCGACCTGTGCCTGCACATCGTGCGCTCGGACCACGGCAACGAGGCGGCGGGCGCGCTGGCCCGGCGACTGGTGGTCCCGCCTCGCCGGAGCGGAGGCCAGGAACGCTACCTGGACCGCTCTTTACCGGAGGAGATCGGCGCCGACCCGCTCGCCGAGGTCGTCGCCTGGGCGCTGGAGCACCTCCACGAGCAGTTCGACGTGGAGACGCTGGCGGCGCGGGCGTACATGAGCCGGCGTACGTTCGACCGCCGCTTCCGTTCCCTGACCGGCAGCGCGCCGTTGCAGTGGCTGATCACCCAGCGGGTGCTCCAGGCGCAGCGGCTGCTGGAGACGTCCGACTACTCGGTCGACGAGGTGGCGGGCCGCTGCGGCTTCCGCTCCCCCGTGGCACTGCGCGGCCACTTCCGGCGGCAGCTGGGCTCGTCCCCGGCGGCGTACCGGGCGGCCTACCGGGCGCGGCGGCCACAGCACGAGCGGCCGGGAGACGGCGACCTCGTGTCGGGGACGGCCGGCATGCCGGGCGGCCCGGGACCGCACTCCGCGGCGGCCCCGGCCGGGCCCGCGTCGCCGCTGTCCTCCTTCCACCCGGACGGCCAGGTGCCCCACCAGGCGCGCCGCACGGCGGCCCTGTCGGCGAGCGTTCCGGGCCAGCGCGGCGGCTCCTGACCCACGGCGGCCGGGTGGACGGGCCCTCCTGGTCCCGTCCGCCCGGCCGTCCCGGCGCGGGTCCGCGCCGGCCGTTGCCCGACAAGGGCACCGCACGGCCGGTCCGGGTCGCGGCGGGGCGCCGTAAGGTGAGACACATGAACGATCGCATGGTGTGGATCGACTGCGAGATGACCGGCCTCTCGCTGTCCGACGACGCGCTCATCGAGGTGGCCGCCCTCGTCACCGACTCCGAGCTGAACGTACTCGGCGAGGGAGTCGACATCGTCATCCGGCCGCCGGACTCGGCGCTGGAGACGATGCCGGAGGTGGTGCGTGAGATGCACACCGCGTCCGGCCTGCTCACCCAGCTGGCCGGCGGCACGACGCTCAAGGACGCCGAGGAGCAGGTCCTGGCCTACGTACGGGAGTACGTCAAGGAGCCCGGCAAGGCCCCGCTGTGCGGAAACTCGGTCGGCACCGACCGCGGCTTCCTGCTGCGCGACATGCCGACGCTGGAGGGCTATCTGCACTACCGGATCGTGGACGTGTCCTCGATCAAGGAGCTGGCCCGGCGCTGGTACCCGCGGGCGTACTTCAACAGCCCGGAGAAGAACGGCAACCACCGTGCCCTGGCCGACATCCGCGAGTCCATCGCGGAGTTGCGCTACTACCGCGAGGCCGTCTTCGTCCCGCAGCCCGGCCCCGACTCCGACACCGCCAAGACGATCGCGGCGAAGCACGTCCTGCCTGCTCAGCAGGCATAGCGGGGCCCCGCGAAGGGGCGCCGCGAAACCTGTGCGCGAGCACCCCTTCCGACCCTGTAGACTTCTTCTCGGCCGGTCGGGGAAACCGCAGAATCCCTCGGACCGGTCATGGTGGGTGTAGCTCAGCTGGTAGAGCACCTGGTTGTGGTCCAGGATGCCGCGGGTTCGAGTCCCGTCACTCACCCTTCACCAAGAGGCCGGTGGCCTGGATTATCCAGGTCACCGGCCTCTTGCATGTTCCGCTGCGTCAGGGGCCGCTCGGCCGGACGTGAGCGTCGGAGAACGACGCGGTAGTGGGTGGTCAGGCGCCGGTCGTCGCCGAGGACGTGGAAGGCGAGGCCGGGCGGCTGGTCCCGGTCCGCCGGGGAGTCGCCCTCCCAGGGCATGCGCAGGGTCCAGGCGCAGGGCGATCTGCTGACCGGCCATGTCCCGGTCGAGGGCATCGCGACGGACGAGGACCTCAGGCTCCAGATCGTCGAACTGCGGCGGGCGACGCGAGCCCTGTTCGCCCGCGCGGTCAGCCCCGCTCCCCCCAGTCCGGCGGATGCCCGTCGGCTGATGCCGACCGACCAGGCACTGGCCCACCTCAACGCGGTCGCCGCCCGTGAACCGGTCGCCCCGCGGCTCGACTGGCCTCGCGAAGGAACCCCCGTAGCGCGGATCTTCTCCACGGGGAGCGATCCGAAGGTCCTGCTTGTCGCGACCCTCGCCCGTGCCGCCATCGACTTCCTGAGCGGGTCGCAGCGGGAGCGTCTGCGCGCCTGCACCGCGCCCCGCTGCGTGCGTTACTTCGTCCAGGGCCACGGGCGGCAGGAGTGGTGCAAGCCGTCGTGCGGAAACCGCGCCCGAGCCGCTCGCCACTACAGGCGTCAGCGCATGGGGACCGACGGTGGTTCCGCTTCCTCCTGACCGGCCCGGAACCGCGCGCCGCGACGGTAACCTCGGCAGCCATGAACCGACGGCAGCGCAAGAAGCTCTCCGGGCACCTCGTCTCGGCGGCCATGCTGGGCGACACCGCCCACGCGGAGGCGCTGCTGCGGGCCGGTGCCGATCCGGAGCGAGCGGACAGGGAGGGCACCACCCCGCTCTATGCGGCGTCCGTACAGGGGGATGCCGAGATGGTCCGACTGCTTCTCGCGGCCGGGGCCCGTCCGGACACCGAGAGCGGGCGCGGAGCGGAAGGCACGCCCCTGTGCGCGGCCGCTTGCTGGGGGCACACCGAGACGGTGCGCACGCTCCTGGCGCACGAAGCCGATCCGAATCTTCGTGAGGATCACGGCACGGGCCGTACTCCCCTGGAGTGGGCGGTGGCCGATTCCCATGCCGAGTCGGTCGCTCTTCTCGTCGCGGCGGGAGCCACCCGGCCCGGCGGTCCGAGGCCCGCTACGACGACGCCCGCACCATCAGCTCCGTAGGCAGTACGAGCTGCCGCCGCTCCAGCCCCCGGGACACCGCCGGGCGGCGGTCGGCGATCTCGTTCAGCAGGAGGTCGATCATCGCGCGGCCCATCTCCTCGATGGGCTGGCGGACGCTGGTCAGGGGCGGATCCATGTGGCGGGCGATGGCGGAGTCGTCGTAGCCGACCAGGGCCACGTCGTCGGGGATGCGGCGGCCCGCCTCGCGCAGCACCTGACGGGCGCCGGCCGCCGTGACGTCGGAGGCGGCGAAGACGGCGTCCAGGTCGGGGCGGTGGTCCAGCAGGCGCGTCATCGCGCGGCGGCCACCGCCCTCGGTGAAGTCTCCCTGGGCCACGAGGAGTTCGTCCACCTCCAGGCCCGCGTCCCGCAGGGCGTCGCGGTAGCCGTCGACGCGGCGCTGGGCGCCGTAGACGTCCATGTGGCCGGTGATGTGGGCGACGGTGCGGCAGCCGCGGGCCATCAGGTGCTCCACGGCGGAACGGGCGCCTCCGTAGTTGTCGGAGTCCACCGAGGTCAGGGTCTCGCCCGCCGACCGCGGACCGCTGATCACGGCCGGGATCTCCAGCTGGGCCAGCATGTCCGGCAGCGGGTCGTCGGCATGCACCGAGACCAGCAGCACGCCGTCCACCCGGTGCGCGGCCAGGTACTGGGCCAGCCGCTGCCGCTTCTGGTCGCTGCCGGCGAAGATCAGCAGCAACTGCATCTCCGTGTCCGACAGTCCGGCGCCGACACCCCGCAGCATGTCCGAGAAGTACGGCTCGGCGAAGAAGCGGGTCTCCGGCTCGGGCACGACGAGGGCGATCGCGTCGGTGCGGTTGGCGGCGAGGGCGCGGGCGGCCGTGTTGGGGACGTAGCCGAGTTCGGCCACCGCCGCCTCGACTGCGGCCCGGGTGGCGTCGCTGACCCGGGGCGAGCCGTTGATCACCCGCGAGACGGTGCCGCGGCCGACGCCGGCCCGCGCGGCGACCTCTTCGAGGGTCGGCCGACCGCCGCTCCGGCCCCGCGCTCCGTGGCCTGTCATTGGCTCCGCCCTTCCGCCGTCGAAACCGCCTTGGCCTGGAATGTAACAGTCTCCCGAGCGCGGACGCCGTGCCCGGGGGCCGCCGCGGCGGACCCCGGGGGACGGGACGACTCCGCATACCCGGGTCGAGGACCTCACCCCTCCCGCGTTAGTTAACAGGCCGATAACCGAACGCATTTGTCCTCGCTCACACCCTTGACACCCCCGCTCGAACCCGCGACTCTTCAACACATCACTGGTGGGAGCGCTCCCACAGTACCTGACACATACACAACCCGCACGTTCCCCGCCCGAGCCGCAGCGAGTACAAAACGGGCCCAACATGCAGTTGGCCGGGGGGTCGGCACGTCAGGGCAACAGGAGGACGCAATGCGAGCACGTTTGCTCCCCCATTCTCGACTTCGTTCGAGTGGGGGGACCCCCATCGCCCGCAAGGCGGTGGTCCTGGCGGCAGCCGCGTCGCTGGGCGCCGGGCTGCTGGCCGGCTGCTCCAGCGACAGCGGAGACAAGACCGGCTCGTCGACCGGCGGTGGCGACGGCGGTGGTGCCAAGGTCACGATCACGATGGGCCTCTTCGGCACGATGGGCTTCAAGGAGGCCGGCCTCTACACCGAGTACGAGAAGCTGCACCCCGACATCAAGATTCAGGAAAACGTCGTCGAGCGCAACGAGAACTACTACCCGGCGCTCGTCAACCACCTCACCACCAACAGCGGCCTGATGGACGTCCAGGCCATCGAGGTCGGCAACATCGCCGAGGTCGTCGCCACCCAGGCAGCCAAGTTCGAGGACCTCTCCAAGGCCTCGGGCGTGGACAAGGGCAACTGGCTGGACTGGAAGTGGCAGCAGGCCACCACCAAGGACGACCAGACCATCGGCCTGGGCACCGACATCGGCCCGATGGCGATCTGCTACCGCAAGGACCTCTTCGAGCAGGCCGGACTGCCCACGGACCGCGAGGAGGTCGGCAAGCTCTGGGCGGGCGACTGGAACAAGTTCGTCACGGCGGGCGAGACGTTCAAGAAGAAGGCGCCCAAGGGCACCTACTTCATGGACTCCCCCGGCGGTCTGATCAACGCGATCCTCAGCAGTGAGAAGGAGAAGTTCTACGACGCCTCCGGCAACGTCATCTACAAGACGAACCCCGCCGTCAAGGCCGCCTTCGACCTGACCGCCAAGGCCGCCCAGGAGGGACTGGTCCAGTCGCAGACGCAGTTCCAGCCGGCCTGGGACCAGACGATCGCGAACAACAAGTTCGCCACCGTCGCCTGCCCGCCGTGGATGCTCGGCACCATCAAGGGCAAGTCGCAGCCCGACGCGGCCGGCAAGTGGGACGTCGCCGTGCCGCCCAAGGGCGGCAACTGGGGCGGCTCCTTCCTGGCCGTGCCCAAGAGCGGCAAGCACGTGAAGGAGGCGACGGAGTTCATCACCTGGTTGACCGCTCCCGAGCAGCAGGCGAAGCTGTTCGCCGTCCAGGGCAGCTTCCCGAGCGCCCCCGGCGCCTACACCATGCCGTCGGTGACCGACGCGAAGAACGAGATGACCGGTGACGCGCCCATCGGCCAGATCTTCGCGGAGGCCGCCAAGTCCATCCCGGTCCAGACGATCGGCCCGAAGGACCAGATCGTCCAGCAGGGCCTGACGGACAACGGCGTCATCCTCGTGACGAAGGGCAAGTCGCCCGCCGACGCCTGGAAGACGGCCACGAAGACCATCGACAACAACCTGGAGAAGTGACCGGTATGGCCACCCGGCACGACACCGCCGCGCCCCCCGAGAAGGAGGGGGGCGCGGCCCCGGGCCGCCCGGCGGGAACCGACACCGCCGACGCGGAGCACCGGCGCCGGGCGCGGCTGTCCCGCCGCTGGCAGCGGGACATGCGGTGGAGCCCGTACGCGTTCGTCTCGCCGTTCTTCCTGCTGTTCGTCGCCTTCGGGCTGTTCCCGCTGATCTACACGGCGTGGGCCTCGCTGCACACGGTGGAGCTGACGGCGCCGACCGACATGGAGTGGGCGGGGCTGCGGAACTACACCCGCATCTTCGATGACGAGTTCTTCTGGAACGCGGCGCGGAACACCCTGACCATCGGCATCATCTCCACGGTCCCGCAGCTGCTGATGGCGATGGGCCTGGCGCACATCCTGAACTACCGGCTGCGCGCCTCGACCTTCTACCGGGTCGCGATGCTCGCGCCGTACGCGACGTCGATCGCCGCCGCCTCCCTGGTCTTCGTGCTGCTCTTCGGCCGCGACTACGGCATGATCAACTGGGTGCTGCACTCGGTCGGCTTCGACAACATCGACTGGCAGAACGACAAGTGGCCCTCCCAGATAGCCGTCTCCACGATCATCATCTGGCGCTGGACGGGCTACAACGCGCTGATCTACCTGGCGGCGATGCAGGCCATCCCGAACGACCTGTACGAGTCGGCCGCCCTGGACGGCGCCAACCGGATCCGGCAGTTCTTCCACGTCACCCTGCCGCAGCTGCGTCCGACCATCCTCTTCACCGCCGTGGTGTCGACCATCGGCGCCAGCCAGGTCTTCGGCGAGCCGCTGCTGTTCGACGCCAACAAGGGCGCCTCCGGCGGTGCCGAGCACCAGTTCCAGACGCTGGGTCTGTACCTGTACGAGCAGGGCTGGGTGAACCAGCACCTGGGCCGAGCCTCCGCGATCGCCTGGACGATGTTCCTGATCCTGATCGTGATCGGCGTGGTCAACTACGTCATCTCGCGCCGGCTGCGCGCCAGTAGTTAAGGAGACCGGCCGTGACGACGACGACCCTGACCGAACCCGAGACGCCGACCGCCGGGCCGCGCCGGACGCGCCGGTCCAAGGCCGCCCGCGCGGGCGGGCAGCTGCACGCCGGCCCGATCGCGTACGTGATCCTGGCCCTGTTCACCATCGGGTCGCTGTTCCCGCTGGTGTGGACGGCGATCGCCGCGTCCCGGAACAACAACCGGCTGGCGCAGACCCCGCCGCCCTTCTGGTTCGGCTCGAACCTGATGCACAACCTCCAGGTCGCCTGGACGGACGCCAACCTGGGCAAGGCGTTCGTCAACACCACGATCGTGGCGGGGATCTCCGCGGCGACGGTCGTGTTCCTGTCCACGATCGCCGGCTTCGCCTTCGCCAAGCTGCGCTTCAGGGGCCGGGGCGCGCTGATGCTGATCGTGATCGGCACGATGATGGTGCCGCCGCAGCTCAGCATCATCCCGCTGTACATGATGGTGGCCAAGCTGGACTGGACCGACCAGTTGCAGGCGGTGATCCTGCCGTCGCTGGTCAGCGCGTTCGGTGTGTTCTTCATGCGGCAGTACCTGCTCCAGGCGCTGCCGGACGAGATCATCGAGGCCGCCCGGGTGGACGGCGCGAGCAGCTGGCGCGTGGTGTGGCACGTGGTGTTCCCGGCGGCGCGTCCCGCGATGGCCGTGCTGGGGATGCTGATGTTCGTGCAGACCTGGAACGACTTCCTGTGGCCCTTCCTGGTGCTGACCCAGACCGGCAACCCGACCGTGCAGGTCGCCCTCGCGGGTCTGGGCCGCGGCTACACCCCCGACCAGTCCCTGATCATGGCGGGCGCGCTGCTCGGCACGCTGCCGCTGCTGCTGGTCTTCGCGATCTTCGGCAAGCAGATCGTGGGCGGCATCATGCAGGGCGCGGTCAAGGGCTGACGCCCGCGGCCCGTCCTCGCGCGCGCGACGGCCCGGCCGCCGCGCACACCCCCGCCTTCCGGGGGCCGGGTCACCGTGGTCCCGGCCCCTCGTCCCTCTGTCCACGTCGACCCCTGTCCACCTCCCCTTTCGAACCGTCGGTCTTTCACGACCATCTATGGGAGCGCTTCCATGCCTGAGTCCGCACAGCCGGTGACCCCGGTGACCTTTCCGCCCGCCTTCCTCTGGGGCGCCGCGACCTCCGCGTACCAGATCGAGGGGGCGGTGCGGGAGGACGGCCGTACGCCCTCCATCTGGGACACCTTCAGCCATACCCCAGGCAAGACCGCCGGTGACGAAACCGGTGACATCGCTGTCGACCACTACCACCGCTACCGCGATGACGTGGCCCTGATGGCGGACCTGGGCCTGAACGCCTACCGCTTCTCAGTCTCCTGGCCGCGCGTGCAACCGACCGGCCGGGGCCCCGCCGTCCAGGTGGGCCTGGACTTCTACCGCCGTCTCGTGGACGAACTGCTGGAACGCGGGATCAAGCCGGCGGTCACCCTCTACCACTGGGACCTGCCGCAGGAACTGGAGGACGCCGGCGGCTGGCCGGAGCGCGAGACCGCGCTGCGCTTCGCGGAGTACGCGCAGATCGTCGGGGAGGCGCTCGGCGACCGGGTGGAGCAGTGGATCACCCTCAACGAGCCGTGGTGCACCGCCTTCCTGGGCTACGGCTCCGGGGTGCACGCGCCGGGCCGCACCGAGCCCGCGGCCACACTGCGCGCGGCCCACCACCTGAACCTGGCGCACGGCCTGGGCGCGCAGGCGCTGCGGTCGGTGATGCCGGCCCGCAACTCGGTCGCGGTCAGCCTCAACTCCTCGGTGGTCCGCACCGTCTCGCAGGACCCGGCGGACCTGGCGGCGGCCCGGAAGATCGACGACCTGGCCAACGGGGTCTTCCACGGCCCGATGCTGCACGGGGCGTACCCGGCCACGCTGCTGGAGGCCACCTCGTCGATCACGGACTGGTCCTACGTCCTGGACGGCGATCTGCAGACCGCCCACCAGCCGCTGGACGCGCTCGGCCTCAACTACTACACGCCGGCCCTGGTGTCGGCGGCGGACACGACGCTGGAGGGCCCGCGGGCCGACGGTCACGGGGCGAGCGCGCACTCGCCGTGGCCCGGCGCGGATGACGTGGCGTTCCACCAGACGCCGGGCGACCGCACCGAGATGGGCTGGACGATCGACCCGAGCGGCCTGCACGAGCTGATCATGCGCTACTCCCAGGAGGCGCCGGGAGTGGCGCTGTACGTCACCGAGAACGGCGCCGCCTACGACGACAAGGTGGACGCCGACGGCCGCGTGCACGACCCGGAGCGCATCGCCTACCTGCACTCCCACCTGGCGGCGGTGCGCCGGGCCATCACGGACGGCGCCGACGTCCGCGGGTACTACCTGTGGTCCCTGATGGACAACTTCGAGTGGGCCTACGGGTACGGCAAGCGGTTCGGTGCGGTCTACGTCGACTACAGCACCCTCGCCCGGATCCCGAAGTCCAGCGCCCACTGGTACGGCAGGGCGGCCCGCACCGGGGAGCTGCCGCCGCCGGACGCCGCCTGACGGCCCGTCCGGCTCCCAGCGCGCCCCGGCCGGATCGGGGGTGAACCGGCCGGGGCGCTTTGCCGCCCACGACGCGGGTGTTCAGGGAAGGGACCGGGGACGGGCGGGGCGCGCGGCGGATCTCCCCGGCCGGCGGCGGCGCACCGCTCCCCGGTGGCCCGAGCGCACCGGGGAGCGCGGGTCGAGCTGGATCCAGATCCGCACCTCCGTGCCACCGAGCACGGAGGAGCCGATACGGACGTCCCCGCCGGTGGACTCCGCGAGCCGGCGCACGATGTCCAGGCCGAGCCCCGTGGAGCCGTCGTTCCCCGATCCACGCCCGCGCAGCATCGCCGCCTCCGGGTCGGGTATGCCGGGCCCGGCGTCGGAGACGAGCACGATCACCGCGTCGTCGCCGTTGTGCACGTCGACCGCGAACGCCGTGCCCTCGGCGGTGTGCCGGAAGACGTTGCCGAGCAGCGCGTCCAGCGCGGCCGCGAGGTCGGCGCGGGCCACGGGTATGCGCACCGGCCGCTCGGCCCCGGCCACCCGCCACTTGCGGCCCTCGTCCTCGGCGAGCGCCGACCAGAACTCCATCCGCTCCCGGACCACTTCGGCCGCGTCGCATCCGGCGCCCGGACCGGCGGCCGCCGTCTGCGGCTTGGCCTCGCGGGCGGTGCGGATGATCGTGTCGACCTCGCGCTCCAGCTGGGCGACCGCCGTCCGGGTCTGCTCGGCGGCGGGTCCGGCCCCGAGCGAGGCCGCGTTCAGCCGCAGCACGGTCAGCGGTGTACGCAGCCGGTGGGACAGGTCGGCCGCCAGTTCGCGTTCGTTCGCCAGCAGTTGGACGACCTGGTCGGCCATGGAGTTGAACGCGACCGCCGCGAGCCGCAGTTCGTTCGGTCCCTCCTCGGGCACCCGGGCGCCGAGCCTGCCCTCGCCCAGTTCGTACGCGCCCTCGACCAGCCGCTGCGCGGGCCGCACCATCCGTACGCCGAGCCGGTCGGCGACGGCGACCGAGCCGACGACGAGCGCGGCGCCCACACCGGCGAGCACCGCCCAGGCCGTGCCCACGCCGTTGCGGACCTCGGACTCGGGGACGTAGACCTCGACGACGGCGATGGCGCCGGAGCTCAGCGCGACCGGCTGGAGCAGCGTGGACCCGCCGGGCACCTCGGCGGTGGAGGCGCGGCCCATTGCCCGCACCGTCGCGATGTCCTCGCCGGTGGCCCGGGCGCGGCCGATCTCGACGGCCGCCGCGCCGTCGACGGCCGGTACGTGCACGGCCATGCGGGCGTTGGAGCCGGCCGAGGCGACGACCCGCTCCAACTGCTCGCGCTCGGTGGTGATGGACAGGGCGGGGGCGACCGCGGCGGCCTGGCGCTCGGCGTTGGAGAAGGCGCGGTCCCGGGCCATCTCCTCGATGACCAGGGCGAGCGGGACGGCGAAGGCGATCACGACCATCGTGGTGACCGCGAGGCAGACCTTGACCAGTGCCCATCTCATCGCGGCTGCTCCGCTCCGGGCGGCTCCAGCTTCACGCCCACGCCCCGCAGGGTGCGCAGATAGCGGGGCCGGGCGGCCGTCTCGCCCAACTTCCGCCGCAGCCAGGACAGATGGACGTCTATCGTCTGGTCGTCGCCGTAGGACTGCCGCCACACCTCGGCCAGCAGCTCCTTGCGCGCCACGACCACTCCCGGCCGCCCGGCGAGGAAGGCGAGCAGGTCGAACTCACGGCGGGTCAGGTCCAGCCGCACCCCGTCCAGCTCGGCCTGGCGGCGCAGCGGGTCGACGGTCAGGCCGCCGACCCGGAGCACGGGGGACGGCGGGTGCTCCCCGGCGGCGGAGCGGGCCCGGCGCAGTACGGCGGCCATGCGCGCGGACAGGTGCTCGACGGAGAACGGCTTGGTCAGGTAGTCGTCCGCCCCGGCGTTGAGCAGCCGGACGATCTCCGCCTCGTCGTCCCGGGCGGTGGCGATGATGACGGGCACGTCGGTGATGCCGCGCAGCATCTTCAGCGCCTCCGAGCCGTCCAGATCGGGCAGTCCGAGGTCCAGCACGACCACGTCGAAGCGGAGGTGGGCGACCTCGCGCAGCGCCTCCAGCGCCGTACCGACGCTGCGCACGGTGTGCGAGGCGTCGGTCAGGTGCCGGATGAGCGCCGAGCGTACGAACGGGTCGTCCTCGACCACGAGAACACTTGCCATGCGCCGCACCGTACGCCATGGGGGCGTTCCCGGCGGGGGCCTGTGGACAACTCCGGGAAGGCCCAAGCCGCTTGTGGACAACCTCACCTCGATCGCGTTCCCGCGACACCATGGGGACGGGTGAGGCAGGATGGCGACGATGTTCAGAGGACTCGTACACCTGCTGGCCTGGTCGCTCGCCACGGGCGCGGCGGCCACCCTGTCATGGTGGGGCGTCCACACGGTGATGGCGGGCACGGCCTACGATCCGCCGCGCGCCCTGCCCATCACGGCGGTGGAGGCGACCAGGCAGGAGTCGGCACCGGCCGCCTCGCCCACCCCTCGGCCGACCGCGTCCAGGAGTCCCTCGGCCAGTCCGAGCAAGCCGGCCGGCGAGCGGACGGTGACTCCGAGCCCTTCCCGGCCGACGCGCCCCGCGAGCGCACCCGCCCCCTCCCCCACCACCTCCGGCCAGGTGAAGAGCTACGGCACCGAGGGCGGCCGGGTGGTCTTCGACCTCGGCCAGTTCTCGGCGAACCTGGTCTCGGCGACTCCGGGCACGGGCTGGTCGATGCAGGTGTGGAAGACGGAGACGTGGATCCGCGTGGAGTTCACCTCGGACGCCGACCGGGTGTCGGTCATCTGCGCCTGGCACGACGGGCCGCCGCACGTGGAGATCGGCGACTACTAGAGGAGCACGCCCAGTTCGGCCGGCACGGTAGGCCGGTACGCCTGGTTCGGCCCGCACGGTAGGCCGGTACGCCTGGTACGCCTGGTACGCCTGGTACGCCTGGTACGCCTGGTACGCCTGGTACGCCCAGTTCCGCCGATCCGGCCGGTTCAACGGAAGGCGGACGGCGGCGGGGCCGGTGAGGCGACCGCCGCGGCGTCGGTGACCGGTACCGCCCCGCCGGTGAAGTCGGTGAGGGCGCGGCCGTGTTCGACGCGGCCCGGGTGCGGGTCGGTGGCGGCCCTGCGGGTCAGTTCGGCGACCGGCAGCGGCAGGTCGGAGGCCACCAGCACGGCGTTGCCGAAACGCCGGCCGCGCAGCACGGTCGGATCGGCGACCAGCGCGAGTTCGGTGAACCGGGCGGCGGCGGTGGCGATCTGACCGCGCAGATGGGTCAGCGGCGGGCCGTCGGCGAGGTTCGCGGCGTAGACACCGCCCGGCCTCAGTGCCCTGCGCACCCCGTCGAGGAACTCCGTCGAGGTGAGGTGGGCGGGTGTGCGGGCGCCGCTGAACACGTCCGCGATGACCAGGTCGGCCCAGCCGTCCGGCACTTTGGCGAGGCCCTCGCGGGCGTCCACCGACCGCACCCGAAGACGGGCTCCGGAATCCAACGGCAGCTCGCGGCGCACCAGTTGGACGAGGGCCGCGTCGCGTTCGACCACCTGCTGGGTGGAGCGGGGCCGGGTGGCGGCGACGTACCGGGCGAGGGTGAACGCCCCGCCGCCGAGGTGCACGGCGTGGACGGGCCGGCCGGCGGGCGCGGCGAGGTCGATCACGTGCCCGAGCCGCCGCTGGTACTCGAAGGAGAGGTACGCCGGGTCGTCGAGGTCGACGTAGGACTGCGGGGCGCCGTCGATCAGCAGGGTCCAGCCCCGTGCCCGCTCCCGGTCGGGTATGAGCTGCGCGAGCCCGCCGTCGACCTGTTCGGTGACGGCTTCGACGGCTCCTCGCCCGCGACGGGCGCTCCTGGACCTTCCCATCCGCCCATTGTCGCAAGCGGTGCGATGTGCCACCCACAGGTGACGGGAGCCGTGGGCGAGCGTTCCGGCGGGCGGAGCGCCGGGATCAGCAGCAGCTGTCCGCGGCCTCGATCATCCGGGCCGCCTCCCCCAGGGCCCGCCGCAGCACCGCGGGGTCCGTCGCGAGGTCGGCCTCGTCGGGCGGGACCAGCCAGTCCGAGCCCTCCACCGGCGGCTCCGGGGCCAGCCGCAGGCCCCGTCCGTCGGTCCCGGTGCAGGTGCTCCCGGGCACGTCCCAGGCCGCGGCCGTGCCCGCCGGCACCACGAAGCCGAGCGTGCCGCCCCCGTCGTCGTGCAGTACGGGCCCCACCGCGTCCCCCGGCCCGCGGCGCAGGATGTCCACCGCCTCCAGCCCCTGCCGGGCCGGCACCGTGACCACGTCGCACGTGGCCTGCGTACAGGAATCGACACTCCGCGGGGTTTCCATCCCGGCCTCCATCACGAAAATCCCTCCTCGTGAACGAGCGGGTCGGGAGCCTGGCGGCTCCCGGTCCACGGGGTTCAACGCGGCAGGGCGTCAACGGCTACGGGCGAAGTCCGCCGTGAAGGGTGGCACTTCATGGCAGATCACGGATGAGATATCCGGTTTGTAGCCAAACACAGCGTGTCCGGACGGACACAGCAGGTACTTTCTTGCTCGCCGGAAACAGGGCGTCATCCATGCGACCGGGACGACTCGGGCGACGGGTGACCCGCCGACCGGACGACTCGGGCAACTTCCCCCTGTGTCCGGCATGGTTCGACGGTTCGCACGAGAGGGCCCGGCCATGACGTCGTCGACGGTGACCTCGTCTCAGTCCCCCCGCCCGCCACGACCGAATCTCGCCTTCCGGCAGCTGCGCGGACAGCGCTCGCCGGCCGAGTTCGCCGCGGCGGTACGGAGGGCCGCCCACGAGATCGGTGAGCGGGTCAGCTGTGACGCGCGCTACATCGGCCGGGTGGAGGCGGGTGAGATCCGATGCCCCAACTACGCCTATGAACGAGTGTTCTTGCACATGTTCCCCGGCCGCACGCTGACCGACCTGGGGTTCGCACCCCGGTCGGCCGTTCGGGGGCGCGCCTCCCGCGCGCCGCACGAGGAACGGGAGGCGTACGACCCGGACCACTCCACCGATTCGCCGGATCCGCACGAGCTGCACGACCCGTACCACCCGCACGAAGACCACGAGAACCACGAGGAGAGCGACGTGCTGCGTCGCGCATTCATGACCCGCGGGGGCGCCACGGTGGCCGCCGCCTCGCTGGGCCCCTTGGGACCCGCCTTCGACGCCTCGGCCGCGGATCGCCCCGCGCACCGGGCCGGCGCGAGCGACGCCGGGGCCGTCGAAGAGGCCGTCCGCCGGATCCGGTTGCTCGACGACCGGCACGGAGCGGACGGTCTCTACCGCCGCGCGGCCGCTCCGCTGCGCGCCGCCTACGCGCTGCTCGACGTCGGCGCGACCCGGCAGACCACCGCCGACCGGCTGCACTCGGGCGCCGGTGAACTGGCCATCTCGGTGGGCTGGCTGGCCCACGACTCCGGGCGTTTCGACGACGCGCGCTCGCACTACGCCGAGGCACTGGCCACCGCGCGCATGACCGGGGACCCGGCCCTGGAGGCACACGCCTTCTGCAACACGGCGTTCCTCGCGCGGGACGCGGGACGGCCCCGCGAGGCGGTGCGGGCCGCGCAGGCCGCGCAGCGCGTCGGACGCGGGCTGGGCTCGGCGCGGCTGATGTCGCTGCTCGCACTGCGCGAGGCGGGCGGCTGGGCCGGGCTCGCCGACCGCACCGGCTGCGAGCGGGCGCTCGCCCGGGCGCAGGCCCTGTACGAGCGGGGCGCCTCGGACGCCGACCCCGAGTGGATGAGCTTCTACGGCGAGGCCGAGCTGGCGGGGCTCGAGGCGCAGTGCTGGTCCACGCTGGGCGACTGGCCGCGGGCGGCCCGGCACGCACGGCGTGCCGCGCGGCTCCAGGATCCCCACTTCATGCGGAACATCGCGCTCTACACGGCCGAACTGTCCGACAACCTCGCGCGCGGGGGGCGGCCGGACGAGGCGGCCGCCGCCGGAATGCGGGTCCTGGACCTGCTGGACCAGGTCCAGTCGTCCCGCATCCAGACGATGCTGGCGGGAACGGCACGGGTCCTGCTGCCGCACCGCCGGGCGAGCGGGGTGTCCGATTTCCTGGAGAGGCACGCGAGCGCCCCTCGACCGGTGTGACGCGGCAACGGGCCGGCCGGGCGCGCCCTGTCACGTCGCGCGCTGCCTCCCACGGTCTTCGGGTGAGAGCTCCGCGCACGGGTCAGTCAGACGCCCGAGGCCGCGCCCGTGGGGCCGCATGGGCCCAGTCGCACCGTGGCGTGCCTCCCCCGGCCCTTCGCGGCCAAGACCCCGCGCGCGGGCAAGCCGAGCGACCGGCGTCGCGTCGCGGAGGCGAGTGGGACCACCCGGGCCGCGTGGTCCCTCCCACGGCTCTTCGGGCGGGACCCCCGGCCCCCCTGCCTCACCAGCGGCAGCGGCAGCGGGGCCGACGGTCACGAGAGGTGGCCCACGTCGTTCCAGTTTTCGATGGCCGGCTCTCCGTAGGCCCAGCCCAGTACCGAGAGCGACGTGGGGTTGAGGCGGATGCGTGCCGCGAAGTCGAGTGGCAGGCCGAGCCACCGCGCGCCGATCGAGCGCAGGATGTGCCCGTGTGCGAAGACCAGCACGTCACGGTCCTCGCCGCGCGCCCAGGCCACCACCTCGTCGGCACGGGAGGTCACCTCGGCGAGCGTCTCCCCGCGCGGGACGCCGTCGCGCCAGATCAGCCAGCCGGGCCGCTCGGCCTGGATCTCCTGCGGCGTCAGGCCCTCGTACGCGCCGTAGTCCCACTCCATCAGCGTGTCCCAGCACATCGCGCGGTCGCCGAACCCGGCGAGCTCGCACGTCTCACGCGCGCGTGCCAGCGGGCTGGTGCGGACCTCGACCCCGGGCAGGCCGTCGAACGGCGCCCGCTGGAGCCGTTCCCCGAGCAGCTTGGCGCCGCGCCGGCCCTCCTCCAGGAGGGGAACGTCGGTCCTGCCGGTGTGCCTGCCGGACAGCGACCACTCGGTCTGTCCGTGCCGGGCCAACAGGATGCGCGGTGCCATGGAGAACCTTCCGGAAAAAACTCAGATCTTCGGACGGAATCCCTCCATCATCGCGCACGCCGTCCGGGTGCAACCCGGGGGGCGGTCTGTGCGTCTATCAGGGCCGGGGGCACCCCGAGGTGGTCGGGTCGGGCACCGTAAAGTGGCACGACCGTCCGGGCACCGCCGGGCAGCGCAGCGACGAAGGGGGAGGGCATCGGATGCCGCAGACCGAGGCACCGGCACGGCGCACCGAGACGGCCCAGCGCACCCGGCTGCGCTGGTGGACCGAACTGCCGCTGATCCTGCTGGTGTACGGCTGCTACTCGGCGGGCCGGCTGCTGGCCCGCGGCGACGTCTCCACGGCCGTCGACCACGGCCTGGCGATCCTGCGCGTCGAGAAGCTGCTGCACCTCAATGCGGAGCACCCCCTCAACCGCCTGTTCACCCGTGAGCCGTGGCTGGGCGTCCCCGCCGACTTCTGGTACGCGTCGCTGCACTACCTGGTGACCCCCGTGATCCTGGTGTGGCTGTTCAGGGCGCGCACCACGCACTACCGGGCGGCCCGCACCTGGCTGATGACGTCCACGTTCATAGGACTGATCGGTTTCACCCTGCTGCCCACCTGCCCGCCCCGCCTGCTCTCCCCGGACCACGGGTTCGTGGACACGATGGCCCAGTACAGCTCGTACGGCTGGTGGGGCGGCGAGGCCAGCGCGCCGCGCGGCCTGGGCGGTATGACCAACCAGTACGCGGCCATGCCGAGCCTGCACGTGGGCTGGGCCCTGTGGTGCGGAGTGATGCTGTGGCGCCACGGCGGCACGCGCACGGCGAAGGTCGCGGGCGTCGCCTATCCGCTGCTGACCGCGCTGGTCGTGATGGGCACCGCCAACCACTACCTCCTGGACGCGGTCGCGGGCGTGGCCGTGATGGGCGTCGGCATGCTGCTCGCGCCGTTCGTGATGCGGGGCGCGGACCGCGCCAAGGCACTGCTGACGCCCCCCGCCACGGCCGTCACAGGGGACTCCGGTGCCGCGGGCTCCCCGATTGTCAGTGGCGGATGCCAGACTTCGGCGGGTGAGCGAATTCCACGGCAGCGCGAAACACGGTTCGGGCCCGGAGCCGAACCGGGTGCCGTCCCCGAGGACGCGGGAGACGGCGCTCCAGCCTGGGGTCTCCCCCGCCCGAGCGAAGTCGAGAGCCTGGGGAAGGCTCGCTGAGCTGCGCGGGCCCGGCGTACCGGCCCGCGCCCTCGACGCCCGGGCCCTGGCCGCGCTGGCCGCGAACCCCGGCTGCGGCCGTCGCGCGATCCTGGACGGCGCGGGCGTGGACAAGGCGGCGCTCGCGGAAGCGCTGGGCGCGCCCGCCGTGTTCGGGCAGTCGCAGTTCGCCTTCATGCGGGGCAACGCGTTCGAGGCACGGGTCAAGGCGGACGGCGGCGCCGAGCTGCTGAGGCTGGCGCACACCAGGCTGGACCCGGGCGCGGAACCGCCGAGGGAGAGCCGGGTGCCCGACCTGAGCGCCGTCGGCCCCGAGGGGCGTACGGCGCGTACGGCGCTGGCGCTGCGCGAGGCCACGCGGGCGGGCGCCTGGACACTGCTCGACCATCCGATGCTCGCCCTGGAGGTGGCGGGCTCACCCGCCTACCTGGAGCCGGACGCGGTGGTGGTGCACCCGGACGGCAGCTGGACGGTGGTGGAGATCAAGTCCTTCCCGATGCTGGACGGCTCCGCCGACCCGGCGAAGGTGGGCGCGGCCGCCCGGCAGTCGGCGGTCTACGTGCTGGCGCTGGAGGACGTCGCCGCGCGCCTCGACCCCGTCCCGCGCGTACGGCACCGGGTGCTCCTGGTGTGCCCCAAGGACTTCTCCAACCTGCCCACCGCGTCCGCCGTCGACGTCCGCAAGCAGCGCGCGGTGACCGCCCGCCAGCTGACCCGGCTGACCCGTGTCGAGGACATCGCCGACGCCCTGCCCGAGGGCGTGTGCTTCTCCCCCGAGCTGCCCTCGGAGGAGCTGACGGCCGCGGTGGAGGCGGTCCCGGCGACGTACGCGCCCGAGTGCCTGGCCACGTGCGAGCTGGCCTTCCACTGCCGCGCCCGGTCCCGCGCGCAGGGCGCGGTGACCGCGCTGGGCCGCTCGGCCCGCGCCGACCTGGGCGGACTGTCGACGGTCGAGGACGTGCTGGCGGCCGCCCACGGCGAGGCGGGCGATCCGGACGACCCGGCTGTGGCCGCGCTGCGCCGGGCCGCCGCGCTGCGGGCCGAGGCCCTGGAGCAGGCCGGGCGGGAGGCGGCGTGTCGCTGATCGCCACCCTGGGCCGTCTGGAGGCGGTGCGGACCGGTCGGGCCCAGCCCGCCGCGACCGTCCGGCACCGGCATCTGTCCGAGCGGCCGCTGGTGTTCGTGCCGCTCACCACCGCCGGTGAGGCGGGCGCCCCGCTCGGGGCACTGGTCGGCACGGACCGTGACGCGCCGCGGCTGCTGGCCGTCCCGCAGCCGCGCGACCGCGACCTGCGGTTCGCGTTCCTCGCCGAACTGGCCGACGTGGTCCTGCCGTACATCGACTCCTGTGCCGACGCCGTCGAGGCCGCCGAGCGCAGCGAGACCGATCCGAACAGCGGCAAGCGGGTCAAGGTCGAGGTGGAGCTGTGCGCGGACGCGCCCCAGCTGATCGTGCCGAGCCGCGCGGGCATCGACTTCGTACGGCTGCTCGGACGCTCCATGCGTTTCCGCCGCACCGCCGAGCAGGACCCGGAGACGCCGCATCCGGCGCCGCCGCGCGTGCCGTTGCTCGGTCGGTGGCTGACCCACTTCGGGGAGCGGGCCCGGGTGCCCGGTTCCTCGCTGCTGCCGGCGATGACCGACCTGCTGGCCCAGCACTGGACGACCGGCCAGTCCAGCCTGGAGGACCAGCACCTGGGGGCGCTGCTGGCGTGGATCGACCCGCCGGACGGCGCGTCGGGCGCCGGAGCCGCGCTGCGGGCCGAGCTGGCGCGCACCGCCGACGGCCAGTTGGAGTGCCCGCCCGCGGGCCCCGCCACCGACCCGGCCTTCGACAACAGGCTGCTGGCGCCCGCGATCGAGCGCTACGACCGCGCGCGTACCGCCCTCGCCGCCGCCGAGGACGGCCTGGAGGCCGACGAGCGGCTGAGCGCCGTCACCGCGGCCGAGCAGGGGATCCGCGACCTGGTCGAGAAGTGCGCCGTCCCCACCTGGGACAACGTCTGGCGCGGCCTGGACCTGCTGCGGGCGCTGCCCGAGGGCGGGCACGTCGAGGAGCGCTGGACGCGCGACCGCTGGTCGTTCACCGGCCACCGCGACCGGGTGCGGGCCGGCGAGCCGCCGCAGCCGCGCCGCGACGACGCGGTCACCGCGGCGAACAAGCTGGCCACGCGCGAACGGGAGCAGGCCCGTCTGGAGGCACAGGAGGCGCTGGACGACCCACTGGTCATGGCGGGGCGGCGGCTGGCCGGAGAGGCGTTCGCGGGCGAGGTCACGGACGTCGTCCCGGCCTGCAGCGAGGGAAAGCGGCCCAGTCCGCGGCCGCTGGTCACCGTGCGCACCGACGACCGGCCGCACCTGGGCGAGCGGGCCAGGGCGTACCGCTCGCTGGACGGCAAGCCGCAGTCGGCCGAGTTCGTCGCCTGCGAGGAGGACACCGCCGAGGGGACGCTCGTCGTCCTGCGGATCCTGGACAGGATGGGCCGCGGCAAGCAACCCGCGCCCGGTTCCGTGCCGGAGAAGGGCGACCGCGTGTGCTTCACGCTCTTCGAGCACGAGCAGCGCGGCGGCGCGAAGCTGCCCGACCCGGAGCAGACCCCATGGACGCACGGCGGCCCGCCGGGCGAGGAGAGCACGCCGGAGGCCCCGGACCCGGTGACCGAGGAGGATCATCTGTGACCGCCCCCGCCCAGGACCCCGCGATCGGCCCCGGCGGCCTCCGGGCGCCCTTCGACCCCGGGGCGGCGGCCGCCCGCGCGACCGACGCGATCCTCCGCGACACCCTGCACGGCTCGGACCGCGGGGTCGTCGTCGACTCCCCGCCCGGCGCGGGGAAGTCGACGCTGGTCGTGCGCGCGGCGCTGGAGCTGGCTGCCGCCGGACGGCCGCTGATGGTGGTCGCGCAGACCAACGCCCAGGTCGACGACCTGGTGCTGCGGCTGGCGGAGAAGAATCCCGAACTGCCCGTGGGCCGGCTGCACAGCAGTGACGCCGACCCGTACGACAAGGCGCTCGACGGCCTGCCGAACGTACGGAAGTCGGCGAAGGCGGCCGACCTCGCCGGACTCGACGTGGTCCTGTCGACCGCCGCGAAGTGGGCGCATGTGAAGGTCGACGAGCCGTGGCGGCACGCGATCGTCGACGAGGCGTACCAGATGCGCTCGGACGCCCTGCTCGCGGTCGCCGGGCTGTTCGAGCGGGCGTTGTTCGTGGGTGATCCGGGTCAGCTGGACCCGTTCGCGATCGTCGGCAGCGAGCAGTGGGCGGGCCTGTCCTACGACCCGTCGGCGTCCGCGGTGACGACGCTGCTGGCCCACAATCCGCAGCTGCCCCAGCACCGGTTGCCGGTGTCCTGGCGGCTTCCCGCGTCGGCGGCGCCCCTGGTCTCCGACGCGTTCTACCCGTACACGCCGTTCCGCAGCGGCACGTCGGCCGGGGACCGGCGGCTGACGTTCGCGGTCCCCTCGAACGGCTCGGGTCCCGACCGGGTGCTCGACGAGGCCGCCGAGTCCGGCTGGGGCCTGCTGGAGCTGCCCGCGCGGCACACTCCACGCACCGACCCGGAGGCGGTGCGGGCGGTGGCGGCGGTCGTACGGCGGCTGCTGGAGCGGGGCGGGGCGGCCGTCTCGGAGCGGTCGCCGAACCCGGCGCCGCTGACCGCCGACCGGATCGCCGTCGGCACGGCGCACCGCGACCAGGCGGCCGCCGTGCGCGCGGCGCTGGCGGAACTGGGCGTGACGGATGTCACCGTGGACACGGCGAACCGCCTCCAGGGCCGTGAGTTCGACGTCACGGTCGTGCTGCACCCGCTCTCCGGACGCCCCGACGCCACCGCGTTCCACCTGGAGACCGGCCGCCTGTGCGTCCTCGCCTCCCGCCACCGGCACGCCTGCGTCGTGGTCTGCCGCGCGGGGGTCACCGACCTCCTGGACGACCACCCGTCGACGGAACCGGTCCAACTGGGCGTGACGGTGAAGTTCCCGGACGGGTGGGAGGCGAACCACGCGGTACTCGCCCACCTGCGAGAACACCGAGTCGCCTGGCGACCGTGACCACCACACGGCCTCCCCCCGGACGGAGTCCGGCACACCGCCGAGGGCGGCAGACGAACACAGCCCGGACGGCTGGAAGGCCAACCACGCGGTACTCGCCCACCTGCGAGAACACCGAGTGGCCCGGCGTGCCCGGAGCGCCGGTCACGGTCGCCGGTGGCCCGGCGGGGCAGAGGAGTTGACGGGTGGGTTGGGGCGGGCTGCCCCCGCCCCCTTGCGTTCCCGGGAGACAATGGAGGGTGGCCCTTTCACAGGGCGGTGTCATCCGAACCGTACGAGGAGGTCGAGACATGGCGGAGCCAACGCCGCGTCGTGACGATCCGCGGCTACGCCCCGCGCCCCTGCTCTTCGAGCCGGCCGAGGCGGCCGCCGACCCCGAGCACTTCTTCGACCTGGAGTCGATCGACGATCCGCGGGCGCTGCTCGCGCGGGCGACGGAGCTGACGCTCGCGTTCCGCGCGGCGGCCGACCGGGCGGTGGAGTTCCAGGCGATCGCGGCGGCGCAGCTCTCCGATCCGCGGCGCTTCGACCGGCTGACCCCGGCGGCCATCGCCGAGCGGGCGGACTGGACCGAGGACTACGCCAAGAAGATGGTGGAGTTCGGGCGGGACCTGCTGAGCGGAGCCGAGGACGGCGTGCACGCCAACCCGGCCGACCCCGTCTGACCCCCCGCGCCTCGCGCTTCCCCCGGCTCTGGCATATGCCGAGCGCGTAAGATACCCCGACCCGCCCTTCCGCGTCCCGGTTTCCCGCAACCCTGTGGAATCGCCCGTTCACAGCGGGTAGATATATCCGCCATGAGCCGCACAGGCAACGAACCCTTCGTCGACCACCTCGACCAGTGGGCAGGCCGCCGCTCCGACGCCTCGGGCGTCACCGCGGACGGCGCCGCCTGGCTGGCCTCGGCGGGCGCGTACCCCCGCAGCACGCTCGCCCTCTGGCGGGAGCGGCCGGACGCACCGCTCGTACTGCCCTGCGGCACCGTCTTCGACATGGTGAACGTGCCCGCGATCTTCGGCCGCCGGATGCTGGACCGGCTGTGGGACGAAGGTCCGGGGTCGGGCCCGGTGGCCGTCCACCGGGGACGGATGCTGCTGTTCGCCGCGCCGGGCACCGCGCACCGGCTGCCCTCGCTGCTGGAGTGGGAGGAGTGGGGGTCCCGGGGCCGGGAGGCCGGCCGGAAGGAGGGCATCCCGCCCCTGCTGTGCCACGGCAAGGGCGACGCGGTGACCCTTCCGGCCCTGTCCGACGACACCCCGCCCGCACGGCCGGCCTCCCGCTGGCTCGTCGCTCCGGACACCCGCCACCCCTGGCTGCCGGGCCCGGAGATCATGCTCTGGGCGGCCGTGCGGGCGGCCCGCGCGGCGGTGCGGATATCGATTTTTCCTCCCAGCGGCCAGGATGCTAAGGTCTACGACGTCAGCAGGCGCCGCTAGCTCAGTTGGTTAGAGCAGCTGACTCTTAATCAGCGGGTCCGGGGTTCGAGTCCCTGGCGGCGCACGATGACGATGGCGAGACAGGGTCGCGGAGAGCGAACCGGTCTCGCCATCGCTGTGTGTGCGGCCGGCGTCACGCCGTGGTGATCTTGACGGTGTACGCGCCGGACGCCGTACGGTTCTCCACCTCCACCCGGACCCCGTCGCCCGGCACGGTGAAGCTCTCCCCCACGTCGATCGGGGCATCGGCCAGCGCGGGCTGGACCGAGGTCCCCTCGCAGGCATCGGTGTGCGGATGGGCGTCGATCACCTCGACCGGGCCGCCACCGGAGTCCGCCCCGCTGCGCACCCGGTACACCAGCACCCCCTGCCGGCACCCGGTCACGTCGTTGCCGACCGACGCCCGCGCCTCGATGGCCAGCACGCTGTCGCTCCCGGTGCGCACCACCACCAGCTTCGTTCCGCTGCCGAGCCCGAACAGCGGCGACCCGGCGGTGGCCGTCACCGACGAACCCGCACCCGCCGGGCCCACCTCCACCGGTTCCAGGGTCAGCCGGATCGGTCCCCCTCGCACACAGGTCACCTGACGGGGGTCCAGCCACCCGAGCTTCCACTTGTGCCAGGCGAACAGGTCGGGCGAGAGGCCGAACTGGCTGCCCATCAGGTCCCAGTCCCCGACGTAGGTGTCCCAGTCGCCCTTGCCGTCCGCGGGCCGGTGGTACAGGTCGGGCAGGTCGAAGACGTGCCCGGACTCGTGGGCGAGCACCAGCCGGTCCGGCGGGTGCCGTTCGAAGACCGTCACCACCCGCCGGATCTCCTTGCCGTCGGCTCGCAGCGGGGTGTCCAGATTGACGACCTTCGTCGCGTCCGAGTCGACGCCGGGCGCGTCCGGGTCGGCGACGAAGTAGACGACGTCGTAGCGCGAGAAGTCGACCTCGGGGTCGGCCGCGGCGAGCGCGTCGTGCAGATACGCGGTGCGGTCCCGAGCGTTCCAGTCCCGGTGCATGGCGTACGCCGTGGACGGACGCGGCATCCGGGTCCAGCGCCGCAGCGGGTGGGGGCGCAGGGTGAACCTGCCGTACGACGCCTGTTCGAAGTACCGGCTGGTGGCCGGGAAGTGGTCGGCGGTGAGTTCGGCCGGGGTGGTGCGCGGGGTGGAGTCCGGGAAGGACAGGAACACCAGGACGGCGTTCAGCGTCCCGGTCGGCCGTACGTAGGAGGGGTTCCAGGTGTCCAGTCCCTCCGAGTGGTGGGCGTCCGTGCGTTGCAGGGCGCAGAGCGCGGTGGAGAACGGCTCGGCGACCGAGGGCCCGCCCAGGATCGAGGTGGCGGCGACCGCCGACATGGTGGTGAACACGGCCGCGGTGCTGCGCAGCCTGGGGCGCACCCCGGCCTGGTTCAGCGCTCTGAGGACGTCGTGGCCGAGCGCCTTCAGGGGCAGCTGACACGGCACAGGGACCTCCGGGGCGGTTCGCGGGACACCGCACCCAGCCTGTGGGAGTTTGTAGGGGTACGCCCTGTTTGTCTGCACCGGAAGGGTGAGGGAAGCGAGTTCACGACAGGACGGTCCGACGCGATTCCAGGGATACGACGCCCCCCGGACCGCTCACGGAACGTCACAAGCGGTCAGCCATATGAAGAACCCGTCCAAGCGTGATCGGAAACGATCCGGACGAACGGCCGGCCGCCGCGCGGGACCGGCGAGCGGCTGGAAGGGGTTCGCCGACGGCATCTATGATCGACACACTTTCCCTGCACCTTCCTGCGCGGACACGGGCCGGGCCGCCGTCCACCACCCGGTCGGCCACCCGACGAGACCGATAAGAAGAACCGAGTGCACTGCGGGAGCGAGCGGTGAGCGGAACGTCCGAAGGGCCGACGCCCGCGGCAGATCTCATCCGACCTATTGTCACAGAGAGTGATGTCGCGAGGCCTCCGGGTACCGATCCGGCCACGGCCGCCGCGGCCGAGCGGGCCGTCGCCCCCACCGCGCCCGCGCCCTCCGGCGCCGGTCCCGCCGGGTTCCTCCCCGCCCACGGCCTCACTCCGATGGCGGAACCGGCTCCCGCCGCCCCCCGATTCACCGTCCTGGCCGAATCCGTGCCCGCCGTCATGGACCTGCTCGGGTCCGCACCACCACCGGCCTGCACCACCCCGGTACCCGCCCGGGAATCAGCCCCGGAACCCATCCCGGAACCGGCATCCGAATCCATCCTGGAACCGGCCCCTCAACCCGACCTGGAACCGGCCCCGGACCCCACCCCGGACGCCTTCCTGAACGCCGCTCCGAACCCCGCCCTGAACACCGCCCCGGCCCCCGGCCCGGACACCGGCGCCGAGCGCCCCTTCCGGTCCGCGTTCTCCGCGGCGCCGCTGGCGATGGCCGTCGTCGACCACGAGGGCCTGGTCGTCAGCGCCAACGAGACCTTCGGCGCGCTCCTCGGCGCCGGCCCCGACGAGCTGGCCGGTCAGCCCGCCGCCGATCTGGTGGACCTGGCCTCCGACGCCCGCACCCGGCACGCCTACGGCGAGGTGCTGCGCGGCCGGCAGGCCCGGCTGCGCTGCGCCCGCCGGCTCAAGCACCCCGACGGCCACCGGCTGTGGGTCCAGGTCACGGTCGCGCCCCTGACCCCCGGCTCCCCGGGCGTGCTGCTGTCCGTGGCCGACATCAGCGCCCGGCGCGAACTCCAGGCCCGGCTGCGGCACTTGAAGAACCACGACCCGGTGACCCGGCTGCCCAACCGCACCCTGTTCTTCGAGCGCCTGTCGGCCGCGCTGGAGACGGAGTCGTACGAGCGCGGCGGAAGCGGCCGGGTCGGCCTGTGCTACCTGGACCTCGACGGCTTCAAAGCGGTCAACGACACCCTCGGCCACCGCGTCGGCGACCGGCTGCTCGCCGCGGTGGCCGAACGGCTGACCCGGTGCGCCGACGAGGCCGGCCACGGCCGGACGAGCACACCGCTGGTGGCCAGGCTGGGCGGCGACGAGTTCGCGCTGCTCGTCGAGGACTCGACCGGCACCGAGCAGCTCGCGGAGCTGGCCGAGTCGGTGCTCTCGGCCCTCCAGGAACCCTTCGAGGTCGCCGGCCGACTGCTGTCGGTGTCGGCGTCCATCGGCGTGGTCGAGCGGCACGCGGCCGGATCGTCGGCCACCGCGCTGATGCAGGCCGCCGACACGACGCTGTACTGGGCGAAGGCCGACGGCAAGGCCCGCTGGACACTGTTCGACCCCGAGCGCAACGCGCACCGCATGACCCGTCAGGCCCTGGTCTCCACGCTGCGCGCGGCCGTCGAACGCGGCGAGTTCGCCCTGGAGTACCAGCCGCTGGTCGGCATGGAGGACGGGCGGCTGCGCGGGGTCGAGGCCCTCGTCCGCTGGCGGCACCCTGAGTTCGGCACGCTGACGCCGAATCGGTTCATCGCGCTGGCGGAGGAGGACGGCTCGATCGTGCCGCTGGGCCGCTGGATCCTGGCCACCGCCTGCCACCAGGCCCGCCGCTGGCAGCTGGACCACCCGGACGAGCCGCCGATCTTCGTCAGCGTCAACGTGGCCGTCCGGCAGGTGTGGGACTCCGACCTGGTCGCGGACGTGGCCGAGGTGCTCGCCCGGACCGGGCTGGCGCCGCACCTGCTCCAGCTGGAGCTGACCGAGTCGGCCGTGATGGGCTCGGCCGGGGGGCCGCTCGAGGCCCTGCGGTCCCTGAACGACATGGGCGTGCACATCGCCATCGACGACTTCGGCACCGGATACTCCAACCTCGCCTACCTGAGCCGCCTGCCGGTGTCGGCGCTGAAGCTGGACGGCTCCTTCGTACGGGGGTTCCAGCACGAGGAGCCGGAGGGCGCGGCGAGCCGGCCGAGCCCGGCGGACGAGGTCATCGTGGAGGCGATGATCCAGCTCGCCCACCGGCTGGGGCTGACCGTCACCGCCGAGTGCGTGGAGACGACGGACCAGGCGAGCAGGCTGCGCCGGATCGGCTGCGACACCGGACAGGGGTGGCTGTACTCCCGGCCGGTGTCGCCCGACCGCATCTCCGAGCTGCTGGACGGCCGCGCCTGAAGCCGGAACCGAGCTCGTTCGGCCGACCGCGTCCGAAGCCGGAGCCAAGCTCGTTCGGCCGGCCGGTGCCGGGCCCGTTCAGTCGCCGGACAGCGACCGGACGTCCGCCGGCAGTCCGTAGGCGTCCGCGATGAGTTCGTAGCTGCGCAGGCGTACGGCGCCGCTGTGGGCGTTGCTCGTGATCATCAACTCGTCGGCGCCGGTGCGCTTTTGCAGGTCGTCGAGGCCGGAGCGGACCTCGTCGGGGGTGCCGTGGACGACGTTGGCGTTCCAGGAGTCGACGAACTCCCGCTCCATCGAGCTGAATTCGTACGCCTCCGCCTCCTCCGGGGTGGGCACGAGGCCGGGGCGGCCGGTGCGCAGCCGGACCATGTTCAGGGCGGCGGCCAGCACCTGGCGGCGCGCCTCGCGCTCCTCCTCGGTGGCGAGGGCCGCGACGCCGATGAGGGCGTACGGGGCGTCCAGCACCGCGCTCGGGCGGAACGAATCGCGGTAGAGGTCGAGGGCCGGGACGGTGTTCTGCGCGGAGAAGTGGTGGGCGAAGGCGAACGGCAGGCCGAGCGTGCCCGCCAGGCGGGCGCTGAAGCCGGAGGAGCCGAGCAGCCAGACCGGCGGGCGGTGCGGGGACTGCACGCCACCCGGGGAGGTCGCCTGGACCGGGCCGGGCACGGCGTGGATGCGGCGGTAGGGGTGGCCGTCGGGGAAGTCGTCGTCGAGGAAGCGGATCAGCTCGGCGAGCTGCTGCGGGAAGTCGTCGGCGCCCCGGTCGAGGTGGTCGGTGCGGCGCAGGGCGGCGGCGGTGGCGCCGTCCGTGCCGGGGGCGCGGCCGAGACCCAGGTCGACACGGCCGGGTGCCAGGGCCTCCAGGGTGCCGAACTGCTCCGCGATGACCAGCGGGGCGTGGTTGGGCAGCATGACGCCGCCGGAGCCGAGGCGGATCCGGTCGGTGTGGGCGGCGAGGTGGGCGAGGATCACGGCCGGTGAGGAGGACGCGACGCCCGGCATCGAGTGGTGCTCGGCGACCCAGTAGCGGTGGTAGCCACGGGACTCCGCGGTCCTCGACAGGGCGGCGCTGGTGCGCAGCGCCTCGGTGGCGGTGTGCCCCGCGCCCACGGTCACCAGATCCAGTACGGACAGGGGTACCGGGGCGGTCCCGAGTGCCGTGCCCCTGATCTCGTCTCCCGCCACGGGTGCCTCCTGCTGGTTGACCGTTCACTTTCCTGACCGGCGTCAACAGGGCACCGCTGCCGTTTGTTCCTTTCCCGCTCCCGGCCGTCCCGCTTGCATGAGAGGAGCCGCCGCGGGGCTCCGCCCCGGCCCCCGGGAGAGGGGACGGGGCCCGGGGCGGAAGGCCCCGGCCGCGGCGGCTCGTCTCAGCCCGCGTTCACGCCGCGAGCGCGTGGCCCGGGTGCAGGACCACCTTCGTGTAGCCCTCGATCCGCTTGTCGAACTTCTCGTACGCCTGGGGCGCCTGGTCCAGCGGCAGCTCGTGGGAGACCACGAAGCTGGGCTTGGCGCGCCCGGCGATGATCAGATCGCGCAGCTGCCGGTTGTACTGCTTCACGTTGCACTGGCCGGTGCCCATCTGCTGGCCCTTCTCGAACATCTTGCCGATGGAAACCAGCAGCTGGCCGTGCTTGGCGTGCTCGTCGGGTCCGCCCGGGTCGGAGGGCACGTACAGCCCCGGTATGCCGAGCAGGCCGGTGGGCCGTACCGTCTCGACAAGCGTGTTGAGGACGACGGCGGGCTCCTCGTGGCTGACGTCCTTGTGCGACTGGGCCTGGTAGCCGACGGCGTCCACACCCTTGTCGGTGCCCTCGCCGTTGGTCATCTCCATGATCTGTTCGGCCGGGTCGCCCTTGGTGAAGTCGATGGGGATGGCCCCGATCTCCTCCGCCTTGGCGAGCCGCTCGGGCACCCGGTCGACCGTGAACACCTTCGACGCGCCGCGCAGCAGCGCCGAGTAGGCGGCCATCAGGCCCACCGGTCCGGCGCCGAAGACGGCGACGGACTCACCGGGCGACACCTTGGCGAGTTCGCAGCCGTGGTAGCCGGTCGGGAAGATGTCGGCGAGCAGCACGAAGTCGGTCTCGAACTCGTCGCCCGGCGGCAGCTTCAGACAGTTGAAGTCGGCGAACGGCACCCTCAGCCGCTCGGCCTGACCACCGGTGTAAGGGCCCATCGCCACGTATCCGTAGGCGCCCCCCGCGAAGCCGGGGTTCACCGTCAGACAGAACCCGGTCTTCCCGGCGAGACAGTTCTTGCAGAACCCGCAGGCCACGTTGAACGGCATCACGACCCGGTCGCCCTGGGACAGCGACGTCACGCCGTCGCCGATCTCCTCGACGACGCCGAGGTTCTCGTGGCCGAAGACGATTCCCGCCTTGGCGGCCGTGCGGCCCTCGTACATGTGCAGGTCGGATCCGCAGATCGCGGTGGACGTGACCCGTACTATCACGTCGTTCGGGTGCTGGATCCGGGGATCGTCGACGTCCCTCACCGTGACGTTGAAGGGCTTTTCGTAGACGACGGCTTTCACCTGGGTCACCTCCGCGTCGAACGCTGGACGACGGCGGCGACCACGGGCCGTTGCCGGGGGACACCAACCAGGGGGATGACACAGGAAGGCGGGGGCGTCGGTCGTCCCGGGCCCCGGGCGTTCTCGCTGCACCGCCGGACACTTCCAGCCTCCGCCCGCGTGAGGGGGACCGCAACCGCGCCGGTGTCACATCTGGACGATCGGCTCGCGCGTGAACAGCGCGCCCAGAGCGGGCGCGTTGACCCGGCGGTCGGTGAGCCGCAGCGCCTCCCAGACGGTCACCTGGTTCGCCGTGAGGACGGGCTTGCCGAGGTGCCTCTCCAGGGCGGGCAGGTGGGACGCCGTGTGCAGGGCGGTGTCGGGCAGCAGGACCGCGTCCGCCTCGGGGACGTCCGCCTCCCGCGCCAGGGCCAGGATCTCCGCCTCGCCCCAGGTGCCCACCTCGGCCGCGGTGATGATCCCGGCGCTGCGGGCGGCGGCCACCTCCACCTTCCCGGCGCGCAGGAAGTCCGTGAACAGGCCGGTGACGTCCTTCGGGTAGGTCGCGGCGACCGCGACCCGGTGGGCGCCGATCTCGGCCGCCGCGTGCACGAACGCGAAGGAGGTGGAGGAGGCCGGCATGCCCGCAGTCCGGGCCAGCGCGCGGACCTGCTCGTGCGCGCCCTGCCAGCCGCGTACGAAGCTGCCGCTGGTGCACGCCCACACCACCGCCTCGACGCCGGCCAGCCGCAGCCCCTCCACGCCCTGTGCGAGCCGCTCGGGCGAGCCCATCTCGTAGAGCGCGTCCGCCCGGTGCGCGTCCTCGCCGATGTCGGTGTGGACCAGGTCCACCCGGATGTCGCTGCCCAGGAGCTGCTCGATGCGCGGATAGTCGTCCTCTGCGGAGTGGCCCGGGTAGAGGAATCCGAGTGCGGTCATGGCCTGCCTTCCTGCTGTTCGTCGGACAGTACGGGCCAGGCGCCGCCGTCACCGTGCCGCGGCCTGGGCGGCGCGGGAGGCACACCGGCCGGCAGCGCCTGGTAGGGCCCCACCGCTCGGGTACCCAGCCGGCGCAGCGCAGCCCACATCGTGACCTGGTTGGCCGAGATCACCGGTATGCGCAGTTCGGCCTCCAGCTGCGGGATCACGTCGTAGGTCGGCAGGTTCGTACAGGACAGGAACAGCGCCTGCGGGCGGTTGCGGCGCACGGCCCGGCGGGCCATGTCGACCACCCCGCGGTACGGCACCTTCCAGATGTGCCGGGTCAGCCCCATGTACGCGCACCCGGTGACGGTGACGCCGGCCTCGGCCAGGTAGTCCTGGAGTGATCGCGTCAAGGACACCGTGTACGGGGTCACCAGTGCCACCCGCCGGGTGCCGAGCTCCGCGAGCGCCTCCAGCAGTGCCCCGGACGTGGTCACCGCGTCCGCCGCGCCCGCCTGTGTCATCGCCGCGCACATCGCGCGCTCGCCGGCGATCCCGCCGACGAAGCTGCCCGAGGCGCAGGCGTAGGCGACGACCTCTGGGGCGACGGCGGTCAGGGTGCGCACCGCGGCGTCGAGCGTCTGGTGCTCGCTGACCAGCCGCGCCAGGTCCAGGCTCACCTCCACCGGCACGAACGGCGTCCGGGTCAGGTGCAGCGAGACCTCGTCCGGCACCCACCGCCACAGCTCGCGGTCCAGCGCGAAGTCGAAGGGGGCGACGACCCCGACTCCGCGCTGCGGGCACGGGCCGCCGAGGAAGGAGATCCCCATGCCGTTCATGTCGTGCGTGGCGTCCATGGCAGACACCTGCCTCACGTGAGGGAGACGGGAGGGCGGCACTGACGGCAGGTGAACGACACGGTGGGGCAGCAGAGAGCAACCGTCCGTACGGGCGCCCGTGTTGACGAAGGTAGGTTCGGGTGCGAGCGTGGTCAATCCGTGCACGTCAGACGGCCGCCCCTTACGAGAAACGGCTCGCCATGAGTGTCCCCGTCCTGCTCGTCCTGGACGCCGACCCGCCGCCGCGTCTGGGCCGGCTCACCGGCCGCGCCCGGATCGTGCGCACGGACGCGGCCGGGCTGGCCGCGCGGCTTCCCGAGGCGGACGTGCTGCTCGTGTGGGACTTCACCTCCACCGCGGTGCGGGAGGTCTGGCCGGGCGAGGGGCCGCGGCCCCGCTGGGTGCACACGGCGAGCGCGGGCGTGGACCATCTGATGTGTCCCGAGATCGCGGCGTCCGGCACGGTGGTGACCAATGCGCGGGGCGTGTTCGACGAACCGATCGCCGAGTACGTCGCCGCGCTCGTCCTCGCCCTGGCCAAGGACCTGCCGCGGACCCTGGACTTCCAGCGCGAGGGGCGGTGGCGGCACCGCGAGTCGCAGCGGGTGGCCGGTACGCGCGCGTGTGTCGTGGGCTCCGGGCCGATCGGCCGGGCGATCGCCCGCACGCTCGGCGCGCTGGGCGTGCGGGCGGCGGTCGTCGGCCGCACCGCGCGCGCCGGAGTGCACGGCCCGGAGGACCTGGACCGGCTCGTCGCCCGCGCCGACTGGGTGATCGCGGCGGCCCCGCTGACCGAGGAGACCCGCGGCATGTTCGACGCCCGCCGGTTCGGCCTCATGCAGCCCTCGGCGCGCTTCGTCAACGTCGGCCGGGGGCAGCTCGTCGACGAGGAGGCGCTGGTCCGGGCGCTCACGGACCGCTGGATCGCGGGCGCCGCCCTGGATGTCTTCCAGGACGAACCCCTCACCCCCGACAGCCCGTTGTGGCGGGTGCCGGGCCTGGTCGTGTCCCCGCACATGAGCGGTGACACGGTCGGCTGGCGGGACGAACTGGCGGCCCAGTTCGTCGATCTGTACGGCCGCTGGGAGGCGGGCGAGCCGCTGCCGAACGTCGTCGACAAACGGCGCGGATACGTACCGGGACACTGACCCCTGTCTGGAGGCGCGATGACCGAGCTCACCGAGCTGACCGCGGGAGAACTGCTCGACGGCTACCGCAAGGGCGAGTTCAGCCCCGTGGAGGCCACCCGGGCGGCCCTGGAACGGGCCGAGCGGATCCAGCCGGAGGTGAACGCGTTCGTCCGGATCACCGCCGAGGACGCCCTGGCGCGGGCCCGGGAGTCGGAGGACCGGTGGCGGCGCGGAAGGCCGTCGGGGCTGCTGGACGGGGTGCCGGTCACCGTCAAGGACATCCTGCTGCTGCGCGGCCACCCGACCCTGCGCGGTTCCAGGACCGTGGCGGAGGAGGGAAGTTGGGACGAGGACGCCCCCTCGGTGGCCCGGCTGCGCGAGCACGGCGCGGTCTTCCTCGGCAAGACCACGACCCCCGAGTTCGGCTGGAAGGGCGTCACGGACTCCCCGCTGACCGGCGTCACCCGCAACCCCCTCGACCCGGCCCGCACCGCCGGCGGGTCCAGCGGGGGCAGCGCGGCGGCCGTGGCGCTCGGCGCGGGCCCCCTGTCGCTGGGCACGGACGGTGGCGGCAGTGTGCGCATCCCGGCCGCGATGTGCGGGATCTTCGGCCTGAAGCCGACGTACGGCCGGGTCCCGCTGTATCCGCCCAGCGCCTTCGGCACGCTGTCGCACGTGGGTCCGATGACCCGGGACGCGGCGGACGCGGCGCTGCTGCTCGACGTGATCGGTGTGCCCGACGCGCGGGACTGGTCGGCGCTCGGCCCGCCCCCGGGATCGTTCACGGAGGCACTGGCCGGCGGGGTACGGGGGCTGCGGGTCGCCTACTCGCCGTCCCTGGGCGGCCAGGTGCCGGTGCGCCCGGCGGTCGCCAGGGCGGTGCGCCGTGCGGTGGCGGGGCTGGCGGACCTCGGCGCCTACGTCACCGAGAGCGACCCCGCCTTCGCCGACCCGGTGGAGGCCTTCCACACCCTGTGGTTCAGCGGCGCCGCCCGTGTCGTCCAGCGTCTGGGGCCCCACCGGCGGGAGTTGCTCGACCCGGGGCTGCGGGAGATCTGCGCGGCCGGCGCCAGGCTGTCGGCGCTGGACTACCTGGCCGCCGTGGACGTCCGCATGGAACTCGGCCGTGTCATGGGCCACTTCCACCAGAGCTACGACCTGCTGGTCACGCCGACCCTGCCGATCACGGCGTTCGAGGCGGGCGCGGAGGTGCCGAAGGGTTCGGGGCACCGGCGCTGGACCGGATGGACTCCGTTCACGTACCCGTTCAACATGACCCAGCAGCCGGCGGCGTCCGTGCCCGTGGGCAGGGACGAGGACGGTCTGCCGGTCGGCCTCCAGATCGTGGCCGCGCGGCACCGCGACGACCTGGTGCTGCGGGCGGCCCACGCCCTGTACGACGCGGGGGTGGCGACCCGGCTCACGCCCGCCGGAAGCTGAGGGTCTCCCCCGCCGCGCCGGAGCGCCACAGGTCGTTGCAGGCCTGGGCCATGGCGTCCAGGCCCTCGGTGACCCGGCCCCAGACGATGCCGGGCACCCAGCCGACGTCCCCGTTGAGCAGGAGGTTGTTGCGCTCGTAGAACAGGGCGAGGTCCACGACCGTCGGCCCGGCGGCGGGTACGCGGTCGTAGCCGTAGGCCTGCGTGCCCAGTTCGGTGCCGGCGAACGAGAAGTAGCACAGATCGCCCGGGATCGGAGTGACCGTCGGATTCTCCAGCGGTGGCTCCGCCCGGGCGAACGGCGCGAAGAGCGCGTAGATCTCGTTGCGCGCGTACTTCGCGTGGTAGACGTCCCCGCTCAGCGGGAGCGCGTCCCAGACGGCGGCGCAGGTGCGCGGTGCCCGGTCGTCCAGCAGCCGTGCCGTGCAGCGGACTCCGCGCTTCTCCAGTGCGACTTCGACGTGGCGTTCCGCCATGGCGCCTCCTCGCGGCCTCTGAGGGGCCGTCTGCCCGAAGGCGCTGGAGTTCACACCCGCCCCGCACCTTCGCGCCCGGACACGGAACGGTATCCCCCCGGACACCGTTGGATCACATCCCCGAGTCCACTCGCATGGACCACGGAGAGCGGGCAGGCGCCACCACTGTCTGCAAAGGGCCCGAGCCGACGAGGCCCTCCTGGAGGGTGAGTGTCCATGTCCGAGTTCCCGAACCTGTCCCGCCGGGGCTTTCTGACCAGGACGGCGGCCGTGGGCGGCATGCTCACCGTCCCCGGGCTGCTGGCCGCGTGCAGCAAGACGGACAGCGGCGACGGCAAGGGCTCGAAGCTGGAACAGCTGAGGAAGCAGGGCTATGTGAAGGTGGCCTACGCCAACGAGGCCCCGTACGGCTTCGAGGAGGGCGGGCAGCTCAAGGGCGAGGCGCCGACGCTGCACAGAGAGATCTTCAAGGCCCTGGGAGTGGACGAGCTGAAGCCGGCCTTCTCCGAGTGGGACGGTCTGATCCCCGGACTCCAGGCCGGCAAGTACGACGTGATCAGTGCGGGCATGGCCATCATCCCGGAGCGCTGCCGAAAGGCCCTGTTCTCCGAGCCCGAGTTCGTCTCGCCCACCGCGATGATGGTGAAGAAGGGCAACCCGAAGAACCTGACCGACCTCGCCTCCGCCAAGTCGGCCGGGGCGACCATCGGCGTGATGTCGGGCGCGGTGGAGAAGGGCTACGTCACCGCCGCCGGGATCTCCGGGAGCGGCATACGGACGCTGCAGAAGCCGCAGGACGGCGCGGACGCGGTCGCGCAGGGCAGGATCGACGCCTTCGTGCTGACGGGCATCTCGCTGCGCTGGCTGGCCAGGACCAACCCGAAGGTGGAGGTCACCGACTCGTTCGTGCCGGTGGTCGACGGTGTGAAGCAGTACAGCCCGGGCGGCGCCGTCTTCCGCCAGGGCAGCGAGGAACTCCGGGACGCCTTCGACGAGCAGCTGAAGAAGATCACCTCGGATCCTGACCGGTATGTGCGGCTCGTCGGGGAGTACGGGTTCGGCAAGGACACGATCCCGCCGGCGGGCCTGAAGACCGCCGACCTGTGCAAGGGCTGACGGGGACGCCTGTCCATGGGTGACTTCTACACGTACTTCTTCGACCACATCTCCAGCGTGTGGTCGGGGCTCCTGGTGACGGTCGAGGCCACGGTCCTCGGCTCGGCCGTCGCGCTCGCCCTGTCCTTCGTGTTCGGCTTCGCGGCACGCAGCGGGCTCCTGCTCGCGCGCGGCGTCTCCCGGGTGGTCGTGGAGTTCCTCCGCGGCACCTCGTTGTACGTCCAGCTGTTCTGGCTGTACTACGCGTTCCCGCTGCTGTCCGGGTACGAACTGTCGCCGTTGTTCTGCGGTGTGGTGGCGTTCGGCATGAACTACGGCGCCTACGGCTCCGAGGTGGTGCGCGGCGCGCTGAACGCCGTGCCCAGGGCGCAGTGGGAGGCCGCCGTCGCGCTGAACATGACGCCGTCGCAGCGCATGCGC
Source organism: Streptomyces sp. 6-11-2 (assembly GCF_006540305.1). Taxonomy (GTDB): domain Bacteria; phylum Actinomycetota; class Actinomycetes; order Streptomycetales; family Streptomycetaceae; genus Streptomyces. The sequence goes on along the minus strand of NZ_BJOR01000001.1, from coordinate 4,499,710 downwards.
CGGGTGATCCTGCCGCAGGCGTGGGTGCAGATGATCCCCTCGTTCACGAACCTGCTGATCCAGCTGCTGAAGTGCACCCCGCTGCTGTGGCTGATCTCCGCGGCCGACCTGACGACGGTGGTCCAGCAGATGCGTGACCGCACCGGCGCGACCACGTGGGCCTATCTGACCCTGCTGGTGATCTACTTCGTCCTCGCCTACGCGCTGACCCTGCTGATGAACGCCCTGGAACGGCGCGCCAAGTCCCGGCTCGGCCTACACACGGGCCGCCGCGCCCTGCTGCGCCGCCGCGGCGCCGAGTCGGCGCGCGAGCCCGGGATGGCGGGAGGTGCGTCGTGAGCTACGCATGGGACTGGGGCGCCGTCCGCGACTCGCTGCCGCTGCTGTGGCACGGCTTTCTGACCACGCTGCTGGCCACGGTCCTCGGCACCGCGGTGGCCGCCGTCCTCGGCCTGCTCGTGGCCGTGGCCGGACGGGTGCCGAGCCGGCTGGTCACCGTGCCGGTGCGGACGGTCACCGAGTTCGTCCGGTCCACCCCGCTGCTGGTGCAGCTGGTCGGCGCCTACGCGGTCTTCAACACGGTGGACCCGCTGACCATCGGCGTCGCGGTGCTCGGCATCCACTACGCCTCCTACCTGTCGGAGGTGTACCGGGCGGGCATCGACGCCGTGCCGAAGGGTCAGTGGGAGGCGTGCCGGGCGCTGTCCATGTCGCCGCGCCGCGCCTGGCAGGCGGTGATCCTGCCGCAGGCGGTGCGCAAGGTGCTGCCGGCGCTCGGCAACTACGGCATCTCGATGTTCAAGGAGACCCCGTTCCTGGCCGTCATCACGGTCCAGGAGATGGTCGCCAAGGCCCGTGAATACGGCGCGGACCACTTCACCTACGCCGAGACATTCACCCTCGCGGGCCTGTTCTTCCTGGCGGCAAGCTACCCGACCTCGCTTCTGATGAGAAAGCTGGAGAAGCGCCTTGGCCACTGACCCTTTGCAGAAGACGCCGCCGCAGGCGCCCGAGAACGCGACTCCGGACGTGCCGCACGCGGATCTGGTCCGCTTCGACCAGGTGGTCAAGCGCTTCGGCGATCACGTCGTGCTCGACCGGCTGGATTTCGCCGTCCGGCGCGGTGAGCACGTGACGCTGATCGGGCCGAGCGGCTCGGGGAAGACGACCATCCTGCGGCTGCTGATGACGCTCGAGCGCGTCAGCGACGGCGTGATCCACGTGGACGGCGAACCGCTGTCCCACATGCCCGGCCCGGGCGGGACCCTGCGCCCGGCGGACGAGAAGCACCTGCGCCGGATCCGCAGGAAGATCGGGATGGTCTTCCAGCAGTTCAACCTGTTCCCGAACATGAGGGTGCTCCAGAACATCACGGAGGCGCCCGTCAACGTGCTCGGGCTCGGCCGCGAGGAGGCGGAGGAGCGGGCCCGTGGACTCCTCGACCTCGTCGGGCTGGCGGACAAGACCGACGCCCATCCGTCGCAGCTGTCCGGCGGGCAGCAGCAGCGGGTGGCGATCGCCCGGGCGCTCGCCATGCGGCCGGAGATCCTGCTCCTCGACGAGGTGACCTCGGCCCTGGATCCGGAGCTGGTGGCCGGTGTGCTGGACCTGCTCAGGGAGATCGCGCACACCACCGACATCACCATGCTGTGCGTGACCCACGAGATGAACTTCGCCCGGGACATCTCCGACCAGGTGCTGATGTTCGACTCGGGCCGGGTGATCGAGTCCGGGCCGCCGGAGAAGCTCTTCGGCGACCCCGACCACGAGCGCACCCGGGAGTTCCTGAGCGCCGTGCTGTAGGGGCCGCTCCGGGGCGCCGGCGGCCTTCGGGCCCTCCCGGCGCCTCCGGCCTCCGGGGTGGTCGTAGCACCCCCGAGGACCAGGTAGTATTTTCTTCGTCGCCGGCCGCGGGAAGCGGACGGCGGGAGTCATGCGCCGCTAGCTCAGTTGGTTAGAGCAGCTGACTCTTAATCAGCGGGTCCGGGGTTCGAGTCCCTGGCGGCGCACGGATGAAGGGCCCCTCGTGATCACGAGGGGCCCTTCTCGTGACTACGGAAAGAAGGCGTCCGCCGTCGAGAAGAACACGTGGACGACGACCATGAAGATCACGCAGCCGGTGATGAACACGCCCAGGAAAGCCAGCAGGCAGCCCGATTCCGCCGCGAGCTTCCCGCGTGCCGGGGCGTGGGCCGTCGCCCGCTCCGGCCGCTCCGCCACGTAGTGCACGGTGACGATGTCGCCCTCGACGACCGTCGCGGGTCCGTTGCTCTCCTCGAACCGGACGCTGCGGCCGTCACGCGTGGTGAACTCGTAAACGTGGTGCAGCGTCGTGCTCACCATGGTCTCCCCGCCGCCGCTGGTCGTGGTGTACGTCCGCAGACACCGCGCCTCGGCCGTGAGCCCGCTGCCCCAGGCGCTGCGCACCTCCCGGGCACGGCGGACGACTCTGGTCAGCAGGAGGACCGCGGTGCCGATCATGAGCAGCGGCACAACGTAGAACAGCACTTCCATGAGATCCCCCGAACTCCGGTGCCGCCGTGATCGGCCGGCGTGGGGGAATCTACCCACGCCGGCCGGCCCGGCGGCTCAGGGAATGCTCAGATCCGCGCTCAGAACGTGACGTCGGAGCAGGCGTAGAACGCGTTGCCCGTGTCGGCGATCGTCCAGACCGCGAGGATGACGTGGTGGCCGCTCAGTCCGGAGGGCAGGGTGCCGCTGTGGCTGAGGGTGGACGGCGGACGCTGTCCGTTGTAGGGCACCGTCAGGAACGGGGTCGTGTTCAGGTCGGCGCGGGCCAGGGCGTGGTTCTGGTTCCAGCCCTGCTTGGTCACGTAGTACTTGAAGTCCGTCGTGGCGTGCATGGCCGTGAACTGCCAGCGGAAGGTGTAGCTCTGGCCGCCGTTGACCTTGGTGGTCGGCCAGGCGCCGCCCGAGGGGGTCTTGGGGCTGTCGAGCTGGCTGAACCGGGTGTTGTTCCCGGAACAGAGCTGTCCGTCGGCCGCCCCGGAGGCCGGGAAGCCCTTCGGGCCCTCGACGCTCTGCGGCTCCCACTGGATGTCGCCGCAGTTGGCGACGGTTCCGTTGTTGCAGAGCTTCTGCCGGCTGATGGGCAGGTCGGTGTAGCCGTGACTGCTGGCGCCGCCGGTGGAGAGCACGAAGGCTCCGGCGGTCGCGAGGCCGAGCACGGCTGCGGAGATCTTGGCCTTGGTGCGCATACTGCCGCTCCTGGAGACGTGGGGGAGGTTCAGTGAGCTGTGCAGGTCTAGACCAAGTTCAGGCTATTGCCGTTACTTGAACATGTCCATACCAAAGACGCGACCTCCCCCACCCCCGTCACGCCGTCCCCGTCACGACCCCGGCTCCCGGCCTCCCGCGCAGAACGCCACCGTCAAGTCCCGTACCAGCAGCTTGCGTTCGTAGTCGTCGAGGTCGACAAGACCCCTGGTGGTCAGCCGGGTCACCGTGTCCTCCACCGAGTCCACCACCGAGGTGAGCACGTTCGCCCGGTGCCGCGCGTCCAGTGCGGCGACGCTGCGCCGGTGCATGGCGGCGGCGATCTCCGGCGCGTACTCGACCCGGACCGGCTGGACCGAGAACACCTCCAGACCGACCGGCGCCACCTCCCGCTTCACCAGCCGGGTCAGCGTGTCCGCGGTGGCCGCCGTCCCCCGCGCGCCGCCCGGCGGGTCCATCGGAACCCGGGCCAGCGCCGCCTCGACGCATTCGCGCAGGTACGTCTCGTGGTCGTCGATCCCGAGCGCGGCCCGCGCGGTGTCCCGCACCCGCCACACCACCAGCGCCACCACCCGCAGCGCGACCCCGCCGGTGTCGGCGGCCGGCATCGGCTCGCTGCGCCAGTGCCGCAGCCGGACGTCGATCCGGCGGCGCGGCATCAGCGGATTGAGCCACAGCAGCCCGGTGCGCCGGACGGTCCCCCGGTAGCGGCCGAACAGGCCGAGCACCCAGGCCCGCCCGGTCCGGCCCCGGGCCAGCCCGCCGAAGCCGAACAGGGCGAGCGCCCCCGCCCCGGCGTACGCGGCCCACTGCGGTCCGCCGAGTCCGGCCCCCGCGGACGCCGGCAGCCCCAGCACGTGCGCCGCGATGCCCGGCAGCACCCCGGCCCACCACGAGGTGAGCACACAGCCCGCCGCCCCGCAGGCCCCGGCCAGCACCCCGGCCGCCCCGGGCAGCACCGCCGCCGGGCGCTCCACCAGGTCGGAGTCGATCTCCGGCACCGGGCGGGCCGGCGCGGGCGCCCGGCGCCCGTGCCCCAGCCGCGGCTGCTCACCGCCGCCCTTCCTGCTGCCCACCACCGCGGGCGTGACCGGCAGCGGGATCGTGTCGGCGTCGTCGCGGAACAGCAGATGGACGGGGATCTCCGTGGTCCCCTCGTTGTGGATGAGCCGGGGGACGCAGCGGCCCGCCCAGCCGTCCGGGGCCATCATCGCCTCGCGCCCGTCGTATTCGGGTGTGGGGGACGTGGTCGTACTCATACCTGCCTCCAGCCTCCGCGCCAGATGGTTCAGACGTTCGTACGGTGGATCGGCGGCCCCTCCGGGGCCGCGGTCATGCGAAGAGCCGGCGCCAGGTCTCGGGCCCCGGCCGGCCGTCCGCCGCGCCGCCCCGCCACCCCTGGGCGCGCTGGAAGGCCTCGACGGCCCGCCGGTCCGCGTCCGACCAGCGCGGCCCCGGCCCGTTGGTGTAGAACCGGCCGTACCCCTTCCTCACCAGCTGCCGGCCCAGCTCGGTGACATACCGGTTCTCGGCACCGGGCCGGAACATCCCCTGCCCCGGATAGCCGGGCACCCCGTGCGAGGCGGGGGCCGCGGCCCGGATGTCCTTGCCCTTCCCGGTCACCAGCAGCTGCCATGTCCCCGGCCCCGGCAGCCCGTCCGCGGCCGCCCCGGTCCAGCCCTGGGCGCGCTGGAAGGCCTGGGTGGCCCGCCGGTCCGCCTCCGACCAGCGCGGGCCGGGCCCCTTGGTGTAGTAGGAGGCGCCGCCGCGGGCGGCGAGCATCCGGCCGAGCCGGGTGACATGGGGGTTGTTGGCGCCGGGGCCGAAGTACGCCGCTCCCGGGTACGGCGCGGGCGGCGCCGCGGCGAGGCCGGCCACGCCCCGGGTGACGCCCTTGTAGCGGTAGGGGATGTAGCGCTTGGAGTTGGTCCAGTACGCGTACGGGGTCGTCCTGCTGCGGGTGTGCGGCGGCGCCTGCTCGTAGGCGATGTAGGAGGTGTGCCGCTGGTTGGTCCAGCCGCCGAAGAGCACCACGTGTGAGCCCTTCTGAGGGTTGTCGGGATTGTGGAAGAGCAGGATGTCGCCGGGTTGGAGCTGCCCCTTGGTGATCCGCGCCGCGTACTGGCCGAGGCTGCCGGTCCACTCGTTGCGCGGCAGGTTCCAGGCCATCGAGACGAAGCCGGAGCAGTCCTGGCGGTATCCGTCACGCCAGAAGCGGTTCATGCTGTACGGCACCCGGGCGTCCAGCCACTTCTTGGCCCGGCTGACGATCTGCGACCGGGTGGTCGCGCCGATCGCGAACTGCTCCCCCGCCTTGGCCGGCCCCTCCCGCCCGAACAGCGCGCCCGCGGCTCCCTGCGGGGTCTTGACCTCCTCGGCCCGGGGCTGCTGGGCCGGCGGCCCGGGCAGCCGGCCGGCGGTGAGGGTGGCTGCCGCCGCCGGTGGCGCCTGGCCCGCGCCGAGGGCGGCCGCGGTGACGGCCGCCACGACCAGCGCGCGATGCGCGGCGGCCGGACGGACCGGGGTGCGGGCGGCGGGGGAGCGGGAGAGGCCACGCCCGCGCACGCACCCGGGGCAGTCGCAGTCGCTCGCGGGGTCGATGTCCTCGAACACCGGAGACTTCATGCGATCTTCCTCACACTTCATCAGTACATATCCGGATCTGTGCACGTTGATCATTGCCACAACTGTCCACCGGACGCGAACATTGACGGTCCGAATGATGTACAGGACGGCTCCAGCGGCCCCGCCCACCGGGCGCGGATGGCCGGGGGACCTCCGGAGGTCATGTAAAGTGGACGATGTCAGCAGGCGCCGCTAGCTCAGTTGGTTAGAGCAGCTGACTCTTAATCAGCGGGTCCGGGGTTCGAGTCCCTGGCGGCGCACCACGACGAAGGCGAGCCCGGTCCACAGGACCGGGCTCGCCTTCACCTTTTGCCGGTTCCTCCCGCCCCGGCTGAACACCTCTCCCGTCTCAGCCGTACGGAAGAGCGGGCGGCGCAGGGTGTCGCACCCCTCGTCGCACCCCCTCTCCGCAATGCGCGCGTATGGCCGGTAAACTCCGAGTTTCGCGTCTTGCGATCATGCTGAACACCGTAGAACCCTGGATGTCAAGCTGCCGCCCTTTGGCGGCACTTGGGGGGCGTTGGGGATGTTGGGGGGTGTTGGGGGGTTGTAGGAGCCGGTTGCCCGGCCGCGCGGTGAGCCGTGACTCCCGCGCGTCGACGGCCGCCGCGGGGGGCGGCCATGCAACCGGCGTGCCGCGGTGCCTGTCTCCGAGGTGGGACCGACCTGGTGACCCGCGGCCGGCACGCAAACGTCCGTGACGGGCCAAGGGGGGCCTCGAACAGACGAAGGAACCGACGAACACGCGCTCGCATGCGTGTGGGGGGATGAGTCATGACGTCGACGCCGACGGGCGCCCGGCACGAATCCGATCCTTCTGAGACGACCCGGCGACGAATGCCGGGACACCGCACCGGCACCACGGGGGCATTCCGCAGAATCAAGAAGTCTCTGCCGAAATACGACTACGAGCACTACAGCCGGCTGGCCGGCCCCCTCACCGAGCCCGACCCGGACAAGCCGTACACGGTGCAGTACCGCTCGCTGATCTCGCAGGAGCCGCACCGCATCCGGGTCGCGCTGATGCTCGCCGCCGCGCCGCTGCTGTCGCTGGTCCTGCTGGCCTGGCTGCTCCAGCCCAAGCACTGGACCGAACGCGACTACCCGGCCTACGACTTCCTGCCGGCCCTCGACGCGGTGATGCTGGTCTCGATCGGCCTGATCGAGTTCTTCCGCTGCATGAACGTGCTGTCCAACGCGCACGCCACCCTGGTCGCCCGGGACCCGGTCCCGGTGGTGCCCGAGACCGGCACGCGGGTCGCGTTCCTGACCTCCTTCGTGCCCGGCAAGGAACCGCTGGAGATGGTGACCAGAACCCTGGAGGCCGCCGTACGGCTGCGCCACCGGGGCCTCTTGCACGTCTGGCTGCTCGACGAGGGCGACGACCCCGAGGTGAAGGAAGTCTGCGCGCGCCTGGGCGTGCACCACTTCAGCCGCAAGGGCGTCGAGCGCTGGAACCAGCCCAAGGGTCCGCACCGCGCCAAGACCAAGCACGGCAACTACAACGCCTGGCTCCAGGCGCACGGCGACGACTACGACTTCTTCGCCTCCGTCGACACCGACCACGTGCCGCTGCCCAACTACCTGGAGCGGATGCTGGGGTACTTCCGCGACCCCGACGTCGGCTTCGTGATCGGCCCGCAGGTCTACGGCAACTACGACACGTTCGTCACCAAGGCGGCCGAGTCGCAGCAGTTCCTCTTCCACGCGCTGATCCAGCGGGCCGGCAACCGCTACGGCTCGCCGATGTTCGTCGGCACCTCGAACGCCGTGCGGATCAAGGCGCTCAAGCAGATCGGCGGCCTGTACGACTCGATCACCGAGGACATGGCCACCGGCTTCGAGATGCACCGCGCCAAGAACCCGGCGACCGGCCGCAAGTGGAGGTCGGTCTACACCCCGGACGTGCTCGCGGTCGGCGAGGGCCCGAACGCCTGGACGGACTTCTTCACCCAGCAGCTGCGCTGGTCGCGGGGCACCTACGAGACGATCCTCAAGCAGTACTGGAAGGGCTTCGGCACCCTGCCGCCGGCCAAGCTCTTCAACTACACGATGATGATCATCTTCTACCCGATGTCCGCCCTCAACTGGATCCTGGCGGCGCTGAGCTGCGCGCTGTTCCTGGGCCTCGGCGCCTCGGGCGTGAACATCGACCCGACCGTGTGGCTGATGCTGTACGGCAACGCCTCGGCGCTCCAGATCGGCCTGTACGTCTGGAACCGCCGGCACAACGTCTCGCCGCACGAGCCGGAGGGCTCCGGCGGGGTGGCCGGCATGGTGATGTCGGCGCTGTCCGCGCCGGTCTACGCGCGCTCGCTGATGGACGCCGTGCTGCGGCGAAAGAGCAAGTTCGTGGTGACCCCGAAGGGCGAGTCGGCGAGCCCCGACACGCTGTTCGGGACGTTCCGCATCCACTGGTTCTTCATCCTGGTCTTCGGCGGCTCGCTCGTCGCGGGTTTCGCCCTCGGGCACTCACACCCGGCGATGATCACCTGGGCCACGTTCGCCATGCTCATCACCGCCGCACCGATCTTCGCCTGGCGGTGGACGCTGCGGCAGGAGCGGCGCAAGCAGGCGTCCGCGGCCGCCGCTCCGGAGCCGCGGGACGCGGTCCCGGCACACCCGCACCGGGCACACACACCGGCCCGGGGGATGCCGGTCCCGGCGGCGGAGGTACCGCCGGGACACGCGCCGGGCAGCGCGGAGCGGCAGGGGCCGAGTTGGGCCGGAACGGATGGGACGACGGGCGAGCACACCATGCAGATCGCCCTCGGTGGACTGGGGGGACATAAGGAATGAAGGACCAGGCCGGCCTCCGGCGCGCCCGACGGCTCGGGATCGGCGCGGTGGTGGTAGTCGCTCTGGCCGGAATGAACGGGCCGTGGCTCTACCGCTTCGGCACGGAGCGCTACCACCAGTACAAGATCAACAAGCCCGAGTACAAGGCCGAGAACGGCCGCTGGAAGATCGTCGAGTTCCCCGAGGAGTACCGGCAGAACACCATCCACGCCGTGCTGCTGCACACGGGCAAGGTGCTGATGGTCGCGGGCTCCGGCAACAACAAGAAGAACTTCGACGCACGGCAGTTCGACACCCGTATCTGGGACCCGGTCAAGGGCACCATCAAGAAGGTGCCCACGCCGGAGGACCTGTTCTGCACGGGCCACACCCAGCTCGCCAACGGCAACATCCTGATCGCCGGCGGCACCAAGCGGTACGAGAAGCTCCAGGGCGACGTCACCAAGGCCGGCGGCCTGATGATCGTCCACAACGAGAACCCGGACAAGCCGATCACGCTGCCCGCGGGCACGAGGTTCACCGGCGGGGAGAACGGCAAGACGTTCGTCTCCAAGGACCCGGTGCTGGTACCGCGCGCCAAGAAGAACTTCGACCAGGCCGGCAGGTTCCTGGGCAACAGCCCGGGCCTGGGCCGCATCTACGTCGAGGCGCAGAAGAGCGGCGCCCGGTACGAGACGGGCACCCAGGACAACTACCGGATCCAGGGCCTGTCCGGCGACGACGCCCGCAACACGTACGGCATCGCGGAGAAGCTCGCCCTGGACAAGAAGGACTTCCAGGGGATCCGGGACGCCTACGAGTTCGACCCGGTCGCCGAGAAGTACATCAAGGTCGACCCGATGAACGAGGCCCGCTGGTACCCGACGCTCGCCACCCTGAGCGACGGGAAGATCCTCAGCGTCTCCGGCCTCGACGACATCGGCCAACTGGTCCCGGGCAAGAACGAGGTCTTCGACCCCAAGACCAAGAAGTGGACGTACACACCGAAGGACCGTCAGTTCCCGACCTACCCGGCGCTGTTCCTGCTGCGGAACGGCAAGCTGTTCTACTCCGGCTCCAACGCGGGCTACGGACCGGCCGACGTGGGCCGCGACCCGGGCGTCTGGGACGTGGACACCAACAAGTTCACCGAGCTGCCCGGCCTGAGCGACCCGCAGATGATGGAGACCTCCGGCACGGTCCTGCTGCCGCCCGCGCAGGACGAGCGGTTCATGGTGATCGGCGGCGGCGGGGTCGGCGAGTCCCAGCTGGCCAGCAGGAAGACCCGCATCATCGACCTGAAGGCGAAGAACCCGCGCTTCACGGACGGTCCGACGCTGGAGAAGGGCACCCGCTACCCGCAGTCCTCGGTCCTGCCCGACGACTCCATCCTGGTCTCGGGCGGCTCCGAGGACTACCGGGGCCGCGGCGACTCCAACATCCTCCAGGCCCGGCTCTACGACCCGGGGACCAACACTTTCAGGCGGGTCGCCGACCCGCTGGTGGGCCGCAACTACCACGCCGGCTCGATCCTGCTGCCGGACGGCCGGGTGATGTTCTTCGGCTCCGACTCGCTCTACGGCGACAAGGCCAACACCAAGCCCGGCACGTTCGAGCAGCGCGTCGAGATCTACACGCCGCCGTATCTGTACCGGGACGCGCGGCCCTCGCTGTCGGGCGGCCCGCGGACCATCGCCCGGGGCGCCTCCGGCACGTTCACCTCGCAGCACGCCGGCACGATCAAGAAAGTCCGGCTGATCCGCCCGAGTGCCTCCACGCATGTCACGGACGTCGACCAGCGCTCGATCGCGCTGGACTTCACCACGTCCGGCGACAAGATCACGGTGACGGTGCCGGGAAGCCGGAACCTGGTGCAGTCGGGGTGGTACATGCTGTTCGTCGACGACGACCAGGGGACGCCGAGCGAGGCGCAGTGGGTGAAGGTCCCTTAGCGGGCCGGGGCCCGGGAGCAGCCGAGGTCCCGTGACCGCGTGTGCTCAGGGGCGCCCTCCCTCCAGGGGGGCGCCCCACGTCGCGTCCCGGGCCCTCTACTTGCTGGCCCTCGCCAGCTTCAGCGCGTAGTCGGCCCACCAGTCCCCCGCCTTCGGGCCGCCCTTGCAGGTGCCGTCGGACTCGCCGGGCCGCTTGACCCACAGGTAGGCGTCGGCCAGCGGGTCGGCCGTCGTCGTCGTGGGTGTCTCGCCGAGTGCGCGGCCGGGCGGGTTGCACCAGCGCTCGTCCGGATCCCCGCCGCCGTAGGGGCCGTTGCCGTTGCGGCTGGTGTCGACGACGAAGTGCTTGCCGCCCAGCTTGGCGGACAACTGCTTGCCGTAGGCGAGGGATTCCGGGGTGGAGTAGAAGTTGGAGACGTTGACCGCGAAACCGTCGGCCCGGTCCACGCCCGCGCGGCGCAGCGGCTCGAAGATCTGGTCGGGGTGGCCCCAGCCCGCGTTGCCCGCGTCCACGTACACCTTGGTGCTCTTGAGGGACTTGAGCCGTTCGACCGCGCCCTTGAGCAGGTCGTAGCGCTCGTCCTGGAACTCCTCCGGGGTGCAGCCGTCCACCAGGTGCAGCAGGGCGTCCGGCTCCAGGACCACGGTGGCGGGGCGGTCGCCGATGCCCCGGGCCACGCCGTCCACCCAGGCCCGGTAGGCGTCCCCGTCAGCGGCGCCGCCCTGCGAGTACTGGCCGCAGTCGCGGTGCGGGATGTTGTAGAGGACGAGCAGCGCGGTGCGGCCCGCCTTGTCGGCGGCCTCGGTGAAACCGCGGGCCTCCTGCTCGGGGTTCTCCGGGCCGATCCACTCGCCGGTCGGCTGCCCGGCGATCTTCCGGATCTGCTCGGCGTCGGCCTTCTTCCCGGCCTTGAGGTAGGCGGCGACCTGACGGGCCGCCCTGCTGTCCGGGTTGACCCAGAACGGGTCGGCCTCCTTGGGCTGTTGGGTGATCCCGGCGCCGTCGTCCTTGTCGCCGCCCCCGGAGGTGCACCCGGCGGCCAGCAGTGCCGCCCCCAGCACCGCCGCGGACGCCCGGACCCCCGCCGCACGGGCACGCGAGAGGGCCCCCCTCATGCCGTACATGCCTTCCCCCTTGGTGCGCTCGGCCGGGTTCCATGCTGTCACAGGTCACAGCCCGCCCGAGGCCTCAAAGTCCCATAAAGAACGGTTCGTCGGCGGGGCCGGGTGGCGGTGGCGGGGCGGTGGTGGCCGTGGCCTCAATGGCCCGTGGCCTCAATGGCCCGTACCCGTGAGGTACGCCGACACGACCACGTGCGCGGCGCAGGCGCGGCTCGCTCCGTCGACGGTGCCGCCGCAGCCGATCAGCCGCAGTTCGGCGCGGCCCGGCTTCGGCTCTCCGGACGCCTGCCGGACGTCGAGCCGGTCGCCGGTCAGGACCTTGACGTCGTCGACGGTGAAGTCGGCGACACTGCCGTCGTCCCGGACCACCCGGACCGCCGCGCCGGGCCGCAGCGAGCCGATCCGGTCGAACGCCCCCGGCCGGCTCCCGGCGCCGAGGTCGCCCACGAGCAGCGCGGTCCCGGACGCCCCCGGTTTCACCCCGGCGCCGTACCAGCCGACCGTGCCGGCCCGGTCCGCCGACGGCCGTTCGACCGCGCCCCGCGCGTCCAGGGCGCGGGGCACCACCGGCGCCCGCACCCCCAGACCGGGGATGTCCAGGCGCCGCGGCGGGGCGTCGGTCAGCGCGCCGGCCGACGCGGGCAGCCGGTCCGCGGAGGGCCGGCCGGCCGCGGCCATGTCCCCGGTGGCCGACGGCGCCAGGGACTCCCGTACGTCGGTCAGATCGCGTCCCCACAGCCACAGCCCGAGCAGCAGCACCACCCAGGCAAGGCCGGCCAGGAGGCGGCCGGTGCAGCGGGAGCGGGTGCCCTCGTGGTCGGACATGCCGATCCCGCCCTCAGTGCGATCCGCGGCCGCGGCGGCCGCGCCGGCCGTCCCCGGCACGGGTCGTACCGCGCGACCGGGGAAGGAGCAGGACGGCCGCCCCGGCGGCACCCGCGAGCACCAGCCCGGTCACCGCGTACGCCGTGCCGGGCGCGGGAGGCGCGGCCGGCGCCGGGGCGGTGGTGGCCCGGGGGGTCCGGGTGGCCGGAACGAACGCCATGGGTGGAGTGGGTGGCGTGCGTGGCGGGCTCGGGGAAGCCGAGGCGGCGGGCGGCTTCGACTGCGGTACGACGGCGAGGGTGCCCGGGGCCGCCGGGGCACCGGGCAGAACCGGACCGCCCGTACCGGCCGTGCCGTCCACCCCGTCGGCCGCTGGGACGAGGGCGGCGGCCGCCAGGAGTCCCGTGCAGAGTGTGAGGCGCAATGGACCCATCGTGAAACCTCCGCTATCAGGAGACTCCCGACGGGCCACGGCCGCATCCGCTGCGAAACCGCGCTGCTCCGAATGGGTGAGAAGGGTGGGCGGGCGGGACGGGGTTCTCAGATCCGCTCGACGAGGTCCGCGATCGAGTCCACGACGTGGGACGGCCGGAACGGGTAGCGGTCGATGTCCTTCGCCTGCGTGACACCGGTGAGGACCAGGAACGTCCGCATCCCGGCCTCCAGGCCCGCGAGCACGTCGGTGTCCATGCGGTCGCCGATCATGGCGGAGGTCTCCGAGTGGGCCCCGATCGCGTTCAGCCCGGCGCGCATCATCAGCGGGTTGGGCTTGCCGATGAAGTACGGCTTGCGGCCGGTCGCCGCAGTGATCAGGGCGGCGACCGAGCCGGTCGCGGGCAGGGCGCCCTCGGCGGACGGGCCCACGTTGTCCGGGTTGGTGGCGATGAACCGGGCGCCGTCGTTGATCAGCCGCACGGCCTTCGTCATGGCCTCGAACGAGTACGTCCGGGTCTCCCCCAGGATCACGAAGTCGGGGTCGTGGTCGGTCAGGACGTAGCCGATGTCGTGCAGCGCGGTGGTCAGGCCGGCCTCGCCGATGACGTAGGCGCTGCCGCCGGGCCGCTGGTCGTCGAGGAACTGGGCGGTGGCCAGGGCGGACGTCCAGATGTTCTCCATCGGCACGTCCAGGCCCATGCGCTGCAGGCGGGCGTGCAGGTCGCGCTGGGTGTAGATGGAGTTGTTGGTCAGCACGAGGAACGGCAGGCCGGACTCACGCAGCTTCTTCAGGAAGGCGTCGGCACCGGGGATCGGAACACCCTCGTGGATCAGGACACCGTCCATGTCGGTGAGCCACGACTCGATGGGCTTGCGGTCTGCCATGTGCTTCGGCCTCCTGCCGTACGCGCGCTTGCGTGAGTCCAGCCTAGCCAGTGGCCGGATCTTGCCGGAGGCCGGTTCAGCTTCCGGTGGCCTGCTTCCAGGCCTCGACGTACGTCGTGAGGTTCTTGTCGATGTCGTTCCAGTCCGGCGTGAACACCTCCACGCCCTCCATCAGCTTCTTCAGGTCCATCGCGTTGGCGTCGTCGGCCTTGACGTCCTGGCGGACGCTGAAGCCGCCGCCGATCTCGCTGACCTGCTGCTGCGCCTGCCGGCCGAGCATGAAGTCCAGGAGCTTCCTGCCATTGGCGTCGTGCGGGGCGTGGCTGACCAGTCCGGCGGCGTACGGCAGGGCGAAGGTGGTCGGCTTCCCGCCCTGCCGGGCCGGGAACCAGATGCCGAGGTGGGGCATGGTCCTGGACTGGGCGAAGTTCATCTGGACGTCGCCGTTGGCGGCGAGCAGTTCACCCTTGTCGACCTTGGGCGCGAGCTTGCCGGTGGAAGCGGACGGTCCGACGTTGTTGGCCTGGAGCTTCTTCAGGTACGCGAGCGCGGCGTCCTTGCCGCCGAAGTCGTGCATGGCCTTGACGAGCACGGCGGTGCCGTCGCCGGCGACACCCGGCGTGGAGTACTGGAGCTTGTTCTTGTACTGGCCGTCGAGGAGCTGCTCCCAGGTGGTGGGGGCCTGCTTCAGCTCCTTCTTGTTGTAAATGAAGCCGAAGTAGTTGTTGACCACGGAGGTCCAGGTGCCGTCGGTGGCCTTGTCCTCGGTGCCGACCTGGTCGGCGCCCTGCGGCGCGTACGTCTGGAGCAGGCCCTTGCTGTCCGCCTGCTGGATGAACGGCGGCAGGGTGACCAGCACGTCGGCCTGCGGGTTGCCCTTCTCGCGGACGGCCCGCTGGACCATCTCGCCGGAGCCGCCCTCGACGTACTTGACCTTGATGCCGGTCTCCTTCTCGAAGTCCTTGAAGACGCGGTCGTACCAGCCGTCTCCGTTCTCGCCCTTGAGACCGTCGGCGCTGTAGACGGTGACGACCTTGGCGTCGGCGGCGGAGGAGTTGCCGCCGCAGGCGGTGAGCGGGGCGGCGAGAAGACAGACGGCGGTGGCGATCTTGAGCGTGTTCTTGCGCATGGCGAGGTGAACTCCTTGCTGGGTGGGACGAGCCCGGGAGGGTGGGAGGGAGAGTTCGGGGGGCGGAAGGGGAGGTTCGGGGAGCGGTCGGGAGGACGGCCGGGGAGCGGGAGGACGGCAGGGGAGCGGCCGGGCCCCCGGCCTAGCGGTGGGCGGCTCTGGTGCGGATCCGGGAGACGGCGAGCAGGACCAGCAGGGTCGCCGCCATGAGGACGACGGCGAGGGCGGAGCCGGCGAACAGGGAGCCGCGGTCGGTGGCCGCGTAGATCAGGACGGGCAGCGGAGTCCAGTCCGGCGGGTAGAGCATCATCGTGGCGCTCAACTCCCCCATGGACAGGGCGAAGCAGAGGCCGGCCGCGGCGGTGAGCGAGGGCAGCAGCAGCGGCAGCCGCACCCGCCACAGGACCCGGGCGGGCCCGGCGCCGAGGGAGGCGGCGGCCTGTTCGTAGGCCGGGTCGAGGCGGCGCAGGGCGGCGGAGACCGACTGGTACGCGAAGGCCGTGACCAGCACGGTGTGCGCGATGACGACGACCCACCGGGTGCCGTTGAGCAGCA
The DNA here is from genome assembly GCF_006540305.1 of Streptomyces sp. 6-11-2. GTDB lineage: Bacteria > Actinomycetota > Actinomycetes > Streptomycetales > Streptomycetaceae > Streptomyces. Next base: position 4,484,167 of record NZ_BJOR01000001.1, on the reverse strand, counting down.
CCGGCGGCTGGGAGAACGCGACCAGGACCGCCAGGCCCACCACCACGGAGGGGACGGCGACGGGCAGTACGAACAGGGCGTCCAGCACGGCGCGGTGGCGCCGCCCGAGTCCGGCGGCCGCGAGCGCTGCCCAGGTGCCGACGGTGAGCGCGAGCAGGCTCGCGGCCAGGGCGGTGAGCAGGCTGGTGATGAGCGCCTGCGACGCCTCGCCGTGAGCGGCCGCCGCGTAGTGGGCCGTGGTGAGGCCGGAGGGCAGCACGCTCGACCAGTTCGTGGCGAAGGAGGCCGCCAGGATCACCAGCAGCGGCAGCGCGAACAGGGGCAGGAAGAGGACGAGGAACAGGGCGGCGGCGGCCCACCTGCCCTTGCGGCTATGCACCAGCACGGCGGCTCACCACCCGGTAGAGGCCGTAGAGGCCCACGGAGATCAGGACGTTGACGACGGCGACCACGCACGCGCCCGGGTAGTCGGACTCCAGGATGGCCTTGCTGTAGACGAGCATGGGCAGGGTCGTGACTCCTTTCGCCCCGGTGAACAGCACGATCCCGAACTCGTTGAGGCACAGCACCAGGACGAGGCTGCCGCCGGCCGCCAGCGCGGGCAGTGCCTCGGGCAGGATCACGCTGCGGACGATCCGGGGCGCGCGGGCCCCGAGCGAACTGGCCGCCTCCAGCTGCGCGGTGTCCAGCTGGGAGAAGGCGGCGAGCAGCGGCCGCATCACGAACGGGGTGAAGTACGTGATCTCGGCCAGCAGCACGCCCCACGGCGTGGTCAGGAACTGGAAGGGTCCGTTCGCCGCCCCGGTGACGTCCTGCCAGAGCCCGTTGGCCATGCCGACCGTGCCGTAGACGAAGAGCAGGGCGAGGGTGATCAGGAAGGAGGGGAAGGACAGGAAGACGTCGACGAACCGGGCGACCGCCTTCGCGCCGGGGAACGGCACGAAGGCGATGACGAGGGCGAGCAGGAAGCCGAGCACGAGGCACCCGGCGGTGGCGGCGAGCGCCAGCCACACGGTGGTCCACAGGGCCTCGCCGAACGCGGCGGAGGCGAAGACGTCGGTGTACGGCTGGAGGGAGGTGCCGCCGGTGTCCGGCTGGACGGACTGCCGCAGGACGAGGGCGAGGGGGTAGAGGAAGACGAGGGCGAGCACGGCGACGGGCGGCGCCGCCCACAGCAGGCGCCTAGTCATGCCGGACACCGTTCACGGCGGCCGCCGGGGGCTGGGCCCGATCCTGGCCCGGTGCGTTCGCGGCGGGCGCCTGATTCCTACGGGCACCACCCATGGCGCGCGCCTGGTCGTGCGAGGGTCCGGGCGGCAGCAGCACCGCGTCCTCGGGGGCGAAGTGCACGGTCACCCGGTCGCCGAGGAGCGGCGGTTCCCTCAGTTCGGCGAGGTCCGCCATGACGCGGTGGCCGGCGACGTCGACGTGGAGCCGGTGCGTGGCTCCGCGCCACTGGACCTCGCAGACGGTTCCGGTCAGCGCGTTGGGCCCGTCGCCGAGCCCCACCAGGTGCGGCCGTACGCAGAGGGTGGCCTGGGAGCCGCGCGCCGCACCCGCCGCCGCCACGGCCACCTCGTGCCCGGCGAAGAGCACTCCGCGCTCCCCCACCGTCACCGGCAGCAGGTTGGCGCTGCCGACGAAGGACGCCGTGAACTCGTTCGCCGGCGCCCGGTACAGCTCCCGCGGTGTGCCGCAGGCCTTCAACCGCGCCCGGTCCATGACCGCGATCCGGTCGGCCAGGGTCAGGGCCTCGTTCTGGTCGTGGGTGACGTAGAGGATCGACACCTCGGGCAACTCCCGGTGCAGTCGGGCCAGTTCGGCCAGCATTCCGGAGCGCAGCCGGGCGTCCAGCGCGGACAGCGGCTCATCGAGCAGCAGGACGCCGGGCCGGATGGCGAGCGCCCGTGCGATGGCGACGCGCTGCTGCTGGCCCCCGGACAGCTCCCGGGGGTGGCGGCGCGCATAGTCCGCCATGCCGACCATCTCCAGCGCCTCGCGGACCCGGTCGCGGACCTCGGCGCGGGCGAGCCTGCGCGCCCGGAGGCCGAAGGCCACGTTGTCCTCGACCCGCAGGTGCGGGAAGAGGGCGTAGCTCTGGACGACCATCCCGATGCCCCGCCGGTGCGGCGGCAGGTCCGTCACATCGCGTCCGCCGAGGTACACCCGCCCGGAGGCGGGCCGCACGAACCCGGCGACCGCCCGCAGCGCGGTGGTCTTGCCGGATCCGGACGGCCCGAGCAGCGCCATGACCTCGCCGGGCTCGACGGTGAGGTCGAGGGCGTCCAGGACGACCGTGCCGTCGTAGGCGACGGTGACGGAGTCGAATCGGATGCCCATCAGCCGGCTTCCCTGAGTACGGCGGGCAGGTCGGCCACGGAGCCGAGGACATGAGTGGCGCCGGCGTCGTGGAGGTCCTGCGCGCCGTGCGCCCCGGTGAGCACTCCGGCGACGACGCCCGCCCCGGCGCGTACGCCGCTGAGCATGTCGTAGGTGGTGTCGCCGGCGACGGCCACCCGGCGTACGCCGTCGGCCGCCTTGGTGCGGAGGAAGGCCTCCAGCACCATGTCGGGGTAGGGCCGCCCGCGCCCGCCGGCGTCGGCCGGGCAGAGGGTGAGCGGCACGAGGTCGCGCCAGCCGAGGGCGTCGAGGATCGCGTCCTGGGTGACGCGTGCGAAGCCGGTGGTCAGCACGACCGTGCGGCCGTCGGCCCGCAGTTCCTCGATGGCCTCGCGGGCGCCGGGGACCGGGGCGACGAGGCCGCCGTCGACGAGGCCGCCGTACGCCTTCTCGAAGGCGGCGTTGGCCCGCTGGGCCAGGTCCTCGGCGCCGAACAGGTACCGGAAGACGGAGATCTTGGACTCGCCCATGGTGGCGCGGACGTAGGCGAGCTTGTCGTCGTGGTCGGCCGAGCCGGGCTCGACGCCCAGCTCGGCGGCGGCCGTGGCGAAGGCGCGCTCGACCAGGCCGCCGTCGGCGACGGTCGTGCCGGCCATGTCCAGTACGACGAGTCGGATGTCGGTGGTCGTCGTCTCGTTCATCGGTTCCTCACCAGCCCAGTTCGTTCGCGGTGTGCTCGGCGATCGCGGGTGCGCAGGTCATGCCGCGCCCGCCGGGCCCGGTGACCAGCCACACCCCGTCGCGGACCTGCTGCCGGTGCACGACCCGGCCGGGGTCGGTGCACTGCGCGTACACACCGGCCCAGCGGCGCCGGACCTTCGGCAGCGGTCGGCCGAGGAGGGACTCGACGACACGGGTGAGGTGGTCGTACGGGTCCTCGACGGTGTCGAAGGCGAAGGGGTGCTCGTACTCGTGGGTGTCGCCGATGGTCAGTCCGCCGTCGGCGCGCTGCACCATGAGCAGCTGCATCCGGTGGGTGGCGGCGATCTCGGCCTGCGGCCGGCTCGCGTTGAGCTCGTCCAGGGCCTCGGACGCGTAGGCCGGGTAGTACCGGAAGCTGTCCGCGTCCGCGACCGAGGTCGGCAGCGGCTCACCGAGCGGGTCGGTCTGCATCATCTGCAGCCGGACGCGGCGGACCGGCAGGCCGGGGCCGGCGAGTTCCCGTACGAGTCCGCCGAGCCAGGCTCCCGTGCACAGCACCACCACGTCACCGGTGTGGACGTCGCCGTGGTCGTCGCGGACGGCGCCCTCACCGACGACCTCCCGGACCTCGCGCCCGGGCAGGAAGGTGTAGTTCGGGTGCTTGAGCAGTTCGGCGCGCAGGGCCAGCTGGGCGGTGCGCGGCTCGACGGCCGCGTCGCGCTCGCAGTACAGGGCCGCGTCGAACTCCCCGCGCAGGGCGGGGTTGAGGGTGCGGGCCTCGGCCGGGGTCAGGAGCTTTCGACCGCGGACGGCGGCGTCCGGGCGGGCCACGGCGGCCTCGGCGACGGCGCGTTCGAGGTCGCCGCGCACGGGGGTCAGGGAGCCGTTGGCGCGGAAGCCCAGCGCGGGCACGCGGCCGCCGATCTCCTCCCACAGCTCCCGGGCACGCAGGGCGGTGTCGAGTTCCTCGCCGACCGCGCGGCCGCTGACCCATATCTGCCCGAAGTTGCGCAGCGAGGCGCCACGGGCCTCGGCCTCTCGCTCGATCTGTACGACCTCGTGGCCGCGTTCCACTGCTTGCCAGGCGTGCATGGTGCCCACCACGCCGGCTCCTACGACTGTCACTCTCACGACGGCCACGTTCCTCCCGCACAGGTAACCGGAGGGGTCGTGCTGACGACGGGAGCCTGAACGAGCCGTCAAGACTGGGCTAGACCCGTTATCTCTTCGTAATAAAAGGGCGCCTGCTGGGCACACTTCTCGTCATCCGCGGGTGGGTGGTGTCCTCAGCCGCGCAGATGCGTGGTGAAGGAGAACCGGTCCCCTCGGTACAGGCTCCGCACCCGCTCCAGCGGGCGCCCTTCCGTGTCCCGTGAGACGCGGTGGATCAGCAGCATGGGCACCGCGGGCGGGGTGCCGATGAGCAGGGCCTCACGCGGGGTGGCGAGCACCGTCTCGATGCGCTCGTCGGCGTCGCCGAAGGCGATGCCCAGCCCTTGGAGGTAGGCGTAGAAGGAGGAGTCGGGGTCGAATCCGGTGTCCAGGTGCGGCACCCGGGCCACCGCCACATAGGTGCTCTCCAGGCCGACCCGCTCGTCGTCCGCGAGGAGCACGCGCTCCAGGTGCCAGACGGGTTCGCCGCGGGTGAGTCCCGTCTCGACGGCGAGGGGGTCCGGACAGGGGAAGCGGTCCAGGGTGACGAGCGAGCGTCCAGGGGTGCGGCCCTGCCGCCGTACGCCTTCGGTGTAGCTGACCAGGGACAGCGGCTGCTCCAGCTTGGGGCCCGCGACGACCGTGCCGCGACCCCGGCGCCGCAGCTTGCCCTCCAGGATGAGCTCGCGCAGCGCCTGCCGCACGGTCTCGCGGGCGACCCCGTACTCCTCGGACAGATCGCGCTCGGTCGGGATCGGCCGGCCCTCCCCCAGTTCGCCGACGAGGTCGTCGATCCTCGCCTTCACCGCGTAGTACTTGGGGATCCGGCCGTGCTCCGGGACACCGGAGCGCACCGGGGCACCGGGAGCCTGGTCGTTGGGGTAGTCCACGCGGAGATCGTCGCAGATCCACCCGCCGGCCTCGGCGGCACCTCCGCCTCGGCCCCGGCACGCCACCGAGGACGGGCAGCGCGGCGGGGTGACCGCCCCGGCACCGGACTCGAACGGTTTCGCACGTCCCTTCGATGGGCCCCGGCGGCACGCGCGGACCCGGAAAGGGCGACGCCGGGCACTCGTCAGGCGTCCCCCCGCCCGAACATCGGCGCGAGCAGCAGTTGTGCCGCGCCCTCCGCGACCCCCCGCTCGCCTCCCGGCGCGATCCGGACCGGCACCATGTCGTCCGGCGCCCCCTCCCGCCGGGCCCGCGCCGCGAGCACCTCGGCCACGCCCGCCACGAACACCTCGGGCGCCGCCGCGACCGTACGACCGCCGAGCAGCACCAGTTCGATGTCCAGCAGGCCCACGAGGTTCGCGGCCCCGGCCCCCAGCACCCGTGCCGCCTCCGCGATCTCCCCCCGCTCCACGGCCGCCAGACACAGTGTCTCGACACACCCGCGGTCCCCGCACCCGCACAGCGGACCGTCCAGCTGGATCACCTGGTGCCCGAACTCCCCCGCCCCGGTCCGCGCCCCCCGGTGCACGCTCCCCCCGATCACCAGCCCGGCCCCGAGCCCGGTACCGAGGTGCAGGTACGCGAACGAACGGCCCTCACCCGCGACCGCGAGCCCCAGCGCCGCCGCGTTCGTGTCCTTGTCGACCACCACCGGCACTCCGAGCCGCCGCGCGAGCGCGTCCCGCAACGGAAACCCGTCCCACTCCGGAAACCCGGTCACCCGGTGCAACACCCCACACCGGTGATCAAGCGGCCCGGGCAAGGCCACCCCGACCCCGACGAGGGACCCGGCATCGGCAAGCCCGGGACGGACCCCGAGCACGTCCCCCACCAGCCCCTCCACCTCGTGGGCCACCGTCGCCACGACGGATTCCGCGCCCGCGCCGAGGTCCAGCGGGCGGCGGCGTTCGCCGGTCACCGTGCCGTTCAGGTCGACGACGACCACCCGGAGTTCGTCCCGGTCGACGTGGACTCCCACCGCGTGCCCCGCCTCCGGCACCAGTCGCAGCACTGTGCGGGGTTTGCCCCCCGTGGACGCCCGCCGTCCCGCCTCCGCCGCGAGACCCTGCTGCCGCAGTCGCGCCGTGATCTTGCTGACCGCCTGCGGGGTCAGCCCGGTCCGCTCGGCGAGTTCCAGCCGGCTGATCCCCTCCGCGCCCGCCCCGCGCAGCAGGTCGAGCACCAGCGCGGTGTTGTGGCTGCGCAGGGCCAGCAGGTTCGCCCCCGCCGTCCCCCTGCCCGTCACTCCCGAGACCGTCACCGCGTCCGCTCCGCCCTTCCCACTGTTCACCCCGCCATTCTCCCCCGCGCTTGCACTTCGGCAACAGCGTTGCGAAAGTAGAGGGCATGACTGGCACCCCCCTCCGCGTCGGCCTCGTCGGCTACGGCCTCGCCGGCTCCGTCTTCCACGCCCCGCTGATCGCCACGACAGAGGGCCTGACCCTGGACACGGTCGTCACCTCGAACCCGCGGCGGCAGGAACAGGCCCGCGCGGAGTTCCCGGACGTCCGTCTCGCCTCCGGCCCCGACGAGCTGTTCGCCCGCGCCGGCGAGCTCGACCTGGTCGTCCTCGCCTCCCCGAACAAGACGCACGTCCCGCTCGCCACGGCCGCCCTGAAGGCGGGCCTGCCGGTGGTCGTGGACAAGCCGATCGCCGGGACGGCGGCCGAGGCCCGTGACCTCGCCGCCCTGGCCGACGAGCGCGGACTGCTCCTGTCCGTCTTCCAGAACCGCCGCTGGGACAACGACTTCCTCACCCTGCGCCGGATGATCGCCGAGGGCGAGCTGGGCGACGTATGGCGCTTCGAGTCCCGTTTCGAGCGCTGGCGTCCGCAGCCGAAGGGCGGCTGGCGCGAGTCCGGCGACCCCGCGGAGATCGGAGGTCTGCTCTACGACCTCGGCAGCCACGTGGTCGACCAGGCCCTGGTGCTGTTCGGCCCGGCCACCCAGGTGTACGCCGAGGCGGTGGTGCGCCGCACGGGCGCCGAGGCGGACGACGACACCTTCATCGCGCTCACCCACGCCAACGGCGTCCGCTCCCACCTCTACGTCTCCGCGACGGCCGCCCAACTCGGCCCCCGCTTCCGGGTGCTGGGCTCCCGGGCGGGCTACGTGAAGTACGGCCTGGACCCGCAGGAGGCCGCCCTGCGGGAAGGCACCCGCCCGGGCACCGAGGGCTGGGGCGCCGAGAACGACACTCTGTGGGGCCGCGTCGGTTCCGGAGAGTCCCCGCTGACCGGCGGCGGCCGCCCCGTACCGACCCTGCCCGGCGACTACCCGGCGTACTACGCGGCCGTGGCCGCCGCCCTCCGCGACGGCGCCCCGAACCCGGTGACCGCCCGGGAGGCCGCCGACGCCCTCGACGTCCTGGAGGCGGCCCGCCGCTCGGCCCGCGACGGCGTGGCGGTGCGGCTGTGACGAACGACGTGCGCCCGGCCCCCGAGACCACCCCGGGCATCGAGGAACTGGAGGCGCAGGAACGCCGTCTGGTCCTCCCCCGCTTCACGTACGACGACGCCTGGGCGCTGGGCTCGCTGCTGGTGGAACTGGCACGGGAGCGCCGGGCCCCGGTCGCCGTCGACATCCACCGCGCGGGCCAGCAGCTCTTCCACGCGGCCCTGCCCGGCTCGACCCCCGACAACGACGCCTGGATCGCCCGCAAACGCCGCGTGGTGGAGCGCTACGGCTGCGCCTCCTACCTGGTCGGCGCCCGCTTCCGCGCCAAGGACACGACCTTCGAGGCCTCCTCCCGCCTGGACCCGGACCTGTACGCGGCCCACGGCGGCTCGTTCCCGCTCCACGTCGAGGGCGCGGGCGTGATCGGCACGGTGACGGTCTCCGGCCTGCCGCAGCTCGATGACCACCGGATGGTGGTGGAGGCACTGGAGCGGTTCCTGGGCGAGGGGTGAGGGACCGCGAGGATCACCGACGGCCCACCCACCCGGTCACGGGTTCAGAGGCGCCAGAGCAGCGCGATCAGGCTGACGATCGCCAGCAGGCTCATCGGGACCAGGAAGGGTGAGACACCGGGCCGCCGGGAGACCGAACGGGACAGTGCGGCGATGGTCCTGGCGTTCGCCAGGGCCGCCACCGTCCAGAACACCGTCCAGAGCGGTTCGAAGAGCCAGGCCGGGGAGTCGGCGAAGAAGTTGTGGCCCAGCAACCAGTAGAAGCCGTCGTTCAGCCACACCACGGCGGCCACCAGGAGCGTCCAGGGCATGCAGAGGATGACAGTCAGGAACCGGGCCGTCGAGTCGGTGTCCACCAGGCCCAGGCCCTCGGCCGACGCCAGGATTCCCAGAACGGCGACAAAGCCGAGGTATGCGCCGGTCGTCCGGTCGCTGGTCGCGTCCTCCACGACACGGCGGATTCTCAGGGTCGCGGTCACGTACGGTCCTCCGCTCCGGGCGATCCCCCTGCCGGAGACCGTCACGCACGATCAAGGTTAGTGCGCTCGGGGGAAGCCGGGAATCGGCCCGGGACGCCCTTCGGCCAGGGCCTGCCGGACGCGTGACGATCAAGGCACAGCAACCCCCGTCCGGAGGGATCGGAACCGATGAGCGACACCACAGCCCCCGCGCGCCCCTTGCCGGAGACCATCGGCCGGTACGGCATCTGGAGCATCGGACTCCGCTCGGAGAACGCGGCCCGGCGCGCCGAACTCGCCGAAGCTGCCGCCGAGTTGGAGGAACTCGGCTACGGAGCCGTCTGGCTGGGCGGCAACAGCACCGCCCGCAACGCCGCCCCGCTGATCGAGGCGACCGGGCGGATCGTCGTCGCCACCAGCATCCAGAGCGTCTGGCAGCAGGACGCCGCCGGGACCGCGGCGGAGTTCACCGCGCTGGAGGCCGCCCACCCCGGCCGCTTCGTGCTCGGCCTCGGTGTGAGCCACGGCCCGCGCGTGCAGCAGTACCGGAAGCCGTACTCGACGATGGTCGGCTACCTGGACCGGCTCGACGAGCTCGACCGGTCCGGCGCGGGCGGCGTGCCCGCCGGGCGCCGGGTTCTGGCCGCCCTCGGCCCCAGGATGCTCCGGCTCTCCCGGGACCGGGCGGCCGGCGCGATCCCGTACCTGGTCACGCCGGACCACACCGCGCAGGCCCGCGAGATCCTGGGCGGGACGACGCTGCTGGCACCGGAGTTCAAGGTCGTCCTGGAGACCGACCCGGCCCGCGCCCGCGCCGTGGCCCGCGGGTACCTCGCCCCCTATCTGGAACTGCCGAACTACACCGACAACTTCCTGCGCCTCGGCTTCACCGACTCCGACGTCACCGGCGGCGGCAGCGACCGTCTGATCGACGCGGTGTTCGCCTGGGGCGAGGAGTCCCGGATCCGCGAGCGGATCGAGGCGTTCCACACGGCGGGCGCCGACCACGTGGCACTCCAGGTGGTCGCCGACGGCCCGCGCGACGCCCTGCCGCGGGAGGAGTGGCGCAAGCTGGCCTCCCTACTGGCGTGAGCGGACCGGGCCACGGGGCGCGGGGCTGTGCCGATGGTGCCGACATGCGGCTCCGCCACGCGGGCACGGCGAGCCACGACGGCGCCGCGGGCCCGGAACCGCCCGCGGCTTCCCGGCCCCGCCGGCGGGCGCGGTCTCCCGGCCCCGCCGGCGGAGCGCCTACGCGTCCTTGAGTTCCTGCCGCTGCCGGCCCAGCCCCTCGATCTCCAGCTCGACCACGTCCCCGGCCCGCAGGTACGGCTTCGGCTCGGGCTGACCCAGGGCCACCCCGGCCGGCGTACCGGTGTTGATGACGTCACCGGGGTACAGGGTCATGAACTGGCTGACGTAGCGCACGACTTCGGCGACGGGGAAGATCTGGTCGGCGGTCGTCCCGTTCTGCTTCAGCTCGCCGTTGACCCACAGGCGCAGCGGCAGCGCCTGCGGGTCGGGGACCTCGTCGGCGGTGACCAGCCAGGGCCCGAACGGGTTGAACGTCTCGCAGTTCTTGCCCTTGTCCCAGGTCCCGCCGCGCTCGATCTGGAACTCCCGCTCGGAGACGTCGTGCGCCACCGCGTACCCGGCGACGTGCGCGAGCGCCTCCTCGTGGGACTCCAGGCAGCGGGCCGTGCGGCCGATGACGACCGCCAGCTCCACCTCCCAGTCGGTCTTGGCGGCGCCGCGCGGCACGAGCACGGTGTCGTTCGGCCCGACGACGGTGTCCGGCGCCTTGAGGAAGATCACCGGCTCGGCGGGCGGCTCGGCGCCGGTCTCACGGGCGTGGTCGTGGTAGTTCAGCCCGATGCACACGATCTTGCCGATCCGCGCGAGCGGCGGCCCGATCCGCGACGCGGCCGCGTCCGACCCGGCCCCTTCCAGCGCGGGCAGTTCCCCCGCGGCGGCGGCGTCCCGGATCCGGCCGAGTGCCGCGTCGTCGGCGAGCAGAGCGCCGTCGATGTCCGGGACGACGCCCGACAGGTCCCGCAGGACCCCGGTCGCGTCCAGCAGCGCGGGCCGCTCCGCACCCGCCGTACCGACTCGCAGCAGCTTCATGTGTCAACTCCCTCGATCGCGGGCGCCCGGCCGATGAGGGCGACCTGGGTGCGGCAGACGCAACCATCGGAGGACTGGTCGATCGTCCAAGGTCGACCTCCACTCCGCAAGAGCGCGTTCACGTACTGGACCGTAGGCCCGCCCGGCAGGACGGCCGCTCCCGCGCGCTCACCGGTACAGCAGGACCCGCTCGGCCGCGCTCCACGCCGTGCTGGTCACCACGTACAGCGCGGCGGCCAGCGGCACCACCGCCACGGTGACCAGGGTGAAGAAGGACATGTACGGCACGGCCTTGCCGACCGCGCCCGCGGCGCCGCCGCTCAGGCCTGCCATATCGGTCGTGTCCAGGGACTTCCTCGCCCGGAGGAAGTTGAACGCGGCGATGACGGCCACCACCGCGAACAGCCCCAGATACACCGCCCCGGCCGCCCCGAACACACCGTCCCCGGCCAGGGCGTCGGCCCACCGCCCGTCGAGCGGCGCGGCCAGCAGCCGGTGGCCGAGCAGTCCGTCGCCGTCCGCGGCCGGTGTCGAGAACAGGTGGTACAGCAGGAAGAAGGCGGGCATCTGCAGCAGGCTGGGCAGGCAGCCCGACAGCGGCGACACCTTCTCCTCGGCGTGCAGCTCCAGCACGGCTTTCTGCAGCTTCTCGGGGTCCTTCCGGTACTTCCTCCGCAGCTCGCCGATCCGCGGCTGCAACGCGGACCGCGCCTTCTGCCCGCGCGCGGCGGCCCGGGACAGGGGGTGGAGGAGGAGTCGTACGAGCGCGGTGAACAGGACGATCGCGGCGGCGGCCGCGGAGGCGTGGAACAGCGGCTGGAGCAGGTCGGCGAGCCGCTCGACCAGGCCGGCGAAAACGGACATGGGTGAGCCCTCCTGGGGTCTCGTCGTGCCAGGCGTACGGAAATGGCGTACGGGGATGACGGCATGACGACCCGCGCGGGGTCACGAGGTGAGGTGTGTGGTGCCCTACGCGGTGGTCGCCGGAAGGGCGCGCCCGGGTGCCCGGGGCCGCGGCCGGCCCGCGGCGTCGGGATCGCGCTGCGGCAGGAAGGCCGTACGGCGGTCCCGGTCCCGGATGGCCGTACGCACCCGGGTGGGCGGCACGGCGGGCGCGCAGCGGGAGGCGAGCACCGCGCAGACGACGAGCGCGGAACCGGCCGCGGCGGTCGCGGCGAGCGCGACGGCCACGGTTCCGGGCAGACCGCCGGTGTCGAACAGGACGACCGGAAGCAGCAGGAGGGGCAGGAGGAGGGACAGGAGCAGCGGCACGGCGGCGGGGCGCGTGGCGACGCGACTGCGGATCACGTCGGCTCCCTCCCCGTGAGCGTGCGTTGCGGTGCGCTGGTGCCGGTTGCCGGTTATCGACGGGCGGCGTGCGGCATCCGGCTCACCATAGCGGCGTGCAGACCGTTATACCGGATCGATCTCGAGCGGTTGCAGCAGCCGCCTCGGCTAGTGCTGTGGCCGGAAAGGTTTGCCGGGAAGCTCGCGGCGTCCGGTGCTGGGGGCACCTCCCACGCCGTTCAGGCAGTGGGGGAGCATCGCAAGGCGGAGCATTGCCCGCGTACTGGATGTACTCGGGTGATGCGACAACGCGGCGTGGGGGTACCCCCGGCCGAAGGCTGGGGGAGTGCCCTGCCGGGCGCCGCGAGCCGGTGAACCTTTCCGGTCACAGCACTAGGGTGCGGGAAGGGGGTGCGGGCACAGGACGGGGCGTACGGACGAGGGTTGGCCCCGGGGGTGGGGTTCCCCGGATCCTCTGGGTCCCCTGGCCTGCAGATACCTCACGTTTGTCGGTGTCCGGCAGTACGGTGTCCCCCATGCGCCCCGCCACGCCCGCCGAAGACGCCGACCACGCCACCGAAGCGGCCCGCCTCGAGCGGACCGCAGATCTGTACCCCGAGGACGCCGAGGCCCTCCTCCTCCAGGCCGCGGCCCACCGGGAACTGTCCGGCGACCGCCCCGCCGCGACGACCCTCTACGACCGCCTGCTGTCCTCCCCCGCCGACCTGGAGAACCCCCACCTGGTCCGGGCCCTCAAAGCCGCCAACCTCTGGGAGTACGGCCACGAGGCGGAGGCGAGAGCGATCATCGACGGCGTCCGTTCCGCGGCGCCCCGCGACCCGGCCCCCTGGGTGATCGTCGCGGAGTCCCTGGAGGCCCACGACGAACTCGAAGCAGCGCACGAGACGTTCACCCAGGGCGTGGAACTGCTTCTCGCGGAGGCCCAGGAGCCCCCGCACGCCACCCACCCCCTCCTCTTCGGCCGCCACCGCGTCCGCCGCATGCTGGGCGCGGCCCACGACGACTGGGACATGCTGGCCGACACCCTTCACACCTCCCCGGTCCCCCTGGACGAGCTCCACGACCCGAAACGCGTCTGGTCCCTCGGCTCGGAGAACCCGGCCGAACTGCAAGCGGAGATCACCCGCCTCCGCGCCGAACTCGGCGCCTACCGCGCGGCCCTCTCCCGCCCCTTCCCGGTGGCGGTCCTGCACTGGCCGGCGGAGGAACTGTCGGAACTCCTCACGGCCTACGCCGGTCTCACGTCCGAATACCCCTCCCACAAGACCCACTTGGCGACGATAGAGGCGTCCCTGCGCGAACTGTCCTCCTCCGGCACCCCCAACCTGGGCATCGTCACGGGCACGGTTCCTTCCTACGAGGCCTTCGCCGCCTCGGAGGCCGCATCCCCGTCCGACCCGGCCCTGCTGCCCCAGTACGCGACGACCCTGGCGGCCCGGGGGCGCGCGGTCACCTGGCCGCCGCAGCGGGGGGCCCTGTGCTGGTGCGGGTCGGGGCAGGCGTACGGGCAGTGCCATGGGGTGACCAAACCCGCCGAGCGCGCCGAGCCCGCCGAGCCCGCCGAACCTGCCGGAACCGTCTGAGCGGGCGGGAAGCGAGCGGATCCAGTCCCGTTCGTGGGCGTCCGTCTCAGCCGTCCGGTACTTCGTGGGCGTCCGTCTCAGCCGTCCGGTACTTCGTGGGCGTCCGTCTCAGCCGTCCCGTGCCCGGCTTGGGCGGGGCGGCCGGCCGCGAAGGCTGTCACGAGCCGGTCGAGCAGGGGCGCTGAGCAGGGGTGCGGGTCGCGGCGCGGAGTGATCGTGTAGATGCCGCGGGCCGGGGGATCCACGAGGGCCACCGCGGTGACGTCGGTCCGCAGCGCGCCGGCCAGCACCCCGGGTATCAGCGCGATGGCGTGGCCGGTCGCGACCAGGGCCAGCTTGCCGGGCAGATCGGCCGCGGCGAGGTCGATGCGGGCGGTCACCCCGGCGCGGGCGGCGTGCTGGCGCAGCAGCGCCGCCGAGCCCTCGTTGTCCTCCACCCAGGTCTGGTCGGCCAGCGCCCGAACAGGTACCGGACCGCACCCGGCCAGCGGGTGGCCGACGGGCAGCACGACGACCATCTCGTCCATGCCCAGGAACCGCCGTTCGAGACGCGGGTCGTTGGGCAGCCCCGGTGGCGCGTCGGTGACCACGGCGACGTCCAGGTCGCCCGCGACCACACGGTCGTACAGCTCCAGGCTCAGTCCGGGCGACAGGCTCCACCGGACGGGTCCGGCCGTGTCCAGCAGGCGGCGTATCGCCACGGGCACGATCCCGGCGGCCAGGGACGGCGTCGCACCGACGGCCAGTGGCCGGCCCGGCGCACCGTCACGCAGGTCCTGTACGGCACGAACCGCCCGGTCGGCCTCGGTGAGCGCGGCCGTCGCATGATGGCGGAACACCTCTCCGGCGGGCGTCGGACGCACGCCACGCGCATGCCGTTGCACCAGCGGCACCCCGAACTCGCGCTCCAGTCCGGCGATCTGCCGGGAGACGGCCGACTGCGTGTAGCCGAGCTCGTCGGCCGCCGCGGACAACGACCCGAGCCGGCACACCGTCACGAAGGTCCGCCATGAAGTGAGCGTCATGGCCCGCAAGTATGCCCGCCGGTATGCGGATCCGGCAGGGCACCCCTGCCGGATCCGCGCTTGTCGCACCCCTCCCGATGCCCCACGCTCGGACGCATGACCACACCGCACACCGTCGCCGTGCTCGGCCTGGGCCGCATGGGCGCCGCGATCGCGACCCGACTCGCCGGCCTTGACTGGGACGTCGTCGGCTGGACACGATCCGGCCGTCATGTCGCGGGCGCCGTCGAGACGACCCACGACCCGAACGACGCCGTGGCGAAGGCGGACATCGCGCTCCTGGCGCTGTTCGACGGCCGGGCCTGCCGGCAGGTCGTCGACCGCATCCGCCCCGCACTGCGACCGGACACGGTCGTGCTGAACACCAGCACCATCGCCCCCGCCGAGGCCTCGGCACTGGCCCGCCGGCTCGGCCCGTCCTACGTCCACGCGCCGGTACTCGGCTCCGTACCGGCCGTCACCGCGGGCACCCTGCGGATCCTCGCCGCGGGCGACCGGGAGGCGCTCGACCGGGTTCAAGCGGTACTGCGGGCGCTCGGCACCGTGCTCCCCGTCGACAACGCCGCCACCGCCGCCGCGCTCAAGCTGGTCGCCAACAGCAGCCTCGCCGGCGCCGTCCTCGCCCTGCGCGACTCGCTGCGGCAGGCCGACGCCCTGAACCTGCCCCGTGCCCAGGCGCTGGACGTCCTCGAACTCGGCCAACTCGGCGGGCTCGTCGGTCGCAAGCGGACCTTCCTCCTCGCTGACGAGCCGACCCCGGCCCCGGCCGAGTTCACGATCGGCGCGCTGGCCAAGGACATGGCGCTGCTGGCCACGGCGTCGAACAGCCCCCTGCGCGGCGCGGCCGACCTGGCCGGCACCCCTGCCGACCCGGAGGCCGACATCGCCGTGGCCGCCACGATCCCCGCCGTGGACGACACCGTGCTCGAACCACTGCGCCTCTACGTCCGCGGCCACGCCACCGGCGACCCCACCCACTTCCGCGACGCGTTCCTGCCCACCGCCCACATCGAGGGCATCCGGGACGGCGCGTTCGTGTCATGGCGCCTGGACGAGTACTGCGCGCTCTTCAACGGCCGCCCGGCCGCCGACGAACCGACCCGCACCCGCCGCATCGACACCGTCGACGTCCACGGCACCGTCGCCACCGCGTCCATGACCCTCCGGCACGGCCCGGACACCTTCACCGACGTCTTCCTGCTGGTCCGGGCCGAGGGCGAGTGGCGCATCGCCAACAAGGCGTACCACCGAAGGTGACCGTCGGCGTGGAGCATCCTCGCCGAGTACGCCCACGGACGCGCCGGTCCGGGTCCCGCCTCGATCCGCTCCCCCAACGGCCCTGACGACCGCCCCTGATCACAGCCTCGGCAACACGCTTTAGGGTGCTGCTTGTTGGTCGACTCACCGGATCTGGGGATCTGGGGATCAGGGGGACGAGGGCCGATGAACAATGCCGGTGCGACTGAGGTGTTCCAGCCGCTGCAACCGGACGACCCTCCCGCGGTGGCCGGTTACCGCCTCGCCGCCCGGCTCGGCGCCGGTGGCATGGGCCGGGTCTACCTGTCGCACACGCAGGGCGGCCGCCCGGTGGCGATCAAGGTGGTCCGCCCGGAACTGGCCGACGACCCGGCCTTCCGCCGACGGTTCCGTCGGGAGATAGCCGCCGCCCGACGGGTCCGGGGCGCGTACACCGCCGAACTGATCGACGCCGCCGCGGACGGCGTACCGCCCTGGCTGGCCACGCTGTACGTACCGGGCCCGTCCCTCACCGAGGCCGTCGCCCGGCGCGGACCGCTGCCGGTTCCGGCGGTGCTGTGGCTGATGGCGGGGGTGGCCGAGGCACTGCAGGCCATCCACGACGCGGGCATCGTGCACCGGGACCTGAAGCCGTCGAACGTGCTGCTGGCCGCCGACGGCCCGCGCGTGATCGACTTCGGCATCTCGCTGGCCTCGGACGTCACCTCGCACACCACCACGGGCGCCGCCATCGGCACACCGTCGTTCATGGCTCCCGAACAGGCGTCCGCGGGCGAGCTCACGGCGGCGACCGACATCTTCGCGCTCGGCCAGACGGCGGCGTTCGCGGCCCTGGGCGAGCCGTTGTACGGGACCGGACCGGCGGTCATCGTGCTGTACCGGATCGTCAACGAGGAACCCGACCTCTCCCTCCTGCCCGAGGAGCTCCGTCCGCTGCTCGCCCGGTGCCTGGCCATCGATCCGGAGGAACGCCCCACCCCGGCGGAGGTCGTCGAATGGTGCCGCCAACGGCTGGGCAAGGACGCCGACGCGGGCGGCGGACCGGCCGTCTGGTGGGAGATCGCGGGACCGGAGGTGACGGTCCCGCCCCCGGTCCCCAACCCCACCCAGGGATACACGCTGCCTTCGGCCGGCTGGCCGCAGCCGGCGGGCCCGGTCCCACAAGCCGCGTACCCGGCGGGCCCGGTCCCACAGGCCGCGTGGCCGCGACCTCCGATGCCTCCCGACCCGGACGAGCGACGCGCCCGCAGGCGCCGCACCGCCCTGATCGCGGCCGCCTCCGTGACGGTGGGAGCGCTGCTGGTGACAGGCTTGGCGTGGACGGCCATGGACGCGGCGAACCGGCTCCGCCACTCACGCGCGGGCCGGAATGCGACCGCCTCCTCGACGCCCCTTCCGGAAGCGTCCGCACGGTCCTCAGCGTCCTCATCATCGTCATCGGCGGCCGCACCGGCCTCGGAGGCCGAGGAGCGGGCGCCAGGATCGTCGCACCCCTCTTCCTCCGCACCCAGGCCGCCGAAGGCCTTCCCGTACGTCGGCGTATTGCTGAGCCGGAAGAACTCACTGGACATCAAGGGTGGGGTCGCGCGCAAGGATCGCAAAGGGGACATCCGTTTCGACTGCAAGCAAGCCGGCTGCGAGCTAGAAAGCGACACCAGCTTGATGGTCATGTGGTACGGCGATCCCGGGGCCACCTTCGAGGGCTGCCGTCTCCTCCTCGCCGGCGCCAATGGCCCCCGCGGCACCTATGGCCGCATCCCGCTGGCCGCGGCGGCGGCCGGCAGCGAGATCTGCGTCAAACACCGCTCCGGAGACATCGCGCTGTTCTTGATCGATGTGAAGTCGACCGCGATGCCGGAGAGCGGCTTCATCACCATGGACATGACGGTCTGGCGGGCAGCCTAGCCGGGCCTGCACCCTGCGGCTCGGCGGCGGGCGAACCCGGCAGCGCGGGCACTACGTCCCTCTGGCGAACGGATTGCCGTGCCCGGGAAGCTGCCCGTCCAGCGGCACATACCGCAGCCGCCCGTTCGGGTCGGTCACCTCTGTGTACCCGGCAACTTGCAGGAGGGCGGCGTACTTGGCTCTGTAGCGTCGGTTGACGACGAGTCCGAGGGGCACGAGGGCCATCACCGCGGCCCAGACGATGCCGGTCAGGACAACGGCAGTGGTGCCCGTGCCGATCTCGAAGCCGACGAGCAGGGCCAACGGAACGGCGCCGGCAGCCGCGAGCAGCACCCGTTGCTTGTCGGTGAACTTGGCGGTGATATCGAAGGTGATGCGGGCCTTCAGAAGCTCGACCTCATCGGGCACGAGGGTCGGCAGCGTGCCCCCGTCGCTCGCGTCCGGGTACCGCGCCCAGTTCTGCGCGGCCCGCGCGCGGGCCTGCGGGCTGGGGTCGGGCACGATCAGCATCACGTACCCGTTGCCGTCCGGCCCACCGCCCTGCCCTATGTCCGCGTACTCGTACCCGAACTGCTCGGCGATGAAGGCGAGTCGAGTGAACTTCTTCATCGACCCCATGGCGGGAGCGACCTGGACGGGCCCCCCGCTCGCCATCTGCCGCAACATCTTCCGTACATGCCGGTCACTCACCGGTACCCCCGTCCCTCACATGGCCTTGGCAGTCGCCGACGGTGCCGTCATGTTCTCGTCAACGTTGACCATGCTTGTCGATCAGCGACTGCCGCCGCAACCAGTCGAGCGCCCTGGGCGTCCTCAGCATCCTGGGCCTGCCCCCGGGGCCATCCTGCGGGTCCTGTACGACCACTCGCTGTCCTACCTTCTCGTCGGCCTCGGACTGTCGATGGCGGTGGTTGCGGCTTCGACGACGCAGCATGGGCGGTTGGTTTTGCTACGTTGCGGAGCAGGAAGAACCGGGGGTAGGTCCACGCGTGCTCCACGTGTCGTCCAGGTTTGGAACGCCGCGAAGGTGCCTTGGTGCTCGTCCACCCGGAGACCTCCGCCATAGCCTGTAACCGATACCGAGCCCGCCGGCAGAATGGCGTCGTGCCCGATGCCCTTCCCTCCTCCGCCGCAGTCTCCGCCCGTATGAGCCGGCAGGGCTCTCGTGATACCGCTGTGGAGATCGCGGTTCGGCGACTGTTGCACGCCTCGGGCCTGCGCTATCGCGTGAACGTACCGGTGCCGGGCATGCCGCGCCGCACGATCGACATCGTCTTCGGCAAGTACAAGATCGCGATCTTCATGGACGGTTGCTTCTGGCACGGCTGCCCACAACACGCCACGCATCCGAAGGCCAACGCGGATTGGTGGCGCGCCAAGCTGGATCGGAACATGGCCCGTGATCGAGAGACCACCGAACACCTCGCCGCCCAGGGCTGGACGGTACTGCGGTTCTGGGAGCACGTACCGCCCGGCGAGGTGGCAGCAGCAGTGCGGGCGGCGGTGGATCTGAAGAAGCGGGTGCGGGGCGCCGCAAGGTGAGAACGCGGTCGTCGGGCCGTGTGTTGGACTGAGGGGGGAGCGAATGACGGACCGGCTGTGTTTCGTGGATGTCTGCGCGGGTGCGGGCGGCCTGGCATCGGGGCTGGAGAGCGCGGGCTTTTCACCGGTGCTCCTGCTCGACAACAAGCCCCAGGCGTGCGAGACGATCCTGACCAACCGGCCTCGTTGGAAGGTCGTCTGCGACGATCTGATCAGCTTCCTCCCGGAGGAGCACCCGGAGACCCTGGACGTCGATCTGCTCTCGGCAGGCCTGCCCCGGGTGAAGTCCTCGGCGGCGGTGAGACGGTCGGACAGCGAGCCGGAACTGCGACTGCTCACCGCCACGGTCTACCTGGTCCACGCGATCCAGCCGCGCGCCCTGCTGCTGGAGAACCTGCCCGCTCTCGTCGACTCGCCCGCGTATGCAGAGGTCAGGGAGTTCATCGAGGGCGAGCTGGCGCATCTTGGTTACCGGCTCCGCTGGTTCGTGCTGAACGCGGCGGACTTCGGCGTTCCCCAGGAGCGACTGCAGGGCGTTCTCGTGGCGATCAAGGAGCCGTGGTTCCGTGCCTTCGTTCCGCCTGAGCCGACGGTGAGCGAGCACGTCTCGGTCGGTCGGGCGCTGCGTCGATCGATGAGCGCCCGGGGCTGGTCCGAGGCTGATGCCTGGGCGGACCAGGCACGGGCCGTGGCGCCGACCCTCGTCGGGGGCTCGGACAACCGGGGCGGAGCGGACCTCGGCCCCAGCGGCACGAAACGGGCCTGGGCTCGGATGGGGGTGAACGGCGGCGCGTTCGCCGACGAGGTACCGGGGCCGGACTACGTGTGGCCACGCTCGGACGAGGCAGCCCGGATGCTGAAGATCACGGTGGACCAAGCGGCCGTACTTCAGTCGTTCCCCCCGGAGTGGCAAATCACCGGCCGGAAGACGGCCCGGTACCGGCAGATCGGTCACGCCACCCCTCCGCCGGTAGGCACGGCGCTCGGCAAGGCCATCGCGACGGCCCTACGGTCGGCCGCCCGTGCATAGGAAGGGCGGGAATGCCACTCCCGATCGCCGGCTACACTTCAAGCCCATGAGCCACATCGAGAACGCACCCCCCTCACCTGCGGTTTTCCGCATCTTGGACTTGTTCGCGGGGCCGGGCGGACTGGATGTGGCAGCGGATGTCCTGGGTCACCGGGTCACCGGCATCGAGTGGGACAAGAACGCGTGCGCCACCCGCAGCGCGGCGGGGATGGACACCTTTTACGGCGATGTGAGGAAGTATCGCGCGTCCTTCTTCCCTCACGCCCAGGTGTTGACAGGTGGACCTCCCTGCCAGACCTTCACCGTAGCCGGACATGGCGCCGGCCGCAGGGCACTGGACCAGGTGTTGGGCTACATCCAGCGCCTGCACGATGCCGTGCGCGTGGAGAACGGGGAGTGGAAGGAGATCTTCCGGGAGTGGCGTGAGATCTCCGAGGAACTCCGGCTGAAAGCCGAGCTGGCGAAAGAGGTCAAGACCGAGAAGCGTGAGGTCGAGGCGCGCAGGGGCGAGAAGCGCAAGGCCCTCGCACACAACCTGAAAGAACGCGGCAGCTCCCCGAGAGAGATCAAGGAATTCCTGAAGACCCTCGGGGCCCCACAGGACCTCGACCTCGAGGACGACGAACTCAAGCGTCTGATCGAGGAGTTCAGTGCCCTTGAGGATGAACTCGATGGCTTCAAGGTCAGGCTCGAAGAGTTGGGCGACGAGCGGACGGGGCTGGTCCTCCAGCCCCTGTGGTGGGTGATCGAGCGGAGCCGACGCCCGGGGTCGAAGCCTTACGAAGCCGTCGTGCTGGAGCAGGTGCCTGCCGTCATGCCGGTGTGGGAGAAGTACGCCGAGGTACTCACCACCCTTGGCTACCGGACCAGGACGCAGTTGATGCTCACCGAGGCGTTCGGGGTTCCGCAGACCCGGAAGCGCGCGGTGCTCATGGCACGGCTCGGAGGAACCGGCGTCCCGGAGGTGGCCGAGACCCACGAGCGCTACCGTCCCAGGAACGTTCCCACCAGGCCGTCGGCGACCGACCAGGCCGACACTCTGCTGTGGAACGCTCGGGAGGAGTCACTCGACGGGACGCCGAAAGCGGCTTGGGTGTCCATGGAGACGGCTCTCAAGAAGGCGCGCGGCCTCGCCCCCCACCTGCCGGACCGCCCCGCCTTCACCGTCGTGTCGAACTACGGGACCGGTGGCGATCCCAGCGCGCGTGGCCGAAGGGACCACGACGCCCCTTCCTCGACGATCACCGGGAAGGTGTCCCGGAACCGCCTGGTCCACCAAGGCACCGACACACCTCTTTCTCACTTCGACCGCTTCACCCTCGCCGAGGCGGGGGTGCTCCAGACGTTCCCGGTCGCGTATCCCTGGAGCGGCGGTGACCAGTCGCAGCAGATCGGGAACGCCGTACCGCCCCGGCTCGCCCTGCACGTGCTGCGGCAGGTACTCGAACCCGAGGCGACTCACGAGGAGGCCCGCGCCAGGCTGGAACAGGCTGCCGCGGCTCTGGAGACCTGGCGGCCCAGTGAGCCGGTGAAGATCCGCGAGCACGGGCAATGGGCGGGTCACCCGCTCACCGGCAGGTGACCTCTCCCGTTCAGGTCTGAGGTGCCCGCCCCCTGACCGGAGCCGTCTCGAAGAGTTCCGTGAAGTACGCGGTGAGCGCCGCCACCGACTCCTCAGGGGCCGGGTCCTCTTCGGGGCCGGTCGGCAGTTCGTGCCGCGGCACCGGCGGCGCGGACTCGGCCTCCGCGATCCACTGGCGGAGCGCCTCCGGGTCACGTGGTTCGTCGGGCGCCAGCACGTCGTAGACCAAGGTGGCACCGGCGGTGCTGATCGCTGTCATGAGGCCGTTGATCTCTCGGCCCGTACTGACGACATCTCGTTCCAGGACCCGTACCAGGGCCTGCGCGGTAGGACGATGGTCGACCAGGTCCAGGCGCAGTGCGTTGTGGATCAGATCCTGGTTGGCACAGGCCGCGACCACCGGTGCGTAGTCGTCACCGTTGCGGAACATCTCAGCCGCCCACCACAGGCGCGAGAAGCACTGACGGTCCGCCGTGCCCTTGAAGCGGGCGCTGTTGATACGCGGCTGCCCCCCACCGCGCGTCGGAGGCGCCGGAGGGTGCCGGAAGGCCACGTAGTCCGGAGCGACGGCCAGCGCGAGGTGGTTCCAGATCCGCTGATCGGCGGCCTCACGCCGAGTGAGGCGTAGGGTCGCATGCAACCGGGGCGCGAGCCAGCCGTCGGCGTCCGTCCGGTTCTCCTTGAACTGGTGCACCGCGTCGTCCACCAGGTCCCTCAGTGGTTCGACCGCCCACCGGGCGTCGTCCTCCGGCAAGGGTTCGACGACCTTGGCCAGGTCGACGCCTGCGTGCCCCTGCACTCCCTTGAGAAGGTCCTCGGTGAGGAAGGGATCGGCGGCCGTCGCGGACAGCAGGCCCAGCCGCTCGGGAAGATGATGAGGCTTCTCGATCATGCGCTGCCCTCTCGGTTCATCTTCTGCAGTGCATGCAGG
The DNA here is from genome assembly GCF_006540305.1 of Streptomyces sp. 6-11-2. GTDB lineage: Bacteria > Actinomycetota > Actinomycetes > Streptomycetales > Streptomycetaceae > Streptomyces. Next base: position 4,461,368 of record NZ_BJOR01000001.1, on the reverse strand, counting down.
ACGTTGGCGAGCGCCTTGCTCGCACCGGCTCGGCGTACGGCGGCGTAGTGGATGCGGGTCTGCAGCTCCACCCATCCGGCGTCGCCGGTCCGACGGCGGTGGACCTGACGGAGTGCCTCCTCGACATGCAGACCCGGCACCACGTCGGGGAGCATCTCGCGCAGCACTTCCCCCCGCCAGTCAGTGGGGAAGACGGGCGAACCATCGGGTTCGACCTCCAGGTCGCCCACGGCGCTGTGGAAGACCGCGGTCCACACGTCGGTGGCCATCTGGGAGACGAGGATCTCGTGGACCTTGTTCTCCATCCCTCCGCTCTCGCCGCCCAGGAGGTCGGAGAAGCCCTCGATGTCGGTGTTGACCATCACCACGGGCAGCCGGCCCGAGGCGTCGATCACCCAGGGCACGTCCGCGTAGGGGCGCAACCATTCCCGCGCGCTCTTGGAGAAACTCGCCTGTTTCACGTCCAGGCGCAGACCTCCGAGAGGCTCCTCGGCCGTGACGTCGACGGTCCAGTCGCCGTCCGTCTCCGTGATCGCCCGCCCCGGCACCTCGCCGACCGTGGCGACCGCGTGGACGGACAACGAGGCACGACTCACGTGATCGTCGCGGAACAACTCCATCTCACCGGACCACTCCTTGCTGCCCGGGGCGTCCTGCCGGAGTTCGGCGGAGGTGCGCACATTGCTGGCGCCCTCGGTGAGCACCGCCAGGACCCGCAGATCGCTCCACGGGGCGTCGACATCGGTGGCGCCTGGAGGCAGGGTGGCAGACAGGCCGATCCTGGCCGACACCCAGTCCTCGTGCTGTGCCACACCCAGGGCCACGGTCCGCTGAGGGATGGAGAACGCCGAGATGTCCAGGTGATCGCGACTGCCGTCGGGCAGCCTGAGGGAGGCCGAGGTCACCCTCAGGGTGATTGGACGGTTGAGTCGCTTGTACGGGTAGAACTTCACGCCTCACTCCCTGTACCGGCACGGAGTTCGAGAACCAGTCGCGTGAGTTCGGTGCGGACCGGATGGCTCGTGGCGTCGGTGGAACCCTGGAAGACGGCTCGGCGCACACCCGGCGTGAAACGGAGCACGCCGCCCTCGACCTCACAGCCCTCCACGGCGACAAGTTCCGCCCAGTCGAGCCTGGGTCGGCTGCCCGACCGGACGTCGAGGAGCACCACCGGTGTCATGGCGGGTAGTTCCTCGGCGCGTGGCAGCTTCACTTCGGCCGTGATCCGCCACTCCCCGCCGGCGCCGATCTCGGCATCCAGCCCGTCCAGTTCGGGCACGGTCCTCCCGGAGGCACGCTTGGGCGCGGCACTCTTCTGCGGGACGGTGAGCTTCTTGCGCAGCTTGGCACTCTCCTGCGACCGGGCGCCCCTCGGCCGTACGACCAGGTCCTTCACAGCCGCGTTGACCTCGGTGGTCAACCTGGCAATGCGGTGGTGCGCAGTGTGCGACCAACGGAGCGTCAGCTCCTCGGACTGCCCCCAGCGATCGTGCTCGGGCGGTTCTGCGGCGCGCAGGAACTCCTCGGCCTCCTCGGCGAAGGGCGCCGACTCCCCGGCCGCGTGCCCGACCAGGAGGACCGCTTGGAAGGGATTGACACCCAGCGGCAGGCCTGCGATGCCCGACTTCTTGATGGTCATCCGGTTGCCGCGCAGCGAATGGACCTGGTTCGGCACGTCGTCGCCCTCCGCGTCCGTGACCAGGAGCACTCCCGGGTGTGTGCCGAGCGTGCCACGGCGCCCTCCGGACACGGGCAGCCGAAGCGGGACTGTGCGGAGAGCCACCTGACCGGCCTCGGTGAGCCGGTCCACGGTCGTCCCTTCGTAGAAGGCGCGCAGCGCACGCGCGCGCGCGGGCTGTTTGTCCAGAGGGTCGACCTTCACCTCGTCGATGACGACTTCGTCATTGCGCATTGCGCAGACCGTGGTCTCCAACAGTGGGAGCCTGTTGCCGCCTCCCGTCATGGCCGCCCAGAAGTCCCGACCCAGCGCCTCGACCAGGCGTCGGTGCATGGCGCGGATGTCGCGGGTCCCGTCATTGCTCCCGTTCTCGTCCTCGTCGACCGAGTCCGCTTTGCCTTGTTCGAGGCTCGCCACATCATGGGCGCCGACAATGAGGAAGGACGTGCCCGGCTCATCACCGTCGCGGGTGAGGTGGAGACGCTTGAGCGTCTCCTCGTCCGCCCACCAGGAACGGACCACTTCCGCCCCAGGTGTCTCGGGGTCGGGGCGGCCCAGCCAGGCGGGTCCCGCGTACGAGTTGCCGTCGACGGAGCGCCACGGCAGCTCCAGTCGACCGATGACACGGCGCTCGGTGCGGCCCTCGTGGGGGACGGAAAGCGTGGAGTTGATCAGCACCATGCCGAGCGCGCTGGTCGCCCAGAGGGTCGCCTTGCCGAGCCCGTAGGAACCACCCGCCCCCCGGCCGGACTTGAGACTCTCCAGTTGCCGGCGGACGACCGCCGCGAACTTGCCGTCGCCGTAGTCGTCACCGGTGAGACCGGAGGCGTTGTAGTCGTCGATCCGCAGAAGGATCAGCCGACCCTTCTCGAACATGTCGCGCACACCGGCGTCCACGACGCGTCCGACCTTCTGATCGGCGGCGGACTCGGAAACCGCCGAGTAGTGGGGCTGGAGGTCGTCCCAGAGTACGGCGGCACGAAAAGCGTCCAGCTTCTCGCCGGTCAACTCGTGGATCGTGTACCGAACCCGGACCGGACGACCGTTCTCCACAAGCCGTTCGTCGAGACTGTTCTGACAGGTCTCGCGTGCGAGCACCTGAACGTCCGCGTCGAAGGCAAAGGCCGCGGCATTCCCGCCGTCACGCCCGCCGTCCTGGTAGCCGGGCCGGTGGTACCAGGTGATGGGGAGACCGGCTTGCGTGTCGGTGGTGCGGGTGTGCACCGTGCCCAGGTCCGTGCCGAGCGCCTTGGCGATCTCCCCCATGACGGTCGGACGCGGGACCGAGCGCTTGGTGATCCACGCCGAGACCGCGGCCCTGGTCAGCCCCAGCTCGTCGGCCAGCTCCGCCTGCGTCTTGCCCGCGAGTTTGAGCTGACGGGACAGCCAGGGCCCGAACTCCTCACCGACCTCCATGTGGCCTCCCACTCTTCGCTGTATGTCGTTGTGCCCCCGGTGACGGACAGGCTAATTTGACGCCCAGACACACGTCAACTGATGTTTGACGCAAGCACGGTCCACCCTACCGAGGCCCCCTGTCCAGTTCGACCAATATGGCCAATCCAGGGCCCCTTGTCCGGCAATGCGTCCGGGCGGCGAGGCTGCGAGGGCCGACCAGGAAATCCTGACCGCAGACGCTCGCAGCAATCGGAGGCGTCAACTCCGGAAACTGGTAAGGGCTTTGGGGTAGCACGAACGAGTGACGCCCCCTAGGATCCTCGGCAACGGCAGCTGCCGCCTCACTCGGGAACTCCCGTGTGGCACTGGGTGAGTTGTATCCACTTGCATTTGAACTGCCCCGCACGCGCTTGTGGTACGGGGATCCTCGACCAGAACCGGAGAATGCGAGATTTCCATGGAAGACCCTCCCGAGGAGACGGAACCTCCGCACCCCTCCCCTCACTCACTGCGTGAACTTCACTCCGTGTCCCTGATGATTTCGTTAGCCAGCTCCCACGTGGAAAGAAAGCAGATTCTCCACTCGTTCGGAATGACGATCGAGGAGTTCGACGAGCTCTTCGGTCACAGTGATGGATTTGCCGATCCCGACAGCGACTGATCCCGCGAAAGCTGGCACCTCCTCAACGTTCGGCCATTGAGCCAACAGGTCCACCGAGTCGAGTCTCCGCAGGTCAAACAGCCTGGTGTCACCTTTCACCCGACCCTCTCGTCCGTTTTCCGTCATCCCGCCCATCGCAGGAGTCGTGAAGAAGCAGTGTCCTCATTGCCACCTTCGACCATCCCCACTGTTCTTGAACAGTCCGCTCGCGTCCTGCAGACCTACGAGGTCGATCCCGGCCTCGTGCCGGAACACGCCAACGGAGAGCGCCGCATCACGCAGGGCGGATACGGCGACCGTCAACTGTTCGAACTCGTACAGAACGCGGCCGACGAGATCGCCGCCGAACCCGGGGGATGCGTCCAGGTCGTCCTCACCAATACGCACCTCTACTGTGCCAACGAGGGCGACCCGATGACCCCCGAAGGCGCGGAAACCATTCTTCGAATGAGCATGTCGCGCAAGCGAGGTGGCCAGATCGGCCGTTTCGGTGTGGGGGTGAAATCCGTTCTTGTCGTCACCGACACTCCGCAGTTCTTCAGCAGTACCGGGGCCTTCGGATTCGACCGCGAATGGGCATTCGAGGAGATCCGATCGGTCCCCGGCGTGCGGGAGCGCCTGGGCGAGCGGTTCGAGGCACCGGTGCTTCGCATGGCGCGTCCTCTCGACGTGGCCACCGAGCGTGCTCAGGACCCCGTCCTGGACGAGCTGCTGAACTGGGCCACGACTGTCGTCCGCCTGCCACTGCTCGCCGGCGCCGCCGGCCGGTTGGCGCTGGACATGCACGGCGGGCGGACAGCCGCCGGAGCGGCCCGCGAGGAGTTCCCGCTCGGGTTCCAGCTCCTCTCCCCTCACGTGGGGAAGGTCGTCCTTGAGGACCGTCGGCCCCGTCCGGCCGTCCGTCGCATGCTCACCGCCGAGCAGTCCGGGGACCTGCACACCGTGGTGGAGGAGCGGACGGGAAGGCCGACGGTCAGCGCCTGCTGGCAGGTCTTCTCCACCACGCACGAACCCGGTCCGGCTGCCCGGGCCGACGCCGGCGAACTGCACGACCGCCTCACCCTGGACCTTGCCTGGGCTGTGCCGGCACTGGAGAAGGACGACAAGAGCGGGCTCCACGTCAGTCCGCAGTCCCGGGGGCGGGGTCGCTTCTGGTCCTTCTTCCCGACCAAGTACGAGATGTCCCTCAGCGGCATCCTCAACGGCGCGTGGAAGACCAACGAGGACCGTCAGAACCTGCTCGATTCCTCGGCGTTCAACGAGGAGATGATCAAGGTGTCGGCGGCGTTGGTGGTCGATTCCCTGCCCCGCCTGGCTCCCGCCGAGGACCCCGCCGCGTACCTTCCGCTGCTGCCCGGTCGTGTGAAGGAGTCGATCAGCTGGGCCGACGAGTTCCTGACCAGGGAGATCTGGGAGCGGGCGGCGGTCCGTCCGTCGCTGCCCGACCAGGAGGGCGTGCTGCGTGTCCCTACCGTGCTGCGCGTTCCTCCGCGTCTCGACAAGGAACGTCACGCCGGCTGGCTGCGGATGTGGCACGAGGCCCCCGGCCGCCCGTCGAACTGGCTGCACCCGAACGCCGAGGCCGACACGCTGCGTTCGGGCAAGGTCGAGCACATCCTCGGTACGGCTGGTCACAAGCGGGCCGATGTGCGCGAATGGTTGGAGGCACTGGTCGAGTGCGGCACCGCCGAGGCGTCAGCAGCGGCAATCCACATCCTGGCCGACATGGTCCGGGTCGGGTCGCCCCACGCGGAAGAGGCCCGCAAGGCGAAGGTCGTACTCACCGAGGAGCACGGTCTCGTGCCCGCTGTCCCGGGACAGGTGTTCCGCCGCGCGGACGAAGGTGGGCTGCGGGAGTCCCTGGTGTACGTGGTCGGTGAGATCGCCCGGGACCCGAAGCTCGCTTCCGCGCTCAACCTCCTCGGCATCCGCGAGGCGGACGTCGAAGGCCGGTTCATCAGCGTGCTCGACCAAGGCTTCGAGGGCTACGGAAGCGCCGAATGGGAGCGCTTCTGGGACCTGTTCCGCCAGGCTGGTGGACGCCGGTTGACCCACGCTGTGCTCCGGCACGTGCCGAATGCCCGCGAGACCCTGCGCGTGCGGACGGCTGACGGGAAGTTCCATCCGGTGCGCGACTGCATGCTGCCAGGTGCGGTGGTCGACGCGGGACGCGACCCGAGCATCGCCGTCGACACGCGGTTCCACTCCGACGACCTCGCCTTCTTCCGCGAGATCGACTTGCGCGAACGTCCTTCGAGTTCGGTGCGTCCTGAGGGCGAGGCCTGGTTCGAGGAGTATCGGGAAGCCGTCCACGCGTCCTATCTGCGAGGCCTGGATCAGCGTGCTCCCCGTCCGTCCCTCAGCCGTATGAAGGTGGAGGGGTCCGCGATCGGTGGCCCGCTGCACCTCTTCCGTTCGCTCTCGGAGGAGTCCCGCGCGGCCTTCCTGAAAGCGCTGCCGGACGACGCAGTGGTCGACAACTGGACGCGTCGGATCGGCGCGCAGTCGAGCACCCGACAGGCCGTAATGTCCCCGATCCGCTGGATGCTCAGGAAGTACGGAGCCGTCTCCACCTCTCAGGGAATCACGTCGCTGGGTGAGGCGGTCGGACCCCAGCTCGCCGCCTATCGCGACGTGTTGCCGGTTGCCGACATCTCCCCCGAGAAAGCCCGCAAGCTGCGCCTGCCCACCACGGTCGACGACGTCCCCGCCGAACACTGGAAGAAGCTCCTCTCGGAGGTGACTCGGAGCGAGGACGACGCCTTCGTCGGCAACACCTATGTAATGCTCACCCGATTCGGCGCGGACTTCCCCGAGGACTCGTTGACCCGCTGCCGGATCGGCAACAGCTGGGACACCCGCCCCGACGAGGAGATCACCGTCGCGGTCGGCGAGACCGAGTACCGGGCATTGCGCGCGGAGCAGCTTCCCGCCCTGCTCGTGGCGTCCGCTGACGACGCCGAGTTGATGGTCGAGAAGTGGGGCATGAAGCGGTACGCCGACGCCATCACCCGGGAGACCCGTGAGGTCCCGGACGGCGACCCGATCCCGCTCGTGGAGCTGTACCCGGCCCTGCGTCAGCGTCTGAACAGCAGCAACCGGAACAGCGTGGTGCAGCGGTGCACAGAGCTCGAAGAGGTGACCCGGACGGCGAACGCCGCGAAGCCCCGCCCCTTGGACGCAGTGCGCCAAGGCGCCACGGTCAAGGTCCGTATCCCCCTGGAACCCGAGCCGATGCTCCGCCTCATCGACCGTGAGCTGGAGCTCGGACTGGGCGCGGCCGGCTGCCGGGCGGTGTTGGAGCACCAGGAGCGGATGGCACGGGACAGCAAGACCAAGGCGGCTCTGAAGGCCGTACGTGACGCGGACGACGTTGTCACCAAGATCGAGCTGCTGATCGGCCCGGAAGCTCTGCGGTCCGGTCTCCCCGACGGATTGATGGAGGCCGAACTGGAGGCGACCGGCGGCGCGGAGCCGTCCGGGCACCGAATCGCGCAAATGGCCTTCAACGCTCGCGGAGACAGGGTGCTCCATCACCACGCCCGGGACATCCAAGCCAAGTTCCTCAACGCACCCGTGGGCTACGGAGGTTCCTCAGCCGCTATCGCCTTCGTGTCGAGTCTCGGCCTGCCGGTGACCTTCGCCGGCTCCCGGACGCCGTCACCACCCGTCTTCGAGACGATCGACGGGCCGCGGGACTTCCCACGGCTCCATGACTACCAGGAGGACTTGGTCCGCAACATCACCACGCTGCTCGACCGGCTGGCCCCGCAGAGGGCCATGCTGTCCCTGCCCACCGGCGCCGGCAAGACACGCGTCACCGCCGAGGCCGTGATCCGCTGGGTGAAGCGGGTGGGTGAGCTGGAGGGACCGTTGCTGTGGATCGCGCAGACCGAGGAGCTGTGCGAACAGGCCGTACAGAGCTGGAAGTTCGTGTGGAGCAAGGTGGGGGCGGAAAGGCCTCTCACCATCAGTCGACTGTGGAGCGGGAACGAGGTCGGGAACGTCGAGGGGCACCCGCACCTGGTGGTGGCCACGGACGCCAAGCTGGAACGGTGCCTGGGTACCGACCAGTACGAGTGGCTGCGGAAGGCCTCCCTCGTGATCGTGGACGAGGCGCACACCGCGGTCTCCCCCCGGTACACCGACATTCTGGGCAAGTTGGGCCTTACCCAGTACGAAACCCGACGTCATCTGCTCGGTCTGACCGCCACCCCGTACCGCAACAGCAATGAGGAGGAGACCAATCGGCTGGCCGGCCGCTTCGGCCGACGGCGCCTCGACGAAGGGGTCTTTCCTTCCGGCGACCCGTACCGGGACCTCCAGGACTGGGGGATGCTCGCCCAGGTGGAACACCGCACGTTGGAAGGCGGCAACATCGTGCTGACCAGCGATGAGAAGGCCCAGGCCGATCGCATGGCCATGCTCTCGCGCTCCGCCGAGCAGCGCCTCGCGGAGGACCACGCGCGCAGCCGCCGTATCGTCGAAGAGGTGGCCGGCCTTCCCGACGACTGGCCGACCCTGCTCTTCGCCACCTCCGTGGACCACGCCAACTCCCTGGCCGCGCTGCTGAACGACCGGGGAGTTCCCGCCGCCGCCGTGGACTCGACCACCAGCGCCCAGGACCGGCGGCGGCGCATCGAGGACTTCCGGTCGGAACGCATCCGCGTCCTCACCAATTACGGCGTCCTGACCCAGGGGTTCGACGCCCCCGCCACACGCGTCGTCGTGGTGGCCCGCCCGGTCTACAGCACCAACGTCTACCAGCAGATGATCGGTCGAGGCCTGCGCGGCCCGAAGAACGGCGGCAAGCCCACCTGCCTGATCCTCAACGTCAGCGACAACATCGCCAACTTCGACACCCAGCTGGCCTTCACCCAGTTCGAGCACCTCTGGAGCCGTAAGTGACCGACGCCTACCTCGACAGCCCCTCGCTCACCGAGGAGCAGCGGGCCGTGGTCGAGCAGCCCTGGGGCGCCCGTGTCCTGGTCACCGCCGGGGCAGGGGCGGGGAAGACACACACCCTCGTGCGCCGGCTCGACGCACTCTGCGGCAACGAGGACCCGGACGAGGCGCTGGAGGCCGCCGAGATACTGGTGCTCACCTTCTCCCGGGCCGCCGCCCGGGAGCTGCGCGAGCGCATCGCCCGGCACGGGGAACGGGCTCGCCGGGTACGCGCCCAGACCTTCGACGCCTGGGCGTACAGCGTGCTCAGCCGGGCGCATCCGGACGGCGACTGGAGGGGGGTCGGCTTCGACGAGCGGATCACCGCCGCTGCCAACGCGGTCGAGAAGGGGGCGCTGGAGATCGGTGACGCCGTCCCGCCCGCCCATGTCGTGATCGACGAGGTGCAGGACCTGCTGGGCGCGCGCCGCGAGCTGGTGGAGACGCTTCTCGACCGTTACCAGGACAGCTGTGGCTTCACCGTAGTCGGAGACGCCGCCCAGTCCGTCTACGGCTTTCAGATCACGGACCCGCGCGAACGCGCCGACGAGATCGGCCGGTTCTTCGACTGGCTGCGCTGCTCGTACCCCGACGACCTGGTGGAGCTGCGGCTGACCGAGAACTTCCGGGCCGTCACGCCGGAGGCACGGGTGGCGCTGGCGCATGGTCCGCGCCTCCAGCAGCTCAACGATCCGGACGACGCGGGCATGCTCTACGAGGAGCTTCGTGAGCTGCTCCTGGACCCTGTGAACGCCATGGGCGACCTCAGCGACGAGTTCACCCTGGCCGGTCTGCGGGACTCCACCGACACCTGCGCGGTGCTCACCCGCGACAACAGGGAGGCTCTCGTGGTCTCCGAGTTGCTGCACACCCACGGTGTCGAGCACCGGCTGCGGCGCCCTCTCGAAGAACGCCCGGTGCCTTACTGGGTCGCCGAGCTGCTGCGCCGCACGGAAGCGACCGGCCTCGCCGAGGACCGGTTCCGCTCGCTGCTCACTGAGATCCCCCTGCCGTTCGAGCCGAACGTGACCGCCTTGTGGACCTCGCTGCGTCGGGTGGCTCGCGGGCCCGGGCGAGGCGTGATCGATCTGGACCGGTTGCGTCGCGCGATCGCCGACAGCAGGTTCCCCGACGAGGCGGCCGACCCGGAGACCGCCCGGATCGTCGTCTCGACCGTGCACCGCGCCAAGGGCTTGGAGTTCGACCGGGTGATCATATTGGCCCCTCCGACCGTCGCGGAACTGCACAAGCGGCACAAGGACGAGTTGGACCTCCCAGCTGAGGCGCGTGCCTTGTACGTGGCAATGACGCGTGCCCGTCGCGACCTGTACCACGTTGCGCCTCCCGAACTTCCGCAGTTCAGGCGAGCGGAGAAGCGGGGCGCCGGCCGGCGCTACATCGGCGGCTGGCGGTCGTACGACCGGTTCGGCATCGTCGCCGAGGCAGGCGACGTGTGCCGGGACGACCCGCCCGGCCGTGACGGCGACGCCGTCGCCACCCAGGCGTACCTCCTGGAACGAGTCGGCGCCGGGCAGCCGGTGGTTCTGCGCAAGCGCCACGACCTGCCGATGGGCGAGTCGCAGAGCCCGCCGTACGCCCTGGTGCACGACGGACGGGAGGTCGGTGAGGCATCACGGCGGTTCCGCGAGCAGCTGTACCAGGTGCAGAAGGTGAACAGGACGTGGGACCCCTGGTGGCCTGACGAGATCCACGGCCTGCGGATCGACACCCTGGAGACCGTGACGGGCAGCACCGCCGCCGGGACCAACGCCGGGCTGGGAGATCGGGGTGTGTGGATCGTCCCCAGAATCACCGGCGTCGGGAAGTTCCGGCGAGCCGACAACCATGAGGAGCAGGGCGCATGACACATGTGGCAGGCCGGCACTCCGAGCACTACCGGGTCCGGGACGAGGAACTCCTGGTAGGTCTTCGCCGTGAACTCCTCGGTCCCCCCGAGGACGCCGCGCCGGACGACCGGGCCGAGGTGCTCACCCAGGACGCGCCGATCGACCGTTACCTGACCGGCGTGCTGTATCCGCGGGCGGTGGACAAGGCCGCGGAGGAACGAAAGAAGGAGGAGATCGCCGAACAGGACGGCCTGGACGCCGCACCACTGTTGACCCGCGATGACGTCGAGGAGTCCGGCACCGAGCAGGATCTCGGCAGGGCGGGCGATCGCCGCCCGTCCTCGATGGGTCTGACCTTCGCGGTCGACCCGGCCATAAGCGACACGATCGTGATCTCGGCTCGCGCCGCCGTATACAAACCCACAGACGCGGACGGCAACCCGGTCGAGCCTCGCCGCGCCGAGGCCCGCACTACTTCCGACCAGCAGGAACGTTGGCAGCGCGTGGAACTCGCACTCCCGGACTACCCGATCGACGTCTCCACGCCTGACAGTGACAAGCGGGAGAACCTGCACGAAGGGGTCGATCTGCGCGTCAATGTTCGGCGCCCCGACGCGACTACCGGCACAGTCACGATCACGGTGACGCTGGTCAACGAGCACAGGGTCGGCAAGTGGGACCTCCAGGACGCCTTCTCCCTGTTCCAGTGCGGTCTGACGGTACGGGCCGCCAACGGCTCCACAGTGTTCGTCGAGCGCCCCGCCCCGTCCACCGCCCACGACCCGGAGATCGCCACGAGCCGGTTGCTGCACCGCCACGCACCGACCTTCGCCGTCGGGCACGGCTGTTCCGCCGAGTGGGACTGGACCCCGCCGCCGATCGGTATGACCGACACCGTTCAGGCAGCCGTCGCCGAGGTCCGCAGCCAGTTCGTGCCGTCCGTGGAGGTACTGCTCACCGACTCCAACCCGGAGATCGACAGCTCGGCGCTGTCCATGCTTGGACTGGCGGAGCAGCCCGACGCCGAGGTCCTGACCGCTCTGGAGGAACTTGCCACGGGCTATGAACACTGGATCGATCGCAAGGCGGCCGAGGCGGAGGGCCTGACGGGCGACAAACACAAGAAGGCCGCACGCGAGCAGGTGACGGCCTGCCGTGAGGCGCTCAGCCGGATCCGTGAGGGCATCGACCTGCTGCGAGCCAAGCCCGACCTGATGCGGGCGTTCCGTCTCGCCAACCGCGCCATGGCCGACCAGCGCGCCCGCAGCGCGTGGGTCAAGGACGGATGCGTCGGCGACCCGAACCCGGCCGCCGGCCGCTGGCGCCCTTTCCAGATCGCGTTCATGCTGCTCTGCCTGGCCGGCATCGACGATCCCGAACACCGCGACCGGGAGATCTCCGATCTGCTGTGGTTCCCCACCGGTGGTGGCAAGACGGAGGCCTACCTCGGGCTGATCGCGCTCACGTCGTTCCTGCGTCGCATCCGCAAGGGCACGGACGGCGGTGGTGTCACCGTCCTCATGCGTTACACACTGCGACTGCTCACCCTTCAGCAGTTCGAGCGTGCGGCGATCCTGCTCTGCGCCATGGAGCAGCTACGGCTCCGCACACCTGAACTGGGCACCGAGGAGTTCTCCGTCGGCATGTGGGTGGGGCGTTCCGCAACTCCCAACACACTGGCCGAGGCAGACAAGAAGCTCGACGAGCTACGCAAAGACCTCGACAAGCGCCTCGCCAAGGAGAACCCGGTCCAGCTGCATGCCTGCCCCTGGTGCGGTACCCGCCTCGACGCCCGTGACTACAAGGCCGACGAGGACGCCAAGAGGATGTACGTCCGCTGTCCCGGCACGGACTGCGACTTCGCCGACGGCCTGCCCGTCCACCTGATCGACGAGGCCGTGTACGACGCCCGACCGACGCTGGTGATCGCCACCGTCGACAAGTTCGCTTCGATGCCATGGCGCCCAGCGACCTCCGCGCTGTTCAATCGCGACGACCCGCACGACCGCACCCCGCCCCCGGAGCTGATCGTCCAAGACGAACTACACCTGATCTCGGGACCTTTGGGTACCCTCACCGGTCTCTACGAGACCGCTGTGGACGCTCTCGCCGACCGACCCAAGGTGATCGCCTCCACGGCGACCATCCGCCGTGCCGCCGACCAGGGCCGCCATCTCTTCGCACGCGGGGTGCGACAGTTCCCGCCCGCCGGCCTGGACGCCCGCGACTCGTGGTTCGCCGTGGAAACACCGCGCGAGGAGAAGGCGAGCCGCCGGTACGTCGGCCTCCTGGCCCCTGGCACCAGCCAGTCCACCCTGCTGATCCGCACGTACGCCACCCTGTTGCACCGAGCCAAGCACGCGGATACCAAGGACGAGGTGCGTGACGCGTATTGGAGCCTGGTCGGCTACTTCAACAGCCTCCGACTGCTCTCCGCGGCCGAGCTCCAGGTGCACGACGACGTGGTGGCCTATCTGGAACTGCTTGCCGAGCGCGAGGGGGTAGCGGTCCGCTCGGTCACCAACTACTCGGAACTGACGAGCCGTGTCGACGCCAGCGAGATCCCGGCCCGCCTCAAGGGCATCGAGAAGAAGCTGCCCGACGAGGACACCGTGGACGTCCTTCTGGCCACCAACATGATCGCGGTGGGCGTTGATGTGGATCGCCTCGGACTCATGGCTGTGATGGGTCAGCCGCAGACGACGGCCGAGTACATCCAGGCCACCAGCCGGGTTGGCCGCGCACACCCCGGCCTGGTCACGGTCATGCTCAACTCCGCTCGATCCCGCGATCGTTCCCACTACGAAGGCTTCCAGCACTTCCACTCGGCCCTCTACCGCGAGGTCGAGTCCACGTCCGTCACGCCGTTCTCCGCCCGCGCCCGTGAAAGGGGCCTGCATGCGGTGATCGTCGCCCTCGCCCGCATCATGATCCCGGCCGCCGGCCCGAACGAGAGCGCCGGCAAGGTCGAGTCGTACGAGGACATCCTCCGGAACGAGGTCAAGGACATCCTTGTGCGTCGCGTCCGAGCGGTCACCCCGGAGGAGAGCGACGCCGTGTCCCACGCCTTCAACGAGTTCGTCGACTGGTGGTGCGATGAGGCCGACATCCACAGCGGCCTGCTCTTCGAACCCAAAAAGGGTAGTCGTACCCCTTCGCTTTTGAAGGCGTACGACGACGAGTCCGAGAACGCCGAGGCGTGGCCCACGTTGTGGAGCCTGCGCGACGTCGACGCCGAGTCCGCCCTGTTCATGGAGGGAACCCGATGACCCCGCCTCCCGCCCGTCGACGCCGCGCGGCCGAGGGCGGAACGCCCGCCCACAATCTGCCCCGGCGGGGTGCGGTCCGCCGCGCCCAGGCCATCACCACGTACGGCGTCGGATCGCTCATCGCCGTCGACCACGAGTCCTTCATCGTTTCGGGCCTGGACCACGCCGAGGACAGCTGGCGGGCCGACGAGGCCCCACGAATCCATGAACGGCGTCTGGCCCGCCTGCTCGACGTCAGTCATTTTCGACTGCCGCCCGCGTCCGACGACGACAGCAAGGACGGCATGCGAGGCCGACGCTTCCCCTTGATGCACTCCTGCCCGGAGTGCACCGAGCTCCAGCGCCACCGCGACTTCAACCCGCCGCAGGGACGAAGCGTGTGCGGCACGTGCGAAGTCGAACTCGTACCCTCCCGCTTCGTTGTCGCGTGCGCGGCCGGGCACCTCGGAGAGTTCCCGTACTGGCACTGGGTCCACCGCTCGACCGAGCGTGGAGCCGCGGCCACCGTTCAATGCGACGGCAAACTCAGGCTTCGCTCGTCCGGGCGTACGTCCTCGCTCCGCTCGATCCTCGTCTCCTGCACCTGTGAGCAGGCGCCCGAGGTATCGATGGAGGGCTCCTTCCGCAAGAACGCGCTGAAGGATCTCGGACTCAGGTGTCAGGGCACCCGGCCGTGGCTCGGCACGTCCGCTCCTGCTGTGGAGTGTGGACTCCCGCTGCGCACGCTTCAGCGTGGTTCCTCCGCCGTGTGGCAGCCGGTCCTGAAGTCGGCCCTCTCCATCCCGCCGTGGAGCGACGGCCGAGCGGATCCACTCGCCGAGCACTGGGAGAAACTCCGAAAGCACAAGGATCGCACGGCCGTCGAGGGTTACCTCGATGCGATTTTTGACGATGAGTGGCCCATTTCTCTGGATGAGGTGATGACGCTGCTCGACGCGGAACGCGAGGAGGATCCCGACGGCGAGGCGGGGCCCTCCTTCGACCACCGCTATCGCGCCCTGCGCAACAAGGAGTACGAGCGTCTCCGCTCGGGCAACGACGAGAGCGAGCACTCTCACGACGAACAGTTTGTCTGCGAAACCCCGTTGGGCGACCAAAGCGTGCTCGCTCCGCTCGGCGTCACCGGCCCGATGCTGGTCAAGAAGCTCCGCGAGGTACGCGCCCTGAAGGCGTTCACCCGGCTTGCCGACCCCGAGTCGACGACCGATGCGAAAGAGATGCCTCTCTCCGGCTCTCCCATGCGCTGGCTCCCAGCCATGGAAGTGCGCGGCGAGGGGGTCTTCCTCCGCCTGGACGAGGACCGACTCGGCACCTGGGAGAAGGCCGCGGCAGTGGCGGCCCGGACTGAGCGGATGCGCACCGCTCACCAGCGGGTGCTGGAGGAACGGGCCGGCGACCCGAGCCTGGTTGTACCCTCCCCGGCCACTCCGCGCATGGTGCTGCTGCACACTTTGGCGCACGTCCTCATCAACGAGTGGAGTCTGGAGGCGGGCTACCCGGCCGCTGCCCTGCGTGAGCGCCTGTATGCCGCCGACGACATGGCCGGAGTACTCATCTACACGGCTACGAGCGACTCGGCAGGCAGTCTCGGTGGTCTCGTCGCTCAAGGCGAACCGGAGCTTCTCGATCGCACGGTCCGTTCGGCCGTCCACCGCGCCGAGTGGTGTTCTTCCGACCCGCTCTGCATGGAGACCGAGGCGTCCGGTACCGGCGGCACCAACCTCGCCGCCTGCCACGCCTGCGTGATGCTCCCGGAGACGAGCTGCGAGCACAACAACATTCTGTTGGACCGCGCGCTGCTGGTGGGAACGCCCCAAGAGCCCACTCTGGGATTCTTCGGGGCCGTCCTCTCTCCCTGACGCTCGTCGACCCGGGTCACGAGCCGACTTCGGACACCTGGGTCTCGAACCGCATCTGCGCACGGTCCAGCACGTCGTCCGCGTCGCGACCGTGTGCCCGGAGCCAGTGGAGGAGGTCGGTGATGAGGAAGATCGCCGCCTCCTCCCCCTCGGTGATGCTCAATCTGCCGAGCCGCGAACCGAGCTTCGGTCCTGCCGCGCCGTAGAGGTCGAGCACCGCCTCCGCCCGGGTCACCCGGGGGCCTTCGTCCTGGCCTCCCGGCGACGGCAGCCCCGTCGCCAGTTCGCACCAGGTCACCTTTCGGTCGGCGAGGAGTTGGACGCCCCAGCGATCCGTGATCGCCTCGACGAGTGTCATGCCGCGACCCCCTTCCGACTCAATGTCGGCGGTCACCAGTGAGGGCAGTGCACGGGTGTCGGGGTCGTGCACCTCGATGCGCAGACACGCACCGTTCATCAGGACGGCGAGGGTGGTCGGCGTACCGACGCCGACGTGGGTGATGACGTTGGCCACGAGCTCGCTCACGCAGAGCTGCGCCTCGTCCACGAGGTCCCGCAGTCCCCAGCTGCCGAGGTGCTCGCGCACTCTGCGACGCAGGACCGCCACCTCTTCCTCCAGAGCCGTGAACTCCACGGTCCACGGCGTTCTCACCATGCATGCGCCTGGGATCACTTCCGAGCCAACCCTTCGTCGCTCGCGGGTCCGTGCGGATGCCGGAGCTCCGGGCCGGCCCCACATCGGTCGTTCTCATCGCCAGGATGGCCGGCGCGAATCCCGTCGTGCAATGTGCACGGAGAGAATCCCACCATCGGGTGATTGGCGGCCCGCACCCTTGGCGCAGAGACTGAACGCTGTTTCGACATGAAGGGGTCCAGATGGCCGGATCACCGACGGCGCGCCGCCGTCGACTGTCCATCGAGCTGAAGAAGCTCCGGGAGAAGAACGCTTTGACCTGCGCCCAGGTCGGGGCGGCCCTGGACTGGAGCGGCTCCAAGGTCAACCGGATGGAGACCGGCAGCGGGCGGGTCCAGCCCTCCGACATCGACGCGTTGTGCCGGTTCTACGACACCGGCGACGAGCTTCGCGAGTTTCTCAAGTCCTTGGCGCGGCAGGCCAAGACGCGCGGCTGGTGGCAGGTCCACGGGTCGGGAGTGCCCGAATGGTTCTCGATCTACATCGGCCTCGAACAGGATGCGTCCACGCTGCGCCAGTACCAGTCGGAAGTCCTGCCCGGCCTCGTGCAGACCGAGGCCTACGCCCGGGAACTGCACACGTGCGGTTCGTACATGCCTCCCAAGGACATCGATCGGGCGGTGCGGGTACGGCTGGAGCGCCAGTCCATGCTCAACGCCCCCGGTGCTCCCGACTGCTGGTTCATCGTGAGCGAGGGTGCCGTGCGCAGAGTCGTCGGCGAGCGGGAGTTGATGCGGGCACAATTGGAACGCGTACTGGAGGCGGCGGAGCAGCCAAGTGTGACCTTGCAGGTACTCCCCTTCGACGCCGGCACCTGCCCGACCACGGGACCGTTCACCATGTTGGGGTTCCCCGATCCGGAAGACCCGGACATCGTGTACCGGGACGGCATCACGGATGCGATGTACTTGGAAGGGGAACCTCATGTCCGCGAGTACACGCGGGCGTTCGACGAGTTGAGGGCGGCAGCCCTGAGCCCACGACGAACGATTCAGCTGATCAAGAGCGTTGTGAAGGAGTACGCACGGTGAACGTCGACCTCGGCGGCACAGAGGCTCCGGGCCCGTGGGTCAAGTCGTCCTACAGCAATGGCGCCGGTGGCGAATGCGTCGAGTGCGCTCACGACGGTGGGCAGGTACTCGTACGTGACACAAAGCTCGGCGGCACTTCCGTCGCGACCATCGCCTCCCCGGCGTGGCGCGCCTTCACGCACGCGGTGAGCCGAGGGTGGTCCGTGGGCCTTTGACCTGCAACCCGCGTGGTCCGACGCTCACCCCGCAGACGTCCGCGTCAAGCAGGGCCTTCTCCAGGCGACCCGGCAGGTCCACCACGCTGTATGTGAGCGCGCTGCATTCCTTGCGCCGGTCCAAGAGGTCGGAGTCGATGCGTACGGCCAACACACGGCGGCCGGCGATCAGTACCCGCAGGTCGGCAACCTTGTCCACGCGAGCCTGGAACGTGCACTCCTCGATGCCGGGGAAGTCGATGGAGCGTGCACGGAGATGAGTCTCGTGCTGGAGACATGCGACGAAATCGCGTCGCCACGGCTGGCGGGCCGGGGCCGGTCCGTAACGGACCGGCCCCGGCGGTGCCCCCTCCCCGGCCGTCCCCTGACGGGGAGGGGGCAGTCCCCTCTCCTGCCCGTCCCCGAGCGGAGAGAGGAGGCGGTGGGTCGTCAGCTGCCGGCTGGGGCTTTCTCGGTGGCCCCCTGGTCGTCCTGGACTGCTCCGGACGTGCCGGAGGCGTCGGCAGGGGCCGGTGCCTCGAAGCCCCGCAGCGGCACCTGGCGGATGAGCAGGGCGATCAGCAGGCCCGCGGCGGCCACCACCGCGCCCCAGGTGAAGACGGAGCTGACGCCGTCGGTGACGGCCTGCTGGAACACCTGGCGGGCCGCCGCGGGCAGGCTCTTGAGGATCTCCGGCGTCATCTGCGACACCGAGGCCGAGCCGCCGGAGCCGGTCGCCATACCGCCGTGGGAGACGACGGAGTCGGTCAGGGTGGAGGCGTAGACCGAGCCCAGCAGGGAGACGCCCAGGGAGCCGCCCATGTTGCGGAGGAAGGTCGCGGCACCGGTGGCGGCGCCCATGTCCTTCAGCGGGGCGTTGTTCTGGGCGATCAGCATGGTGGTCTGCATCAGGCAGCCCATGCCGGCGCCGAGGACGACCATGTACAGCGAGGTGACGGTGCGGGAGGTGCCGGTGTCCATGGTGGCGAACAGGGCCAGTCCGGCGGCCATCAGGACGGTGCCGGCGATGGGCCAGAGGCGGTAGCGGCCGGTGCGGCTGATCATCTGGCCGCCGGCCAGCGAGGTCACCATCGAGGCGAGCATCATCGGCATCAGCAGCAGGCCGCTGTTGGTGGCGGAGGAGCCCTGGACGAACTGCTGGAACTGCGGCAGGAAGGTCACCCCGCCGAAGAGGGCGAAGCCGACGATGAAGCTGAGCGCCCCGGCCAGGGAGAAGTCGCGGTTGCCGAAGACCGCCAGCGGCATGATCGGCTCGGCGGCGCGGCGTTCGACGAACACGAAGGCGACGAAGGCCGCCACGGTCACCACCGCCAGACCGATGATCATCGCCGAGGACCAGTCGTACTCGTTGCCGCCCCAGCTGGTGATCAGGACCAGCGCCGTGATCCAGACGGTGAGCAGGGCCGCCCCGGTCCAGTCGATGCGCACCCGGCCGGTGCCGCGCGGCAGCCTGGCCAGGGTGAACCAGCACACCAGCAGGGCGACGACGCCCAGCGGCAGGTTGACGTAGAAGGCCCAGCGCCAGCTGAGGTGGTCGGTGATGAAGCCGCCGGCCAGCGGCCCGCCGATCATGGCGACCGGCATCACGGCCATCATCACGCCCTGGTACTTGCCGCGTTCACGCGGCGGCACGATCTCGGCCACCACCGCCATGACGCCCACCATCAGGCCGCCGGCACCGAGGCCCTGCAGAGCGCGGAAGCCGACCAGCTCACCCATGTTCTGCGACATGCCGCACAGCGCCGAGCCGAGCAGGAAGATCACGATGGAGGAGAGGAAGGTGATCCTCCGGCCGAGCAGGTCGCCGAGCTTGCCCCAGATCGGGGTGGCGACGGTGGAGGCCAGAACGTAGCCGGTGGTCACCCATGCCAGGTGATTGAGCCCGCCCAGATCGCCCACGATCGTGGGCAGGGCGGGAGCCACGATCATGTTGTCGAGCATGGCCAGCAGCAGCGCGATGACCAGGCCGCTCATCGTCACCATGATCTCGCGGTGGGTGAAGCGGGGCGGTGACTCCTGGTCGGGATTGGCTGCGGTCGACGCCATGGCGGTGCCTTTCTTGGGAACGGGAGTGCTGGCGGGTAGCGGACCGCACGTGGCACGCCCGCCCCGCAGCGCCTGCGCGGGACGGACCGTGCACGGGGAGAAGCCTGCTTCGACGTCACGGCGTCACCTACCGGCCGTTAAGTAACTTACTTGCCGGGCGGTAAGCTTGCAAGCGAGACCCCCGGCGACGAAGATCGGTCGGACGCGGCACCACCGGAAGAAGGCGGATGAAAATGGCGGGCGCAGGACACCGGCGAGGCAGCGACACCAAGGCCGAGATCCGCAAGGTCGCCCTGGATCTGTTCGCCGCGCAGGGCTACGAAGCCACCTCCCTGCGAGAGATCGCCGAGCGCCTGGGCATCACCAAGGCAGCCCTGTACTACCACTTCAACGGCAAGGAAGACATCGTCCGCTCGCTGTTCACCGAGCATCTGGAGGCCCTGGACGAACTCGTCGACTGGGCCCGTACGCAGCCTCCCGGCCCGCGACTGCGCGCGCAGACCATCGACCGGATGATCGACCTGGTCTCTCGGCAGGGCCTGCAGGCTGTGCGGTTCGCCTTCGCCAACCAGCATGTCGTCAAGGAACTGCATTCCGGCCGGGAGAACGTCTTCGAGCGGCTGACCGCCCTTTTCGACGCCCTCACCGGCCCGGACGCCTCCGTGGAGGAGGCACTGCGCATCCGCATGGCCCTGTTCAGCGTCAACCTCGCCTTCTTCGCGGCCCAGGGCCTGGAGGCGAGCAATGAGCAGGTCGTCGCCGCCGCCCGCGACATCGCCCAACTGCTGAACCCGCCGGCCGAGTGCGACGCGGAGCCCGCCCCGGACGCCGTGAGGCAGCCGTAACGTCGCAACGGACCGGGCACCCCCGCCTGCCCTCGGTCGGCTGCCCGGCCGCTCGGGGCCGGCAGTCGCCGAACCGAGCCGAGGCCGTCAGGGCCTCGCCCTCGCGGCGCGGCCTCTTCCAATCTGCCCCCTGAGTCCCCCGCGCCCCTCCCGCCACACCACACCTGATCTGCAACTTCCCGTCCTACGGCCTTGCGCGGGGGCGACCGTGGCGCGAACCTGGAACCCACCTGTTGGGGGCTGGGGCAACGGGCCTGGGGGGAACACGCCTGTCTGTGCCGAGCTGTTGATTCGAGTCGGTCGGTGTCCTGGCCACGACCGGCTTACGGCCAGTACGGACAGATCCAAGGGGGAGTGGCCATGCCGGCTTCGATCACCGGGCGTGTGGGGCCTCTGGCCGGGCGGCGGTTCTCTGTCGGCGTCGCTCCGGTCACTTTCGGCCGCAGCGGTGACAGCAGTGTCGTGATCGCCAGTGGGCGGGCCTCGCGTCTGCACGCGGAAGTACTGCGGGAGGCCGACCGGTACGTCCTGTACGACCGGGGAAGCCGGAACGGGACGCTGGTCAACGGGAGGCAGGTGACGTCCCACGTCCTCACCTCAGGGGACGAGATCACGATCGGCGACGAGGTCTTCTGCTTCGAGATCCCCGAGGCGATGGAGACGATCACGGATGTCCCGAACCCGCTCGCGGCCGCCGCGCCGGGCCCGGTCCTGAACGTCACCGTCTCGGGCGGCGGTCCCGTGGGGCTGAGCTTCGCCCTGCTGCTGGAGCATCTGATGGGGCGGCGCGTGGCCATCACCGTCTACGACGGCCGCTGGACCCAGGACGGCTCGCGGGTCGTCTGGAAGAACGAGTCACAGGGCAACGTCCGGCGGCAGCAGGTCGTGACCGTCCAGAGCCGCCAGTACCTGAACCTTCCCGAGAAGGTCCAGGAGCGCTTGTTCGGCGCCGGCGCGTACACCGAGATGTGGCCGGCCGGGCCGGACTCCGTCCAGGGCTACGGCCCGCGGAACGTCCGGATCGCCTACGTCGAGGACGTACTCCTGGAGATGGCGAACGAGAAGTCCGACCGGATCCGGCTCGTTCCCACCCGCTTCGACGCGACCGAGCAGCGTGAGACGGTGGTCAAGGACCACGTGCTCGCCATCTGCGAGGGCGGCCGCTCACGGACCCGGGATCACCTCAGCGACAAGTTCGGCGCTCCCGACGCGTCGATCTACTCCCTGAAGGGGCAGCACGTCCAGGACGTCGTGCTGGGGCTGCGGGTGAAGTCCGACCTGCCGGACCCCATGGCCGTCCTGCTGACGGTGGCGCAGAACCGCTTCCTTCTGAACTCCCTGCGCGGCGAGGGCTTCCTGAACATGCGCCTCACCGACGCCGAGGCCCAGGAGGTGATCGGGGTCGACCCCGTCCGGCACGTGTTCGAGCAGTGTGTCGCCTCGCGGCCCTGTCTCATGGGCCGCAACGAGGAAGGGGACTTCCGCTGCTCGACGCACGGCACGCTGTTCCTGCCCGCCCTGGTCAAGGGTTCGGCCCTGTGGAAGCGCGTGCTGGAGGGCCTCGTCCTCTTCGGCGTCACCGAGGGGAACCTGAGCGCCGTCACCGGGTTCCGCCTGGACATGGTGCAGCGGCCGCGCTTCACCGCCCGGCTCCACTCCGCGACGCCCACCACCCCGGGGACGTACGGCTTCCTGCTCGGGGACGCCGCCAACGCGATCCACTTCTGGCCGGGGCGCGGGCTCAACAGCGGGCTCGCGTCGGCCATTTCGCTCGCCCGCTCCCTCAGCAACGCCTGGCGGGGGAAGGCCTTCCGCGACGCCGACTTCGTCCGTCACGAGGCGGCGATGTCGATGCTCCAGTACCGGCACAAGAGCCGTGCGTGGAACGCGATGGTGACCACCGACGAACACGGCGACACTTGTGCGATCAAGGACACGATCGCGCAGAGCATCGAGGCGGCCGTACCCACGGCTCCGGACGGCGGGGCGGACAAGGCGAACGAGGCGGACATCGACGCGTTCATGGAACGGCTGCGGGAGATCCGCGACCGTCTCTCACCGCGGGTCCCGGGCATGCCGGACGACACGGCCCTCCGCGACCACCTCCG
Source organism: Streptomyces sp. 6-11-2 (assembly GCF_006540305.1). Lineage (GTDB taxonomy): Bacteria > Actinomycetota > Actinomycetes > Streptomycetales > Streptomycetaceae > Streptomyces. The sequence continues at coordinate 4,438,773 of NZ_BJOR01000001.1, read as the reverse complement.
GAAACTGAAGCCCGAAACCGTCCGCACCCTGCTCGCGAGCGGTGCCTGGGACACCCTGACCGTCGGCGGCGAAGAGGTGGACATCGACATCTTCTACCGGCAGGTCCCCTCACCGACACCTGTCACGAAGCAGCCCGATCCCCGCCTGAAGACCTGAAGACCCGCGGGGCTGAGAACCTGAACGGCTGAAAGGCTGACGCCGGGCCAGGGAAATACCCACGGAAACTAGCGACGGCCGCGCTCCGCAAGCCGCTTCAGCAACCGGCTCCGCTGCCCCTCGTCGGTCGCGAGGCCCAGCGCCGTCCATGCCATGGCGAGCCCGCCGTCCAGGACGGCGAGGTCCGCGCTCGCGGTCGTGCCGTATCGCGTGAAATCGGGGTTGTGCATGATCGCGTCGCCGCAGTCGTAACCGATCATGGGGTGGATGGACGGCACGGTCTGCGAGACGTTGCCCATGTCCGTCGACCCGCCGCGCAGCCGGGGGTCGCGCGGCGGCACGGTGCGGCCGAGGTCGCCCGCCGCCTCGCGGTACAGCGCGCACATGTCCAGGTCCTGCCGCAGATCGGCGTAGTCGTTGCCGACCGTTTCGAGCGCCAGCTCGGCGCCCGTCGCCAGTGCCCCCGCCTCGAAACAGGCGCGCACCCGGGCCTGGAGCTCCCGCAGTTCCTCGATCGTCTCGGCGCGGCAGTCGTAGTCCGCCGTCGTACGGCCGGGGATGACGTTGGGTGCCTCGCCGCCGGAGGTGACGATGCCGGAGACGACCGCGCCGGGCGTCATCTGCTGCCGGTAGGCGCTGATCGCGACCTGCGCGATCATCATCGCGTCGGCGGCGTTCACCCCGCAGTGCGGCATCGCCGCCGCGTGCGCCGTACGGCCGGTGTACGTAACCTTCCAGCTGCTGATGGCGAGCGAGGTCATGCCGATGGCGTCGGTGGGCGCGGCGTGTGCCATCATCGCCGCCGCCACATCGTCGAAGGCCCCTTCGCGCAGCATGTCGGCCTTGCCGCCGCCGTACTCCTCGGCGGGTGTGCCGAGGAGTTTGACGGTGACGCCGATGTCGTCGGCGACGGAGGCGAGCGCGAGGGCGGCGGTGACGGCGGCGGCGCCGTTGACGTTGTGGCCGCAGGCGTGGCCGATGCCGGGCAGCGCGTCGTACTCGGCGCAGATCCCGATGACCAGGTCCCCCGAGCCGGCGGTCGCGGTGAACGCGGTCGGCAGTCCGCACACGCCTCGTTCGACGGCGAAGCCCGCGCCCTCGGCCAGGTCGGCGATCTTCCCGGCGGACCGGTGCTCCTCGTAGGCGAGTTCCGGCTCGGCGTGCAGGCTGTGGCTGAGCGCGAGGACCTGGTCCTGCGCGCGGGTGACGGTGTCCCGGCACCGTTCCTTCAGCTGGGCGCTGGTCACTGGGCCTCCTTCGCGGGGCGGCGGTAGAGCAGGGAGACGAGCGCGCCCGCCAGGGACACGGCGGCGCAGATCGCCCAGGCGTGGGTGTAGGCGGTGACGGCGGGCAGCGACCTGCCCGCGGCGGTCTCGGCGGCGAAGACGGAGAGCACCACGGCGGCGCCGAGCGAGCCGCCGACGTTGATGAGGAGTTCGTTGATGCCGGAGCCCACCGAGGTCTGGTCGTGCGGTACGGCCTCGACGGCGAGGGTCCGGGTGGAGTGCTGGAGCAGCCCGCTGCCGAGACCGACGACGGCGGTGCAGGTCAGGTAGGGCACGAGGCTGCTGTGGGAGACGAACACGGCGAGGTTTCCGGCAGCCATCAGCAGCGAGCCCGCGAGCAGGGTCCGCCGGTCGGAGAGCCGTGCGGCGACGGCGGGCGCGACCAGGGCGCCGAGTACGAGCGCCAGCATGTTCGGCAGCAGCGCGAACGCGGTGGCCAGCGGCGTGAGCCCGAGCCCGTAGCCCGCCTCGGCGCGCGAGGTGCTCAGGAACACCGGGTTGGCGACCAGCAGACCGAGCATGCAGGAGCTGAAGGTCAGGGTGACGATCGCGACCACGACGACGTTGCGGCGCCGGAACAGGCGTACGTCCATGACGGGCGCCGCGGTCCGCAGTTCGGCCAGCACCCACACCGCCGTCACCAGCACACCGCCGGCCAGGCAGCTCAGCGTCCTCGCCGAGGTCCACTCCCAGCCGGGCGCTCCGCCCTGCCCGAGCCCCAGCGTGATGGCGACGAGCCCCACGCACAGCAGCCCGGCGCCGAGCCAGTCCGCGGAGCCACCCGGCCGTTCCTCGGTCTCCGGCAGCAGCGGCCAGGTCACCGCAAGGGCGAGACCCACCGCTGCGGCGGGCACCCACAGCGCGGCGGTCGGCGCCGCCACGTACTCCGCGATCAGGCCGCTGCTCACCGTGCCCAGCGCGAGCCCGCCGACCAGCGCGGCCACCATGAGGCTGATGCCGCGCCGGCTCTCGGCGGCGGTGCGCCGATTGCGCAGGATGCCGACGAGCAGCGGGAAGAACCCGGCGAACGCGCCTTGGAGCACCTGCCCCGCGAGCAGCAGCCCGAACGACCGGCTCAGCCCCACCAGGACCGAGCCCGTCAGCACGATGCCCAGGTTCCAGCGCAGCACGCGACGGTGGCCGTGCAGATCGCCCAGACGGGACAGGATGGGCGTGAAGGCGACACTGGAGAGCAGGTTCGCGATGCTGATCCAGTTCAGCTCGGCGACGCTCACGTGCAGGGTGGTGGTGAGCCCCTTCAGCAGCGGGCCCAGAAAGCCCTGGGTGATGCCGCTGGACAGCTCCACCAGGACCAGGGAGACGATCACCGCGGCGACCGGGGTCGGGCGGAGGGCGGGTCTCGTGGGCGAAGGGGCGAGGATCGGGGTGTCGTTCATGGAAGCCGCACCTGTTCACGGAAAGTGGCTGGCGGAAAGTGCCCCTCAAGGTCGCCCGAACGACTTAGTCTCGGCAATGACTCCCCGGATATTCAGTGGAAACAAGCATGTGAGAGGTGATCATTGGCGGATTCAGGCAAGCCCGGTGAAGCGGCGCCGTCGGCTCTGGACGCGCTGGACCACGCCATCCTCCGGCTGCTGGCCCGCGACCCCAGGGCCGCCTGGGCGGATGTGGCGGGCCGCCTCGAGGTGCACGAGCGCACCGTGGCGCGCCGGCTGGACCGGCTCATCGGTTCCGGCCTGGTGCGGTTCACGGCGTTCCTGGTACCCGAGTACCTGGGCGAGGGACTGGTCGTGGAGCTGGCGGTGCGCTGCGCGCCCGGGACGTTGCACGCGGTGGCCCTCGCGCTCGCGCGCCGCCCGGACACGCGCTCCGTGGACGTGGCCACCGGCTCGCCCGAGGTGCTGGCCGAGGTCCTCGTGCCGGGCCCCGAGCAGCTCCTGACCACGGTGGACGGATCGATCGCCGGCATTCCCGGTGTCACCGACGTGCACACGGCGGTGGTCCTGCGGCTCCTGCTGACCGCCAACGACTGGGACCCGTACCGCCAGGAGCCCACACCGTCCCGCCGTCGCGTCGCCGAGGGCGGCGCCCTGCCCGAGCCGCTGGTCGTCGACGAGCTCGACCGCCATCTGGTGGCTCTGCTCGAGCGGGACGCGCGCATCCCCATGGCCCGGCTCGCCCGCGAGCTGTGCGTGAGCGAGACCACGGCCCGGCGCAGGCTCGCCCGGCTCATGGACTCGCACGTGCTGCACCTGCGCCTGCACGCCGAGCCCGGTGTGCTCGGCTTCCCCGTCGAGGCCCGCTTCCGGCTCTCCGTCGAACACCGCGCGCTGGACACGGCCGTACGCCGCCTGGCCCGTGAATCCGACGTACGGCACCTGGTCATCACCACCGGCCGGGCGAACGTTCTCGGCTACTCCAGCCACCGCTCGGCCCAGGACGTGCACGACTTCACCACGCGGGTGTTCGCGGAACTGGACGGAGTGACGGGGGCGGAGGCGGCGCTGTTGCTGCGTTCGTACAAGAGAGCCGGGGTGGTTGTCTGACCGGCCCCGGAACCGGCCGCACGGCCCGGGCGTGACTCTCGGCTCGCCCGGGCACGGACGTCCCTATCCCCGCTCCTCCGGCCCCGTCGGCCAGACCACCGCCTGGGCGACGATGACGTTCTCGCCGTTGAAGGTGAGGGCCGGGCCTTCGTGGAGTCGGTAGCCGAGGTCGAGCGCCTCGCTCACGCGGCGGCAGAACGAGGCGTCGTCCGGGCCGGTCAGGACCCGGTAGCGGGGCAGTCCGTCTGGTGGTGTGGTCATGGGGAAAGGGTCTCAGGCCGGCTCGACGGGTCCTCGGGCGGGCTGTTGAGGCCGACGAGCGGGCCGACGAGGTCGACCGGGGGCCCGGGTACCGGGTCAGCCGAACATGCCCGGTTCGTAGTCGCCCGCGGGCTGCTGGACGATGACGTTCAGGCGGTTGTAGGCGTTGATCATGGCGATGAGGGTGACCAGGGCCGCCAGTTGGTCCTCGTCGTAGTGCTTGGCGGCGTTGGCCCAGGCCTCGTCGGTGACACCGCCCGCGGCGTCGGCGAGGCGGGTGCCCTGCTCCGCCAGTTCCAGGGCGGCCCGCTCGGCCTCGGTGAAGACCTTGGCCTCGCGCCAGGCGGCGACCATGTTGAGGCGTACGGCCGTCTCGCCGGCGTGGGCGGCGTCCTTGGTGTGCATGTCGAGGCAGAAGCCGCAGCCGTTGATCTGGCTGGCGCGGATCTTCACCAGCTCCTGGGTCGAGGCCGGGAGGGGCGAGTCCGACACGGTCTTGCCCGCGGCGTTGATCTGGCGGAGGAACGTGGCCGCGAGGGCGTTGCCGAAGAGGTTGAGACGAGCTTCCATCCTGGGCTCCTTGTAAGGGTTCATTCTGCTTCGTGCTGGTTCGCTTGCTTTCGCTTACACACCTACGACGGGCCCGGTCCGCGATGTGTGACAGACCCGCCGGGGCGATTGGCGTGACCTGCGTCTCATCATTCGGCGGGGATGGCAGGCCCCCGTCGGCCCACCGCCTGACGTGCGGGTTAGCCTGGTTTGTCCTACGAGTGCGGGAGGCAGTGATGGCCAGGGTTCCTGCGGCAGTGGTCGCCGCGAGTGGGCTCGTCGGTGGGTACGGCGTGGCCCGGTGGACCGGGAAGCGGGAGTGGGGCGGGGCCGTACTGGCGGTCGCCGGGGCCGCGTCCGCGTGGCAGTGGCGGCAGCGGGCCGGCGGGAAGGCGGCAGGGGCGCTCACCGCCGCCTACGTCGCCGGCTTCGCCGGGTCGCATCCGCTGGCCAAGAAGGTGGGCGCCTGGCCGTCGGTGTTCACGGTCGCGGGTGCGGTCGCCCTCGCCTCCTGGGCCGTGGCCGACCGGCGGGACGCCCGCTAGGCCACCGCTGGGCCCGGCCTCCCGGAGGGGTGGGCAGGGCCGCCGATCGTCCGCGCCGGGGGTGGTGGCGGTGGTGGCGGGAATCCGTTGATCCCTGTCACTCCCGCCACTTCTTCAAGATCGGCCCGGTGTCTAGCGTCGGGGCGTGACCAAGTTCCTTCTCGCCGTGCACGTCCTGGCCGCGATCGTCGCCATCGGGCCCGTCACCGTCGCCGCCAGCATGTTCCCGCCCGCCGCGCGCCGGGCTCTGGCCTCGCCCGAGGACCCGCGGGCAGTGGAGACCGTGCTGTTGCTGCTGCGCATCTGCCGGGTCTACGCCGTCGTCGGGGTCGCCGTCCCGGTGTTCGGGTTCGCCACGGCCAAGAACATGGGCGTGCTCGGCGACACCTGGCTGATCGTGTCGATCGTCCTCACCGCGCTCGCCGCCGTCGTCCTCGTCGCGCTGGTGCTGCCCCGGCAGACCGTCATGGCCGAGGCCTTGGAGGAACGGCGGGTGGCAGAGGGTACCGACGGCGCTGACGGCGGGGACGGCGGCGCCGCGACGACCACCACCACCGTCACCGCCCCCACGACCGCCGCCCCCACCCTCAGCCCCAGGGCCACCGTTCGACTCGCCATGTTCACCGGCCAGTTCAACCTGTTGTGGGCCGCCGTGACGGTCCTGATGATCGTCAGGCCGGGCTCGACGACGGGAGCCTGACGGGCGACGTCACGGCGGGCATAGGATCCCGCTCATGTATGAACAGGGGTTCGGGCAGCAGCAGTCGGGGGCGGGGGCCTACCTCGCCGCCCTGGAGGGCCGGCTGCGGGCCGACGGTTGCGGCACCCGGTGGGAGGACTGGCACGGGATGCCCGTGCTCGTGGGGCGCCGTTCCGACTTCCGGATGCTCTGGGTGGCCACGAATCTGCACCTGTTCACGGTGGCCGCGGCGGTCCCCGAGATCACGGTGGGCACCATCAGGGACTTCACCTATGGGGTCCTGAAGTACGCCAAGGACACCAAGGGCGGGCTGCCCGTGGGCCTCCAGACCGGGGTCGGCGCCTTCCCCGTCCTGGTCAGCGAGAACGTCGATCCGGCCGCCGTGCTGTGGGCGGAGGAGCAGCAGCGCAACAAGTTCGCCTGCATGGCCCGGCCGGTGGTGGTCGACAGCGGGCGGGGCCATGTGGGCATGTACCGCGGCAAGCCCGTCTTCGGCCGGGTCTACGCGTCCCACTTCATCGAGAAGGGCACGCGGTACTTCTACGGCGGCTGACCCTACGGCGCCGAGACGGCCGACCGGTTCCTCCGATGAGGCCGGTGCGGCCGCCTCGTCGTGCGTCAGGCTGTGGTGCCGGCGCCCGTGGCCTTGCGTCGGCGGACTACGTAGACCGCGCCGACACCGGCGCAGACCGCGAGGCCGCCGGCCAGGGCGACGGCAGGGAGGGCGGAACCGGCGCCGGTCTCGGCCAGGTGGCCGTTCGAGTTCGTCCCGTTGGTGACGGTGGCGGCGGGCGTCGACGTGTTCTCGTTCCTGCCGCCCTGGGGCTCGGTCCCGGATTTGGTCCCGGGCTCGGTCCCGGGTTCGGTCTCCGGCGGGTTGCCTGTGTCGGTACCGGCCGCGTCGATGTTGAACTCGGAGGTGATGTCCGTATAGGAGGAGCAGGAGTTGCCGTCGTCGTCGGTGTACCAGCCAGAGGTATCGACCTCGCCGATTCCGGCCGGCGCGTCGCCGGCCACGCTCATGCGCATGTCGACGGTCAGGGACTCGTGGGCCGCGACATCAACGGTGACGAAGCGGCCGGCGCTCCACTGGCTCCCCCACTGGCCCAGGTCGACGTCCGACCACGTCCCAGCGGCCGGGTCCTTGTACTGGAAGGCGAGGTACTTGTACGCGGACTTACGGGTCTCGAAGTCGTACGTCCTGGTGCTGATGCCGAGTTCGAGGTTCTTGATGTCATGGTCGCTGTCGTTGATCACGTGGAGCGTGAAGGGGTGGAACCCGCTGCCGGCGACGACCGTATTGGGAAAATCGCGCCCCACGGGGATGAACAGCTTGTTGTTGCTGTTGTAGGGGCCGCATCAGTTACCGGTTGGCTCGTCCTCGCCCTTCGGGCCGTCCGAGCCGGGCCTGGAGGGGTCCTCGGCAGCGTTCTCCCCGTCCTTGCCTGCCTCGTCCTCACCGGCCGAGCCGCCCTGGCCTTCGCCGGCCGAACCGTCCCCGCCGGTACCGGTACCGGCCTTCTCGCCGCTGTCCCCGACGGAGCCGGGCCCACTCGGGCCGGTGCTGTCGTTCGCGTCGCCGGACGGGGTCGAGTCGCCCGTGGGCGGGGTCGAGTCCCCCTCGGTCGAAGAGGAGTCGTCCTCGGCGACGGCGGTGAGCGTCGTCGTGCTCGCAGGTGAGGCGTCATCCGTCGCATACGCGCCCGGCGCTGTGAGAAGTACGGCCGGGGCCATGGCGGCCGTCGCCGCCGCGAGAGTCAGAGAACGACGGAACTTCATGTTCACCTCGGTGACATCACAACGTGATGCATACATGACCACGCACCTCGGCAAAGGGTTGTGCAAGTCCACGAGCTTCCGTCCCGCGTGGCGGTAAGAGGCTGTCACGGCTGGTGTCCTGAGTCAGAGATCCTTCGAGCGGGTGCCGGACGGCCGGAAACCGGTCTGTCGGACGCAGCTGCCTCCGTCTCACCGCCGGACCGGGTCTGTCGGGGCCGACCGTGTCCCGCTCAGCCGGGCTGCACGACGGTGGTGATCACCCCTGTCCCGAGGTCGTAGGCGTAGCCGCCGAGTTTGATGTCGCCGATGGCCGACGCGAGTTCGGGTGCCGAGCGCAGCCGGGCGATGTCCTTCTGGACCGTCTTGGACGGCTCCAGGACGGCCATCTCCAAGGAGGTCTGTTCGTCCCAGCCGCCGCGGGCGGCGTAGCCGGAGCGCAGATCGTCGTCGGCGAGCAGTCCCGAGCCGCAGTCGGTGTGGTGGATGACGGCGATCTCGAACCAGTCCGCGTCGGGGGTCTTGTTCTCGTGCAGGTGCACGATCCAGGCGAGGTCCTTGATGACCGCCGGCGTCACGCGGCCGCCGACGTTACGTGCGACGATCGCTTCTCCGAGCCGGACGCCCAGCACCGCCGCGGGCTCCACGCGCGGATCGATGCAGATGATCAGGTACAGCTGCTTGAAGGGGATGAACGGGACCTGGGGGACGTCGGCCTGGGCACCGGAGGCCGCGAAAGCCCGGTTGCGCTCCAGGTACGGGGTGAAGTTCGACATGGCTGGTTCCTTCAGGACGTGGTGACAGCCTGGGGTTGTGCGACCCGCCCGAACGGGAGCTAGGGCAACGCCTCCGCCTCCGGTGCCTGCACCGCCGTCAGCGGTGTGGCGATGTCCTCCAGGGAGCGGCGTTCGGCCTTGACCGCGAGGAAGGCGGCGACCAGGCCCGCCGCACACATCAGGGCGGCGCCGATCTGGAAGGCGAGGACCGTGTCGCCGATCCTGCCGGTGCTGGTGAGGTCGGCGAAGAGGAGCGGGCCGCTGATACCGCCGGCCGCGGTGCCGAGGGCGTAGAAGAAGGCGATGGACATCGCCCGGGTCTCCATCGGGAAGATCTCGGAGACGGTCAGGTAGGCGCTGGAGGCGCCGGCCGAGGCGAAGAACAGGACCACGCACCAGCAGGCCGTCAGCGTGCCGGCGCTCAGCGTGCCGCGGCCGAACAGCCAGGCCGTGCCGAACAGGAGCAGGCCGGACAGCAGGTAGGTGGAGGAGATCATCACCCGGCGGCCGGCCGTGTCGAAGAGGCGGCCCAGCAGCAGCGGACCCAGGAAGTTGCCCGCCGCGATGACGGCGAAGTAGTAGCCGGTGTGGTCCGAGGGGACGTGGAAGAACTTGGTGAGGATCGCGCCGAAGCCGAAGGTGATGGCGTTGTAGAGGAAGGCCTGGCCGATGAAGAGGGAGAAGCCGAGGACGGCGCGCCTGCGGTAGTCGGCGAAGACCGTGCGGGCGATCTCGACGAAGCTCACGCTGCGGCGCTGGTGGATCGTGATCTCGCCGCGCGGCTCGGGCAGCGGCTCGCCCCGCTCGGTTTCGATCCGGCCTTCGATATCGGTCACCACCTCCTCCGCCTCCCGGTCCCTGCCGTGGATCAGCAGCCAGCGCGGGCTCTCCGGGACGTGCCTGCGGACGAGAAGGATCACCAGGGCGAGGACGGCACCGAGCGCGAACGTCAGCCGCCAGCCCACGTCGGCGGCCAGGATGCCGGTGTTCAGGGCGAGGATCGACAGCAGGGAACCGCCGACGGCGCCCACCCAGAAGCTGCCGTTGATGATCAGGTCGACGCGCCCGCGGTACGCGGCGGGGATCAGTTCGTCGATCGCGGAGTTGATGGCCGCGTACTCGCCGCCGATGCCGAAGCCGGTCAGAAAGCGGAAGAGGAAGAACCACCAGGCCTCGAAGGAGACCGCGGTCAGGGCGGTGGCCGCCAGATACACCGCGAGGGTGATCATGAAGAGCTTCTTGCGGCCGTAGCGGTCGGTCAGGCGGCCCCAGAAGAGGGCCCCGACGCAGGCGCCCGCCACATAGAGGGCGGCCGCGGTGCCCGTGACCTGTGCGGAGCTGATCGACAGGCCGCTGCCGGGCTCGGACAGACGGCTGGCGATGTTGCCGACGACCGTGACCTCCAGACCGTCGAGGATCCACACGGTGCCGAGACCGACGACGATCGTCCAGTGCCAGCGCGACCACGGAAGGCGGTCCAGGCGGGCGGGAATGGCGGTGGTGACGGTACGGCCGGTCTCGGCCTCGGCGGTGGCCATGGGCTCCCTCCACGACGAGCGGAACGCCATGCGAGTTCCCCAGAACCGCGTGGATCACGCCCCGGTGACGGCCGGCCGACCCAAGCCCGGACCCCACGCGACAGGCGGCAATGCGACGACAGGGCCAGGAGGCCCCGTCCGGTCCGTCGCCCAGGCCCTACGCCCCCATGGCCCGCGTCACCGCATAGATCACCACTCCCGCCAGCGACCCCACCACCGTGCCGTTGATGCGGATGAACTGGAGGTCGCGGCCGATGTGGGCCTCGATCTTGCGGGTGGTGTGCTCGGCGTCCCAGCCGGCCACGGTGTCGGTGATCAGGGAGGTGATCTCCTTGCGGTAGGTCGTCACCACGTAGACCGCCGCGCCCTCGACCCAGGAGTCGACCTTGCCCTGCGTCTTGGAGTCCTCGGCCATCCGGGCGCCCAGGGACAGCAGCGAGGCACGGACCCGCAGGCGCAGCTCGCTGCGCTCGTCCTCGGCCGCCGCGACGATCATGGACCGTACGGCCGTCCAGGCGGAGGCGATCAGGTCCTGGACCTCGCCGCGGCGCAGCACCTCGCCCTTGAGCCGCTCGATACGCGCGCGCGTGTCCGTGTCGGACTGGAGGTCGGAGGCGAAGTCGGTGAGGAAGCGGTCGAGCGCGCCGCGCGCCGGGTGCGAGGGCATGTCCCGCATCTCGGTGATGAAGCGCAGCAGCTCCTTGTAGACCCGCTCGCCGACCTTCCTGTCGACGAACCTCGGCGTCCAGCCGGGCGCGCCGCCCTGCACGGCGTCCATCACGGAGTCGCTGTGCAGCACCAGCCAGTCGTGCGCGCGGGAGACGACCAGGTCGACGACCCGTTTGTGGCCGCCGTCGGCGACGACCTTCTCCAGCAGCTTGCCGATGCCGGGCGCGATCTCCTGCGAGTTGGCTCTGCGGGTGATCGCCTCGCCGACCACGGCCTGGATGTCGGAGTCGCGCAGCACGGTCAGGGCGCCGCGCAGCGCGGTGGCCAGTTCCGCGGTCACCCGGTCCGCGTGCTCCGGCTGGGCGAGCCAGGCGCCGAGGCGGCTGCCGATGCCGACGGCACGCAGCCGCTGCCGTACGACGTCCTCGGAGAGGAAGTTCTCGCCGACGAACTCGCCCAGTGAGATGCCGAGCTGGTCCTTCTTGGTCGGGATGATCGCGGTGTGCGGGATGGGCAGGCCGAGGGGATGGCGGAAGAGGGCGGTGACCGCGAACCAGTCGGCGAGCGCGCCGACCATGCCGGCCTCGGCGGCCGCGGCGACGTACGCCGTCCAGGTGCCGGCGCCCGCGTTCTGGCCCCACTTGGCGAGCACGTACACCACGGCGACGAACAGCAGCAGCCCGGTGGCGGTCAGCTTCATGCGGCGCACCCCGCGGCGCCGCTCCTCGTCGGCGGGGCTGAACACGGTCATCGCGCGCTGGGAGACGGCGTCCCCCGTGCCCCGGCCGGCCTGCGTCGTCTGTTCCATCCACTCCACCCGTTCGGTGATCCCGCAGACAATTGTCCCTTCCTGACCGACTCCCGGAACGGAACAAGAGTTCCCGGCGTCTGTCCGGAGGGGGGTTCGGCAGGATCCTGCCGATTCTCCCCGGGCTCATGGCCCACCATGTGCCCATCAGAGCGGAGTCCCGGGGCTCCGGCCGGCGTCGCCCGAGGAGAGCATCGCCCGCATGACCAGACGCCACGGTTACGCCCTGCTGACCGCGATCGTCACACTGATCGTCGTCGTCTCCGCCGCCATCTACGCCGGGATCGCCTCCGGCACCGGCCGCCTGGCCGACGCCCCGGCCGCCGGCCGTGCGCCGGGCCATTCCGCCGCTCCGGCCTCCTCCGGCACCTGGGTCGCCACCTGGGCCACCTCACCGGCCGCCGCCGAACCCGGCACGGCGACCAACGGCATGGCGGGCCGCTCGGTGCGCAACGTCGTGCACACGAGCGTCGCCGGGACGAGTGCCCGGATCACGCTGTCCAATCTCTACGGCCGGGCGCCGCTCAACGTCACCCACGCCTCGATCGCCGTCGCCGCCGGTGACGCCACCGCGGCCGCCGCCACGCGCACCATGCGGCGGCTCACCTTCGCCGGCGCCCGCTCGGTCGTCGTACCGCCCGGCGGGCAGGTGACGAGCGACTCCGTGCGCATCGCCGTTCCGCGAGGCGGCGACGTCCTGGTCACCACCTACTCCCCCGCCTCGTCGGGCCCGGTCACCTACCACCCGCACGCCCGCCAGATCTCGTACGTCGCCCAGGGCGACCGCACGGAGGACGTGACCGGAACGCCGTACACGGAGCGGACGAGCGTCTGGCGCTATCTGACCTCGCTGGACGTGCTGAGCGACGAGGCCGAGGGGACGGTCGTCGTCCTCGGCGACTCGATCACCGACGGCGTCACCGCCACCGTCGGCGCCGACCGCCGCTGGACCGACGTCCTGTCCGGCCGGCTGTGGGCGGCGGTCGAGGACGGCCGGGACGTGCCGCGCTACAGCGTCGTCAACGAGGGCATCAGCGGCAACCAGGTGCTGTCCGACGGGCTCGGGCGCCCCTCGGACAACCCCAGCGGGCTGAGCCGGTTCGAGCGGGACGTGCTGGAGCGGGCCGGTGCCAAGGTCGTCGTCATCGACCTCGGCATCAACGACATCCTGCGCGATCCGCGACTCGCCGACCCGCAGCGGATCACCGGCGGGCTGCGCACGCTGGTGACGCGGGCGCACGCGCGCGGGCTGAAGGTCGTCGGGGCGACGCTGATGCCGTTCGAGGGACACCGCGGGTACACGCCCGCCCGGGACGCGGTACGGCAGCAGGTCAACGCGGAGATCCGCGGCGGGCAGGTGTTCGACGCGGTGGTCGACTTCGACAGGGCGCTGCGGGACCCCTACGCTCCGCGGCGGCTGCGGGGCGACTACGACTCCGGGGACCATCTGCACCCCAGTGACCTCGGATACCGCGAGATGGCCGAGGTGTTCGAGCTGAAGCTGCTGAAGAAGGCGGGGCAGGCACAGCTGTAGGGCGCGCCGCGGTGGGGTGCCGCGGTTACTCGAGCCTGCGGCGTTCCTCCCTGCGCTCCAGCCTCTCCCGGCGGCGCTGCTCCTTCAGGCGGCGCCGTTCCTCCTCGGTGATCTTCCGCCTGACGCCCACGCCGCCCCAGAAGGCCACACCGGTCACGATCACGCGCGGGGCGCCCGGCTCGCCGTGCACGCCGTCCTCGCGGTGGTCGAAGCCACCCATGATGCCGATGCCGCGCACCACCACCTCGACGCCGGGCGGCACGATCACATCCATACCGCCCATGATCGCTACGCAGTTGATCACGACCTCGTGGTCGGCGAAGTTGGCGTCGCGCAGGTCGATGCCGCCGCCGCCCCAGAAGGTGAAGCAGTTGAACCGCTTGGGCACGGTCCAGCGCCCCTTGCGCTCGAACCCGCCCATGATGGCGACGGCCCACGACGAGGACCCCTCGCCGCCGACCACCCGCGACGCCCAACTGCCGTCCCGCGCCGGCTGCTTGACCATGTTCACCGCCGGGGCGACCACCCCGGGCACGGGCAGGTCCCGGGTGAGCGGCGCGAGTTCGCCGTACGTGCGCGCCTGGTACGCCGCCTCCAGTCGCTCCTCGAACTCGGTCATGTCGAGCCGCCCCTCGGCGAGGGCGTCCCGCAGATGTTCGACGACTCGTTCACGATCGGCGTCGGAAGCGCGAAGCTCCGGCAGGTCCTCCGTCATGGCAGCAGCCTACGAGACCGCTTTCTCGGCGTACATCCTCGCGATGACCGCCTCGATGTCGGGCTCCCGCACCGACAGGTCCACCAGCGGGCACTCCGCCGCGATCCGCGCCACCAGGGGCGCCGCCGACTCGGCCGCCGGGAAGGCCAGCCACTGCCGGGGCCCCTCGACCCGCACCACGCGCGCGGACGGCAGCTCGATCGGCGGCAGCTCTCGCTCCAGGTCGACCACCAGGGTGCGTTCGCTCTCGCCCGCCTCGCGCAGGCCGGTGAGGGGGCCGTCGTACATCAGGCGCCCGTGGTCGATGACCATCACCCGCGAGCACAGCTGCTCGATGTCCTGGAGGTCGTGCGTGGTCAGCAGCACCGTCGTACCGCGTTCGGCGTTCAGGTCGCGCAGGAACCCACGGACCTTGGCCTTGCTGATGACGTCCAGGCCGATGGTCGGCTCGTCCAGGTAGAGGACCTCCGGGTCGTGCAGCAGGGCCGCCGCGATGTCGCCGCGCATCCGCTGGCCCAGCGAGAGCTGCCGCACGGGGACGTCCAACAGCTCGCCGAGTTCGAGGAGTTCGACACAGCGGTCGAGGTTGTCGCGGTAACGGCCGTCGGGGATCCGGTACATGCGGTGCATCAGCCGGTAGGAGTCGATCAGCGGCAGGTCCCACCACAGGGTCGTCCGCTGCCCGAACACCACGCCGATGCGCCGGGCGAGCCGGGTCCGCTCGCGGGAGGGGTCGATGCCGGCGACCCGCAGCCGGCCGCCGCTGGGCGTCAGGATGCCGGTGAGCATCTTGATCGTCGTCGACTTGCCCGCGCCGTTCGGGCCGATGTAGCCGACCATCTCCCCGCGCGCCACGCTGAAGGAGATCGAGTCGACCGCCCGCACCTGCCGCCGCTCGCGCCTCAGGAACCCGGTCTTCTTCCGCACGTCGAAGACCTTCTCGACCCGGTCGAGTTCGATGAGACCACCGCCCGCGCCGTCCTCGCTGTCCGCGCCGCCCACACCGTCCCTGCCCTCCACACCGTCCACCGTCATCGCCATGCGCCCTGTACGCCCCTTCTCCCCTTCGCCCCTTTGGATCCCGTCAGTTCCCGTCAGTGCCCGTCAGTTCCCGGTGCTCCGATACGACCGCAGCCCCACCCGCCAGGCCGCCCCCGCCAGCGCGCAGCACGCCACCGCGACCAGCGGCGGAGCGAACGCGGTCCACCGGGGCAGGTCGAGCGGATACGGCCGCCCCAGCACGTACAGCGCCGGCAGCCAGTTGACGAAGGCCAGCGGCAGGACGAACGTCACCCCGCGCACCAGCTCCTTGGCGAACACCGTCGGCGGGTACTGGAGCAGCGTGGTGCCCCCGTAGGTGAACGCGTTCTGCACCTCCGAGGCGTCCTGCGCCACGAACTGGAAGGCCGCCCCGGCCACGAACACCGCGCAGAAGATCGCGCAGCCGCTCACCACCATCACCGGCATCAGCAGCAGCTTCAGCGGCGTCCAGTCGACGTCCAGCCGTGACATCGCCCAGCCCAGCACCAGCACCCCCTGCGTCACCCGGCCCAGCCGACGCAGCGCGAACCGGTCGGCGGCCACCTGCGCGAGCACCGGCGCCGGCCGGACCAGCAGCGTGTCGAGCGTGCCGTCGCGCACCCGCCGCCCCAGCCGGTCCATGGAGCCGATCGCCAGATCGGCGAGCCCGAAGGCGGTGGCGGACAGCCCGTACAGGAAGGCGATCTCCGGCAACGCGTAGCCGCCGAGCGCGTCGACGCGGGAGAACATCAGCAGGATCGTCACGAAGTCCAGCCCGGTCGCCACGAAGCTCCCGGCGGTGGTCATGACGAAGGAGGCGCGGTAGGCCATCGTGGAGCGGATCCACATCGCGGCGATCAGGCGGTAGGCGCGCAGCCCCTCCACCAGCCGGTTGCCGGCCGGGCCCGCGGTGGACTCAGCCACCCTGCACCACCACCCGCCGCGTCGCCGCCGACTGCACCAGCCGCCCCGCCGCCAGCAGCGCCACCGCCCACGCGCCCTGGAACACGTACGTGCCCAGCGGGTCCGCGTGCCCCAGCAGGATGTCGGCGGGGGCCTGGAGCAGCGACGACCACGGCAGCGCCCGGACCACCTCGCCCAGCGCGCCCGGGAAGACGTTCAGCGGCAGCAGCATCCCCGAGCAGAAGTACCCGGCCAGCCAGGCCATCTGCGCCACGCCCGCGCCGTCCAGCAGCCAGAACGCGCTCAGCGCCACCAGGAAGCGGATCCCGAAGCCCACCAGCAGCGCCAGCGGCACCGCCCCGAGGAACGCCGCCCAGACCAGCGGGTCCGACGGCAGGGCCACCGGGAAGAACAGCGCCCCGAACACGAAGGGCAGCACCCCGCGGCCCAGCAGCTGGAACATCGCCCGGCCCGCGTCGGCCGACAGCCACCACAGCTGGAGGTCGGCCGGCCGGTACAGGTCGACGGCGATGTCACCCGTTCGGATGCGTTCCATCAGCTCGTCCTCGACGCCGCCCCCACCGATCGCGAGGGCCGCCAGGAACGCCTGCCCCAGCCACACGTACGTCACGGCCTGCGCCTGGTCGTAACCGCCCAGGTGCGGTCGGACATCCCACAGCGCGAGGTACGTGTACACCAGGATCAGCCCGAATGCCGTATTGGTGAACACCCCGGCCGCCGTCGCCGCCCGATACGTCGCGTACCGTCTGAATCCCCCCGCCGCGACGGCCGCGTACAACCGTCCTGCGCCCACGTACACCGCCTCCCAGGCCACGACACCGAAAGCGCGGGAGCCTAATGCGTGCCGGGCGTGACATGCCACGCATTTTCCGGCCCGGACAAATGCCCGGGACCGGGAACGGAACGGTTGCTGCGAGAGTCTTCACCTGGGGGCGCCGAAGGCGCATGACGGCGTACGGGGACGTACGCCGTGACACGTACGGGGACGTACGACGGGAAACAGGAGTCCGAGCACGACATGAGTGACGAGCCGCAGCAGCCGAACCAGGGCGTGGCCGACCACCAGCCACCGGCGGCACCCGAGACCGGGGGCGAAGCGGAGAGCGGTCCAGGGAGCGAGGCGGAGAACGGGACGGGCGGCGGAAAGGCCGGACGGCCCCGGCGCACCGGCTGGCGCCGTGCCGTGCCGACCTGGCGGATGGTGCTCGGCGGCTTCCTCACCGCCATGCTGCTGGTCATCGGCGCGTTCCTCATCGGCTACTCGCTGGTGCAGATCCCGCCCGCCAACGCCATGGCCGTCAAGCAGGCCAACGTCTACCTGTACGCCGACGGCTCCGAGATCGCCCGGGACGGCGAGATCAACCGGGAGAACGTCACGCTCGCCCAGGTCTCCAAGGACGCCCAGCACGCCGTGCTCGCCGCCGAGGACCGCGACTTCTACACCGAGTCCGCCGTCGACCCCAAGGCGATGCTGCGGGCCGGCTGGAACACCGCCCTCGGCAAGGGCAAGCAGTCCGGTTCGACGATCACCCAGCAGTACGTGAAGAACTACTACCTGGGCCAGGAGCAGACCGTCACCCGCAAGGTGAAGGAGTTCTTCATCGCGATCAAGCTGGACCGCACCGAGTCCAAGAACGACATCCTCGAGGGCTACCTCAACACCAGCTACTTCGGCCGCAACGCCTACGGCATCCAGGCCGCCGCCCAGGCGTACTACGGCGTCAAGGCCCAGGACCTCGACCCGGCCCGCGCCGCCTACCTGGCCGCACTGGTCAACGCGCCCAGCGAGTTCGACGTCGTCGCCCACCCGGAGAACAAGTCCGTCGCCCTGGCCCGCTGGAACTACGTCCTGAACGGCATGGTCAAGAAGGGCTGGCTGAGCGCCTCGCAGCGGGCCGGCATGAAGTTCCCGATGCCCAAGGAGGCCACCGTCCCCACGGGCATGTCCGGGCAGCGCGGCTACATCGTCCGCGCGGTCAAGGAGTACCTGGCCGAGCACAAGATCCTGAACGAGGACCAGCTCTCCGCGGGCGGCTACCAGATCACCACCACCCTGGAGAAGAACAAGCAGGACGCCCTGGTCAAGGCCGTGGACGACCAGGTGATGAGCAAGCTCGACCGGAAGAACCGCAAGGTCGACACCTACGTCCGGGCCGGCGCCGCCTCCATCGACCCGAAGACCGGCGAACTCGTCGCCATGTACGGCGGCATCGACTACGTCAAGCAGTACACGAACAACGCCACCCGCCGGGACTTCCAGGTGGGCTCCACCTTCAAGCCGTTCGTGTTCACCTCCGCCGTCCAGAACGGCTCCGCGACCCAGGACGGCCGCACGATCACCCCGAACACCTACTACGACGGCACCAACAAGCGCCCCGTCCAGGGCTGGAGCGGCTCCTACGCCCCCGAGAACGAGGACCAGCGGTCCTACGGCAACATCACCGTCCGCGAGGCCACGGACAAGTCCGTCAACGCGGTGTACGCGCAGATGGCCGCCGACGTCGGCTCCGACAAGGTCAGGGACACCGCCATCGCCCTCGGCCTGTCGGCCGACACCCCGTCCCTGACCCCCTCCCCGTCCATCGCGCTCGGAGTGGCCACCGCCAGCGTCGTCGACATGGCCGACGCCTACGCCACACTCGCCAACCACGGCAAGCACGCCCCGTACACGATGATCAAGAAGATCACCAAGGACGGCACCGACACCGTCGAACTGCCCAAGCGCACCGAGATCCAGGCGATCACCCGTGAGGCCGCCGACACCACCACCTCGATACTGCGCAGCGTCGTGCAGAACGGCACCGCCACCGCCGCCCAGGCCGCCGGCCGGCCCGCCGCCGGCAAGACCGGCACCGCCGAGGAGGACACCGCGGCCTTGTTCGCCGGCTACACGCCCGAACTCGCCACCGTCGTCTCGGTCATGGGCCAGGACCCGGTCACCGCCCATCACAAGCCGCTCTACGACGCCATGGGGCTGGCCCGTGTCAACGGCGGCGGGCCGCCCGCCCAGATCTGGGCGCAGTACACCGGGGACGCCCTGAAGAACACCCTGGTCACCGACTTCGACCTCCAGCTCCAGCCGGGCGCCGACCAGATCCAGCCGCCGCCCTCGGAGCCCGACGAGAACCCGGGCGACGGCGGGCAGGACGACAGCGGCACGGCCGACCCCGGCGGCCAGGACCCGGGACAGGACCAGGGCCAGGACCAGGGACAGGGCGACGGCGGCACGGGTGACACCGGCGGCGGCGACCCCACCACCGGCGGGACCGACGCCGGCACCCCGCCGGGCGGCCCCACCGACCCGGGCTCCGGGGACGTCGGAGGCACCCCGCCGGGCGGCCCGGGAGCCTCGCCCGGCGGAGGCAACGCCGGCACCCCGGGCAACGCGGGCGGGAACGCGGGTGCCGGTGCCCCCGGCGACGGCGGCACCGGCACCGGCCTGCAAGGCGTGTTCAGTGACCGGACGTGACCTTGAGTCCCACCACGGCCACCAGCAGCAGACACACGAAGAAGATCCGGGCGGCGGTCGCCGGCTCCCCCAGCACCACCATGCCGATCACCGCCGCACCGGCCGCCCCGATGCCCACCCACACCCCGTATGCGGTGCCGATGGGCAGGGAGCGGGCGGCGTACGACAGCAGAACCATGCTGGTCACGATCCCTGCGCCGGTGAGCACGCTGGGCAGGGGGCGGGTGAAGCCGTCGGTGAACTTCATCCCGATCGACCAGCCCACCTCCAGCAGACCGGCGAGAATGAGCAGGACCCAGGCCATGACAGGCACCTCCGGGACGACGTCAGGACATGAACGGGCGTGCGTCGTCTTTGCGTTCATCCCGGTACGGCGCGTCTCGTCGGGTTGGACCCGAGGCTAGCAAAGGAACGACAAAGGGGCTGGTGACCATGGTCACCAGCCCCTCGGCGGTCGGCCTTCCGAAGCCGTCGTCACAACGTCGCGCGGGACGTCCCAGGACGTCCCGAACCGCTACAGATACAGGCCGGTGGAGTCCTCCGAACCCTCGAACCGGTCCGCGGCCACCGCGTGCAGATCACGCTCGCGCATGAGCACGTACGCGACCCCGCGCACCTCGACCTCGGCACGGTCCTCCGGATCGAACAACACCCGGTCCCCCGGCTCGACGGTCCGCACGTTCTGCCCCACCGCGACGACCTCGGCCCAGGCCAGCCGGCGTCCCACCGCCGCGGTCGCGGGAATCAGGATGCCACCGCCCGAACGCCGCTCGCCCTCGCTCGTGTCCTGCCGGACGAGCACCCGGTCGTGCAGCATCCGGATGGGCAGCTTGTCGTGCTGGCTGCTGTGCTCATTTCTCTTGGCGCTCACGCCTCGAACCTACCTGCCTTCGGCACGTCGTCACGCGGTGGGGCGTCGTGCCGCTCAGCGGCGACGCCGGCGGGCGCCCATAGCGAGCAGTCCCACCAGGCCGACGGCGACGAGTGCGACCGGTACGACCCGCTCCAGGCGCGGGGCGCCCTCCTCGTCCACGAACTGCGCCCGCACATCGCTCACCACCCGGTTGACCTGCACGTAGGCCCGTCCGAGCGTGTGGTCGATGTTGGAGGCGACCTTGGCCTTGGCGTCCCCGACGATGGTCTTCGGGTGCACGCGCACCCCGATCTCGTCGAGCGTCTCGGCCAGCACCTCGCGGCGGCGCCTGATGTCCGCCTCGATCTCAGCCGGGGTTCTGGTGTCCGCGGTGTCCGCCACCGTGCCGCCTCCGAAGTCAACTGATGCCTGTTCGGGACAGTCTGTCAGTTCTCGCTCCGACCGCACTGCCAGCACCCCCCGGTTACCCTCGGAGCGACACGGTATCCGCACGCACGCTGCGCACGCACGAGGAGACGAGCTTCCATGACCGAGCGACTCCAGCCCGGGGACGTGGCCCCCGCCTTCGCCCTCCCCGACGCCGACGGCAAGGAGGTGTCGCTGGCCGACCACAAGGGCCGGAAGGTCGTCGTCTACTTCTACCCGGCCGCCCTCACCCCCGGCTGCACCAAGCAGGCCTGCGACTTCACCGACAACCTGGACCTGCTGGCGGGCGCGGGCTACGACGTGATCGGCATCTCCCCCGACAAGCCGGAGAAGCTCGCGAAGTTCCGCGACAAGGAGTCCCTGAAGGTCACGCTGCTCGCCGACCCGGAGAAGAAGGTCCTGGAGTCCTACGGCGCCTTCGGCGAGAAGAAGCTCTACGGCAAGACCGTCGTCGGCGTCATCCGCTCCACGATCGTCGTCGACGAGGAGGGCAAGGTCGAACGAGCCCTCTACAACGTGAAGGCCACGGGCCACGTGGCCAAGATCATCAAGGACTTGGGGATCTGAGGGTGCTGCCCGGCCAGTAGCATGGCCGGGCAGCAGCAAGCGGCCGTGGTGGAATTGGCAGTCACGCTGGGTTTAGGTCCCAGTGGGGTAACTCCCGTGAGGGTTCGAGTCCCTCCGGCCGCACCAGCTCCTGCTCGGGTTATCCGAGCAACTCCCGCACCACCGGTACCAGGGCGCGAAATGCCTTGCCGCGGTGGCTGATCGCGTTCTTTTCCTCGGGGGTCAGTTGCGCGCAGGTGCGGGTCTCCCCGTCGGGCTGGAGGATCGGGTCGTAGCCGAAGCCGTTCGTGCCCGCGGGCTCGTGGCGCAGGGTGCCGCGCAGTTGCCCCTCCACCACCCGCTCCGTGCCGTCCGGCAGGGCGAGGGCCGCCGCGCAGGCGAAGTGGGCGGCGCGGTGGTCGTCGGCGATGTCCGAGAGCTGGGCCAGGAGCAGGTCGAGGTTGGCCTTGTCGTCGCCGTGGCGGCCGGCCCAGCGGGCCGAGAAGATACCGGGGGCGCCGCCGAGGACGTCGACGCAGAGGCCGGAGTCGTCCGCGACCGCGGGGAGGCCGGTGGCCTGGGCCAGGGCGTGGGCCTTCAGCAGGGCGTTCTCGGCGAAGGTGACGCCGGTCTCCTTGACGTCGGGGACGTCCGGGTAGGCATCGGTGCCGACGAGTTCGTGGGGCAGGCCCGAGTCGGCCAGGATCGCCCTGAGTTCGACGATCTTGCCGGAGTTGCGGGTGGCGAGGATCAAGCGGGTCATGCGGGGCTGCTCCTCTACTTCGCCAGGGCCGTCTCGAGTGCCGTGCGCTGGATCACCGTGAGTTCGGTGCAGCCGGCCACGGCGAGGTCGAGGAGGCTGTTGAGTTCCTCGCGGGCGAAGGGTTCGGCCTCCGCGGTGCCCTGGACCTCGACGAAGCGGCCGTCGCCGGTGCAGACGACGTTCATGTCGGTCTCCGCGCGGACGTCCTCCTCGTAGCAGAGGTCGAGCAGCGGTACACCGCCGACGATGCCGACCGAGACGGCGCTGACGGTGCCGGTGAGCGGCTGACGGCCGGCCTTGATCAGCTTCTTGCCGCGGGCCCAGGCGACGGCGTCGGCGAGGGCGACGTAGGCGCCCGTGATGGCCGCGGTCCGGGTGCCGCCGTCGGCCTGGAGGACGTCGCAGTCCAGGACGATGGTGTTCTCGCCGAGTGCCTTGTAGTCGACGACCGAGCGCAGGGAGCGGCCGATGAGGCGGGAGATCTCATGGGTGCGGCCGCCGATCCTGCCCTTGACCGATTCGCGGTCGCCGCGGGTGTTGGTGGCACGGGGCAGCATGGAGTACTCGGCGGTGACCCAGCCCTCGCCGCTGCCCTTGCGCCAGCGCGGAACGCCTTCGGTGACGGAGGCGGTGCAGAAGACCTTGGTGTCGCCGAAGGAGACGAGGACGGAGCCCTCGGCGTGCTTGCTCCACCCGCGTTCGATGGTGACCGGGCGGAGTTGTTCGGGGGTGCGGCCGTCGATACGAGACATGGCGTCGAGCGTAGTCCCCCAGGGAGATGGGGCTCCTGCCGGATCCGGAAGAGCCCCTTGAAGGTGGACCGCGGCTGCCCGCGGCGTTTACATCATGTCTTCGATCTCCGCGGCGATGGGGTCGGCGTCGGTGCCGATGACGACCTGGATGGCGGTGCCCATCTTGACGACGCCGTGAGCGCCGGCGGCCTTGAGGGCGGTCTCGTCGACCAGGGAGGCGTCGTGCACTTCGGTGCGGAGCCGGGTGATGCAGCCCTCGATCTCGTCGATGTTCTGGATGCCGCCCAGCCCGGCGACGATCTTCTCAGCCTTGGTGGCCATGTTCCTTCTCCCTGATCCGAACCGCTTTGTCGCAGTAACCCATAATTGGCCCATCTTTGCGAGCGGTCGTGCCATGGGTGCAGAATGGTGCGCTCATGGCAGCGGAACCGTCCGCCGACTGGTCTACACCAGCGTAGGCACGGGGACCAAAACGAGGCTCGACGCCCACCGCTTGCCCTTCATTACCGACTCTGACCCCAAATCCACACGGTGCGTAGTGGTCCGGTCGCGAGAATCGCGGGTTCCGGGGCCCCCTTCATCGTGCTACAACAGGTCTACACCAGTGAGTGGTGTAGACCACCACCCGATGGAGGACGTCATGACCACCGCCAGCGCGACATCGACGGCGGCGCCCGCGAAAAAGCGGGGTTCCGGCCTGTTCCAGGGCCTTCAGAAGGTCGGCCGCAGCCTTCAGCTGCCGATCGCCGTGCTGCCGGCCGCGGGCATCCTGCTGCGTCTGGGCCAGCAGGACGTGCAGGACAAGCTGCACCTGCCCGACAAGGTCACGGCGGTGTTCGCCACGGCCGGCGGCGCGATCTTCGACAACCTGCCGATGCTGTTCTGCCTCGGCGTCGCGATCGGTTTCGCCAAGAAGTCGGACGGCTCCACCGCGCTGGCCGCGCTGGTCGGTTTCCTGGTCTACAGCAACGTCCTGAAGGCCTTCCCGCTGACCGAGCAGCACATCGAGGGCGGGAAGATAGTCGAGGCCACCTACAACAACCCCGGGGTGCTCGGCGGCATCCTGATGGGTCTGCTGTCGGCGGTGCTGTGGCAGCGCTACCACCGCAAGAAGCTCGTGGACTGGCTCGGCTTCTTCAACGGCCGCCGGCTGGTGCCGATCATCATGGCGTTCGTCGGCACCGCGATGGGTGTCTTCTTCGGCCTGGTCTGGGAGCCGATCGGTGAGGGGATCTCCAACCTCGGCGAGTGGATCACCGGCCTCGGCGCTCTCGGCGCCGGCCTGTTCGGTCTGATCAACCGCGCGCTGATCCCGGTCGGCATGCACCAGTTCGTCAACACGGTCTCCTGGTTCCAGATCGGCGACTTCAAGAACGCGGCCGGTGACATGGTCCACGGCGACCTCAACCGCTTCTTCGCCGGTGACCCGACCGCCGGTCAGTTCATGTCGGGCTTCTTCCCGATCATGATGTTCGGTCTGCCGGCCGCCGCCCTCGCGATCGCCCACTGCGCCCGTCCCGAGCGGCGCAAGGTCGTGACGGGCATGATGGTCTCGCTCGCGCTCACCTCCTTCGTGACCGGTGTGACCGAGCCGATCGAGTTCGCGTTCATGTTCATCGCGCCGTTGCTCTACGCGATCCACGCGGTGCTGACCGCCGCCTCCATGGCGATCACCTGGGCGCTCGGCGTGCACGCCGGCTTCACCTTCTCCGCCGGCTTCATCGACTACGCCCTCAACTGGAACCTGGCGACCAAGCCATGGCTGATCATCCCGATCGGCCTGGTGTTCGCGGCGATCTACTACACGGTGTTCCGCTTCGCCATCATCAAGTTCAACCTCCCCACCCCCGGCCGTGAGCCCGAGGAGGAGACCGAGGCGCTCACCAAGGCGTGAGCCCGGCCACGACGTGAGAAGGCCCCCGGAGTTCCATGACTCCGGGGGCCTTTCGTGTCCTGGGCCCAGGGCCTCTCGTTTGGATCACGCCGGGCTCGCGGGCCCTGGCACCGCGCCCTGATCCGGCCTGATCCAAACAAAAACCCTAGATGTCGTACGACGCTCCGGGCGCCGCCAGCTCCACCGGGCCTGCGTAGGCCGCGCGCGCGTCGGCGAGGTTGATCCGCGGGTCGGTCCACGGGGGGATGTGGGTGAGGACCAGGCGGCGGACTTTGGCGCGCGCGGCGGTCTCACCTGCCTCGCGGCCGTTGAGGTGCAGATCGGGGATGTTCTCCTTGCCGTCCGTGAAGGCGGCCTCGCACAGGAAGAGGTCGCTGTCCCGGGCGAGTTCCTCCAGCGCCTTGCTCACCCCGGTGTCCCCGGAGTACGTCAGCGCCCGCCCGCCGTGCTCGACGCGGATGGCGTAGGCCTCCACGGGGTGGGCCACCCGCTCGGTGTGCACGGTGAAGGGACCGATCTCGAAGGTGCCGGGCTTGACCGTGTGGAAGTCGAAGACCTCGCTCATCGAGGAGGCCGTGGGGGTGTCGGCGTAGGCGGTGGTCAGCCGGTGCTCGGTGCCCTCGGGCCCGTACACCGGGATGGGGTCGCAGCGGCCTCCGTCGTACCGGTAGTAGCGCGCGACGAAGTAGCCGAGCATGTCGATGCAGTGGTCGGCGTGCAGATGACTCAGAAAGATGGCGTCGAGGTCGTAGAGACCGCAGTGGCGCTGCAGCTCGCCCAGGGCGCCGTTGCCCAGGTCGAGAAGCAGCCGGAAGCCGTCGGCCTCGACGAGGTAGCTCGAGCAGGCCGATTCCGCGGACGGGAACGACCCCGAGCAGCCGACGACGGTGAGCTTCATGAAGCAGAAACCTCCGCTGGCGGGAAAACTTCAGAGAGGAAGGTGACGGGGGTCGTGCGGTCCGTCGAGCGTAAGGCGGGATACGTCCGGTCGCTCCTCCGGTAAGGGCTGTTGTGGGCGAACTCACCTGTGGTGTCACCGGTTCGGCTGGACCTGGGGCGCATGGGGAGCGTTGAAGGGCGCGCACCGAGGGTCGCACGCCGGTAACGTCATGGTTGTGGACACGTCCTGGTGGCTGGCGCTCGCGGCGGTGGTGCTGCTCGCGCTCGTCGCCACGCTCGTCGACGGCTGGGGACGGGGTCGCAGGCCTCCGAGAAGGTCACGTCCCGGCCGCCTGACCGGCCGCCGTACCGCGGCGCGTCCGCAGCCCGCGGAGATCTGGTGGGCCAGCGTGCCCCATGGCGACGGGCCGGGGGCGAAGGACCGGCCCTGTCTGGTTCTGGCGGTGCACGGCAAGCGCGCCAGGGTCGCGGAGATCACCAGCAGATACCACGACGAGCGGTCCGGAGTGATCCCGCTGCCGCCGGGCTCGGTCGGGGACACGCAGGGCCGGACCAGCTTTCTGGAGACCGACGAGGTCCGGGAGGTACCGGTGTGGGACTTCCGCCGCCGGGTGGGGGTCGTGGACCCGATCCTCTGGGACCAGGTGCGATACCTGGCGGGCTGAACGGAACGGACGCGGGCCGGCTGAACAGGGCGAACACGGCCTGAGCGGACGGAACGGGCGCAACTCGGCCGAACAGGGCAGGCACGGCCCGACCAAACAGAGCAGGCGCGGCCCAGCCGAACAGGACGAACACGGCCCCACCGAACGCAGCGCACGCGGCCCAGCCGAACAGGACGGACGTGGCCCGGCCGAATGGGACGAGCCCGGCCCAGCCGAGTGGGGCGGGCGCGGCGCTGCCGTGTCCGTGGGTCGTGGCGCGTCGGGCTCACGGCCCTGTCACCCGCACGGTGACCGTCCACTGCCGGATGCCCTGGCACGCGATCCGGCCGGGGCCCGCCGCGCACAGTGGGCGGGTGGAGGTCAGCCGGGCCGTTCCGGGCGTGACGGCGTCGAACGCGGCGACGGCGTCGCCCGGCAGGATCACGATGCCGGCGTTGGCGGCCCGCAGGGCGGAGCCGCTGGACCTGACCGGTGTCCAGGGCCGGTCCTCGGTGCCGTCCAGGGTGAGGCGCACCTGCCCGCCGACGGTCAGGCAGAGGGTGCGCCCGGAGTCGGCGGCGGTGAGTTCGGCGCGGTCCGTGCAGCTGGGGGCGGGGCGGTCGGAGGAGGCCGGGGCGGTCCCGGTCGCGGACGCCGAGGGGGCGGATCCGGGCGGGGAAGCGGGCGCGGTCGTCGGCCGGGTGGGGGTGCCGTCCTTGCCGGAGCCCGCGCCGTCGTGCTGTGCGCCGCAGCCGACGAGGAGCAGGGTCGCCGCCGCGGCGGCGACGGTGGTGCCGTGAAGCGTCGAACGGCGCATGGGGTCGGCCGCCTTTCTGCTGTGCCCGGGGTGCCGTGCCCTGTCCTTCTGCCGGTGTGACGTTTCTCCAGCACATCAGGATCCCGTCCCCCACGCACGCCGGAGCCCCGGCCGATACGACGGCCGGGGCTCCACGCACACAGATAGGGGACGGACCGGGGGTGGGCGGCAGAACCTACGCCCAGAGCTGGCCCTGGAGGGTCACGATGGCCTCCTCGGTGGTGGCCGCGGTGTAGACGCCGGTGGAGAGGTACTTCCAGCCGCCGTCGGCGACGATGAACACGATGTCGGCGCTCTCGCCCGCCTTCAGCGCCTTCTTCCCGACGCCGATCGCCGCGTGCAGCGCGGCGCCCGTGGAGACGCCCGCGAAGATGCCCTCCTGCTGGAGGAGTTCACGGGTGCGGGTGACCGCGTCGGCCGAGCCGACCGAGTAGCGGGTGGTGAGGACGGAGGCGTCGTAGAGCTCGGGGACGAAGCCCTCGTCGAGGTTGCGCAGGCCGTACACCAGGTCGTCGTAGCGCGGCTCGGCGGCGACGATCTTCACGTCCGGCTTGTGCTCGCGCAGGTAGCGGCCGACGCCCATGAGGGTGCCCGTGGTGCCGAGGCCCGCGACGAAGTGCGTGATCGAGGGCAGGTCGGCGAGGATCTCGGGACCGGTGGTGGCGTAGTGGGCACCGGCGTTGTCCGGGTTGCCGTACTGGTAGAGCATCACCCAGTCCGGGTGCTCGGCGGCCAGTTCCTTGGCGACGCGCACGGCGGTGTTGGAACCACCCGCGGCCGGGGAGGAGATGATCTGCGCTCCCCACATGCCGAGCAGGTCCCGGCGCTCCTGCGAGGTGTTCTCGGGCATCACGCACACCATGCGGTAGCCCTTGAGCTTGGCCGCCATGGCCAGCGAGATGCCGGTGTTGCCGGAGGTGGGTTCGAGGATCGTGCAGCCCGGGGTGAGCCGGCCGTCCTTCTCCGCCTGCTCGATCATGTGCAGGGCGGGCCGGTCCTTGATCGAGCCGGTCGGGTTGCGGTCCTCCAGCTTCGCCCAGATGCGGACGTCGGCCGACGGCGACAGCCGCGGCAGGCACACCAGGGGGGTGTTGCCCACCGCGGCCAGCGGGGAGTCGTAACGCATCTCTGATCAGCGACCGATCAGCGCATGCCGCCGGCGACGGCCGGCAGGATCGTCACGTTGTCACCGTCGGCGAGCTTGGTGGAGATACCGTCCAGGAAGCGCACGTCCTCGTCGTTCAGGTAGACGTTGACGAAGCGGCGCAGCTGCTCGCCGTTCGCCTGGTCGACGATCCGGGCCTGGATGCCCGGGTGCCGGGTCTCGAGGTCGGCGAAGAGCTCGGCGAGGGTCTCCCCGTTGCCGTCCACGGCCTTCTGGCCGTCGGTGTACTGGCGGAGGATGGTGGGGATGCGGACCTCGATGGCCATGGTTGCGGGCTCCTGTCGGTAAGGATGTCGTCGGGGTGGATCCCCCGGCTCGGACGCGGCCGGGCGCACCGTAGGGGTTGCCCCCGGGCTTTCGGCACTGGGGGAGCGCCGCGGCCCTCACGGCCGTGCGGCGGCGCGGAACGTCAACAGATGGCGCTGTTCAGCCTGCACAGGTCGACGTGCAGCCGCGCCACGAGCAGCATGCCCGGCGTCTTGTCGCTCACGTCGTGGAAAACCATGCGGTCATCGTATCGATTCCCGGTCCGGGACCCGGAGTGTGATCTCGTCACGCGGACACTTTCCATCCACGTCGCGAGACGTTCCCCGATCAGTACGCCTCCACCACCTTGACCTCCTCCTCCGTGACCTCGCCCTCGACGATGCGGAACGAGCGGAACTGGAACTCGCCGAGCCCGTCGGTGTCGGCGGTGGAGACCAGCACGTAGTGCGCGCCGGGCTCGTTGGCGTAGCTGATGTCGGTGCGGGAGGGGTAGGCCTCGGTCGCGGTGTGCGAGTGGTAGACGATCACCGGCTCCTCGTCCAGGTCGTCCATTTCCCGGTAGAGCTTGAGCAGGTCCTGCGAGCCGAACTCGTAGAAGGTGGGCGAGCGGGCCGCGTTCGCCATGGGGATGAACCGCTCGGGCCGGCCGGAGCCCACGGGTCCGGCCACGACGCCGCACGCCTCGTCCGGGTGGTCCTTGCGGGCGTGGGCGACGATCTGGTCGTAGAGGGCCTGGGTAAGGGTCAGCATGGCGGCCAGCATAGACAGGCGGGCCGTTCCGTACCGGAGTTCGGTACGGAACGGCCCACATTGCGGACATCCTGAGCGGCCGCGGGAGCGGGTTGGGGGGCCCGCTCCTGCCGGGACGTCCGGTCCGGGAACCCCGCGGGGTCAGCCGACCTTCTCGAGCTGCGGCTCGCGGGGGTCGGCGACCTGCGGGTTGCGGTTCTTGAGGACCGCCCAGCCGATGGCGAGGGCGGCGGCCCACGCGGCCATCACGTACAGGCAGACGCGGGAGTCGGCGTCGTACGCGATCAGGCCGGTGACGAAGAGCAGGAACGCGATGGCGACGTAGGAGCACTTGGAGCCGCCGGGGGCCGGGAAGGAGGAGGCGCGCAGCCGCCCCGACTCGACGCCCCGGCGGTACAGGACGTGGCTGATCAGGATCATCAGCCAGGTCCAGATGCCGGCCGCGGTGGCGACGGAGGTGACATAGCCGAAGGCCTTTTCCGGGACGATGTAGTTCAGCACGACGCCGATGCCCATGAAGGCGACGGAGACGGTGATGCCCAGCGCCGGGGTCTTGGAGGTCGACAGGCGGCTGAAGAAGCGGGGGGCCTCGCCGTTGTCCGCGAGGGTGCGCAGCATGCGGCCGGTGGAGTACATGCCGGAGTTGCAGGAGGACAGGGCCGCGGTGAGCACCACGAAGTTCACGATGCCCGCGCCGGCCGGGATGCCGATGACCGCGAACGCCTTCACGAAGGGGCTGACGCCCGGGGCGAACTCGGTCCACTTCACCACGCACAGGATGACGGTGAGGGCGCCGACGTAGAACAGGGCGATCCGCCAGGGCAGGGTGTTGATCGCCTTGGGGAGGGTCTTCTCCGGGTCCTCGGACTCGCCCGCGGTGACGCCGACCAGTTCGACGGCGAGGTAGGCGAACATCACGCCCTGGAGAGTCATCAGGGAGGAGCCGACGCCCTTGGGGAAGAAGCCGTCGAACTCCCAGAGGTTGCTGACGGTGGCGGTGTCGCCGGCGGCGCTGAAGCCGAAGGTGAGGACGCCGAGACCGATCACGATCATGCCGATGAGGGCGGTGACCTTGACCATCGAGAACCAGAACTCGATCTCGCCGAAGACCTTCACGGAGATCAGGTTGGCCACGAACAGGACCACCAGGAACACCAGCGCGGTCACCCACTGCGGGATGGCGGGGAACCAGTAGTGGACGTAGATCGCGGCGGCCGTCAGCTCGGCCATTCCGGTCACCACCCACATCAGCCAGTACGTCCAGCCGGTGAAGAAGCCGAAGAACGGGCCGAGGAACTCGCGGGAGTACTCCGCGAAGGAGCCCGAGACGGGGCGGTACAGCAGGAGCTCGCCGAGCGCTCGCATGATGAAGAAGATGATCAGGCCCGCGAGGGCGTACATGACGATGAGGCTTGGTCCGGCCTTGGCGATGTTCGCCCCTGCACCCAGGAAGAGGCCGACGCCGATGGCGCCGCCGATGGCGATCATCTGGACCTGGCGGCTGCCGAGTCCTCGCTCGTACCCCTCTTCGGGGGCTTCCGTGACCTGCGGTGAGGTCATGTGGTGTGCGCCTTTCTCCATGCCGACCCCGGGCCCTCGGTCGGCCCCGGATCGGGTTTCGATCCCCCCGGATTGATGGAGTGCGTGCCCGGGTCTCCCCGGTTCCGCTGTGCCTGGCCGGCTGTTGCCGGCTCGGTGGCGCACCCGGCCGGACATGGGTGGTGTCCGCCGGGCGGTCGTGAAGATTTATCACGGCCGCAACACTGATCGACGGGGAGTTGTGTGATGCATCCCACGGGAAGAAGGGGACGAAGCGCGCAGAGCGCACCCATACCCGGCCGTCGCAGTGACGCGATCGTTATCCGGATTTGAGCGTCCTCTGAGCGAACGCGAAATCCGGATATACCGGGTGGATCACGGCATGAGCCGGGTGGATCACGGCATGGGACCACGGCGAGAGGCGCGGGACCGCGGCGCGAGAGGCGCGGGGCTACGGCATGAGAGGCGCGGGGCTACGGCATGAGAGTGGAGACGAGGGTCTCCTGGAGCCCGCCCAGCCAGAGGTAGGCCATCACCATCGGCTTGCGCGGATCCTCGTCCGGCAGCCGGTAGAAGTCGTCCGTGTCGTCCTCGTCGGTGATCTCCAGCCGGGAGCCGATGGCGAGGCGCAGGTCGTTGAGCGCGCCGAGCCACCGCTGGGACTCGGCCGGCGTCAGCTCCAGCTCCGCCAGGCCGCCTTCGCCGGGGGTGAGCGCGTTGAGCGAGTGGATCACCGCGAGGGCGTTCTCGCGCTTGCCGGCCCGCAGGTCGTTCTCGGTGTAGCGGCGGAACTCGGCGGAGTGGGCGCGCTGCTCGGCGGCCTCCTGGGGGTTGCCGGGAGTCTCGGGGTCGCGGTAGGCGTCCGGGAAGAGCCGCTTGAGCACGGGGTCGGACGGCGGTTCGCTCGGACCCTCGGCGAACAGCTCGGCGAGCGGGTCGGCGGGGGTGTCCTCGGCGGGGCCGGGACCGATGAGCTCGAGGAGCTGCACGGCCAGCGAGCGGATGATGGAGATCTCGACGTCGTCGAGGGCGACGGACGCACCGCCGCCGGGGAGCGGTTCGAAGGTTCCTGGCATGGAGGGAGTTCGCTACTTCCGGTCCTGCTGGAGGGTGGCCCACAGACCATAGCCGTGCATGGCCTGAACGTCCCGTTCCATCTCCTCACGGGTTCCGCTGGAGACGATGGCCCGGCCTTTGTGGTGGACGTCGAGCATGAGCTTGGTGGCCTTGTCCTTGGAGTAGCCGAAGTACGTCTGGAAGACGTACGTCACATAGCTCATGAGATTGACGGGGTCGTTGTGGACGATCGTCACCCAGGGCACGTCGGGTTCGGGTACGGCAAAGACCTCCTCCGCCGACTCGGTCTTCTCGATCTCGATGGGTGCGGCTGCCGTCACACGGCCCATGCTGCCACCCCGAGGGGGTACTCGCATAAACGGAGGGCTAAATCGTCAGTCTGACGAAATGGGAGTACGATTCTTCGCCAGGCATCATCCGGGGACGGCCCCCGGACCCCCGGCCGACGCCGGGGGCACCCGCGCGACATGTCTAGGAGAGCTTCGGTGGGCGTTGCGGACCTTGGGCTGCCGGTGGACGTTCCCTCGACGGCTCTGTTCACCGATCACTACGAGCTGACGATGCTCCAGGCCGCTCTGAAGGGCGGGACGGCCGGGCGGCGCAGCGTCTTCGAGGTCTTCACCCGGCGGCTGCCCGACGGACGCCGCTACGGGGTCGTGGGCGGCACCGGGCGGGTGCTGGACGCGGTGGAGAACTTCCGCTTCGACGCGGACGTCCTCGCCTTCCTGCGCGAGCGCCGGGTGGTGGACGAGCCGACCCTCGAATGGCTCGCCGACTACCGGTTCGGCGGGGACATCTGCGGCTACCCCGAGGGCGAGGTGTACTTCCCGGGTTCGCCGATCATGCGGGTGGAGGGGTCGTTCGGCGAGTGCGTGCTGCTGGAGACCGTGATCCTGTCGATCCTCAACCACGACTCGGCGATCGCGGCCGCCGCCTCCCGGATGGCCTCGGCCGCCGGCGGCCGCCCGCTGATCGAGATGGGCGCCCGCCGCACCCACGAGCTGGCCGCGGTCGCCGCCTCCCGGGCCGCCTACCTCGGCGGCTTCACCTCCACCTCCGACCTGGCCGCCGGCTTCCGCTACAACATCCCGACGGTGGGCACCTCCGCCCACGCCTTCACCCTGCTGCACGACAGGGAGCGGGACGCCTTCCAGGCGCAGGTGGACTCGCTCGGCCGGGACACCACCCTGCTCGTGGACACCTACGACGTGACCGAGGCGGTCCGTACGGCCGTCGAGATCGCCGGGCCCGAGCTGGGCTCGGTGCGCATCGACTCCGGCGACCTGCTGCTGGTCGCGCACCGGGTGCGCCAGCAGCTCGACGAGCTGGGCGCCCGGGACACGAAGATCATCGTCACCTCGGACCTGGACGAGTACGCCATCGCCTCGCTGGCGGCGGCGCCCGTGGACGCCTACGGCGTCGGCACCCAGCTGGTCACCGGCTCCGGCCACCCGACGGCGTCCATGGTCTACAAGCTGGTCGCGCGCGCCGAGACCGGCGACGCCGGGGCGCCGCTGGTGCCGGTGGCGAAGAAGTCCACCGGCGGCAAGACCTCCGTCGGCGGCCGCAAGTGGGCGGCGCGCCGGCTGGACGCGCACGGGGTCGCGGAGGCGGAGGTCGTGGGCACCGGCCCGGTGCCGGACCGGCTGGCCGGCCGGCAGCTCCTGGTGGAGCTGGTCAAGGGCGGCGAGGTGGTCGCCCGCGAGCCGCTGGACGCCGCCCGGGACCGGCACGCGACCGCCCGCGCCAACCTGCCGCTGTCGGCGACCCAGCTCTCCCGAGGGGAACCCGTCCTTCCGACGGAGTACGTCCACACGGGCTCGGGTAGCTAAAGCGCGTGCCCCCGCTTCGGTACGCCCCCGAAAGTCCCCGCACGTCCGAGTGGCGGATCCGCCGGGACCGTGGCCTCACGACCGGACCCGCGTCCCCTCCGCCCGCCGATCCGACAACCGAAGGACACCGACCATGCGCCGCGCCTTGATCGTCGTCGATGTGCAGAACGACTTCTGCGAGGGGGGCAGCCTCGCGGTGGCCGGGGGCGCCGACGTCGCCGCCGCGATCACCGAGCTCATCGGGCAGGCTCCCGCGGGCTACCGGCACGTGGTGGCGACCCGGGACCACCACATCGCGCCCGGCGGTCACTTCGCCGACAACCCCGACTTCGTCCGTTCCTGGCCCGCGCACTGTGTCGCGGGCACGGAGGGCGTGGGCTTCCACCCGAACTTCGCCCCGGCCGTCGCCTCCGGAGCCGTCGACGCGGTCTTCGACAAGGGCGCCTACTCGGCGGCCTACAGCGGCTTCGAGGGCACCGACGAGAACGGCGAGCCGCTGGCCGACTGGCTCAGGGCCCGGCACATCGACGAGGTGGACGTGGTCGGGATCGCCACGGACCACTGCGTGCGCGCCACCGCCCTGGACGCCGTGCAGGAGGGCTTCCGCACCCAGGTGCTCCTGGACCTCACCGCCGGGGTGACCCAGGCGACCACCGAACGGGCACTGGAGGAGCTGCGGCGGGCGGGCGTCGAGCTCATGGGCAAGCCGGTCGTCGCCTAGGGTCTTTCGCTTGGATCAGGCCGGATCAGGGAGCGACCGGTCCGAGGCGGCCCGAGATGGTCCGCGCCTGCCCCTCCCTCCCCAGGTCCCGTCCAGGTCCTGTCCGGGCCCTGACCGGGACGGGCTCGCGCGACGCCTGCCGGTGCCTGTCACGACGCCTGTCGGTGTGCGGCCGGTCTGCGCAGCAGGGCTCTGATCGGGTGCCACAGCTCCGGGGCGCCCACGGTGTCACCGGGTGACGTACGCCATATCAGGCCGTCGGGGTGGTGCAGGACCGCGGTGACCTCGTCCGGGGTCGGCGGGGCCGCGTTGCCCCGCAGGTAGACCGCGCGCAGGCCCAGGTTGCGCAGCCGGGTCAGGGCCCGGGCGCGGTTGTGCGCGTGGACGAGCACGCGCACGCCGCCGGCGCCGTCGAGGGTGGGGCTGGGCAGGTTCAGCGCCACCACCACGGTGCCGTTCGGCAGCTTGCAGAAACCTCCTGCGGCCATGCGGTCACTCCCCCGTTCCGGTCGGTGTCAATAAGCGGGTCACAGGACGCACCTAAACACGATCGGCGGCAACCCGCCAGGGGGTTGCCGCCGATGTGCGCTTGACCTGCGTAAACGCTGATTACTTCAGCGCGCCGCCGACCTCGATCTCCATCGTGGAGCCGTCCTTGGCCTCCTTGGTGATCTTGATCTTGGTGTTGGTGTCAGTGATCTTGACACCGCCGGCCGGGTTCGCGGGGTCGTAGTAGGTGTTGGCGCGGTCGTTGAAGACCGACACCCCCTTCGACGACTTGATCTTGGTCGTGACGCCCGCCTTGTGCAGCGTGATGCCGTCCGTGCCGTACAGGCTGAACGTCGAGTCGTAGGTCTGGATGCGGTTGCGCATCAGCGTGCCGTCGGACCACCGCAGCGCGTCCGGGTGCGAGTCGACCGGGAGGATCCGGCCGGTGCCCGGGTGCTTGCTGGTGTTGTTGTCGGCCTCGGAGGTGTCCCACTTCCAGATCAGCAGGCCGTTCTGGTACGGGAAGTGCTCGACCCAGTCCGGACGGTCGGCGAAGCCGAAGTTGTACGGGCCGGTCTGCAGCGTGGTGTCGTACGACACGTACTGGCGGTTCTCGGCGATGTAGTACTGCTTGTAGTCCTTGGTGAAGGACGCGCCGATGCGGGAGAAGCCGTTCGCCGTCCACGCCGGGTCCGCGCTCTCGGCGTCGTCCGCGAAGACCACCGAGCCGTCCGCGGTCAGCGTGATCCGGTCGGCCGTGAAGCCCTTCAGCGCCACTCCGCCGTCGGTCTGGTAGCGGAAGCGGAGCAGGACCTTCTGACCCGCGTAGGCGTCCAGGGAGTACGACAGGTTCTTCCAGCCGTCGACCGTGCCGTGCAGGGCCGGGTTGCCGCTGCCGTCGCGCGGGATCGGCTGGCCGTTCACGGTGCCGTCGAGGACGGTGTAGTTGGCGCCGCCGTCGGTGGAGACCTCGGTGTAGAGGAAGTCGTAGTTGGCCTCGATGTCGTACCAGCCGTCAAGGGTGAGGGCGGCCGACTTCTTGCCGGTGAGGTCCACGGACCGGGTCAGGGTGTTCTTCAGGTTGTTGGCGCTGCCGCTCCACCACTGGGTGGCACCCTGGGCCGGGGTGACGATCGTGGTGGTGACCGCCTTGTCGGGCAGGGAGACCACCACGGCCTGCCGGTGCTTGGTGTTGTACTCGGACAGACCCAGCTTGTGCGCCGAGTTCACGCCCGCCTTGGCGACGTCGTAGTTGAGCCAGCCGAGCTGGAGCTTGTCCCAGGCGTTCATGTCGCCGGGCAGGTCGCCGATGGCTTCCTTGCCGCGGCCGAGCCAGGAACCGGAGGACATCAGCGTCCAGAAGCCGGTGGAGTTCTCGCCGCCGGAGGTGTCGTACTCGTCCGGCAGGCCGAGGTCGTGGCCGTACTCGTGGGCGTAGACGCCGAGGCCGCCGTTCTCCGGCTGGATGGTGTAGTCGCCGACCCAGATGCCGGTGTTGCCGATCTGCGCGCCGCCGAGCTTGTTGTACTCGGGGCCGGTGGCGCCGGCGTCGGTGCCGAAGGCGTACCAGCGGTGCGCCCAGATCGCGTCGGTGCCCTGGGCGCCGCCGCCGGCGGACTCGTCCTCACCGGCGTGCACGATCTGGAAGTGGTCGATGTAGCCGTCGGGCTCGTTGAAGTTGCCGTTGCCGTTGTAGTCGTAGCGGTCCCACTGGTCGTACTGGGCCAGGTCCGCCTTGATCTGGGCGTCGGTCCGGCCGGCCGCCTTCTGCTGGGCGACCCAGGCGTTCACACCGTCGCTGACGATGTTCCACACGCTCGGGCAGTTGGTGGAGCCGCAGGCGTTGTTGCCATAACGGGCCTCGTTCCAGGGCACCTTGACCCAGTCGGAGACCTTGCCGTCGACCGAGTAGCGGCCCGAGGACTGGGTCTCGTAGTACTTCTTCACCGACTCCGTGTTCTTGCCGGTGCCGAAGTACAGGTCCTGGAAGTGCTGCTGGTTGTAGTCCTTCTGCCAGGCCGTGGAGTTGTCCTTCTTGCGATCCGGCGCGGCGATCTCGTTGTGCAGCGGACCGGGGGTGCCGCCGTACTTCGGGTCCGTCTTGTCGCCGAACTCGACCAGGATGGTGAAGATCTTGTCGGTCTTCTCCCGGCCCAGCTCGACGTACTTGGTGTCGCCCTTCTTGCCCTTGAGCTCGACGACCTTGGAGCCCTTGCGGTCCTGCACCTTGGCCTTGCCGGCGATGACCTGGCTCAGGGCCTCCTGGCGCTGGGCCTTCTGCGTCTTGCTCAGCGGGCCGTCGAGGTCGTGCGAGTGCTGCTCCACCGGCTGCGGGTCGTGCCGGTTCACGGAAGCGGAGTCGGCCGTCGTCGCGGCCTCCGCCACGGCGAACGTCGAGAACGTGGCGGTGGCCGCCGCGAGCGCGACACCGATCGCGGTCGTTCTGAACGTCCAGCGTCTACTGGTCACTTGTGGTCCTCCCCAGCCGCGTCCGTGCGCGCGGAAGGGGGGTCATGGGCCATGGAGAGGTCCGCGCACGATGAACGCGTGTAGTCAAGTGACGTCATTCGACTAGACGTTCGCAAGAAAAAACAGATCTTGACTTGAACCCGTCAAGTGCACTATGGAGCGGGTGTTCGCTTTACGGACACCGGTGTACCAGGGTCGAACGGCCCCGGCGGGCGCGTGCGCCCGTCCACTCCGTGGACCGCATGACTCCGTGCGCCCCCCGTGCACCGGCACCATGGGTTAGGTCGTGCTTACCAGCGGTTCCAGTCGGGCACACAGGCGAATAGAGTCGATTGGCGGACCGCCGGGAACCCGGCGGAATGCCAGGCCGATGCCCGCGTCACACCTACAGATCCCTGTCCGCACCCTCCCCCGCAGCGAGAGGCACGGGGGGAGACCCCCACTTTCGAGGACCGATTGCCATGCCTCGTCCCACCGCCGCACAGCTCGCCTACGGTTCCTGCACCGTGATCTTCTCGACGCTCGCCATGCTGCTGCTGTCCCGGACGACTTCGGGCCTGGGGATCGTGGTCATCGCCCTCGCGGCACTCGCGCTGGGGCTCCTGGTCGCGATGACGGTGCCGATGCCGAAGGCACGCACGGCCGAGCCGGCCGGCGCCCGGACGGCCGGCGCCCGGCAGGCACGGGTCCAGACGCGGGTCCGGGCGCGGGCACACCGGCAGCCCGTCACGGCCGGAGTCGAGCCGGTACGGGGGCCGACGGCCTCCTGACCTCCTCCGGCGTTCTCCGGCCTCCTGCGAAGCTCCTCGCCGCCCCGGGCCGAGGTCAACCGGTGCTGACCACCACCGTCTTGGCCACCTTGTCGTGCAGGCCCTGCTTGTAGGGGCGGTCGAAGAAGCTCCACCCGCCGCTGATCGCCAGCCACAGGCAGGCGCAGCAGAACCAGAAGGGCACCCAGAGCACCGCCGCGCGTGCCAGCGCGGTCGGGACGGACGGGGTGGAGCCGTCGTCGAGGTTGGCCACCCGCATGCCCAGCCACTTCTTGCCCAGGGTCTGCCCGTATCTGGAGATCATGAAGGTGTCGTAGGCCATGTAGAGCACCACGCCGACCACTGACTGCGCCACGGACTTGCCGACCTGCACGTTCTCGGCGTTGACCGCGTACTCGTTGACCCGCAGGCCCCAGGTGACCAGGGTGACGACGATGCCGACCAGGACCAGGTCGACGATCCGGGCGAGGGTGCGTTTGCCGCTGTCAGCGAGCGGGGGCATACCGGCGAGCGGGTCACCGCCGTAGGGACCGCCGCCGTAACCGCCGCCCTGCGGGCCTCCGCCGTAGGGACCGCCACCGTCGTAGCCGCCGCCCTGCGGACCGTAAGGACCCCCGCCGCCCTGCGGGCCACCGCCGTACGGCCCACCGCCCTGTGGCCCGCCGCCGGGGGGTGGTTGCTCTCCGGGCGGCGGAGGCTGCTCGCCGGGCGGCGGGGGCATGCCTGCTGACGGGTCGTCGGAGTACGGGGAGCCGCCCGACCGCCCGCCTTCCTGGGCGCCGCCCCACGCGCCGCCGCCCTGCCCGTCGTCGCCCCGCGCGTTCTCGCCCCACGGACCCTGGCCGTGGGGTGATCGCCTTCCCCCGGGGGAAGGGGGCTGCGGTCCGGAGCCGGAGGGCGGTTCGGTGCTCATGCGCCGAGTGGATCGCGAGCCCAGCCGCCGCGCACCCGCTGCGCGGCCGTACGGATGAGACCGGCGTGGGCGGGACCGGCGTGGAGGGGACCGGCACGAGTGGGACCGGCACGGACAAGGCCGGCGCGGACGAGTCCAGCGCGGACGAGTCCGGCGCGGACGAGTCCGGCGTGGATGAGTCCAGCGCGGATGAGTCCAGCGCGGATGAGTCCAGCGCGGATGAGTCCGGCGCGCGTGCGGAGCCGCCCCGCCGGACTCGTCAGCCCGCCACGAACGTGTGCGCCGCCTTGTCGTGCCAGCACTGGCGCCACGGCCGGTCGAACAGGCACCACGCCATGCCCACCAGACCGATGCCGAGGAGGCCCGGGACACCCCAGACGAGCCAGCGGCGCAGGGCCGGGCCGAACGACGGGGGCTCGTGACCCTCGATGTCCCGCACTTCCAGGCCGCACAGCTTCTTGCCCAGAGTGCGGCCCCACTTGGCGGTGGGCAGCACCTCGTAGACCACGCCGAAGAGCAGCAGGACGGCGAGGACGACGCCGAGGTACGTCGCCGTGGTGCCGTCCAGGAGCCAGACCGTCACCGTGCGGCCGGAGAGCCGGGCCGCGTCGATCTTCCCGTTGACGTGGTCGATCGCCTTGGTGCCGAGCGGTACGGCGGCCACGGCGGTGACGCCCCCGAGGACGATCGAGTCGACGAGCCGGGCAGCCAGTCGCTTGCCGAGGCCGGCGGGCCGGGCCGAGGCCTGCCGCCGTGCCGCCGCCTGGAACGGGTCCTCGACCGGCGGCTTCCAGGGCGCCACGGGCTGCTGCTCACCCGACCCGGCGAGCCGGTGCACCTGCTGCGCCCAGGAGGACTGCCCACCACCGGCACCACTGGCCAGCGGCGTCCCGGCGGGAGCGCCGGGGCCCTGCGGCCCGCCGGGCTGAAGGGGCGGGGCCGAGGGGGAGGACATCGGTGGCGCGGCCGGGACGGGAGCCTGTGCGGAGGCACCACCGGGCCGGGCCCCGGCCTGGCCGGGCGGCTGCGCGGCCGCCGCCCGCGCGGCGGCGGCCTTTCCGGCCCCGAAACCGGGACCGCCGGCACCGCTCGCGGCGGGCCCACCGGCAGCGGGTGGCCCGGCCGCCCCGGCGCCGCCCGGGAAGCCGGCGCCACCGGACGGGCCCGGCAGGCCGGAGCCGGACGCGACCCCGGAGCCGGGCGAGCCCTGGCCGGGAAGGCCCGGCGTGCCTGCCCCCGGAGTCCTGGGAGGCACCGCGCGGAAGGTCATCGTGCCCTCGTCGACGGGCGTGCCCGGTCCCGGAACGCCGGGGACGGCGTCACCCGGGGTCCCGGGAGTGCCGCCGGTCGTGGGGCGGCGGAAGACGAACGTGCCGTCGGAGCGGCCCCCGTCCCGTGCCGGATCCGCGTCGGCCGGTGCGGGGTCCGCCGTGTGGGCCACCCTCGGGTCGGCCGGGGCCGGGGCGCCCCAGGAGACGCGGTGGTCCTGGCCGCCGCCGAAGCCGGACTGCCGGTTGCGGTCGGCCCCCCAGGCCGACGCCGGTTCGGGCCGGCCGCCCTGCGGTGCCGCGGCGGGATTCGGGTCGGCGACGGGGTCCTCGTCGAAGAAGTGCGGTCCCGTCTCCTCCACCGCCGGGACCGCCGTGGTGTGCACGCCGGGCGGCGGTCCGAGCGGCTCGCCGTCGGTCGGTGCCGGGCGGCTGGTGCCCGGCACCCAGGAGGCGCCGTTCCAGTACCGGACGTAGCCAGGGATGGACGGGTCCGGGTAGTAGCCTTCGCGTGGCCTGTCGTCACCGGGTGCCGGGGTTGGGGCGCTCATGTCCGTCGTCCCGTATCTGCTCGGAGGTCGTCTTGAGGGCCTCCACATCTATCAGACCGGGACAGCCGGCACCGCCGGTCCGGCCGGACCCACTCCTTTCCGGGCAACCTCGTACACATACTTCACGATCACGCGAGATCCGGATCGAAAAAGTTCGGACAACCCGCGTAATGCCCGGCGTCCAGCGCCCTCTCCCTCACACGGGCCCACCGAGGGGCCCGTGGGAGAGAGGAGAGAACCATGCGGCACACCGTGGTGGAGCGCGAACTGGAGCTGAGACTGATCCTGTCGCCCGAGTGCGGCGTCCCCGTCCCGGCACGGCTCGCCTACCGCACCGACGACCCGTACGCCGTGCACGTCGTCTTCCACGTCGACTCCGAGCACCCCGTGCACTGGACGTTCGCCCGGGAACTGCTCGTGGAGGGGGTGTTCCGGCCGTGCGGGGACGGCGACGTGCGGGTGTGGCCGTCGAAGGCGCTGGGCCGCAGCGTGGTGCTGCTGGCACTGAGCGCGCCCGACGGCGAGGCCCTGCTGGAGGCGTCCGCAGCGCAGGTGTCGGCCTGGCTGGAGCGCACGCTGAGCCTGGTGCCGCCGGGCACCGAGGGGGAGCAGCTCGGCATCGACGACGAGCTGGCCGGGCTGCTCGCCCAGTGAACGCGGGGGCGTCAGAACAGC
Source organism: Streptomyces sp. 6-11-2 (assembly GCF_006540305.1). GTDB lineage: Bacteria > Actinomycetota > Actinomycetes > Streptomycetales > Streptomycetaceae > Streptomyces. The sequence goes on along the minus strand of NZ_BJOR01000001.1, from coordinate 4,397,437 downwards.
TTGCCGGGGTTGAGGATGCCCAGCGGGTCGAAGGCCTGTTTGATCGCCCGCTGCATCTCGACCCCCACCGGGCCGATCTCGCGCGCCAGCCACTCCTTCTTCAGCACGCCCACGCCGTGCTCGCCGGTGATGGTGCCGCCGAGTTCGAGGCCGAGAGCCATGATCTCGTCGAAGGACTCGCGGGCGCGCCGCGACTCGTCGGGGTCCTGCGCGTCGAAGCAGACGGTCGGATGGGTGTTGCCGTCGCCCGCGTGCGCGCAGACCCCAATGGTGAGCTGGTACTTCTCGGCGATCCGTTCGATGCCTTCGAGCATCTCGCCGAGCCGGGAGCGGGGCACGCACACGTCGTCGATCATCGTCGTGCCCTTGACGGCCTCCAGCGCGGTGAGCGACAGCCGCCGCGCCTGCAACAGCATCTCGGACTCGGCGGCGTCGTCGGCGGGGACGACCTGGGTGGCGCCGGCCGCCTCGCACAGCGCGCCGACCGCGGCGAGGTCGGCGGCCGGGTCCGGCGTGTCGAACGCGGCCAGCAGCAGCGCCTCGGTGGTCTCCGGCAGGCCCATGCGGGCGAGGTCGTTGACGGCCTTCACCGTCGTACGGTCCATGAGTTCGAGCAGGGAGGGCACATGTCCGCCCGCCATGATCCGGCACACGGCGTCGCAGGCGGCGGCCGCGGAGTCGAACTCGGCGGCCAGCACGAGCTGTTGCGGCGGCTGCGGCCTGAGTGCCAGAACGGCCCGCACGACGATGCCGAGCGAGCCCTCGGAGCCGACGAACAGGCGGGTCAGGTCGTATCCGGCGACGCCCTTGGCGGTGCGGCGGCCGGTGGACATCAGCCGCCCGTCGGCCAGCACGACGTCCAGACCGAGCACGTACTCGGCGGTGACCCCGTACTTCACGCAGCACAGGCCGCCGGAGGCGGTGCCGATGTTGCCGCCGATCGTGCACATCTCCCAACTGGAGGGGTCCGGCGGGTAGTACAGGCCGTGTTCGTTCACCGCGCGGGAGAGCGCGGCGTTGACGACGCCCGGCTCGACGACCGCGACCCGGTCGACCGGGCTGATCTCCAGGATGCGGTCCATTTTGGTCAGGGACAGCACGATGCAGCCGTCGGAGGCGTTGGCCGCGCCGGACAGGCCGGTGCGGGCGCCCTGCGGGACGACCGGGACACGTAGTTCGGTGGCGGTGCGCATGACGTGCTGGACCTGTTCCACCGTGCGCGGCAGGACGACGACGGCCGGGGCGCCGGACGGGCAGAAGCTGGCCATGTCGTTGGCGTAGGAGGACGTGACATCGGGATCGACGAGGACCGCCTCGGCCGGCAGGCCCGCGAGGAGCCGGTCGGTGAGGTTGCCCTGGGCTTCGTCGGGTGCGGCTTCAATGCGGCTCACGATCACAGCCTCGCACCCGGGGCCATCGGTGTGAACCCCGTCGGCCCCGCCCCTCGGCCTGCCGGGTGACGGTCGCCGTCCTGACGCACGGTGGGCGCCGTGGAGAACCCTCTGCGGGGCCCGGACACGTCCGCGACCAGCGAGCCGCGACGGCCGCCCGCCCGCCGCGCGGGTGTCGCGGCGGGCGGGTGTCGCGGCGGGCGGGCTCAGAGGTTCCCGCGGCGCTCCTGCTCGCGCTCGATCGCCTCGAACAGGGCCTTGAAGTTGCCCTTGCCGAAGCCCATCGAGCCGTGCCGTTCGATGAGTTCGAAGAAGACGGTCGGGCGGTCCTGGACCGGCTTGGTGAAGATCTGCAGCAGGTAGCCGTCCTCGTCGCGGTCGGCGAGGATCTTCAGCTCGCGCAGGGTCTCCACGGGCACGCGGGTGTCGCCGACCCACTGGCCGAGGGTGTCGTAGTAGGAGTCGGGGGTGTCCAGGAACTCGACACCGGCGGCGCGCATCGTGCGTACGGTCTGCACGATGTCGTTGGTGTTGAGCGCGATGTGCTGGACGCCGGCGCCGCCGTAGAACTCCAGGTACTCGTCGATCTGGGACTTCTTCTTGGCGACGGCGGGCTCGTTGATCGGGAACTTGACCTTGAGCGTGCCGTCGGCCACGACCTTCGACATCAGCGCGCTGTACTCGGTGGCGATGTCGTCGCCCACGAACTCCTTCATGTTCGTGAAGCCCATGACCTTGTTGTAGAACTCCACCCACTCGTTCATGCGGCCGAGTTCGACGTTGCCGACGCAGTGGTCGACGGCCTGGAAGACGCGCTGGGCGGGCGGCTCGACGATGGGCTTCGCGGCCACGTAGCCGGGCAGGTACGGGCCCTCGTAGCCGGCCCGCTCGACCAGGGTGTGGCGGGTCTGGCCGTAGGTGGCGATCGCGGCGAGGACGACGGTGCCGTGCTCGTCCTTCAGCTCGTACGGCTCGGTCACCGAGCGGGCGCCGTGCTCGATGGCGTAGGCGTACGCGGCGCGCGCGTCCGGGACCTCGATGGCGAGGTCGACGACGCCGTCGCCGTGCTCGGCCACGTGCTGGGCGAGGAAGGTGCCCCAGTCGGTGGCGGGCTTGACCACCGAGGTGAACACGAAGCGGGCGGAGCCGCTCTCCAGGACGTAGCTCGCGGTCTCCCGGCTGCCGTTCTCCGGTCCGGAGTAGGCGACCAGCTTCATGCCGAAGGCGGTGGAGTAGTAGTGCGCCGCCTGCTTGGCGTTGCCCACGGCGAAGACGACCGCGTCCATTCCCTTGACCGGGAAGGGGTCGGCCTGCCGGGCGGTCGCGTCGGGAGTGAGGTGTGTGGTCTGCGTCATAGCGGAAGCGTCACCCGGTCTCGCAAGGTGCGCAATAGTTCGCACATTCACTGGGCAATGTGCTCGGTGAAGGCGGCGGTCCTTCGGACTTTCTGTACAGGATGACCATTCGGGAGGCGGGACGCGTGGCGATCGATCATCTGGACGGCCGCATCATCGTGCTGCTGGCGCGCGAGCCGCGCGTCGGCGTGCTGGAGATGTCACGGCGGCTGGGGGTGGCGCGGGGGACGGTCCAGGCGCGTCTGGACCGCCTTCAGGCGCGCGGGGTGATCCGCGGCTTCGGGCCGGAGGTGGACCCGGCGGCGCTCGGCTATCCGGTCACGGCGTTCGCGACGCTCCAGATCCGGCAGGGGCAGGGCCCGGACGTACGGGCCCATCTGGCGACCGTGCCGGAGGTGCTGGAGCTGCACACCACGACCGGCACCGGCGACATGCTGTGCCGCCTGGTCGCCCGTTCCAACGCCGATCTCCAGCGCGTGATCGACCGGGTGGTGGGGTTCGAGGGCATCGATCGGGCGTCGACGGCGATCGTCATGGAGAACCCGGTGCCGCTGCGGATCATCCCGCTGGTGGAGCAGGCGGCGGAGGAGGAGTGAGAGGGGCTACTTCCAAAGAACCTGTTGCAAAGCCTTCTTTGCAACGCTATCTTTGTATGCATGGCCGAACCCCTGGACCCTCGGGTCCGCCCTCTTGATGCCCGCTCGCTGCGTGGTCTGGCACACCCCCTGCGCATGCGGCTGCTGACCGCGCTGCGGCGCGGCGGGCCGGCCACCGCGTCCCAACTGGCCGCGAAACTGGGTGAGTCCAGCGGTGCCACCAGTTACCACCTGCGTCAGCTCGCCGCGCACGGCTTCGTCGAGGACGCGCCCGGGCACGGCAAGGGGCGGGAGCGCTGGTGGCGGGCGGCCCACAGGGGCGAGAGTTTCGACGACACGCTGCTGAAGGACCCCGACCCCGAAGTACGCGGCGCCGCCGACCTGTTCATGCACGAGGTCGCGAACCAGCGCACTCAGGAGCTGGCGACCTGGCTCGGCACGAGGAGCGACTGGTCCGAGGCATGGACCCGCGCCGCGGACATGAGCTCCTGGACGCTGCGCCTCACGCCCGAACTCGCCCTCGAACTCATCGAGAAGATGCACGAGCTCGTGGAGAGCTACCGCGCCCTGGCCCCCGCCGACGGCACCCCGGACACCGAGCAGGTGCGCGTCCACTCGCACGTCTTCCCCACCCACACGGACTGAGAGGCCGCCCCATGCATGCCGAGACCCACCTCATCCTGCACCGCACCCGCGCCGCCGAACTCCAGGCCCAGGCCACGGGGCACCACGCTGCCGCCCAGGCCAGGCAGCCCGGCGCCCTCCGTACCCAGCTCGGCTGGACCCTCGTTGACCTCGGCCTGCGTCTTGCCGCCGCTCCCAGGACGGCCCCTGCCGTGTCGGCGGTCTAGTGCTGTGGCCGGAAAGGTTTGCCGGGAAGCTCGCGGCGTCCGGTGCCGGGGGCACCTCCCACGCCGTTCAGGCAGTGGGGGAGCATCGCAAGGCGGAGCATTGCCCGCGTACTGGATGTACTCGGGTGATGCGACAACGCGGCGTGGGGGTACCCCCGGCCGAAGGCTGGGGGAGTGCCGTGCCGGGCGCCGCGAGCCGGTGAACCTTTCCGGTCACAGCACTAGCAGCTCGGGACCGTGCCCTTGCCGTTCTCCAGGGCCACCAGCGCGCCGACCGCGCCCTTGAGGGTGGTCACCGGGACCAGGCGCAGGCCCTTGGGCAGTTCGGCCTTGGCGTCGGCGCACTCGGCCTTCGGGACCAGGAAGACGGTGGCGCCGTCCCGGTGGGCGGCCTGCGTCTTGAGGGCCACGCCGCCGACCGCGCCGACCGTGCCGTCGGCGTTGATGGTGCCCGTACCGGCGATGGTGCGGCCTCCCGTGAGGTCGCCGCCGTTTCCGTCGCCGTGGAGCTTGTCGACGATGCCGAGGGAGAACAGCAGACCCGCGCTGGGGCCACCGACGTCGGCGAGCTTCAGCGTGACCTTGACCTTCTTGTCGCTGACGCCGAGGTACTTCAGGGCGGCCCGGGTGGCCGCGTCCTGCGACTGCCTCATCTGCTCCGTGTTGTGCTGCTCGATCTCCTTCAGACTGTTGCCACTCGGGTAGACCGCGTCGCGCGGCATGACCGCCCGGTCGGTGGCGAACCAGCCGTCGATCACGTCCCCCAGCGAGACGTTCGCGTCCGGGCCGGTGGCCTCGATGGTCGTCATACGGAGCTGACCGCTCGTGCTGCGGGTGGGGGCGCCGGAGATGGTGATGACCTGGGTGCCCTTGTTCTCCCCGAGCACGTTCGCCGTCATCCCGGGCTGCGCCACCGAGAACGGCAGCGGCGCGAACACCGCCGTGGCGATCAGAGCCGCGACGGGCACCGCACAGACGGCGAGGGCCTGGGAACGTGTGAGACGAGAGAGCACGGGTTCAATCTATCCCCCGACCGATGTCCGGCCACCTGGCAGCCGTTCCCGGCGACCGGGGGCGGTGGCGCCGCCGGTGGCCGGGACGGGACGGGCTCGCCGCCACGGCACGGGCGGGCTCGGCGACGCGGCACCAGTGGGCCGCCGGCACGGCACGCGGTGCGCCCGCCGGCACAGCAGGAGGTGGACCGCCGGGACAGCACGGGGTGGGGGCCTGGCGGGACAGCACGAGGTGCGCCGTCGGCACAGCACGAAGTGCGCCCACCACCACGGCACGAGGTAGGCCACCGCCACGGCACGCGGCGAGCTGCCGGGAGCGCGGGGTGTGCACCGCCGGCACAGCACGACGTAGACCGCCGCCCATGCGCACAGTGCGCCCGTCGGCACCGCACGAGCCGGGCCGGCGGGACGGCACGAGGTGGGCCGCCGGGGCGGCGCCCCGTGGCAGTGGCTAGCGGAGGGCCTCCGCCACCTCGCGGGCCGCGTGTACGACGCGTGGGCCCACGCGTTCCGGTACGGAGTCCGCCAGCATGACGACCCCGACGCTGCCCTCGAGGCCCGTCACGCCGAGCAGCGGTGCCGCCGCCCCGCAGGCCCCGGCCTCCAGTTCGCCGTGGGTCAGGGTGTAGCCGGGGTCCACGGCCGGCTGCCGGCGGGCCGCGAGTATCGCCTTGCCCGCGGCGCCCCGTTCCAGGGCGTGCCGGAAACCGGCCCGGTAGGCCACGTGGTAGTCGGTCCACGTCGGTTCGACCACGGCGACGGCCAGCGCCTCCGAACCGTCCACCAGCGTCAGATGCGCGGTCGCCCCGATGTCCTCGGCCAGCGACCGCAGCGCGGGCAGCGCCGCCTCCCGTACCAGCGGATGCACCTGGCGGCCCAGCCGCAGCACTCCCAGCCCGACCCTGGCGCGGCCGCCCAGATCGCGGCGGACGAGCGTGTGCTGTTCCAGGGTGGCGAGCAGCCGGTACACCACGGTCCGGTTGACGCCCAGTTTGTGCGACAGCTCGGTGACGGTCAGCCCGTGGTCCGTCTCGGCCAGCAGTTTGAGGACTCGCAGTCCCCGGTCGAGCGTCTGGGAGGTCTCCGCGGTCACGACGCCCACTCCTTAGTGGTGAGGTCGGCGGCCCTCTTCGCGTCGGGCACGTCCCCGGGTCCCGTCGGTGACGTGCGGCAGAGGCCACCGATCGGCCGGCGGTCCGGGCCGTCCCGGACTGAAGTCGCTTCACGGCTGCGCTCCGCGGCGGCGCTGCCACGGTGCGTCGGCGTAGCGGGACATTAGCGAAGCCGGTTCGCTGAGCGGAAGCCTCCGTCCAGAATCCGGTCACCGTCCGGTACGGAGTGCGGTGTTCATCCCGATACGTACTCCGGCGGTGCCGTCGGACCACGCATCAGGAACGCGTGGCGGCACCCCCGTGTCACTTCATCCGCGTCGCCCACTCCTGCACCTTGGCGATGCGCTGACGCAACTGACCCGCCGTCGCCTCGGCGCTGGGCGGGCCGCCGCACACCCGGCGCAGCTCGGTGTGGACGACCCCGTGCGGCTTGCCGCTCTGGTGGACGTACGCGCCGACCATCGTGTTGAGCTGCCGGCGCAGCTCCATCAGCTCCTTGTGGGTCACCACCGGCCGCCGGTCGGCGGGCAGTTCGAGGAGGTCGGCCTCGGTGTCGGGCCGCTTGCGGCTGTGCGCGATCTGCCGGGCCTGCCGCTTCTGCAGCAGCATCTGCACCTGTTCGGGTTCGAGCAGGCCCGGGATGCCGAGGTAGTCCTGCTCCTCCTCGCTGCCCGGGTGGGCCTGCATGCCGAACTCGGCGCCGTCGTAGAGGACCCGGTCGAAGACGGCGTCGGACTCCAGCGCCTCGAAGGGCAGCATGTCCTCCTCGCCGGTGTCCTCGTCCTGCTCCCGGTTCGCCTCGTCCATCTCCTTCTCGGACTCGGCGTACGGGTCCTCCTCGCCGTCCTTCTTCGGCTTGTCGAGGGCGTGGTCGCGCTCGACCTCCATCTCGTTGGCGAAGGTCAGCAGGTCCGGGACGGTCGGCAGGAACACGGAGGCGGTCTCACCGCGCCTGCGGGACCGTACGAAACGGCCGACGGCCTGGGCGAAGAAGAGCGGGGTGGAGATGGTGGTGGCGTACACCCCGACCGCGAGCCGGGGCACGTCGACGCCCTCGGACACCATGCGGACGGCGACCATCCAGCGGTCCTCGCTGCCGCTGAAGTCGTCGATCCGGTTCGAGGCGCCGGCGTCGTCGGAGAGGACGAGTGTCGCGCTGCTGCCCGTGATCTCGCGGATCAGTTTGGCGTAGGCGCGGGCGGAGTCCTGGTCGGAGGCGATGACCAGGGCGCCCGCGTCCGGAATGGCCTTGCGGACCTCGGTCAGCCGCTGGTCGGCGGCGCGCAGCACGGCCGGCATCCATTCGCCGCGCGGGTCGAGCGCGGTGCGCCAGGCCTGGCTGACGGCGTCCTTGGTCATCGGCTCGCCCAGCTTGGCAGCGATCTCGTCGCCCGCCTTCGTGCGCCAGCGCATGTTGCCGCTGTAGGAGAGGAAGATGACGGGCCGGACGACGCCGTCGGAGAGGGCGGAGCCGTAGCCGTAGGTGTAGTCGGCGGCCGAACGCCGGATGCCGGCCCCGTCCTCCTCGTACGTCACGAACGGGATGGGGTTGGTGTCGGAGCGGAACGGCGTACCGGTGAGGGCGAGCCGGCGGGTCGCGGGCTCGAACGCCTCAAGGCACGCCTCGCCCCACGACTTGGAGTCGCCGGCGTGGTGGATCTCGTCGAGGATGACGAGGGTCTTGCGCTGCTCGACGCGGTTGCGGTGCAGCATGGGGCGAACGCCGACACCGGCGTACGTGACGGCGATGCCGTGGTACGACTTGCCGAGCGGGCCCGCGCTGTACTCCGGGTCGAGCTTGATGCCTATCCGCGCGGCGGCTTCCGCCCACTGCTTCTTCAGGTGCTCGGTCGGCGCGACCACGGTCACCTGCTGGACGACGTGGTGGTGCAGCAGCCAGGAGGCCAGCGTCAGCGCGAAGGTCGTCTTTCCGGCGCCGGGGGTGGCCACCGCCAGGAAGTCGCGGGGCTGGGTCTGGACGTACTTCTCCATCGCGCCCTGCTGCCAGGCACGCAGCTTCCCGGCGGTACCCCAGGGGGCGCGACCGGGGAAGGCGGGCGAGAGGTGATGCGAGTGGGACGAGCTGGCGGCGGTAGTAGTCACGGTCTCCGGTTCGCTGTGCTGGGGGCTCGGCTACGTATGACGACCGGGCCACCCTACCGGCGGCCCGCCGGTGTCAACGCGCCGACGGCACGGCGTCACCCGGGGATGGGACTGAGGTCACATCCCCTCGTGAAGGCACCTCAGCCGCCTGGCGATCAGGCCACGGACCGTAGTCGCCGCGTCACCCACGCCCCCGTCAGCGCCACCGCCGCCATCGGCAGGAAGACCACCGCGAACGCCGCCGGGTGGGAGGCGGAGGCGGTGGTCGTGGTGGTGTGGGCCACCGTGCCGCCGCCCAGCGCGGCGAAGGCGGCGCCGCCCGCGGCGAGCAGGACGACGTTGGAGAGGGCGTCGGAGATCTGCAGGGCCGCGGAGTTGGTGCCGGCCTCCTCAGGGGCGGACAGCCGCAGCAGCAGCACGCTGGTGGAGGCGATGACCAGGCCCATGCCGAAGCAGCCGAAGGCCCAGGCGACGGCGACCGTCCAGACCGGGACGGCCTCGATCAGCACACTGGGCGCGGCGGCGATGGCCGCGGCCACCAGCACCATCCCGAGGGTCATCAGCCGCTCCCGGTGCTGCGCCATCCGCGGCCGCGACTGCACCCACGAGCCCAGCGCCCAGGTGACCCCGCCCGCCGCGAGGGAGAACCCGGCCAGCGTCGGGGACAGCCCACGCTGGGTGACGAGCATCAGCGGCACGAAGGACTCGGCGGCGACGAACGAGCCCGCCGCGACCCCGCGCAGCAGCACCACGGACGGCAGCCCGCGCGCCGCCCGGTACGTGCCGCGCGGCAGCAGCCCCCGCACGGCCGGGACCAGCAGCGCGGCCCCCGCCACCCCGGGCAGCAGCGACAGCCAGCGCAGGTCCTGCGCCGCGTACTGGAGCAGCCCGGCGCCCAGGGAGATGCCGAGGGCGAGCCGGATGCGGCGCAGGTCGAAGGAGGACCGCTCAGCGCCCTCCCCGGCGTCCTCGCCCACCGGGCCGCCCGCCCGCCGCCGTATCTGCGGCAGGGCGATCGCCAGCGGGAACACCACGAGCACCGGGATGCCGACGAACACCCAGCGCCAGCCCAGGTGTTCCGTCACCGCGCCCGAGGCGAGCGGGCCGACGATCGACGGGACCACCCAGGCCGCCGCGAACGCCGCCATGATCGACGGGCGCAGCCGCTCGGGGTAGGCCCGGCCGACGACGACGTACAGGGCGACGATCACCAGGCCGCCGCCGAGTCCCTGCACGGCCCGCCCGGCGATGAACACCCACATCGTGCTCGCCGTCCCCGCCAGCAGCAGCCCGGCCACGAACGAGCCGATCCCCGCGGTCAGCGGCGCCAGGGGCCCCCGGCGGTCCGACCACTGCCCGGAGAGCACCATCGCGAACAGGCTGGTGGTGAAGAACCCCGAGAACGCGAACGCGTACAGCGACACCCCGTCCAGTTCCCGCGCCGCGACGGGCATCGCCGTGCCGACGGCGGTCGCCTCGAAGGCGATCAGCAGGACGACGGAGACGATCCCGATGCTCAGCGCCCGGTGGTTGCGGCTCAGCACGGTGTCGGTCGCCACGTCGTGGGGACCGGATCTGTCAGAGATGTCCGCGACCTCGGTGTCGCGCGGTTCCAGGGCGCTCATGGTCGCCAGCGTAAGGTGCGCAGTCCACTTTGGCCCCTGTCGGGAGTCGGCCCGCGGCCGGGACCTTGGTCGTAGGCCGTACGACCGAACGATTCAGCGGCGGGTGGCCCGGCGGCGCAGGAGCCAGAGGGTGAAGGCGAGGGTGGAGACGTCCTTGGTGAGGGGGGCCGGGGCGGCTTCGGGGCCGGTCCAGATGAGGACCGCGCCGGTGGTGCCGTCGACCAGCAGGCTGCTGCCGCCCGCGAAGCGGCCGAGGCGTATCAAGTGGTGGGCGCGGGCGGGGAGTTCGTCCGGCCAGAGGTCGTCGGGGCACTCGTCGGCGCAGAACTCGGCGAGCGTCGGCAGGGGTACGTCGGTGTCGGACTGGAGGAGTACGCCGTCCTCGGGCAGGCCCGTGTCGCGCAGGAAGCGGCGGGTGGGCTCGTGGGTGAGCGTGGCGGGGAAGTCGACTTCCTCGTAGCGCGCGATCCGGCCGTGGCCGAACTCACGGTGCAGCAGGCGGGCGCGCAGGTCGAGGGTCAGCCCGGAGGCGGTGCCGGGCCTCACGGCCGGCACCGCCGCGCGGACACGGGCCGCCGGGCGGGTGGGAGCCGCCGCCGGGCGGAACGCGAACTCGCCGTACCCACGGCACAGATCGCGGCCCGCCTCGGGCAGGGTGATCACCCTGACAACGGTGTCGGTCGTGCTCATCGCTCCCCCGTGCGGTTCGGTTCAGGTTCCGGAACGGACGGCGTCCCGGGCTGGGCGGTCCGGGCGCCGCGCTTCGGGCGACGGCCCTTTCCCCACTGCCCGAAGACTACGCCCCCTCACTGACAACGCCTCAGAACGGAAGACGCCGGGCGGGCGCCCGGCGTTCCCTTCCGGCCCGGGCAACCGCGGGCGAACACCGCTCACTGCGTGGTCACGACCGCGGCCTGCGGGCGGATCGGCAGACGGTTGACGGGACGGCCCGTGGCGGCGCGCACCGCGGAGGCGACGGCCGCCGGGGAGGTCACCACCGGTACCGCGCTGACCGCCTTCGCGCCGAAGGGGGCGACGACGTCCCGCTCCTCGACCAGTTTCACGATCCGGACGTCGGGCGCGTCCAGGGCCGTGGGCAGGGCGTAGCCGGTGAGGTCGGGGTGGCGGACCAGTCCGCGCGGGGTGCGCAGGTTCTCGGTGAGGGCGATGCCCACGCCCTGGGTGACGCCCCCCTCGATCCGGGCGGCCAGCTGGGCCGGGTTGAGCACCCGGCCCACGTCCTGGGCGAGGGCGATCTCCACGACCCGTACCGAGCCCAGTTCGATGTCCACGTCCACCACCGCGCGGATGGCGCAGAAGGCCAGGCCCACGAAGGCGTCTCCCTGGCCCGACTCGTTCAGCGGCTCGGTGGGGTGCGGACGGCACTGGGCGGTCGCCCACAGCTCCTTGCCGTCCAGCGCCTCCGTGACCGTGGTGGACAGCACGCCGTCGTACGACGTGATCTTGCCGTCGGTGATCTGGAGCAGCTCGGTGGACATGCCGAACTTGTGGGCGAGCGGCTGGAGGAGCTGGGTGCGGACCATCTTCGCCGCGCGTTCCACCGCGCCGCCCGACACCCAGGTGTGGCGGCCCCGGCACCCCGCGCCGGCCGACGGCTGGTCGGTGTCGACCGGGGCCACGTGCACCTCGTCGATGCCGAGCGTGTCCTGGACGATCTGCCGGGCGAGCGTCGTGAAGCCCTGGCCGGACTCCACCGCCGCGCACAGCACGGTCGCCACGCCGCCCTGGACCCGCACGGTCGCCGTGGAGACCTCGTCGGCGCCCTCCGCGCCGAGCATGTGCACCATGCCCAGGCCGTAGCCCACGCCCCGGCGCACCGCGCCCGGTTCGCCCGCTCCCTCGAGGCCGCCGGGCAGCAGCCACTCGTCCTCGGGGACGTCCTTGGGCAGCTGCGGCAGCGGGTGGTCCCGTACGGCCTGGAGCAGTTCGGCGACCGGGGCCGGGCACGTCACCGTCTGGCCGGTCGGCAGCACGTCGCCGGTCGCCATGACGTTGCGCAGGCGCACCTCGGCCGGGTCCAGGCCGAGCTTCTTGGCCAGCTTGTCCATCTGGGCCTCGTAGGCGGCGCACACCTGCATCGCGCCCTCGCCGCGGACATGGCCGGAGGGCGGGTTGTTGGTGCGCACGGCCCAGCCCTCGATGAAGGCGTTCGGGACGACGTAGGGGCCGCAGGCGAAGGACACGGCGGCGGCGAGGGCGTCGGAGGAGGTGTCGGCGTAGGCACCCGCGTCCAGCAGGATCTGCGCCTCGACCTTGACCAACGTGCCGTCGGCGTCGGCGTGGTGGCGGTAGCGCAGGAGCGTCGGGTGGCGGTGGGTGTGGCCCAGGAACGACTCCTCGCGGGTCGCCGTGAGCTTCACCGGGCAGCCGGTCCTCAGCGCGAGCAGGCCGAGCGGGAGCTGGAAGCCCTGGTCCTCGCGGTCGGCGGTGGCGCCCGGCACGCCGGTGACGACGATCTTCACGCGCTCGGGTTCCAGTCCGTAGCAGGCGGCGAGCGCGTCGCGGTCGGTGTGCGGGTCGGTGGAGGCCAGGTACAGCTCCACCCCGCCGTCGGGGCGGGGCACCGCGAGACCGGCCTCGGCGCCGATGGGGGCCGGGTCCTGGCGGCCGATGCGGTACAGGCCCTCGACGACGACCTCACCGGCCGCCTCCGGGTCGCCGTGGCGCAGCGGGATGTGCCGGATCAGGTTGCCGTCGGGGTGCAACGGCTCGGCTTCGAAAGCCTGTTCGGGGTCGGTCACCGGGTCGAGCACCTCGTACTCGACGATGACGGCGGCGGCGGCCATCCGCGCGGTGTCCGGGTGGTCGGCGGCCACGGCCGCGATGGGCTCGCCGTGGTGGCGTACGACCTCGGAGGCGAACACCGGGCGGTCGGGCGTGCCGCGGCCGTACACGGGGCGGCCCGGGACGTCCTCGTGGGTGACGACGGCCCGTACGCCGGGCATCTCGCGCGCGTGTGCCGTGTCGATGGACACGATCCGCGCGTGCGGGTGCGGCGAGCGGAGTACGGCCGCCCACAGCAGGCCCTCGGCCCACAGGTCGGCCGCGTACGGGAAGGTGCCCTCCGTCTTGGCGCGGGCGTCGGCGGCCGGCAGTGAGGAGCCGAGACCGTGCGGCAGGGGTTCGGGCGCGGGGGCGGTCTCCGCGGCGGCGGTGGCGGCTTCGTTGCTCACGCCTGGCCTCCGTCCTGGCCGTAGGGGTCGTGCGGTGCCGGGGTGTCGAACGCGGAGGGGTGGACCCCGCCGGCGCCCGGACCCGCCTGGTGGGGGATGCGCGGCTCCTCGGCCTCCTGCTCGGCCTCGTCCGCCGCCGTGTGCGCCTCGCGTTCGGTGACGACCTCCTTGACGGCCTGGAGGACGCCCCGGTAGCCCGTGCAGCGGCACAGGTTGCCGCACAGCGCCTGGCGGGTCTCCAGCTCGGTCGGGTCCGGGTTGCCCTCCAGCAGGTCGTGCACGGTCATCGCCATGCCGGGCACGCAGAAGCCGCACTGGACCGCGCCGCACCGGGCGAGCGCCCGCTGCACGTCCGAGGGCTGCCCGTCCACGGCCAGTCCCTCGATCGTGCGCACCTCGCTGCCGGCCGCGGTGACCGCGGGCACCAGGCAGGAGGCGACCAGGCGTCCGTCGACCTGTACGTTGCAGGCGCCGCACTCGCCCTGCGAGCAGCCGTCCTTGGCGCCCGCGAGTCCGAGCCGCTCGCGCAGCACGTACAGCAGCGACTCGCCGATCCAGGCGTCGGTGACGGGCCGGTCGGCGCCGTTGACGCGCAGCACGTACGAGGCGAGCGGGTGCTCGTCCTGCGGGGGCGCGGGAAGCGGGTCCTCCTGGGTGGCGGTGTCCGGCTGTCCGGCGTCCGGGTCCGGGCCGGTGGCCGCGCCGTCCGGGGTCGCGGAGCCGGAGCCCGTGACGGGCTCTCCGGCGGCCCGGGAGGACGGCTGAGCCTCCCGCGGCGAGCCGGGCCGTGCGGGCGGCCCGGCGGGCCCCTCGGCGGCCTCCACGGCCCCTCGGGGGCCTTCGCCGGCCTCGGTCGCGCCGGAGACCGGCCGCGGGGAGTCCGCGTCGGACTCCGCCGGGGACGCGGACCGGGGCCGCGAGGCCTGCGCGCCTTGTTCCGCGCGGAGTTGGGCTTGCCGCTCCGCCGGGGAACCGGTGGCGCCCCGCCCGGGTACGGCGGCCACGCCCTGCCCATGCGGAGCCTCGGGTCCCCGAGCGGCGGCGGTGTCCGCGCCGGGTCCGGTCACGGTCGGCGGGAATGGCCGGGCGGCCTCCGACGCCGACCCCTCGGCCGCGTGCTGGACCCCCGCCGGACGGCCGTCCGCACGGCCCGCGCCCGAAGCCGCCGGCTCGCCCTCGCGCGCACCGCCCGCCGAAGTCCCGGCCCTGTACGCGTCCTGGACCGCCCCGGCACCGTGCGCGCCCGCGCCGGGCCCTCCGGCCGGGGAACCACCACCGGTCGTATCGCCCGCAGCGGGAGGTCCCGGCAACCGCACGTCCGCGCGCGAGCCGTCCACCGTCGTCCCGTACGCGGCTTCCGCCGCCCCGGCACCGTTTCCGCCACCGCCCGGCCCACCGACCGGGGAACCACCACCGGTCGTATCGCCCGCAGCGGGAGGTCCCGGCAACCGCACGTCTCCACGCGCGCCGTACGCCGCCTCAGCCGGCCCGGCACCCTGCCCGCCCGCGGCCGGCCCTTCGGCCGGGAACGCGGCACCGGTCGGGCCGTCCTCGTAGGTGTGCGCGGCCGGTGCGCTCCCGTGCGGGTCGCCCGCCGGGGGCTCGCCGGGCCGTCCGGGCGCCTCGGCTCCGGTGCGGGGGCGGCTCCAGGCCTGACCGACCTCCTCCGTGGCCCACGGGGCGGCCGCGCCGCCGGGGAGGGTGGTCGGAGGGGTTCCGCCCCACTGCTGGACCAGCGACGACGTGGTGAACTCGCCTGATTCGTCCGGGATGTCACCCCCGGCGACCGGGATCGACCACTGCCCGGTCACGTCCTGTCCGGGCGCGGGAGGGGCCTGAGCGGCCGGGCCCGCCTGGGCCTCGTCGAAGTTCCACTGCTGGGTGGCCTCCGGACGGTACGTGAACCGGTCGTCCGCGCCCGCGTCCTGCGGCACGGCGTTCGGGTCGGGCCACTGGGTGCCCTGGGCGGGCACGCCCGGCACGGCCCAACCGCCCGTCCCCACCGGGTCGGTCGCCTCCTGCGGGGCGGGCGTGACCGCTATCGGCGGCGGCACGTACCCGTGGCCGGGCGCCGCGAGCGGGCTGTCGGCGGCGAGGAGGGCGTCGATACCGCCCTCGGGCAGCTTCACGAACGCGGTGGCGCCGTCGTCGTACTCGCCCTGCGGCAGCGGGTCCCATCGGCCGCCGCTGCCCGGCGTGCCCTCCGCGTGCTGGTCGTCGGTCACGACAGCGCCCTCCCCAGTGCTCGTCGGGCCAGCGCGGCGACGGTACGCCGCAGGTGCAGTACGGCGGGCGGAAGCTGCTGCACGGAGCCGTCCTCGGCGGGAACCGGATCGGGGATGCAGGCCGCGGCCACGTACTCGCCGAAGGCGTTCTGCGCCTCCGGGACGATCACGCGGCCGTTGTCCCAGTCGATGAGCTGGGCCACCCAGTGTTCGGCGTCCAGCGGCCGCAGCGGCATCGGCGCTATGGCGCCCACCGCGCACCGCACCCCGCGCCGGGCCGGGTCGAGGACCAGCGCCACGGACGCGACCGCGCGGCCCGGTCCGGTGCGGCCGGTCGCCTTGAGGAAGACCTGCGGCGCGTGCAGCAGCGGCACGCGCACGTAGCCGATGAGCTCGCCCGCGCGGAGCATCTCCACGCCGGCCAGCAGATGCGACACCGGGATCTCCCGGCGGGCTCCGCCCGGGCCCGCGATGATCAGGATCGCCTCCAGGGCGGCCAGCACCGGCAGCGCGTCCCCGGTGGGGGCGGCGGAGGCGATGTTGCCGCCCAGGGTGCCCGCGTTGCGGATGTGCGGCGGGCCGGCGGCGCGCGCGGCGGCGGCCAGCGCCGGGATCAGCGCGGCGAAGTCGGGGCGCCCCATGCGCGCGTGGGTGAGCCCGGCACCGAGCAGCGCGTGGCCGTCCTGGTACTGCCAGCCGCGGATCTCGCTGATCCGGCCGAGGCCGACCAGCGCGGTGGGCCTGAGCTGCCCGGAGTTGACGGCGGCCATGAGGTCGGTGCCGCCCGCCACGGGCACCGCGGCGGGCATGGCCGTGAGTGCCGCCACCGCCTCGTTCAGCGTCGTGGGCAGCGTGACGGCCTGCGCCGCCTGAGGTGCGTGCGTGGTCAAAACCGGCTGCCCCTTCCCGCTGCCCCCGCTGGTCCCACCTGTGCTGCCGTACGGTACGTGCTGACAGGGCGGACGTGGCAACTCTGGCACATCTTCGCAGGGCCCGAAGACAGGGGTCCGCTAGGTGGCATTCGCCCACCTCATCGGGGACATGGTCCGATTTGGCACACCATCACCGGTGCGAGCGAATTCCCACTCTTCGCTGACACTTGCGACCTTTTTCCGGCACCTGTTCGAGACGGCGGGCGGAGCCGGCCGGTCCGCCGCCTCCCGCTACCTCGGCGGCGGACCGTCGAGGGGTCGCCCGAGGATGCCGGGGCGCCGCTGCCACGGGTGCGGCCCGGTGGGCGGCCGGTAGCGGACGCCCAGGGCCTCCAGACGCCCGTAGTGGGCGGTCATCCGCCGCTCGAAATCCGCGAAGTCCCGTTCCGCCGGGGCGGGCAGGGCACTCCAGGCGACCTCGGCGAACGCGGCCAGCCTGGGGAACGCCTGGTAGTCCACGCGTGCCTGATCCTCCATCACCTCGGTCCACACGTTGGCCTGCGCGCCCAGCACATGGCGGGCCCGGGCCCCGTCCAGCTCCGGGGGGACCGGCTCGAACCGGTAGACGTCCTCCAGGGTGCGCACGAAGCCGATCGGCACGGGCTCGTCCTCGCCCGGGGCCTGGCGGTGGTCCAGGTACACCTCCTGCTCGGGGCACATGACGACGTCGTGGCCGGCCCGCGCGGCGGCGATCCCGCCCTCGTACCCGCGCCAGGACGACACCGCGGCCCCCGCCGCCAGGCCGCCCTCCAGGATCTCGTCCCAGCCGATGAGCCTTCGCCCGCGCGCGGTGAGCCAGGCGTCGAAGTGGCCGACGAACCAGGCCTGGAGCTCGTCCTCGCCGGCCAGCCCGAGTTCCGCGATCCGCGCCTGCGCGGCCGGCGAGGCCCGCCACTGCTCCTTGGGGCACTCGTCACCGCCGATGTGGACGAACCCCGAGATCCCCGACCCGTTGGACGTCACGGCGTCCGCGGGGAACAGTTCGAGCAGTTCCTCGAAGACGCCCTCGTAGAAGCGCAGGGTGGTGTCGGTGGGGGCGAGGACGTTCGGGTTGACGCCCCAGTCGTCCCAGACGGTGAGGGCGGCGGTGTCGACGACGTCGGTGTTGCCGAGTTCCGGGTACGCGGCGATGGCGGCCTGCGAGTGCCCGGGCACGTCGATCTCGGGGACGACGGCGATGTGCCGCTCGGCCGCGTAGGCGACGATCTCCCGGATGTCGTCCTGGGTGTAGTGGCCGCCGTGCGGTTTGTCCTCCCACAGCGGGGACGCCCGGTGGCCGAATCTCGTCCGCGCCCGCCAGGAGCCGACCTCCGTCAGCCTCGGGTACCGCTTGATCTCGATCCGCCAGCCCTGGTCGTCGGTCAGGTGGAAGTGCAGCACGTTGAGTTTGTGCGCGGCCATCAGGTCGAGGTAGCGCAGGACGCCGTCCTTCGGCATGAAGTGGCGGGCCACGTCGAGCATCAGGCCGCGCCAGCGGAAGCGGGGGGCGTCCTCGATCACCCCCGCCGGGACCGCGTGGGCGGCCTCCGGCCGTACGGGGGCGCGCCGGAAGGCGTCGGGGCCGAGCAGTTGGCGCAGGGTCTGCGCACCCCAGAACACCCCGGCCGGGGAGCCGCCGCGGATCTCTGCACCCCGGCCGGCGACGGCGGCGAGCCGGTACGCCTCGGGTTCCAGGGAGTCGTCCAGGCGCAGCCGTACGGAGTCCGGGTCGTCCTCGGCGCCGGGCGGGAAGGGCAGGCCGAGGGCCGCGCCGAGCGTGCCGCGCAGCCAGCGTTCCGTGCCGCCGGTGCCCTCGGCGGCCCAGAGGGTGGTGCCCCGGTCGAGCGGGACGGCGCGGTCCGGGGAGACGGCCGCGGCGCGCGGGGCCGGAATCACGTCGGTCATGCCACCCATGGGTAGCGTCGGCCGCGACACGGCGCAACGAGCGTTGCACATCGTGCACGGGCCGTCCGACGACACAGGCCCCCGAGGCACGTCGGAGCGTGCCTCGGGGGCCCTGCGAGTCTCTGCCGAGCGGGGAGCCGGTTACTTCTTCTTGTCGTCGCCGCCTTCGCCGCCGCCGCTCATGGATTCGTAGATCTCCTTGCACAGCGGGCAGACGGGGTACTTCTTCGGGTCGCGGCCCGGCACCCACACCTTGCCGCACAGCGCCACGACGGGCGTACCGTCGAGGGCGCTCGCCATGATCTTGTCCTTCTGGACGTAGTGGGCGAAGCGCTCGTGGTCGCCGTCGCCGTGGGACACCTGCGGCGTCGGCTCGACGAGGGTACCCGTACCAGTGCCGCGCTCGGGCTCGAGAGTGCTCATACGGCAAGGGTACTGAAGGCCCCGGGCATCAGTTGAGTGAAGGGTCGTCCGGATATGTGGCGACCATCGCCAGTTCGTTGCGCTGGCGGCGCAGCACCTCGCGCCACAGTCTCTCGGGGGACGGGGAGGACACGTCGCCGGGTTCCGACTCGACGACGTACCAGGCCCCTTCCGCCAGCTCGTCCTCGAGCTGGCCGGGGCCCCAGCCGGCGTATCCGGCGAAGATCCGCAGCGAGCCGAGGGCGGAGGCCAGCAGCTCGGGAGGTGCCTCCAGATCGACGAGACCGATCGCGCCGTGCACCCGGCGCCAGCCCAGCGGGGCGCCCCCGCCGGAGCCGCCGGGGATGACGGCGACGCCGAGTGCGGAGTCCAGCGACACCGGGCCGCCCTGGAAGACGACGCCGGGCTCCCCGGCGAGATCCGCCCAGCCCTCCAGGATGTCGCCCACGTCCACGGGGGTGGGACGGTTGAGGACGACACCGAGGGAGCCCTCCTCGTCGTGGTCGAGAAGGAGCACCACCGCACGGTCGAAGTTCGGGTCCGCCAGGGCGGGCGTAGCCACGAGCAGCCGCCCTGTGAGCGAGGACACCTCGGTCATGCCAGACATGATCCCGCATCTTCCCTGCGCATGGGGAGCCAATCCGGCTACGGGGGTGAGCGCAGCTCAGGGACACGGAAGCGTCACCGGCGCACGGCCGCCGCGGTGACCGCACGTGCCCGACGCTCAACGGGGCGTGTTGGCGCAGGGTCCCGAGCCAACCCGGGCCGCCGACGGGCTTTCTGCAGGGGGGCGCACGGCGATTACCCTGTCTCTCCGGCCCCCTCCGAAGTGATCGGCCGGATCCTGCCCACCTCATCGGAACGCGAGATACATGACCGTCAACGGCACTGATGACGTCCTGCTTGTCCACGGCGGAACCCCGCTGGAGGGCGAGATCCGTGTCCGCGGTGCGAAGAACCTCGTACCAAAGGCCATGGTCGCCGCCCTGCTGGGCGGTGAGCCAAGTCGCCTGCGCAACGTTCCGGACATCCGTGACGTGCGTGTCGTGCGCGGCCTGCTGCAACTGCACGGGGTGACGGTCCGTCCGGGTGACGAACCGGGTGAGCTGGTGCTCGACCCGACCCGGGTGGAGAGCGCCAATGTCGCCGACATCGATGCCCACGCGGGCTCCTCGCGCATTCCGATCCTGTTCTGCGGGCCGCTGCTGCACCGGCTGGGGCACGCGTTCATCCCCGGCCTGGGCGGCTGCGACATCGGCGGCCGGCCCATCGACTTCCACTTCGACGTGCTGCGGCAGTTCGGCGCGGTCATCGAGAAGCGGGCCGACGGGCAGTACCTGGAGGCCCCGCAGCGGCTCCGCGGGACGAAGATCCGACTGCCGTACCCGTCCGTCGGCGCGACCGAGCAGGTGCTGCTGACGGCCGTGCTGGCCGAGGGGGTCACCGAGCTGTCCAACGCGGCCGTGGAGCCGGAGATCGAGGACCTGATCTGCGTCCTGCAGAAGATGGGCGCGATCATCGCGATCGACACCGACCGCACGATCCGGATCACGGGTGTGGAGAAGCTCGGCGGATACAACCACCGGGCCCTTTCGGACCGGCTGGAGGCGGCGTCCTGGGCGTCCGCGGCACTGGCCACCGAGGGCGACATCTACGTCCGCGGCGCCCAGCAGCGGTCGATGATGACCTTCCTGAACACCTACCGGAAGGTCGGCGGCGCGTTCCAGATCGACGACGAGGGCATCCGCTTCTGGCACCCGGGCGGCCAGTTGAAGTCCATCGCGCTGGAGACGGACGTGCACCCCGGTTTCCAGACCGACTGGCAGCAGCCGCTGGTGGTCGCCCTGACCCAGGCCACGGGCCTGTCGATCATCCACGAGACGGTGTACGAGTCGCGTCTGGGCTTCACCTCCGCGCTCAACCAGATGGGCGCCCACATCCAGCTCTACCGCGAGTGCCTGGGCGGCTCCGACTGCCGCTTCGGCCAGCGCAACTTCCTGCACTCCGCGGTGGTGTCCGGCCCGACCCGGCTCCAGGGCGCCGACCTGGTCATCCCCGACCTGCGCGGCGGCTTCTCGTACCTGATCGCGGCCCTGGCCGCCCAGGGAACCTCCCGCGTCCACGGCATCGACCTGATCAACCGTGGCTACGAGAACTTCATGGAGAAGCTCATGGAGCTGGGCGCCAAGGTGGAGCTCCCGGGCCAGGCCCTCGGCTGACCGAACCCCCCAGCCGGGCCCTCGGCTGGTCCGCGTTCCCCCGGCGGGCGCCGGGGGAACGCGGGTACGACTTTGGGGCGGCCCCCGGTGAGGGGGACCGCCCCATTGGCGTCGTGACGGCCTGAGGGCCGGCCTGCAGCGTCTCGTACGCCGTCCCACGGCGTACGAGACGGCGAGGTCACTTGCCCTTGGCCGCTTCCTTGAGCTTGCTGCCCGCGGAGACCTTCACGCTGTAGCCGGCCGGGATCTGGATCGGCTCGCCGGTCTGCGGGTTGCGAGCGGTGCGAGCGGCACGGTGGGTGCGCTCGAAGGTCAGGAAACCAGGGATGGTGACCTTCTCGTCCCCCTTGGAGACGATGTCGCCGACGACGTCGGCGAACGCGGCCAGCACGGCGTCGGCGTCCTTGCGGGTCACCTCGGCACGGTCGGCCAGCGCGGCCACCAGCTCACTGCGGTTCATGTTGTTACTCCCGTGTTCTTCTTACCGTTGCGGCGAGGCCGCATGTTGGGCACAGCGAAGCCGATGCTGCCAGGGTCCTCGGTGAGTCCCCGGACCCGGGTCCGTCGCCGAACCCTCGCGCCCAGGGAGGCATCCTGCCCCCACCTGCGGCACGAATGCCAATCCGGCACCCATAGGAGTCGTGAGAACACCCTTGGGAGTCACACGAAGAGATGCCCGAGCCTGGCCGTCACGATAAGGCTCCACCGGCGGCGGGGTGCTTCACGACGCGCCGGTTTCGCCGCGCCGTGGCAATCGTCACGCCGTTGCCGCCGTCTTCGCGGCCGCCTCCCGGACCGCCCCGGCCACCGCGCCGGCGACCTTGTCGTTGAAGACGCTCGGAATGATGTAGTTCGGGTTCAGCTCGTCCCCGGTGACCACGTCGGCGAGGGCCTGCGCGGCGGCCAGCATCATCTCCGTGTTGACGGTTCGGGACTGCGCGTCCAGCAGGCCGCGGAAAACACCCGGGAAGACCAGCACGTTGTTGATCTGGTTGGGGAAGTCGGAGCGGCCGGTGGCCACAACTGCCGCCGTCTGACGGGCAATTGCCGGGTCCACCTCGGGGTCGGGGTTCGCGAGCGCGAACACGATCGCGCCCTCCGCCATGGCGGCCACGTCGTCACCGTCGAGCACGTTGGGCGCCGAGACGCCGATGAAGACGTCCGCGCCGTGCACGGCCTCCTTCAGCGTGCCGCTCAGGCCCTCCGGGTTGGTGTTGTCCGCGATCCAGCGCAGCGGGGAGTCCGGGGCGGCCCCGACGAGGTCCTCACGCTCGGCGTGCACCACCCCGTGGATGTCGGCGACGACGGCGTTCTTCACGCCCGCGGCGAGCAGCAGCCGCAGGATCGCCGTGCCGGCCGCGCCGGCGCCGGACATCACCACGCGCACGCTGTCGATCGACTTGCCGACCACGCGCAGCGCGTTGGTCAGCGCGGAGAGCACGACGATCGCGGTGCCGTGCTGGTCGTCGTGGAAGACGGGGATGTCGAGGGCCTCGCGCAGCCGGGCCTCGATCTCGAAGCAGCGGGGCGCGGAGATGTCCTCCAGGTTGATGCCCGCGAAGCCGGGGGCGATCGCCTTGACGATCTCGACGATCGCGTCGCTGTCCTGGGTGTCCAGGCAGATCGGCCAGGCGTCGATGCCGGCGAAGCGCTTGAAGAGGGCCGCCTTGCCCTCCATGACCGGCAGTGCGGCCTTCGGGCCGATGTTGCCCAGGCCCAGCACGGCCGAGCCGTCCGTCACGACCGCAACCGAGTTGCGCTTGATGGTCAGGCGCCGGGCGTCCTCGGGGTTCTCCGCGATCGCCATGCACACGCGGGCCACACCGGGGGTGTAGACCATGGACAGGTCGTCACGGTTGCGGATGGGGTGCTTGGACGCCATCTCGATCTTGCCGCCGAGGTGCATGAGGAACGTACGGTCCGAGACCTTGCCCAGCGTGACGCCCTCGATGCCGCGCAGCTTCTCGACGATCTCCTCGGCGTGGGCCGTCGAGGTGGCCGCGATGGTGACGTCGATACGGAGCCTCTCGTGGCCCGACGCGGTGACGTCGAGGCCGGTCACCGAGCCTCCGGAGGACTCCACGGCCGTGGTGAGCTGCGATACGGCGGTTCCGCCCGCCGGCACCTCCAGACGGATGGTCATCGAGTAGGAGACGCTGGGCGCCGTTGCCATGGCCGACTTCCTCTGCTTTCACCGTGTCGCGAAGTTCTGCCGTCCGATCGTCGCACCTACCCCCGAGTACGTGCTAGCCGCCCCGGGTTGTGGACGTTGTGTTCACCTGGAGGTGCCGATTTCGGAAACTGAATTCCACCATACGAGAACTGGCGAAGCGACGGAAGATACGCAGGCGGCAAAAGAGGCCCACGTCACATGAGCGACGTGAGCCTCCTGGAGGTTTGTATGACACCGACCCGCCATGCTCGCCTCGCGGCAAGTGGTCGCTCGTAGCGACGAAGGTTGGGCCCGGGGGCTTGGATCGGGCCGGTGTCGTATCCAGGCTAACAAACGGATCCCTCATGGCCATTCCCGTCGCTGCGGTTACCCCGGGTTCAGTCCCGCAGCAGATCCGGCACCCCGGCCCCGTCCGGCTCGTCCCGCTCCCCGGAGACCACCGTCAGCTGCTGGGTGGCCCTGGTCAGGGCCACGTACAGGACCCGCAGACCGGCCGGGGACTCGTCCGCGATCTCCGCGGGCGAGACGACGACCGTCGCGTCGTACTCCAGGCCCTTGGCCTCCAGGCTGCCGAGGGCCACCACCCGGTCGCCGAGCCCGGCCAGCCAGCGCCTGGCCTCCTCGCGCCGGTTCATGGCGACGACCACGCCGACCGTGCCGTCCACCAGGTCCAGCAGCCGCTCGGCCTCCGCCCGCGCGCTCTTCTCCACGGAGCCCCGGACGACGGCGAAGCGCGGCTCCACCCCGGTGGAGCGCACGGCCGTCGGCGCGAGGGAGCCGGGCATGGCCAGGGCGAGGACCTTCGAGGCCAGGTCGGCGATCTCCGCCGGGTTGCGGTAGTTCACGGTCAGCTGGAAACGGCGGCGCGGCCGGGTGCCCAGGGCCTCGTCGCGGGCCTCGGCCGCCTCGTCCGGGTCGGACCAGGAGGACTGGGCGGGGTCGCCGACGACCGTCCAGGTGGCGTGCCGGCCGCGCCGGCCGACCATCCGCCACTGCATGGGCGTGAGGTCCTGTGCCTCGTCCACGATGACGTGCGCGTACTCGGTGCGCTCCTGCGCGAGGCGCTCCGCCCGCTCCCGCTGCGACTCCTCGCGCACCGGCATCAGCTCCTCCAGACCGGTGAGCTGGTCCAGCGGGTCCAGGTCGCGCTTCCGGCGCGGGCGGGCCGGGGTGCCGAGGATCGCCTGGAGCTCGTCGAGCAGGGCGATGTCGTGCACCGAGTACCCGTTCCGCCGCAGCGAGCGGGCCACCCGGCGCACCTCCCCCGGGTTGAGGATCCGGCGCGCCCAGCGGCCCAGCCGCCGCTCGTCGGCCATGGCGGTGAGCACGGCCGGCGGGGTCAGCTCGGGCCACCACGCGTCGAGGAAGGCGACGAAGGAGTCCTCACCGCTCACGTCCTCGTCGAAGGAGGAACGCAGCTCGGCGGCCAGTTCCGGGTCGGTGTGCCGGCCGGCGGCGCCCGACTTCTCCCACAGGGCGTCCAGCAGCAGCTTGCGGGCGCGCGGGCGCAGCAGGTTGACCGGCGCCGTGCCGCCGAGGGCGGTGCGCCGGACGTGGTCGAGCTCCTCGGCCTCCAGCTCCAGACGGCGGCCGAAGGCGACGACCCGCAGCCGGTCCGGCGAGCCGTTCGACTCCAGCGCGCCCCGCGCCGCCTTGCGCAGCACCTTCAGCATCCGGTACGAGCCCTTGGCCCGCGCCACCGCAGGAGAGTCGTACAGCGTGGCCTCGGCGCCGTCGACGAGCGAGCCGATCGCCCGGATGGCGACCTGGCCCTCCTCGCCGAGCGAGGGCAGCACGCCCTCGGTGTAGGCCACGAGCAGCGGCGTCGGGGAGACGATCAGGATGCCGCCCGCGTAGCGGCGCCGGTCCTGGTAGAGCAGGTAGGCCGCCCGGTGCAGCGCGACCGCCGTCTTCCCCGTCCCCGGACCGCCCTCGACGTACGTCACCGAGGCGGCGGGGGCGCGGATGACCAGGTCCTGCTCGGCCTGGATGGAGGAGACGATGTCCCGCATGGTGTGGCTGCGGGCCCGGCCGAGCGCGGCCATCAGCGCGCCGTCGCCGATCGCGGGCAGCTCGTGGCCGTCGAGGAAGGCTTTCAGCTCGGGACGCATCAGGTCGTCCTCGACCCCGAGCACGCGCCGCCCCTTGGAGCGGATGACCCGCCGGCGCACGACCCGGCCGGGGTCGACCGGGGTGGAGCGGTAGAACGGGGCCGCGGCCGGTGCCCGCCAGTCGATGACCAGCGGGGAGTAGTCCTCGTCGAGGACGCCGATGCGGCCGATGTGCAGGGTCTCGGCGATGTCCGCCGTGCCGTTCTCGCGGACCGCGCCCTCGGCCGGCTCGACCGCGGTGTACGCGCCGTCCGGGCCCTTCCTGCCGTCCTTGCCGAGCAGCAGGTCGATACGGCCGAACAGGAAGTCCTCGAACTCGTTGTTCAGCCGGTTGAGGTGGATGCCCGCCCGGAACACCTGCGCGTCGCGCTCGGCCAGCGCGCCGGGTGTACCCACCTGGCCGCGCTGGGCCGCGTCGCGCATGAGGAACTCGGCCTCGTGGATCTTCTCCTCGAGGCGGCGGTACACCCGGTCCAGGTGCTGCTGTTCCACACCGATCTCTCGGTCCCGTACGGAGTCGTGCGCCGCTTCGTGCGCTGCGGCGTGGACCGATCCGACCGCGGAATCCTGTTGAGCCTGTGCGGCCACCGGGCCCCCTTCTGACGTGCTGGGCAGCCGTCAACCGTACGCGAAGGGGGCCCGCTCGCGGAAGCCAATGCCTGTCCGGAAGACCGTGTCGCAGACGCGGTCCGCCACACAGAGGCTAGGCGGGCACCTCGACGAGTCGTTTCCCGTCGAAGGTCATCACTTCGAAGTGGTCGATCTGGTTCGGCTCCAGGGCCGCGCCGCCGCGGACGTAGAGGGGGTTCTTGGCCTCCTCCGTCTTGGCGTTCGGGACGCCGTAGCCCCACTCCGGGACGGACCAGGACGTGACCGTCTCACGTTCGCCGTTCTTGCCGACGGCGATGAGCGAGCACTTCTGCCGGCCGGTGACGTTGCTCAGTTCGAGAACGGCGTTCGTGCCCCAGTCCTTCTTCTCGACGGCGACCGTCGCGGTGACCTTCGTCGTGGAGTCCGTCGCCGTGACCTTGTCGGGCATCGACTCGAAGGCGGACTTCGCGGGGCTCGCGGCCACCGCGGTGCTGCCGCCGTCCGAGCCGCTCACCGCGACCGCGGTCAGCGGGCCGCCGATGATCAGCGCTGCCGCCGCCGCGACCATGTAGAAGCCACGCCGGCGCTTCTGGGCGCGGCGCTCGGCGACCTCGTCGACGAGCTTCTCCACCAGGCGCGGGCTGGGCTTGGCCGACAGGGACTCGCCGACCGCGGGTGCGCCGGAGCCCGGCAGGTCCGCGAGTGCGGCCAGCATCGGCTCCATCCCGGCGAGTTCGTCGAGTTGCTGGGCGCACCACTCGCAGGTGGCGAGGTGCGCCTCGAAAGCGGTTGCCTCGGCGTCGTCGAGAATCCCGAGGGCGTAGGCGCCGACGGTCTCGTGCTCGTTCGGAGCCGGGGTTCCCTGCATGGCCCCAGACATACCCGCACCACCCGTTCCGAATCCCCCGTACACGCTCATCACGCCGTCACCCCCCGCTCCTCCAGCGCCAGCTTCATCGACCGCAGGGCGTAGAACACCCGCGAGCGGACGGTGCCGCTGGGTATGCCCAGTGTCTCGGCTGCCTCATTGACGGTACGCCCTTTGAAGTACGTCTCGACGAGCACCTCCCGGTGGGCCGGGGTCAGGTCGTCGAGCGCGTCCGACAGCGTCATCAGCCACAGCGCCTTGTCGATCTCGTCCTCCGCGGGGATGACCTCCAGCGGCGACGGATCGACCTCCTGCGGCCGGGCCTGCCGGCTGCGGTGGCCATCGATGACGATGCGCCGGGCGACCGTCACCAGCCAGGGGCGTACCGAACCGGTGGCCCGATTGAGCTGACCGGCGTTCTTCCAGGCACGGATGAGCGTCTCCTGCACCACGTCCTCGGCACGCTGCCGGTCGCCGGCCACCAGCCGGAGGACATACGCGAGGAGAGGTCCGGCGTGCTCGCGATAGAGCGCACGCATCAACTCCTCATCAGGTTCCGAGGACTGGGACATGCGATGTCGGGCCCTCGATCCACGTTCATTGGCCACGGCCGCATCCTTGCGCACGCCCACCTCCGGTGTCCGGGGCTTCCCCCAGTCGGTCGCTCGCCGACGGGTACGGATCCCGGGCGCGCCGTGTTCAAAACCGGCCGACGGATTTCTGGGTGGTGACGTGACGAGGGAGGACATGGGCGCACATTCCCCCCGCTTGATCTTTACATTTCCGACACAGGAGCCGGAGTGCCGGCGCTGCCCGCTCCCGGCGGGAGCCAAACGGAGTGTTACCGAAATCACTTTGGCGCGGAACGCCCACAACCGGCAAATGGATACGGGAGTTGTCGCTTTCCGCCCCTCTACGTCCGGGAGAGGGCGGCGCGTCGGCGGTGGCGGGCCACCCGTTCGCGGTTCCCGCAGACCTCGCTGGAGCACCAGCGCCTCCGGCGCCCCCGGGACGTGTCCAGGTACACGATCGGGCAGTTGTCGCCCTCGCACTGGCGCAGACCCGCCCGCGCCACGGGATCGGTGAGCAGCTCAACGGTGTCCCGGGCGACGGCCGCGAGCAGGGCCGCGCACTGGGGTTGGCCCGCCAACTCGCGTACGAGAGTGCCGTCTTCGCCTCGTACGGCGCGGGGTGCCGGCGGCGCCGTACGGGCGACGTCGTTGACGCGGGCGAGCGCGAGATCGTAGGCGCGGACCTCCTGGGCGAGACAGCCGCGCACCAACTGCCCTATGTCTCGCCGCAGTTCCCGGAAGCAGGTGAGCCAGGAGGCGTCGGCGTGCGCCAGTGGGCAGCCGGGCGGTACCAGCCCCGATCCGGTGATCCACGCGCACAGCGGCGCGACGGAGTCCAGCCGTTCCACGGGATGGGTGGTGGAGAGGAGATCCAGGCAGACCCGCCCGGCGTCGAACCTCAGCTCGTACGGGGCCGTGGCCGCAGCCAGTGCCATGCGCCTGTCACCGCCTAGGCTCACCCCGGCCGGCAGGCCTCGCCGGGGCATCGTCGGAGGCCGGAAATCCGTTCCCTCCCACAGTGCCCGCCCACCGGCCGGACCGGTAGACCCCGGGCGGCTCGGGGCCGCCCCCTACTGCGGGTGGTAGGGCCCGTTGCCGTACGGGCCCTGTCCGTACGGGCCCTGACCGTAGGGGCCGTGCCCATACGGGCCGCCTGGCCACTCCTGCCCCGCCGCCTGCGGCCCCGGCGGCGCACCTGCTCGAGCACCTTCCGAACCCGCCACCCGTTCACCGCGGCGCCCCCTGTTTTCGGTTGTCCGCCTCTGGCTCAGCGGTTCACGGCCTGGATCTCCTGAACCGTGACGTCCTGGGTGTCGCCGAAGGTTCCCTCGGGCAGATCCCCGCCGGTACCGCCGGTACCCGTCCAGTGAATCTTCCAGGTGATGGTGGCCCTCAACCGGTACGAGCCGTCGCCGGACGACCGCAGGTACTTCACCCCGCAGGGCGGTGTCCGGTCGGCCTTCCCCTTGGCGTACGCCTCACCGATACGGCCACCGTTGATCGCGCAGACCCCTGACGCGGGGTAGGTCTCGGCGTCCGCCGTACCGGGATCGATCTTCAACGAGACCGGCTCGGCGGTGGTGGTCGCGGTAATCCCCAGCACCGGCACGGAAGCCGTCACGGAAACCGGCCTGAACCGCGCCCCGTCCAGCCACGCCCAGGTCGGCAGATTCACCTTGGTCACCCCGGCCGGGGCAAGCGTCACCTCGGTACCGGGGACACGGATCTCGTTGTAGGCGAGTTCGGCGAGGATCGCGGGGGTGATGGCCTGCGGCGTGTCCGCCGGAGGCGCGGCGCCCTTGTCCACCCAGAAGATGGGCTTGTCACAGTCGAGCGCGCCGGGGTCGCCGGCGCGGCCGGGGGTGACGTACGAGTCCCACCAGTAGCCCTCGCCTTCCTTGTCCTTGTTGAAGTCCTTGTAGGGGTGGCCGTTGACGTACTTGTCACGCTGCTGCGCGTCCCACTCGTACCCCGTCGACTCCGCCTCCCAGATCGGCTCCAGATACGCCTTGAGCTGGTCCGGGCTGTACTTGGGCGCGTAGTAGCAGGCGGGCGGGGTCCAGGCCGTGACTGAGGCCACGGGCCCGGCCGATCGCCCGGCCCCGTTCTCGGACCGGTCGTAGACGACGGCACCGGCGGTGGCGGAGATCTTTTGGTCGTGCTGGTCGCCCTGGACCTGGGTCTCGGACCCTGTGCCGTTGCCACCGGGTACGAAGTCGGCCCAGGCGACCGGCCCAGCGGTCCATACAGCGACACCGGCGACAGCTGCGCACACCGTGATTCTGGCTACGGCTGGCACTGAGCCGCCCCCCTGGTCGAGATGATCTGGGACGTCTGCCAGACACCGTCGGAGTTCTTGTCCAGCCTCGTGTTGTACAGCACGTAACTGTTCTTGGTGACCGGCGTCTTGGCGATCTTCTGGGTCTTCTTGTCCTTGCTGAAGCCCTTGCTCTCGTCCGCGCAGAAGATGAGGGCAGCCGATGTCCCGCTCCGCAGCGTCACCTTGCGGTCGTAGTAGCGAGCCTGGCCGGTGAGGGTGGCGCCGGCCTCCTTGAACTGGGCGACCCAGGACAGGGCGGCTTCACGGGCCTTGCCCGTGTTGTAGTAGGCGAGCGCCTCACCCTTCGGGTCGGTTCCCGTGATCGCGGCATCCACGGCGCGCATGCGCTCCGCGCTGTCGGCCAGGACCACGTCCTTCACCGGGTCCCCGGTCTTCGTGTCTTCGAAGACGAGATTCAGATCCGACGGCAACTCGATCTTCGGTCGCCCCGCCGCTGTCGCGGACGGAGTCGGGGAGGCCGGCGTCTCCGTGCCCGTGTCCGCGCCCGCGATCTCGTCGTTGGCCTTCGAGTCGCCGTCGCCTCCGCCGCAACCGGAGAGGAGCACTGCGGCCGCCGTGCCGGCGACGACTGTGGTGAGCAGGCGGGTTGGACGGCGGTTCACAGCAGGCTCCTGGTGGGGCAGGTGGGTTGGGACGAAACAGCCGACACGCTACCGAGATCACCCGCACCCACACCAGCGAGGGGCCCAACCACCGCGCCCGCACATGAGACGTACGCGAACGGAGCCCGCACCTCCGTTCACGGCTCACCGGCCCCGCAGGGGCGGTGAGCCGTGAGCGGCCAGCCCGTCAGCCGAGTGTGGGCAGAGCCCTGCGCGGAGGGACCGCGTTCAGGAGGTCCTCTGCCACCCGGTTGCCGGTGTTCGCGTCGATGAAGCTGACGCGGACCACCGGGTCGCCCAGCGTGTCGCGGCTGGCCGTGGCGTCCAGGGCGAAGACCACCGACACCGGCCGCGCGTTCGCCCCCGCCCCGTGCACACCCGAGTACAGAAGGATCCGCCAGCCGTCCTCCTCCCAGTGGTCCAGCAGACCCGACCGGACCACCGGGAAGGCGGTCTGCCAGGCGAGGGAGTTCTCCAGCAGTTCGACGCTGGCGGCGACAGGCACCCGGTCCCCCGGCTCGCTGCCGAAGAGCGGATGCCCGAAGACACGCAGCCTCAGCCGGCGCAGCGGCAGCAGCCACCACCGGTCGAGATCGACCGACAGCGCCACCAGGACGGCCACCGCCACGGCCAGGAACACGACCGATCCACCGGGCCGTTCGGTGAGCGTGGACCACCAGACCCGGTGCGCCACCGCCGCCGTCGCGCCACCCACGAGCACCAGGGCGGCTCGCGCGAACGCCCGCCAGGTGATCGGGGTGTCCTCGTTCGCGGAACAGCCGCAGGAGGACTCCGGTGCCAGCGCCCGGCCGTAGCCGAGATAGCCGAGGAACCCGGCCCCGAGGACGGCCGTGGCCGCGCCCGGCACACGGTTCGCCGGTAGGGCCAGCAACCCCGCGGCGAGCAGGAGTTCCACGGCGCCGGTGCCGCGCAGCACCAGCGCCGCCCGCTCGCTGCTGCGCAGCATCCGGGCCAGCGCCGTCTTCGGTGCCCGGCGCACGGTGTCCCGGTCGAAGAGCTTGACCGCGCCGGTCCACCCCAGCAGACCCGCAAGGACCAGCGGCACGAGGCCCGTTGTCAGTGAGAGCATCCTTCCCTCCCCTTCTCCTCCTCGGATCCGGCCGTCAGTGCCCGACGGAGATACGGACGACGTCCACCGAGTTGTCGAACGGCCGCCAGGCGCCGAGCACCTGGGCGCTCTGCCCGATGCGCAGCCGGGACAGGTCCGAGGTGAGCGCACGACCCGCGTAGGAGGCGTTCGTCGTGTCCTGACGCACGTGGCCGACGATTTCGTGCTGCCCGTGGGAGAAGTGCACGCGGTTCTTCGCGATGCCGCGGATCGTGGTGTCGATGTTCACGATGTTCACCCACACCGCGTCGGCGGCGACGGTGCCGTCCGGCATCGGGACGCCCCGCGCGTACAGCCCGTCCCCGATCTCGATCTCGGCCGCGGTGGTGGGCCGGACCTTCCAGACGCTGGTGACGTTGGTCAGCTGTACCCGGGCGTGGTCACCGTAGGATCCCGCGACTTCCAGGACACTGCCGGTGATGCCGGTGATCCGGCCTTCCACGAACGTCGACTTGGGGATCGCCGGGTCGAGCGACGGCTCGGCGGCGAAGGCCGCGTCGGCGTCGAAGCCGCCGAGGGCGGACGCGCCGACGATGGTGGCGCCGGTGAGGGCGGCCGTGGTGAGGAAGCGACGGCGGCCCAGGCCGCCGTCGTCCTTCTGACGGTACGTCATGACGAACTCCCCCTCACTCGTAGATGTAGACCGGCAGCTTGCCGGAGCTGAGGTTGCCGATCGCCGAGAAGGCGGCCGGGGTCAGGTCCAGGACGCGGTTGGTGCGGCAGGCGCCGTTGCAGCAGGTGGCCTCGCCGCACCAGTCCTTGGTGCGCGGTCCGCAGTCGGTGATCGTGATGCAGACGGTGGCGCCGGAGCACTGGTGTCTGATGTTCATCACCGCACCGCAGCCGCGTCTGGGGATGCTCTCGCCGCACAGGTCGGGCCGGGTGATGTCCCAGCATGCCTGTGACGCGTTGGGCCAGGCGCCGTGATTCGCGCTGGACCGGCAGTTGCCGCAGGCGCCGCCGCCCGCGCTGCCGCACGGACCCCAGGAGGATCCGCAACAGAACCAGCTCGTTTCACCGGCCCATAGGCTGGTCGATCCGCAAGCCATCGTGCCGTCTCCCTTTGTCGCTGAATGACGCGCGTGAATGGGCGTGCACGCACACGTCGCATGAGCTGAATGACGCGTGCATGACAATTTCAGTGCGAGGGTTGTGCGCACAAAGCACCCCCATGATGCGCCCGTCTACGCGCGTTGGCCAGAGCCCGGCGGCACTCCGACGACTCCATGCCCGGCAAAGAGCCGGGTGCCCCGCGCCCGAAGGACGCGGGGCACCCGGCTCGGCGAACCCGGCTCAGCGGGCCCGGCTCAGTGAGCCCTCGCCGCCCGCTTCTTCTTCGCCCCGTTCGGCCACAGCCGGGGCTTGCGCTTCGCCGCCAGGTCCTCGACCCAGCCGACGGACAGTATGGCCAGGCCTATCAGCGGCCAGACGAGCACGAACTGCCAGAAGAGTTCCGTCGAGTCCAGCCACGACGAGGCCGCGTCGCTCTGCATGAAGGGCAGGTCGTAGGCCAGGTCGAGGATCGGCACCGTCGCCATGATGAGCAGGTTGTGCCAGAGGTAGATCGTCACCGCTCGGTTGTTGGAGAGGGTGATGAGCTTGTCCCACTTGGCCAGCCGGCCCGGCAGCGTCTGCCACGACGGCGAGTACTGCAACAGGATCACCACGATGCCGAACGACCAGGTCGCCTGCGCGAGCGGGATGTCGTTCAGGTCCCAGCCCTCGGAGCCGAGGTGGCCGGACGCCCACCACAGGCCGAACGCCATCAACGCCGCCGCGCCGGACACGGCCGCATAGCGCGGGATCTGCTTCAGCATGCCGTTGTTGTGGGCGAAGCCGAGCACCCAGCAGCTGCCGTACACGGCGAAGTCCTGGACCGCGTTGCCGGTCTCGCCGGGGATGGTGACCAGCCCGGTGCCGACCACGGCGGTGAGCGCCAGCGGGAACAGCAGGGTCGCCCACGGCACCCGGCGGAACGCCCACAGCAGCAGCGGGGAGGCGAGCACGAACCACAGGTAGGCCCGCAGATACCACAGCGGACCCGCCGCCTGGTCCGCCCAACTGCTCTCCAGCAGCCCGGACTCGGAGCCGATGCTCAAGGGGTACGGCGGGGCGCCGATCGGCACCAGGTAGTTGAACACGCTGATCGGGCCCCAGAGATGGCCCCCGAGGTCCGGGTCCTTCGCCGGACTCCAGCCCTGCACGAACAGGATCCCGAGCATCAGCGCGCTGAACACCCACAGCGGGGGCAGCAGTCTGCGCACCCTGCTCTTGATCACGGACAGGGCGGGACGGTTGAGCGAGCGCGCCATGAGCGAGCCCGCCAGCGCGAACATCACGCCCATGGACGGGAAGAGGACCGACAGCCAGGCCCAGCCGAAGAGGTGGTACGCCACCACACGCACCAGGGCGATGGAGCGCAGCAGGTCCAGATAGCGGTCACGGCCGGGGACCGCCGGCTTCTTCTCCGCGCCGGCCGGGTCGGCCCCACCGGTCGCGCCGGTCGAGTCGGCGCCGGTGGTGTCCGCCGGCACCGCCCCGTGCACCGCGTCCGCCGTCTTCTGCGCGGGGATCCTCACGTCGCCGGCACCGTCGTACGGCCAACCGGCCGTGGTCCCGGTCGTGGCCCCGGCCGGGTACCCGCCCGCGGTACCGGCCGTCGTCCCCGTCGCGTCCCCGTAGGGCCAGCTCCCGGGGGCGGGCCCCGAGTTGGCGGGTACCGAGGAACCGTAACCGGGGCCCGGGCCCGAGGGCGTCCCCGGTACGCCCGGCGGCGGTGTGCCGTCCGCGGTCCCGTACTCGTGTGCCGTCATCCGACGGGCCTCCGTTCACTGCCGCTGCCCGTCGCCCGCTGTTGCGGGATCGAACCCGGCGCCTCCACCACGCCGGTGCGCCGCAGTTTCTGCCAGCGCAGCCGACCGCCGGTGAGCGCCGTCATCCAGGACCGGAGCAGGACGACGTACATCAGTTGCCGATAGAGAATCTGCTGGAGCGGCAGCGAGATGAGGTGGCTCATCCGCTCGCGGTCCAGCCGGAAGGCGTACGCGGCGCAGATCGCCTGCACCGCCAGGACGCCGAGCCAGGCGCCGACGGTCTTCTCCGTGGGGCCGAACACCAGCCCGTACAGCAGGAAGACGTCGATCAGCGGGGCCAGCAGCGGGGCCACCACCATGAACAGGGAGACGAACGGCAGTCCGACGCGGCCGAAGCGGCCCGAGGGGCCGCGCTCCACGACGGCCCGGCGGTGCTTCCAGATCGCCTGCATGGTGCCGTACGACCAGCGGTAGCGCTGGGACCACAGCTGCTGCACGGACTCCGGGGCCTCGGTCCAGGCGCGGGCGTTCTCCGCGTACACCACCCGCCAGCCGTCGCGGTGCAGTGCCATGGTGACGTCGGTGTCCTCGGCGAGCGTGTCCTCGCTCATGCCGCCGACCCGCTCCAGCGCGCTGCGCCGGAAGGCGCCGACCGCTCCGGGGATGGTCGGCATGCAGCCGAGGATGTCGTACATCCGGCGGTCGAGGTTGAAGCCCATCACGTACTCGATGTGCTGCCAGGCCCCGATGAGCGAGTCCTTGTTGCCCACCTTGGCGTTGCCGGCGACCGCGCCGACCTTCGGGTCGGCGAAGGGCTGCACCAGCTCGCGGATGGTGGACGGCTCGAACACGGTGTCGCCGTCCATCATCACGATGATGTCGTAACGGGCGTTGGCCAGGCCCCGGTTGAGCGCGGCCGGCTTGCCCGCGTTGAGCTGCCGGATGACCCGCACGCCCGGCAGGTTCAGGTTCTCGACGATGCGCGCCGTGCCGTCGCTGGAGCCGTCGTCGATGACGAGCACCTCGATCGGATGGTCGCTCGCGACGAGTGAACGCACCGTGTTCTCGATGCACTTGGCCTCGTTGTACGCCGGGACGAGGACCGACACCGGCCGGGTGATCGGCGTATCGGGGCCCCAGCGGAAGTTCTTCTTGCGCACCCGGCGGGCGTGCGCCCCCGAGAGCAGCAGCATCAGGCCGAAGCGGACGAGGACGAGGGAGCCGATGACGGCGAGGCCGACGACCAGCACGCCGGTGAGTTCGTCCGAGGCCTGGACCAGGAAGATCCAGGCCCGGCCCTTCCACAGCTCCGCGCCGGTGACCGGGGTGTGCGCGCTGGGTGCGCCGAGGGCCTCGGTGAGGTTCTGGAACTTGTAGCCCCTGGCCTGGAGTTCGGGCAGGAACCTGTCGAGCGCCTCGACGGTCTGGTGCCGGTCGCCACCGGAGTCGTGCATCAGGACGATGGCGCCGTCGCCGTGCTTCGGGGTGGCCCTGCGGATGATCTCGTCGACACCCGGCTTCTGCCAGTCCTCACTGTCGGTGTTGTTGAGGACCGTGAGGTAACCGCGGGAGCCGATGTACTTGGTGACCGGCCAGGACGCGTTGTCCATCGCGTCGGCGAAGGACGAGTACGGCGGCCGGAACAGCGACGTGCGGATGCCGGCGGCGCCCTCCAGGGCCATCTGGTTCTGGGACAGCTGCCAGTCGATGCCACCGGGGGACTTGTAGGACAGGTCGGGGTGGTTGAAGGTGTGCAGCCCGATCTCGTGTCCCTCGCGCACGATGCGCTTCACCAGGTCCGGGTACTGCGAGGCCATGGTGCCGGTGATGAAGAAGACCCCGTGCGCGTGGTGCTTCTTGAGCACGTCGAGCACCTTGGGGGTCCACTCGGGGTCGGGACCGTCGTCGAAGGTGAGGACGAGCCGGTGCTTGGGCACGCTCAGGCTGGCGGTCTTGCCACTGCGGGTGTCGATGACCGGGCCGCCCTCGAGGATCTCCTCGGGCACCTTGTCGTAGGCGACCTCGGGCCTGATGCGGTAGTCGGCGAGGATCTCGCTGTGCACATAGCCGCGCAGCATCAGCATCGCGGTCATGGCGACCAGCAGCATGACGGGGAGCACCCAGCGCATGGGCAGCCGGCGGCGTCGCAGATTGACGTGTGCCGGGGCACGCTGTGATCGCCCGTCGCCTCTGGTGGAACGGCGACGGTTGGAACGGGAGGCCATCAGAGGACGTTCTCCGGAGAGTGGTCGGGTGTGACGCCGGGCCGGTCGGCGGCCCGGCCGCTGGTGGCGACGGGGTTCGCCGTGGGGGCTCCCCCGGCATTGTTGGTGGTGACGCCGCTGCCGCCGGGGTCGGAGGTGGGCGGCCTGCCGGAACCGGACGGGGTCGGGTCGGGCGAGTTCGGGTCGGGCGGCGGCGTCTTGGTGTCCGGGGGCGTGTTGTCCCCGGGATCGGCGGACGCGGACGGACCGTCCGGGGCCTTCTTCGTGCTGGACACCGAGGGCGCGGGGTTGCTCGGCGCGGCGGGCGTCCCGCCGGACACGGCCGGGGCTCCCGATACGGCGGTGGATCCCGCGGGCGGGTTCACACCGGCGCTCGGGACGGTGGGGGCGGAGGGGTCGGTGGTGGCCTCGGGCGAACCGCTGGAGTCCGGGGACGGGCTCGTGGCATCCGACTGCCGCGGGGACTCCTTGACCTTGCTCGCCGGCTGGTCGTCGGCGCCCGGAACCGGGACCGGTACCCAGGGGGCGGCGGCGTTGCCGGACAGCAGGGTGACGACGATGACGACCGCGTAGACCGCGCAGGCGAGGCCGATGGCCATGCCGAGCCGGCGGAAGCGGCGGCTGCGGCGGCCGGACTCGTCGACGAAGACGGGCCGGTCGGCCTCCTTGCCGGCGGGGCCGGCCGAGCCGAGGGTGCCGCCCGGCCGCAGGCTCACGGCGTCGAGCTGCACGGTGACCTCGTGCGGGTCGTGGGTCTCCCAGGGGTCCTCGACCTGCACCCGCAGGGGGCCGGTGCCCGCGCCTGCCGACGCCCCGGGTGCCGCGGCGCCCGGCGCTCCGGACAGCAACTGGGTCTCCGCCGCGGCCGCGGGTCCGGGGAGCATCTGCGTCTCAGCGGCGGCAGCCGTTCCAGGCAGCATCTGCGTCTCGGCGGCAGCCGTCGATCCGGGGAGCAGCCGCGTCTCCGCAGCGGCCTCCGGGTCGGCCGTCATCCAGGTGTCCGCCATCGGTTCCGACCCGGGCAGTACCCGGGTCTCCGCAGCGGCCTCCGGGTCGGCGGTGCGGCCCTTGTCGAACCAGGAGCCCGCCGCCGGGCCCTGCCCCCGGTCCTCGCCGACTCCTTGCGGGCGTCTCCGCGCACCGCCAGGACCGGCCGTCGGCCAGGCCGCCGTCCGCCCGGCGGCATCCGGCCACGCACCCCGGTCACCGGAACCCGGCGCCGTTTCGGCGGGGTGGCCTGAATCCGGTTCCGTGCCGAGGGCATCACCGGATATGGGCGACTCGCTCGGGTCCGCGGCCCCGGCCGTCTGCCGACCGTCCCCGGATGAAAATCCGGAGCCGCTCGGTTGGGCGTGATCTGGCCATTTGTCGACGCGCACGTGCTTCCCCCCCAGGGGCATGACTTCCAGGTGGGCGACGAATCCGGGCCTACGTACTGTCGTCGGGCCAGGACCCCCACCCGGCCCGAGCGCCCCCTTTATCACAGTGCACCCGGGGCCCCGAATGTATCGCATGTGGCCATGCCATGGAGATGGGTCTCAGATGTGTGCACCCATCACGACCGCGTCCATGGCCGGAATCCACCCCTCCACCGGCTTGCGCAACCATCCTTTCTCGTGCGCCAGTTCGGTGGCAGAACGCCTGAGCGCATCCAATCCTGGGTGAACCTGGCCTTTTCGCCACACCAGCGACACCGGCGACAGCGGAACGGGTTCGACGAGAGGCCGCAGAACCGTCTGAGGCATCGCCGGAAAGTCGACCACGGCGAGAATCGGGTTCCTGTGCTTGGCCATGATCCGCCGGAACTCGGCCACGCCGATCGCGAGCGGAGCCGGCGGCGCGAGACTGATGCCGCGCCCCTCGAACAGCTCACGCGCGAGGTCGGTCCACTCCAGCGTGCGCGGATTGCCCGCGCCCGCGTACACGGTCTCCCCCGCCAGGGCGCCGAGCGGCACCTGCTCCAGGTCCGCGAGCCGGTGCCCCTCGGGCAGGATGACGGCCATCCGCTCGTACCGCACGGGCTCGTGCAGCAGTCCCCGCCGGACCACGGGATCGAGCCCGGCGAACCGTCCGAACGACGCGTCGAGACGGCCGGCCAGGATCTCGGCGGCGGCACCGGTCAGACCGCTCTCGAAGCGGGTCATCAGTTCGAGGTGCGGGACCCGGGACCGCGCCCGGTCCAGCACCCGCTCCCCGAACAGCCCCGGGCTGTTGACGTCGACGAGCAGCGGCCGTTCCGGCTCACCCCGGCCGAAGGCGTCGAGCAGCGCGCGCTGCGCCTGGAGCACCCGGCGGGCGTACGGCAGCAGCCGGGCACCCTCGGCGGTCAGTGTGACCTGCCGCGTGGTCCGTACGAACAGCACGGCACCCAACTCCCGCTCCAGTCGGCGGATATCCCGGCTGAGGGCCTGCTGCGCGACGTACAGCCGTGCGGCGGCGCGCGTGAAGTGCAGTTCCTCGGCGACGATGACGAAGGCACGCAGCAGACGGGGGGCGATCCCCTCGGCGAAGAGGGACGGCGGTCCGGGTTCGGCAGGCACCGGCCGAACTTACAACGCAGGTGCGTCAATCGCATCCGATCAGGTGTTGGACCGCAGCTCAGCGCAGGGGCGACGGTGACGGCATGCCGAAAATCCCTGTCCCGTCCGCCGCCTCGGCCCCCGCGCCGGCCTCCGGGGAAGGTCGCGCCTCCCTACTCGCCCCCTACCGCCGTCTGTTCGCCCTCCCCGGCACCCGCGCCTTCACCGCCGGGAACCTGATAGCCCGGCTGCCGTCGGGCATGTTCGGCGTGAGCGCGGTCGTCATGATCGCCGGTGCGCGCGGCTCGTACGCGCTGGCCGGCGCCGTCACCGCCACCGGCCTCGCGGCGACCGCGGTGACCGCCCCCTGGGTCGCCCGGCTGGTGGACCGGTACGGGCAGGCCCGGATCGCCGTGCCCGCCACCGTCTGCGCGGTCCTGGGCAGCCTGGCCCTCCTGCTGTGCGTGCGCTACGACGCCCCCGACTGGACCCTGTTCGCCGCGTACGCCGCCACCGCGACCACCCCCAACACCGGCGGAATGTCCCGTGCCCGCTGGGCGCACCTGCTGCGGTCCGACCCCGAGGCCCTGCACACCGCCAACTCCTTCGAACAGGCCGCGGACGAGCTGTGCTTCATGCTCGGCCCGGTCCTCGCGGCCTTCCTCACCGGGACGTTCTTCCCTGAGTCCGGCACGCTGGTCGGTGCCGTACTCCTGCTGACCGGCATCCTTCTGTTCACCGCCCAGCGCTCGACCGAGCCGCCGCCGAGTCCCCGCACTCCCGCGCGGGCGCCTCTGCGCGCCCCCGGTATGCCGGGCCAGCTCGCTGTGTGCCTCGCCATGGGCGCGGTGTTCGGCGCGATGGAGGTCGTCACCGTGGCGTTCGCGGACGAGCAGGGTCATCGGTCGGTGGCAGGCGTGGCACTCGGCCTCCAGGCGGCCGGTTCGTGCGTGGCCGGGCTGGTGTACGGGGCCCTGCGACCGGCGGGCCCGGCCGGACGGCGACTGCCGTGGTGCGTGGCGGCGATGACGGCCCTCATGACCCTGCCGCTGCTGGCCGCCGCGCTGACCGGTTCCCTGCTCGCACTGTCCGCGGCGCTGCTCGTCGCGGGTACGGCGACGGCGCCCACCATGGTCACCAACATGACCCTGGTCCAGCGGCGCTCCCCCGAGGGCCGCCTCAACGAGGGCATGACCCTCGCGGTGACCGGCCTGCTCGGCGGCATCGCCTGCGGCAGCGCGACCGGTGGCTGGATGGTCGAGCACGTCTCGGCGACGGCGGGTTACGCGGTCCCGGTGACGGCGGCGGCGATCGCGCTGCTGATCTCAGTGAGCGGCGTACGCAAGGAACTCTGACCAGGCGTCGGCGTTCACCGCGAAGCGCGGGCTGTCACCGCCGAGTTTGGAGTCACGGACGTGGATGGTGCGGGGAGAGGCGGCGACTTCGACGCAGGCGCCGCCCTGCGAGTCGCTGTAGCTGGACTTGAACCATGCCAACGGTTCGTTCATAGCTCCTTCGCCACCTTCCGGATGAACGCGGCCGACTCCTCAACTCCGAGAGCCTGCATACGGATCATCCCATGCACCTGCATCAGGTCGCTGACCCTATTTGCGTCAGCGTGGAGCACGCTGGTCTCCGGCCCCTCAACGTACGCGAAGCGTTCGTGTTCGTCAGTCTCAAGCAAGATGAACGAGCCGTTGAGCGCGAGGCCGCTGCACTTCCCGAAGGGCAGGACCTGGATGGACACGTTGCGCCACCCGCCGATCTCAGGCAGATGGAGCAGCTGCTGACGCATCACCTCCCGTCCGCCCACCTCCGTACGGAGCGCGGCCTCATGGATCACGAAGCCGTAGACCACCTTGGTACGACGCGTCAGCGCCTCGTGCCTTTCCAGTCGCGCTCTGACCCGCTCCTCAACTGTCTCGTCATCCAGCGGCGGACAGCTCTCACCGATCAGCGCTCGCGCGTACTGCTCGATCTGGAGGAGGCCGGGAATCAGTCCGAGTGAGTAGTCGTGCACGGCGATGGCCTCGGCCTCAATCGCCATATACTCCTGCGACCGCGCGGGAAACGGCTCGGGTTTCAGGAACTCATGCGCGGCGACCAACTTCCCACGCGCCCGGCACAGTTGATCAGCAACTTGCAACAACCGCAGCGTCGGCCGACGGCGCCCGCACTCCATCGACTTGACGTACTCGTAGTCATAGCCGGCCTCTTCGGCCAGGACCTGCCGGGTGACCTGGGCCTCCTCCCGCCACAGCTTGATCTGCCCACCGCAGTAACGCCAGTTCTGCTGCGCCTGCTGGGACTCCCCCGGAGCCACGCTCCCTCACCCGCCTCCCGCCGCCGCAGCGTGTACAGCCACGCTGCGTACCCGACCCGATACTTCCGAGGCTAGGCACAGGCCAGCAGCATTTTCCCGCCGAACGACGGAGAATCACACGCAAGGAACCAGCCCGTATGCCGACGCCGCACCGCTCCCCCACCGCGCTCCCCCAGGACATCGAGTTCCGCTTCCCCCGCCACGCCCGCAGCGTGGGCCGCGCCCGCCTGCTCCTGCGCGAACAGGCGACGTCCTGGAAGCTCCCCGACGGGGTGACGGAGACGGCGGTACTCCTGCTCAGCGAGCTGATGACGAACGCCTACCGCCACGCGAAGGCGCCCGGCCGGGAGATCCGGGCGCGCTGCGTACTGAGCGACGACGGCCGCCTGCGCGTCTTGGTCACGGACGCGAACGACGTCCTGCCCACGCCCCGAGACGCGTCACCGGAGGACGAGTCCGGCCGCGGCCTGGCCCTGGTGGAGGCGCTGGCGGACGACTGGGGCGCCGAGCCCCGCCCCGGCGGCATCGGCAAGACGATGTGGTTCGAGCTCGAACTCGACGCGGAAGCAGGCGCAGAGAGGTGATGTCACTGCTGGTCGACGTCGGCTTCGCGCTGCTCTTCCTCGTCCGCCGCGCACGTTGCCGCCGACGTTCCCCACCGGATCCCATGACGGACGAACCAGACCGCCACCAGTGAACCCAGCATGGCCGGCAGGAACCACATGAGCGTCCACGGCCCGCCAAGCATCACACCTGACACGGCCGAACCGTGCACCAGTACGGCCAAGGCGTAGACCGCGACCATCTCCGCCCTTGCTCGCCCTGCCGTACTCCGCCGCCCCGCCATCGAACCGTGCGCTCCCCAACTCCTGTGCACGCCTGCCGCACCGTGCCCGACAGGCGGCAGGCGCATATCGGTCGGCCTTGATCCCATCACGCGGCGCGCGGCCCAGAAAGTGAGATCTTCACGTCGTACAGCCAGCCGTGGCGTTCGGCGATGCGGACGGCATCGACGCGCGATCCGGACTGTCGCTGACCGCCACGCTGCTGGTAGCGGCGCCGTTCTGCCAGGGGCCCTGCCTCACCGACGGGGCCCGCTGTTCTTCCTCCGCTCCCTCATTCTGGTGCCGACATAAGCGCCGGATCCGATGGAAGCCAGCGTCATCACAGCCTGACTCCGAAGGCCACCACCGAGCAGCAGGGCCAGAGCGCCTCCTACAGCCAGGACGCCTACGAAGATGAGCAGATCAGAAAGTTTCATCGTTCCTCTGTAGCCATCCGCGTTGCCTGCCGCGTGCGTGCTTGGGCGTGCTTGTCGGCTGCGCATGCTTGGGCGACCCCGCTGATCACGGCGCCGGCAACGATGTCATCGAACCGTGC
Source organism: Streptomyces sp. 6-11-2 (assembly GCF_006540305.1). Taxonomy (GTDB): domain Bacteria; phylum Actinomycetota; class Actinomycetes; order Streptomycetales; family Streptomycetaceae; genus Streptomyces. Next base: position 4,354,867 of record NZ_BJOR01000001.1, on the reverse strand, counting down.
GCTCCCCATCTCCTGTGCACGCCTGCCGCGCCACACCCGATGGGCGGCGGGCGCAGATTCGGTCGACTTTGAATCCCATCACGCGGTGCGGAGCCCGAGAAGTGAAATCTTCACGCACCTGCGGGAGAAGGGTCCGCGCTCACGTCGCGCTCATGCCGTCCGCTTCGTCGTGAACCGCCTTGCTGACATGCGGCTCGAAGACCTTGAGGACGGTCCAGCTGGCGCCGTCGTCGAGGATCTTCCAGGTGGCGGTGGGGCGGGCTTCCATCGTCACGGTCGCGGTGTCCCGGTCCGTCGTGATGGAGAGGTGGAACCTCACCGGGAGCCTCAGCGATTTCCTGCAGATGAGGGTGAGCTTGCCGTGGGTGAATTCCTGGACCTCGTCGATCTCGGGGGCCGGGAGCTGCTTGAGGGCGTGCAGCACACTGTCGGTGAGCTGGTAGGCGGTGGTGCCGGGACGTATCGGCACGCGGATCTCCGCGGTGCACGGCAAGGGCACGGCCTCGGCGGACAGCGTCAGGCCATGGCGCGAGACCGCGCGCGCGGCGTGCCACGTGTTCGTTGTGGGGAGCACGACGACCATGAAAGCGCTCAACACGAGGCATCCGAGCGTCCCCTGGAGCAGCCCGTCCGCCCAGGCGCTCGGATCTTCCCAGATCGTGACACCAGCCATGAAGGCGCCCAAGGAGACGCCCGGGATGACGATGGCCACGGCGGCACGGCGTACGGTCGCGAGCCAGTAGCTGAGCATGGGGTGGAGTTCCCGATTTCTGTGTGAGAGGTGAACCGCACAGGAGAGGTGGGATCCTACTTCTTGTCGAAGCCTGTGATACGGCCGCCGGGAGCAGGCGGGGCTGCTCCCCACCGCGCTACCACGGCCTACAGCCAGCCGTGGCGTTCGGCGATGCGGACGGCGTCGACGAGGGTGCGCGCATGGAGCTTGCTGACAGCGGACGAGAGCCGGTTGCGCACCGTGCCCACGCCCAGGAAGAGTTCGGCGGCGATCTCGCGGGCGTGCGCACCCGAGGACGCCAGCCGCAGCACTTCGGTCTCCCGCTCGGTCAGAGGGCTGACCTCGTCGGCCCGGTCGTCGCGCATCCGCGGGTCGATCACTCGCCCTCCCGCCGCAACCCGGCGAATCGCGTCCGCGGTCTCAGCGGGGGTCGCGCTCTTGAGAAGGTAACCGGAGGCTCCCGCGCCCAGGGCACGCCCCAGATGCCCGGGCCGGTCCAGCGCCGTGAGCATCACGATGCGGCAGTCAGGCAGTTGTTCGGCGAGCACGGCGGCGACGGCGATGCCGTCCATCACGGGGAGGTCGATGTCGAGGAGAATCACATCGGGCCGAAGCCGCTCGGCCTCGGCCAGTGCGGCCTCGCCGTCGGCGGCCTGGCCGACGACCTGTATCCCCAGCTCGCCCGAGAGCAGCGCCACCAGCCCGGACCGCACGACTGCGTGGTCCTCGACCACCAACACTCTGATCACCCGGTCCATTGTCCCTGACCAAGATCACAGCTACTGCCGCCGTGGAGGCGCCCAGGGCCGACGTGGCCGGCCCCACAGTTCTTCGCACCGGACTTGGGTAGGCCGCAGGGGCCGTGCTCAAGTCGCGCTCATGCCGCCCACTTCGTCGTAAACAGCCTTGCTGACATGCGGCTCGAAAGCCTTGAAGACGCTCCATCTGGCGGCGTCGTCAAGGAGTTTCCAGGTGGCCGTGGGGCAGGGCTTCGGCGTAGTCGGCGGGCGTCCGTTTCGTGACCACTTGCGGTGAAGGGAGCGCGAGCGGACGGTTCCTGTCTCATGTCCATTGCGTCTAGTGCTGTGGCCGGGAAGGTTTGCCGGGAAGCTCGCGGCGTCCGGTGCCGGGGGCACCTCCCACGCCGTTCAGGCGGTGGGGGAGCATCGCAAGGCGGAGCATTGCCCGCGTACTGGATGTACTCGGGTGATGCGACAACGCGGCGTGGGGGTACCCCCGGCCGAAGGCTGGGGGAGTGCCGTGCCGGGCGTCGCGAGCCGGTGAACCTTTCCGGTCACAGCACTAGGTGGCCTGCGTCTCCGCGCACCGTCGGGCGGAGCCAGCCGACGGTGCCGGGGGATGCCCCCTGCGTGGCTGAAGAGACAGGTGCAGATACGGACGACGCTCGTGCATGGGATGAGCGGCTGGGCTGGGCGTTCGGGCTGATAACGGATGATCCGGCTGCGAGGAGTGCGGCACGCGCTGACCGTCGTCCTCGACCTGACCGCGTGCGCGGTGGCGGACCGACAGCGCACCCCGCGCTATGGCGACCTGGCGCAACCTCGCGGTCGGCGCCCTGCGACTGAACGGCGCGAAGAACATCGCCTCCGGCCATCGCCGCAATGCGCGTGACGCCCGCCGACCCCTCACGCTCCTCGGCCTCGCCTGAGCACGAAGTGGACGTCACTCGACTACGCCGAAGCCCTGAGGGCTGTCGCAGAACAACTTCTGGCTTTGATCTTGGTCGGGCGGGCTGTCTCGCGAGGTCATCGAGTGGAACGGCGTTCGGCGTTCGTGAGTTGTTTTCCGACGGCTCCCTGGGCCGCTAAGGGGTCGACCGGGTCCGGCGCACGCGTTCTCGGCGTTCCCTCAGGCCGAGACGGAGAGGTAACGCCGCCTCAGATGGTCGGGGTGTTGTCAACAATCGGCCTGTGAATCTCAACGACCGGCTTCCACCCCGCGGAGAACTCGATGAAGTCCGCACGGGTGGGGTAGGTGTCGATCGCGCGACGGTCACGCTTGGGGCTGTCGCTCCCCTTGCGCCCCCGGGAAATCTGCTCCTCGAAGATGTCGACCTTCACGTCGGGAACCTCCTTGAGGCCCTGGCGCCAGATCTGCACGATGTCGGCGCCGAACGCCTGCCGGGCCGCAGCGTAAAGGGCCGTGAGGGCCCCCTTGTCCCCACCAGGGACGAAAAGTGCCAGGTCCAGCACGACACCGGCGGACTGGAGGACCTCGATGGTCACCGAGCCGTTCTCGTCGGCCAAGTAGATTCCGGCTTCATTCTCGTCGTCGGGAAGGCAGGAGACCTCTTCCTGGAATACGGTTCTCGCCGTGATCGAGCCGCCCTCGAAATTCTCACCGGACTTGGTCAGAAAAGCAGGGACATAGCAGTCGGGAAGCTTGAGTTCTGCCGTGTCGGCGGAAACGAAGAGCCTGTCCTTCACGCCGAGCTTCGTCACCTCTTCCAGCGAGAGGCGGCGAGCGGCGATCTTCTCCGTGTTCACGATTTCCCTTTCAGGTTGCACTGTCCCTCCGAACAAGGACGCTACCACGAAACCCTGAGGTCAACTGCCCAGTAATCTTTGGGTACATGACCTCCGATGACCTGCACGGGAGGATACCGAAGCGAGTGCCACTCGGCCGGGAACGCGCATCCGCCAGGTAGTGGCCCTCGTCATGGTGTTGGGGATCAACTGGCGGTTGCATTTTGGTGCGTTGGGTAGCGCGGAGGAACCAAAAGAGAGTTTGCGGTAGATATCACCCATATCGCCTTCGGGGAGGTGGCGGCGAGGTAAGGCGATCCATTCGTCGTGCATCTCGAAGAGCGCAGCGGAAACCAACCGGATGGTCCGACAACGCAACAACGGAGACCCCACCGGCAGCATCTGGATGGAGCGCGAACCGGAAGTCGCGTACTACCGCGCTCTCTTCGGTCAGGACTTCGGCGTAGTCGGCTGACGCCCGATTGCTGACGCCTCGTCATGTTGGGCGGGGTTCGGTACACAGCAGGCACGGACGTCCGCGATCATGGAGTTCTCTACGCTCTGTGACCTTGGACTGCCCGTGCCTGCCGACGCATCATCTCTGATCCCTGCCTTGAACAGCTCAGACCGCATCCGGAAGTGTCCGGGAGCGATCTTCCGGATCTGCTGGAACGCCTCGCGCAGGTCCCGGACCCGCGGGATCCGCAGGGAGTACGGCACCCTCTCGTGACGCTCCTGGCACTGACGGCCTGCGCGGTCCTCGCCGGAGCGCGATCCCTGCTCGCGGTGAGTGAGTGGGTGGCCCGTCGACGGCACCGTGTCCGTCGACTTGACCGGCCGGTCGAGCAGGTCGTACTCGGTTGTGGTCCTGCCGCCGTCGGCGTCGGTGTAGGCGATCTGGCGGCCGAGCTTGTCGTACGCCTTGTCCACGGCCCGCACCTGCAGCGTGTGGGTGCCGTCCTTCGGCGGGGCGATGCTGATCGCCTTGTTCGCGCTGGAGCCGCTCGTGGTCACCTTGGTCCAGGTGACGCCGTCCAGCGACCATTCCAGCCAGTTGTGGTCACCGCCGGCGGGCGGGGTGACCATGAACGTGCCGGCCTGGCCGGTGCCCTTGACCCACTTGTCCGACGGGTAGTCCGTGGAGACGATCGGCCGTTGCCGACCTGGGCATTGGTGGCGAAGTACCCCTGGACGCCGACTTCCTCGTCCTCGCAGAGGGGATGTCCGCAGGCCTTGGCGGCTGTCTGCTGTATCTCCTCGCGGTTGACCGCCACCGCTTGGCCGGTATTGGCGACCACTACCGCCGTCTCCGCCGCAAGCACCATGGCCGTCAGGACGGCTATCCGGGGCAGCAGCCGTCTGCGTCTCTGCGAGGCGACGGCCGACCCCTCCCACTCGCCGGTCGGGCGTGTTCGTTCTGACACGTTCAGTCATCCTTTGTTGGTGTGAACATGACCCAGGTGTGATCAAAACAGGGATGCCGTGACCACCTCCGGGATAGGGGTGCACGCCTCGCTGCCGCCGCGCCTCGAACTGGACGACGCGGTGACGAAGTGCCTGCGGTCGGTGCTCCACGAGGCGGTGGGCAATCTGCTGGAACACAGCCGTGCCACGTTCTGCGAGATCGAGCTCCACGCCGACCCGGACGACATCCGTCTGACCGTCCGCAACGACGGTGCCCCCACCGGCCCGCCCCCACCCTCCACGGCGCCCGGCCGCGGCACGGGCCTGGCCGGCCTCAGAGGCCGAGTCATCGCCCTCGGCGGAACCCTGCACGTCACCACGAAGGACCGGACCTTCTCCGTGACAGCCACCCTGCCCCTGTTCTGACACCACCACGGCCCTCGGCGGCAGGAGCCCCGTCAGCCGAAAGCGACAGGGCCCTGCCCACGCAACGGGAAAGGCCCCGCCGCTCGAAAGCGACGGGGCCTTGCCCACATGGGTGAAGGAGGCTCGGGAGCCTCCCGATCGTGGAGATGGCGGGAATCGAACCCGCGTCCAACGGTGCAGAATCAGGGCTTCTCCGTGTGCAGTCCGCTTCGCTTTTCTCAGCCCCGGAGATCACGCGGACAAGTCTCCGACGGGCTCAGTCACTGTTTGGTTTCCCTCTTCACCCCGTGACCGGGATCAAGGTTTAGTCCCCTAGCTGATGCCAGGATCCGGGTCGGGAACAGCCCCGGGCTGACACTCCCTTAGTAGGAGGCTCGCTCTGCTACCTGAGATCAGGCAGCGAGGGCGAAGGCCTGCTGGGAGGAATCGCGCTTGGTGTTGGCGATTATTTTTTCGGCCTGTGGTTTACGAGATCATGGCCGCTTCCTCGACACGCTTCCCCTGCTTCGACAGCCGCTGTCGAAACCGATCATCCCCATGTTGTTTTTTCAAAACCCCTCCGGAGAGGAGATCCGCACCGGCCTCGCGGTGCTGGGTCCATCGTACGTGACCAACGCAGGTCCGTGCCAGCGCATTCCCCGCGTCCCGGGCCTGCCGCTACGCCCGCTGCTTGCGCCGCGCCGCCGCCACCGCGCGGTCCGTCTCGCGGCGGTCCTGCTTCTCGCGGAGCGTCTGTCGCTTGTCGTACTCCTTCTTGCCCTTCGCCAGCGCGATCTCGACCTTGGCCCGGCCGTCCTTGAAGTACAGCGCGAGGGGCACGATCGTGTGACCCGTCTCCTGGGACTTCGACTCCAGCTTGTCGATCTCCTCCCGGTGCAGCAGCAGCTTCCGCTTGCGGCGGGCGCTGTGGTTGGTCCAGGTGCCCTGGCTGTACTCGGGCACGTGCACGTTGTGCAGCCACGCCTCGTGCCCGTCGAGCTGCACGAACCCGTCGACCAGCGACGCCCGCCCCTGACGCAGCGACTTCACCTCGGTCCCCATCAGCACCAGACCGGCCTCGTAGGTGTCGATGATGAGGTAGTCGTGCCGCGCCTTCTTGTTCTGCGCGATCAGCTTGCGCCCTTTTTCCTTAGCCATAGTGCCCCCCATTTTCGCACTACGGAGGGGGTGTGCGGGAAACGTATTAAAGGGCGTGCCCGGCCGGGCTAGGACGCCTCGCCCAGACCCGTCAGAACCGTCTGCGCGCGCCGCAGCGCGTCCTGCCCGGCGTCCAGGTCCGGGGTGATGCCGTGGCCGTCCACCGCGTGCCCGCCAGGGGTGCGGTAGTGCCCGACCGTGAGCTCGGCGACCGAGCCGTCGGGCAGCCTGCTCGGCATCTGCACCGAGCCCTTGCCGAAGGTGCGGGAGCCCACGACGACCGCGCGGCCGCGGTCCTGGAGGGCGCCGGTGAGCAGTTCGGCCGCGCTCATCGTGCCGCCGTCGACGAGTACGACCAGAGGCCGGGTGGTGTCCCCGCCGGAGCCGGCGTGCAGGGCGCGCTGGTCGCCGTCGACGTCGTACGTGGCGACCAGGCCGCCGTCGAGGAAGGCGGAGGCGGTGGTGACGGCCTCGGTGACCAGGCCGCCGGAGTTGCCGCGCAGGTCGAGGACGATCCCGTCGGCGGCCGGGGAGCGGCGTACGGCGGTGCGGACCGTGTCGCCCACGCCCTTCGAGAACGCGGCGATCTTGATGACGGTCACGCCGCCCGCCGAGCGCCGTACCGTGACCGGGTCCGTCGACAGACGGGCCCGGCGGAGCGTCCGGGTCCACACGCGCTTGCCGCGTTGCAGGCCCAGGGTGACGGCGGTGCCGGCGGGCGCGTCGTCGGCGTCGCCCCGCAGCAGCGCGACCACGTCGGTCACCGGCAGCCCGTCGGTCCGCTCGCCGTCGACGCTGCGCAGCCGGTCGCCCCGGCGGATGCCGGCGGCCGCCGCGGGCGAGCCCGCCCGGACCTTCGCCACCTCGACCCAGCCGTCCCGGCGGCGCCGCGTCGACAGTCCGACGCCGGTGTACTGGCCGTCCAGGGACTCCTGGAACTCCTCGTACTCGCCCCGGGAGTAGACGGCTCCCCAGCGGTCGCCGCTGCGGCTGACGGCACGTGCGGCGGCCTGCATGGGGGACTCGCCGACGGCCATGGCCTCGGCCGCCGCCCGGGTCACTTCCTCGGGCCGGCCTACGGGCACGGCCGAACCAGCCTCGCCCGCCTGGAACTTGCGGTCGTCGTGGCCGGGCAGGGAGCCCGTCGCCGCGCCCGCCACCAGCACGCTCGCGAAGACCAATGTCAGGGCGGCCCCGGCGCGGCCGCGGCGGGGCTGACGGAACAGGTCACGGCCCGACATGGCGGAGAGTCTAGGACAACGCCCCGAGGCCGTACGGTTGCTCGACCGTACGACCTCTTTGGCGTGCGTCACACCTTCAGGTACTTGCGCAGCGCGAAGAACGCGGCCAACGCCGGCATCAGCACACTTGTCGCGAGGATGAGCGGCAGCTTCGTCAGCACCGCGTCCCAGCCGATGAAGTTGATCAGATTCAGCTTCTCCGACAGGGCGAGACCGTGGTCGATGATGAAGTACCGCGCGGTCACCAGGAATCCGCAGGCGACCCCGCCGCCGATCAGCCCGGCGACCGCCGCCTCCATGATGAACGGCGCCTGGATGTAGAAGCCGGAGGCGCCCACCAGGCGCATGATCCCGGTCTCACGCCTGCGGCTGAAGGCCGAGACGCGCACGGTGTTGACGATCAGCATCAGCGCGACGACCAGCATCAGCGACATCACCGCGCGCGCGGCCCAGTTCATGCCGTTCAGCAGCCCGAAGAGGTTGTCCAGGATGCCCTTCTGGTCCTGCACGGACTGCACCCCGTCACGCCCGTTGAAGGCGCTCGCGATGACCTTGTACTGCTCGGGGTTCTTCAGCTTGATCCGGTACGACTCCTGCATCTGGTCCGGCGTGATGGTGCTGGCCAGCGGGGTGTCGCCGAACTGCTCCTTGTAGTGCTTGTACGCCTCGTCCTGGGACTCGTAGGTGACCTTCTGCACCACCGACATCTTGTTCAGGTCGGTGAGGATCGTCTTCTTCTGGTCCTCGGTGACCGCGCCCTTGGCGCAGTTGGGGTCGCTCTGGGCGTTGCTCTTGTTGCAGAGGTAGATCGAGACGTTGATCTTGTCGTACCAGTAGCCCTTCATGTTGTTGACCTGGTCGCTCATCAGGAGCGACCCGCCGAACAGGGCGAGCGACAGGGCGACGGAGACGACGACGGCGAAGGTCATCGTCAGATTGCGACGGAGACCGACACCGATCTCCGACAGGACGAACTGGGCGCGCATGGCGTCTGGTCAAGCCTTTCCGTCGTGGACTGGTCAGTGCTGGTAGCCGTAGACGCCGCGCGCCTGGTCGCGGACGAGACGGCCCTTCTCCAGCTCGATGACGCGCTTGCGCATCTGGTCCACGATGTTCTGGTCGTGGGTCGCCATCACCACGGTGGTGCCCGTCCGGTTGATGCGGTCGAGCAGCTTCATGATGCCGACGGAGGTCTGCGGGTCGAGGTTGCCGGTGGGCTCGTCGCAGATGAGCAGCTTGGGCCGGTTGACGAAGGCGCGGGCGATGGCGACGCGCTGCTGCTCACCGCCGGACAGCTCGCCGGGCCTGCGGTCCTCCTTGCCGCCGAGCCCGACGAGGTCGAGCACCTGCGGCACGGACTTGCGGATCTCGCCCTTGGACTTGCCGATGACCTCCTGAGCGAAGGCGACGTTCTCGGCGACCGTCTTGTTGGGCAGGAGGCGGAAGTCCTGGAAGACCGTGCCCAGCTGGCGGCGGATCTGCGGGACCTTCCAGTTGGAGACGCGCGCGAGGTCCTTGCCCAGGATGTGCACCTGGCCGTGGCTGCACCGCTCCTCGCGGAGGATCAGCCGCAGGAAGGTGGACTTTCCGGAGCCGGAGGACCCCACGAGGAACACGAACTCGCCCTTCTCCACCTCCAGGGAGACATCCCTGAGGGCCGGGCGGGTCTGCTTGGGGTAGACCTTGGAGACATTGTCGAATCGGATCACGGATGCACCACGGATCGCCGGGGGTAGATGAGCGTGACCTTACGCGAACCGGGTACGGGCGCGCAGTCGCCGATCAGGGTTACGTGTGGGTTGTGTGTTTTTGTACGGGGCATATTCTCGCGGAGTTGGTACAAGGCCCGTGCTTGCGGAGCGACCCGCGCGCCGTCCCGGCGAACCTGGCATGGTGGGGAGGGAACGTTCACGCGCGCGTGGGCGTTGACAGAGTGGAACCGGTGCAAGGAGGGCGAGCGGATGACGTACGACCGGCTGGTGTGCGCGAACTGCGCGGCGCCCGTGAGCGAGGGCCGGTGCCCCGTGTGCCGGGCGAACCGCGAGCGGCTGCAGCAGGAGAACTTCTTCGCGGGGCTGAACCCCACGGCGCTGATCGCGCTGCTGGTGGTGCTGATCGCCGCGGTGGCGCTGCTGGCCCACCAGACGGTGTAGGACGCGCGCCGAGGACGACGTGAAGGGGCCCGGAGCTTGCCGCTCCGGGCCCCTGGTCATTCACTCACACGTACGTCCCGTACCGGATGCCGCATACGGTGCGTACGCCGGTCGCCACGCTCAGGCAGCGGCGCCGCCACGGCCCTCCATCAGACGCGGCAGGAACCGGAAGCCGATGCCGCCGGCGATCATCGTGGCCGCGCCGACCAGCAGGAACGTGGTCTCCGCGGCACCGGTCTCGGCGAGCTCCTGGCCGTTGCCCTGCGCGGACGGGTTGCTGTCCGAGCCGGTCTCGGTCAGGGCCGAGGAGCCCTGCTCCTGCGGGACGGTGTTGTTGCCGCCGCCGTTGGGGGTGGTGCCGCCGGTGGAACCGCCGTTGCCGCCGGAGCCGCCGCCGTTGTTGCCGCCACCGTTTTCGTTACCGCCGTTGCCGTTGTTGCCGCCGGTGTTGCCACCGGAGCCGCCGCCGTTGTCACCGGAGCCGCCGCCGTTGTTGCCGCCGCCGTTGTCACCGGTGCCGCCGCCGTTGTTGCCGCCGCCGTTGTCACCGGTGCCGCCGTCGCCGTTACCGCCACCGTTGTCACCGGTGCCGCCGTCGCCATTGCCGCCACCGTTGTCACCGGTGCCGCCGTCGCCGTTACCGCCACCGTTGTCACCGGTACCGCCGTCGCCGCCGGTGCCGCCACCGTTTTCGTTACCGCCGTTGCCGCATTCCGGGCCGGTGCCGATGTCGCAGGGGTCGCCCGGGTCCCCTTCGCCCGGTTCGCCCTCGCCCGCCAGCGACACGTTCGCCTTGATGCCGGTGCCGCCGACGCCGGCACTGACACCGAGGTCGAGGGCCGAGGCCGCGCCCGCGGCGGTCAGCGAGGCGCCGGCGGCGATCACGGCACCGGCCGCGATGCGCGCGACACGAACCCGCGTCTTCTTCGTCATATGGTTGCTACCCCCAGTAGCTGAATCGTCTTCGAGCGGCGCGCGGGGCCGTGATCAACGGGGGTAGTTGGCGCAGTGCGAATCCCCCCGGTTCACATGCGCCCCAGAAATGCGCATGCCACGTTTCACCTTTGCCGCTTTTTGAAGGACCGTCAAGGTCGTTGCGGGCGCGATGTCCAACTGTGCGCTGTTTGCGCGTGGTTGAAGTATGTGAGCGTGACGTAAAACCCGGACATCGGGCAATAGAAAAGGCAACTGCCGCTGGAAGAGCGGCAGTTGCCTTGTCGACAAAGAGTCTGCTTGCGGTGTCCCGGGCTGCTACTTGCCCTGTTCCTGCTGCTTGCGCCAGCGAATTCCGGCCTCCAGGAACCCGTCGATCTCGCCGTTGAACACGGCCTCGGGGTTGCCGACCTCGTGCTCGGTGCGCAGGTCCTTGACCATCTGGTACGGGTGCAGGACGTAGGAGCGCATCTGGTTGCCCCAGGAGTTGCCGCCGTCGCCCTTGAGGGCGTCCATCTTGGCCTGCTCCTCCTGGCGGCGCCGCTCGAGCAGCTTCGCCTGGAGGACGTTCATGGCCGTGGCCTTGTTCTGGATCTGCGAGCGCTCGTTCTGGCAGGAGACCACGATGCCGGTCGGGATGTGCGTGAGGCGGACCGCGGAGTCCGTCGTGTTCACACCCTGGCCGCCGGGGCCGGAGGAGCGGTAGACGTCGACACGCAGCTCGGACTCGTCGATGTCGATGTGGTCGGTCTGCTCGACGACGGGCAGGATCTCGACACCGGCGAAGGAGGTCTGCCGGCGCCCCTGGTTGTCGAAGGGCGAGATGCGCACCAGGCGGTGGGTGCCCTGCTCGACGGAGAGGGTGCCGTAGGCGTAGGGCACCTGCACGGCGAAGGTGGTCGACTTGATGCCGGCCTCTTCGGCGTACGACGTCTCGTAGATCTCGGTCTTGTAGCCGTGCTGCTCGGCCCAGCGCAGGTACATGCGCTGGAGCCGCTCGGCGAAGTCGGCGGCGTCGACGCCACCGGCCTCGGCCCGGATGTTCACGAGCGCCTCGCGGGAGTCGTACTCACCGGAGAGCAGCGTCCGGACCTCCATCTCGTCCAACGCCTTCTTGACGTCGACGAGCTCGGCCTCGGCCTCGTTTCGGGTGTCCGGGTCGTCCTCGGCCTCGGCGAGCTCGAAGAGCACACCGAGATCGTCGATCCTGCCGCGCAGGGCCTCCGCCTTCCTGACCTCCGCCTGGAGGTGGGAGAGCCGGCTGGTGATCTTCTGCGCCTCGTCGGGGTTGTCCCACAGAGAGGGCGCGGCCGCCTGCTCCTCGAGCACGGCGATGTCTGCCCTCATCTTGTCGAGGTCCAGAACGGCCTCGATCGACTCCATGGTCGAGGAGAGGGACTTCAGCTCTTCGGATACATCGACGACTGCCACGCATCCAGCGTAACGGCTCCGCCAAGCGACAAACGCCGCACACCCCCGCCCGCTGGGGCCACCCCGGCCCCTCAGGCCCCACTACTACCGGGCGCCCCGACCCTCAGGGCCCACCACAACCGGCGCTCCCCTCCTCCGGAACCCACCGCTGCCGGGCGCCTCCGCCCACTGGAACCCGCCATAGCCGGGCGCCTCCGCCCACTGGAACCCACCGCAACCGGACGCCCCGCCCTCGGACCGATCACTGCCGGGCACACCCGCCCGCCGGGACCCGCCACAACCTGGCGCCTCGCGCTCTGGCGCACCACAACCGGGCAGCCCGCCTTCTGGCACACCACAACCAGGCGCCCCGCCCTCCAAGACCCACCACTGCCGGACACCCCGCCCACTGGGACCCGCCATAACCGGGCGCCTCGCCCTCTGGCCGACCGCAACCAGGCGCCCCGCCCTCCAGGACCCACCACTGCCGGACACCCCCGCCCACTGGGACCCGCCATAACCGGGCACCCCGCCCTCTGGCCGACCGCAACCAGGCGCCCCGCCTTCCAGGACTCACCACCGCCGGGCACACCGGCCCCCGGCCCGTCACCGCCGGGCACACCCGCCTCCGGCCCGTCACCGCCAGGTACACCCGCCACCCACACACGGCCAGCTGCCGCTGGGCGCCCCGCCCCGCGGCCTGTTGTTCCGGGCGCCCCCGTTCTCCACTGGTCACCCGTGCCGGGCGCACCCGCGCCCGGCACCCCACGCCCTCCGGACCCACCCATCCCCACGGCGCACCCCTCCCGATCCCCTCCTCACCCACCGAGACGGGCGGGTGGGTGGGAAACCGGGGGCGCAGGGGGCGAAGCCCCCGCCGGGGTCTGGGGCGGAGCCCCACGGACGGAACCCACCCACCGAGACGGGCGGGCGGGCGAAGCGGGGCGCAGCCCCGAACCCGGGTCCGGGACACAAGTCCCGGAAACCGAAATCAACGCGTCACGGAGACGCCGACTGCCCAGGCGCCCCCGGCGCCACATCCGTCCCGTCCCCCGACGACGCCCACCACACCCCCGCCCCGAGCACCCCCGCGACGACCACCCCCGCGACTCCCAGCGTCACCCGCCGCCGCCGCGCCGCGGCCCGGTGACGCGCGGCGGAACCGGGCCGCGGCGCACCCGCCGCCCGCGGCACCCGCGCCGTCCCCCGCGCACCCCCCGCCAGCTCGTCCGGCGCGGGCACCCGCATCGACGTGTGCGTGTCCCGATTGGAGTCCGGCTTCGCCCCGGGCACCAACGGGACCGCTCCCCGTCGCCGTACCCGCTCCACGGCCCCGCCCGCGGCCCCGCCCCCGGCCGGATCCGCCGACCTGTCGGACGACGACTCCTCGCCCGCCTCCTGCGAAGGCTCCGCACCCGGCTCGTCCACATCCAGCGCCGGCATCCCCGCGAGCATCGGCTGGAGCTCCCTGAGCCGGGCACCCAGTTCCGAGGCCCGCAGCCGCGACGCCGGCGCCTTGGCCAGGCACTGCACGATCAGCCGCCACAGCTCGTCCGGGATGCCCGGCAGCGGCGCCACCGTCTCCGTGACGTGCCGGCGCAGCACCGCGCCCGGATGCCCGCCGCCGAACGGCGTGAAGCCCGCCAGCAGCTCGTACAGGACCGTGGCGAGCGCGTAGATGTCCACGGCGGCCCGCGGGGGGAGCCCCTCCACGATCTCCGGCGCGAGATAGTCCGGCGTCCCGATGATCTTCGTCGCCCGGGTCCGCTTGGGAGAGTCGATGAGTTTGGCCACACCGAAGTCGGTCAGCAGCGCCGGGTGCGCACCACCGGGGCCGAGCGGCCCCTCCATGTCCAGCAGCACGTTCTCCGGCTTGACGTCCCGGTGCACGACCCCGGCCGCGTGCGCCGCGGCAAGCCCGTCCGCCACATCGGCCACGATCGCCACGGCCGCCTCGGGCGCCAGCCGTCGCTCCCGCTCCAGCCGGGTGCGCAGGTCCGTACCGCGGACCAGGTCCATGACGAGGGCCAGGTCGTTGCCGTCGACCACCAGGTCCCGTACGGAGACCACGTTCGGGTGCTCGAGGCCCAGCAGCGCGGTCCGCTCCTGTACGAAGCGGCCCACGAGTTCCTGGTCGGACGCGAGGTCCTCGCGCAGCAGCTTGACGGCAACGGGGCCGTCGGGTCCTTCGCCGAACCACACCGTGCCGGCGCTGCCCCGCCCCAGGATCTGGTTGGCGGTGTACCGGCTACCGATCTTCCGTGCCAAGACTGCTCCTACAGACGCGTGTTGCCGACAAAGCTACGCGTCCGGCGAGCCAACCCTCACCACAGAGCCGGAATTCACCCGCCGACTGTCGACAAATCCCCAGACCCGCGCCTAGTTGCCACTGCCGCTGCCGTCGCCGCCCAGGTTCTTGACCCAGTCGCTCACCGCGCCGGCCCAGGAGCTCAGCTGCTCCCAGTAGCCCTTGCCGGTCCCGATCCAGTCCTGCAACGGCGTCAGTTCCCAGACGAGCCAGCCGGCGACCACCAGGATGATGATCGTGAACAGGCAGCCCTTGAGGCAGCCGAGACCGGGGATCTTCATCGGGTTCGCGCTGCGCTGCCGCGGCGGCCTCGGCTCGCGCACCGGCCGCCGGGGCTCCGGCTGGGCGGGCGGCGCGTACCGCTGGGGCTGGGGCTGGGGCGCGTACCGCTGCGGCTGTTGCTGCTGATAGCCGCGACCGGGCTGCGCCTGCTGACGCTGCGGCTGCTGCTGGGGCCGGGCGACCTGCCGCTGGGGGCGGCGGCGCAGCGGGTCCTCGCTGGGGTCCAGGTACTGGACCTGCGTCTGCTCGTTGCGGTCGCGGGCGGCGCGCAGCTGGTTCTGCCAGGGGTGCGGCTGCTCGGGCTGCTGGTCCCCGTACGGCCCGCCGCCGGCGCCGTTCATGTCGCCCGGCGCCCCCTGCGGCATCGGCGGCATCAGCCGCGTGGAGTCGCCGCCGTGAGCGGGCAGCACGGTGGTCGGATCGGCCGTGCCGGACGCGCCACCCGTGTGCGGCAGGAAGCTGGTCGCGGCGTTCGGGTCGTACGAGGCCGCGCCCTGCGGCAGCACCTGCGTGGGGTCGGCGGCGCCGGGCACGTCGGGGGCGGGCACGGTCGCGGGCGCCGGGTCGGGCGCCAGCAGCGCCCCCACGGCCTCCGCGGCGGCGATCTGCGCGGGGCTCGCGTGCACGCCCACGCCGTCGGCGACGACGCGCAGCCCCCGGGCGAGGTTCTCGGCGCTGGGCCGTCCGTCGGGGTTCTTGCTCAGGCAGCGTTCGATGACCGTCCACAGCGGTTCGGGGACGGTGGACGGGCGGCGCGGTTCGGCGCTCAGATGCTGGTGCAGGACCTCCAGGGCCGATCCGCCGGAGAACGGCGGACGGCCGGTGACCAGCTCGTACAGCAGGATTCCGGCGCCGTAGACGTCGACCGCGGAGGTCTGCGGGCGGCCCTCGGCGGACTCGGGCGCGACGTACGCGGGCGTGCCGACGAACTCGTGGGTGCGGGTGAGTCCGGGCGAATCGGCCAGACGGGCGATGCCGAAGTCGGTCAGCATCGGGTGCATCTGCCCGCCGTCCTGCCTCAGCAGGACGTTGGCCGGCTTCAGGTCGCGGTGCACGACCCCGTCGGCGTGGCTCGCGGCGAGCGCGTCGGCGATCTGCGCGGTGAGCAGAGCGGCGGCCACGGGTGTGAAGGGGCCGTTCTCACGCAGGTAGCGGTGCAGGTCGGGGCCGTCGACGAGGTCCATGACCAGCGCCAGCAGATCACCCTCGACCACCAGGTCGCGCACCCGCACGATGTTCGGGTGGGTCAGCCGGAGCAGGACGGACCGCTCCCGCAGGAACCGCATCACGATGTCGGAGTCGTTCGCCAGCTCCTCCTTGAGGACCTTGATGGCGACGGTCTCACCGGGCTGCCCGGGCACGGCTGCCTCCGCGCCCGCCGCCTCCCTCTGGCGGGCTCGCCAGACGGTCCCGGTGGCACCGCGTCCGAGCGGCTCCTCCAGGAGGTACTTGCTGCCTACCGGCCGCACGTCATGCGCTCCCTGTTGCTTGCTTGCCTGAACCCGCGCTTCTGGGGCGTCCCGCGGGTGCTGCGACCCGCCGCGCGGGTGTTCCGACCCACTTTAGTGCCGCCCTCCGCGGTGCCGGGCGGTCGAGCTGCCGCGCCCGGTGCCGCCGCCCGCGCCCGCGCCGGCTCCTTCCACAGCGACGTACGCACGGGGCCCCGTACATGTTCGACGGAAAGACGCTCGGCTCGGGTCGGTTGGTTGCCCGGTACGGACATGAACGATCCCAAGCAGGCATCGAGCGGACATTCGCCGGGCATCGGCCGGGAACTTTTGCGGGCAGAGCCGACCAATCAAGATCACTTGCCGGTGGGCGACGGGCGCGGTGTCAGTGGTAGGTGCGAGGATGCCTCCACAACTGGCCGACGTGCTCGTGCGGTGGTGGGGGAAAGTCCGCGGTGGGGGACCGCGGGGCGGTTTCGCCCCACGCCGGTCGCGGGCGCCCGCGCAGAAGGGACCGCTGACGGCGATGCAGATCCGGCTGACCGTCGTAGATCCGCTGGGCCCGCCCTCCCCCACGGTCCCGGCCTCGCAGGAGCCGGGCGGCCACCCACCGGCGCGAGGCCGCGCCGCGAGCTGCGACGTGCTGGTCACGGCGCCCGCCGGCACCGCTCTGGCCGCGGTGGCGGCGGCACTGGCCGCGGCGGTCTCCGGCGAGGGGACGTCGGCGTCGGAGCGGGGCGGCCGGGAGCGGGGCGCGTCCGGCGGCCGGGAGCCGGGCGCGGGCCCCGTGGTGCTGTACGCGGGCTCGGAGCGGCTGGACGCCCAGCGCTGCACGCTCGGCGAGCCCCCGCTGCTCGACGGCGCGGTGCTGTCCCTGGGCTCCCCCGCCGACCCCGAGCCCCACCCCGAGCTCGACGACGCCCCGACCCAGCTGCACGTGGTCGCGGGGCCGGACGCGGGCGGGGTGCACCTGCTGCACGGCGGGCAGATCACGGTGGGCCGTTCCGCCGACGCCGACGTGCCGCTGGACGACCCCGACGTCTCGCGCGTGCACTGCGCGGTGACGGTCGCCCCCGACGGCGGCGTCTCGGTCGCCGACCTGGGCTCCACCAACGGCACGGTGCTGGGCGGCAGGCCCGTCGGGTCCCGCCCGGTCCGTTTCGCCCTCGGGGCGCTGCTGCGCATCGGCGAGTCGGCCCTGCGCCTGACACCGGCCGCGGGACGGGACGCCCGCGTACGGACGACACCCGACGGGGAGGGCCATGTGCGGCTCCCCTCCGGGGGCGCGCCCGCACCGGACACCACCACCGCACACGAGACCACCGCACACGAGCGCGTACGGGACGGCGTGGGCGACGGCGACGGCAGCGGCGCGCACGGGGAGGCCACGCGCGCGTACGGCGATGCCACCGGCCCGACCGTGGCCCACCGGGGAACATGCGCACCGCACTCGCCGGGAACCGGGGCGCCGGGAACCGTCGAGCCCCCCGCGGTCCCCGCGCAGGCCGGCGCGCCCCGGATCGAGAGCGGCGAGGACACCCACAACGCGCAGGCGCAGCCGCCCGTGCCCTTCGCCATCACGGCCGACGGCGGCACCGGCGTGCCGCAGGTCCTGCGACGGCGCGGCGGGCTCGGGGCGTGGGCGCGGCGGCTGACCGGCGGGCGCGGCGAGCAGGCGGCCGACCGGCGTGGGACGTACGACGGCACGGGGGCGGACCTGCGCGCGCAGGACGCGCCCGCGTGGCGCACGACGCCGCAGCAGCCGGAGACCTGGCCGGACCCGGCGGCACTGCTGCTCGCGGCCCTGGGTCCGGGACCGCGGCTGTGGGAGCGCGGGGCGGGCCACCCCGAGGCGCTCACCGTACGGCTCGGCACGGCCGACCGGCCGGCCCCCGACGGCTCGGGGCTGCTGCCCGCGGTCCCGGTCACCGCCGACCTGCGCGAGGTGGGGGCACTGGGCCTGGCCGGACCGCGCGCCCGCCTGTCGGGACTGGCCCGCGCGGTGCTCGCCCAGCTCGCCGCGGCGCACTCCCCGGACACGCTCGAGATCGTGCTGCTCAGCGCCGACCGCGCCCGCCCGGTGGAGGAGCGCACCGCCGAGTGGTCCTGGCTCGGCTGGCTGCCGCACGTCCGCCCGGCCCACGGCCAGGACTGCCGCCTCCTGCTCGCCTACGACCGCGAGCAGGCAGCGGCCCGCACGGACGAACTCCTCCGGCGCGTCGAGGACCACACCGCGGACCGACCGGGCGGCGACCCAGCTTCCGGGACGGACCCCACGGCCGGCGACCACCGGGCGCAGGACGCGCCCGCCGGCGCCCGGCGGCCCTCCTGGGCGCGGGACGACGATCCGGCGGACGAGCGGGGCTTCGCGGGGCCGTACACGGTGGTGGTCGTGGACGGCGACCCGGGCGGCCCGGCGGTCCGCGAGGCGGTGGCACGCCTGGCGCACGAGGGTCCCCGGGCCGGGATACACGTGGTGTGTCTCGCCGAGACGACGCCCGCCTCACCCGCGTCCCCGGTGACGGACACCTACGAGGCGGCGTGCGCGGTGTCACCGGCGTTCGGTGAGTGCGGAGCCGTCGCCCTGCTCAGCGGCGACGTGGCGACGGCGCTGCGCCTGATGCGCGTCGCGGGACACCCGGCCGCGGCCCAGCCGGACAGCGGACCCGAGCGGATCCGGCGGCACCCGGACGACCCCCTCCGCGCACCGCGCGCCGAGGCACCCGCCGGGACCCCGGCGGCACGGGCCCCGCACCGCACCCCCATACCCCCTGGCACCGTCGCCGTCGTCGACGCGGTGTCCCTCGCCTGGGCCGAGCGTTTCGCGCGGGCCCTGGCGCCCCTGCGGACGGACGGGTCCGGAGCGGGCCGGCCGGCCCGGGTGTCGGCGCCGCTGCCCCTGTCGGCGCGGTTGCTGGACGAGCTGGGGCTGGCCCGGGCCACCCCGGCCTCGCTCCAGGCCCGCTGGGCGGACGCGGCCGACGACACGGTGGCCCTGGGCGGGCGGGCCTGGGCGATACTGGGCGCCGGTCCGCGCGGACCGGTCTGCGCCGACCTCGTGGCCGAAGGACCGCACCTGTTGGTCGAGGGACCGGCGGGCAGCGGCCGTACGGAACTGCTGCGATCCGTCGTCGCCTCGCTCGCCGCCGCCGAGCGGCCCGACCGCCTCGGCATCGTGCTGGTGGACGGCCGGGACGGCACCGGCGCGGGCGGCGGGCACGGCGACGGCCTGCGGGTCTGCACGGACGTGCCGCACGTGACCACCCACCTCACCGCCAACGACCCCGTCCGCATGCGGGAGTTCGCCCAGTCGCTGAGTGCCGAGCTGAAACGCCGGGCCGAACTGGTGGGGCTGACGGACTTCACCGAGTGGCACACCCGGCGCGAGGTCTCCGGCCGCATCGTCCCCCAACGCGCACCGCAGTCGCACGGCACGCCCGGCCCCGCCCCGACCTACGCGGCTCCGACCGGCGCGGGCGCGGCCGGCTCGGGCGCCGCCCGCGCCCCGCAGCGAGCAACGGCGACCCGCGGCACGTTCGAGCCGGGACGCACCCCCACCGGCCCCACCGGCGCGGGCCCGGCCCACACGGCACCGACCGGCGCAAGGACGACCGGCGCGGGCACGCCCGGCCCGGACCCGGCCCGCGCCGCCCAGCGCACCGCGACCGCCCACGGCGCATTCGCCCCGGGGCACACCGCAACGGGCGCCGCCGGCAACGCCGGTGACACGGGGGATCTCGACAGCCCGCCCAGTTCGACCATGCGGCTGCGGCCCGCCTCCGCCCGCCGGCAGGCGGAGGCCGCACCACCGCTGCCCCGCCTGGTGGTGGTCGTCGACGACCTGGACGCCCTGGTCTCGCCCTCGCTCGGTTCGCCCGGCCGGCCCTCGGCCGGGTCGGTGATCCGCGCGCTGGAGGCGGTGGCCCGGGAGGGCGAGCGGCTCGGCGTGCACCTGGTGGCGGCCACCACGCCCGGCGGCCGTACGGCGCAGACCGAACCGGCGCGCCGGGCCGCGCTGCGGGTCACACTGGACGCACCGGCCCCGGGGCCGGACGAGCCGGCGCCCGGACGCGGCCGGCTGGCCTGCGCGGACGGCCGGGTGACGGCGTTCCAGGGCGGCCGCGTCACGGGCCGCATCCCCCGCACCGCGACCCAGCGCCCCACGGTCGTCCCCCTGGAGTGGCACCGCATGGGCGACCCGCCCACCCGGCGCTCGGTACGGGAGTTGGGCAACGGGCCGACGGATCTCGCCCTGCTGGCAAGCGCGTTGGAGCGCGCCGCGCGGGAGGTGTCGGCGGCCCGCGTTCCCTCGTTGCTGTAATCAGGTCCCGCTGCCTGCCGTTGCCGCAGTCCGCCCCCGCTGCCGTGATCAGGATCTGACCCGGAGTCACGACGTGGTCACGATCGCCCGGTTGACACCGTGGGCGCCCTTGCCGACTCCCGGACCCCGGCGTACACCAGAGCCCACGGGACAGCGCTCGGACGTTCGACGAGGAACGGAGAACGGGGCAGTCATGCGCAGCACGAGCAGCACCATCCTCAGCCACAGGGCCGCCAGGACCGCCGCGGCCGTCGCCGCGGGAGCCCTGGCCCTCTCCCTCACCGCGTGCGGCGGAAGCGACGACAAGAAGAGCGGCGACGACCAGAGCAGCAGGGGCACGAAGCCCGGCGCCGCCGTCACCCTCCCCAAGCTGGACGGCGCGACGCTGGAGGTGGCCGCCGTCTGGACCGGCGGCGAGCAGAAGAACTTCAAACAGGTTCTCGCCGAGTTCGAGAAACGCACCGGCGCCAAGGTCACCTTCGTCCCCGCCCAGGACCCGATCATCAACTTCCTAGGCTCCAAGATCGCGGGCGGCCAGCCGCCGGACGTGGCACTGCTCCCGCAGCCCGGCGCCATCAAGCAGGCCGTGGACAAGAAGTGGGCCACGCCGCTGGGCCCCGAGGCCCAGGCGCAGCTCGCCAGGAACTACTCGCAGGGCTGGCAGGACATCGGCAAGGTCGACGGCACGCAGTACGGCGCCTACTACAAGGCCGCCAACAAGTCGCTGATCTGGTACAACGCCAAGGTCTTCGAGAACGCGGGCGCGAGCGAGCCCAAGACCTGGAAGGACCTCCTGAGCACCGCGCAGCAGGTCTACGACTCCGGGGTCACCCCGTTCTCCGTGGGCGGCGCCGACGGCTGGACCCTCACCGACTGGTTCGAGAACGTCTACCTCTCCCAGGCGGGCCCGGAGAAGTACGACCAGCTCGCCCAGCACAAGATCAAGTGGACGGACCCGTCCGTCAAGGACGCCCTCACCACGCTCGCCCAGATCTGGTCCAAGAAGGACTACATCGCGGGCGGCCCGAACGGCGCGCTCCAGACCGAGTTCCCGGCCTCGGTGACCCAGACGTTCACCGGCGGCGACCAGCCGAAGGCCGGCATGGTCTACGAGGGCGACTTCGCCCAGGTCAACATCGGTGAGACCAAGGCCGAGGTGGGCACGGACGCGAAGGTGTTCCCGTTCCCGGCCGTGGGCTCCACCCCGCCGGTGGTCTCCGGCGGCGACGCGGCCGTGATCCTGAAGGACTCCAAGGCGGCCCAGGCCCTGGTCACCTTCCTGGCCTCGGCGGACGCGGCGACGATCCAGGCGAAGCTCGGCGGCTACCTGTCGCCCAACAAGAACGTGCCGGACTCGGCGTATCCGAACGAGGTCCAGCGGAAGATCGCCAAGGCGCTGATCGACTCGGGCGACGACTTCCGCTTCGACATGTCCGACCAGGCCCCGCAGGCCTTCGGCGGCACGCCCGGCAAGGGCGAGTGGAAGGAACTCCAGGACTTCCTGAAGAACCCCTCGGACGTCGCGGGCACCCAGGCGAGGCTGGAGAAGGACGCGGCGGCGGCGTACGGCGGCGGGAGCTGATCCGGCGATGGCGCCGGCCACGGCGGCGGGAGCCTCAGCGGGTCCCGCCGCGCCCCGTCGTCGCAAGAGTGTGACCGGCACCCGCAGGACCGTGGCGGCCCTGTTCCTGCTGCCCGCCCTGGTGCTGCTCGGCGCGCTCGTGGTCTACCCCATCGGGTACTCGGTCGTCCGCAGCTTCTTCAATGCCTCGGGCGACGGCTTCGCCGGGTTCGACAACTACGAGGCCCTGTTCACCGACGACGGCATCCGCACCGCGCTGAAGAACAACGTCATCTGGATGGTGTTCGCGCCGTCCGTCGCCACCGCGCTCGGTCTGGTCTTCGCGGTGCTGACCGAACGGGTGCGCTGGGGAACGGCGTTCAAGCTGGTCGTCTTCATGCCGATGGCGATCTCCATGCTGGCGGCCGGGATCATCTTCCGGCTGGTCTACGACCAGGACCCGGACCGGGGCGTCGCCAACGCGGTGTGGGTCGGCGTGCACGACACCTTCGCGCAGTCCTCGGCGTTCCCGAAGGCCCACCCGGGCCGCGACTCGCCGCTGAAGCCGGACCAGGGCGGCTTCATCACCTCGGCCACGGTCCGCACCGGCGAGTCGGTGGCCCTCCCCCTCGTCGGCGTCGCCCCCGACCAGATGCCGAAGAGTGCGAAGCGGGCCGTGCGGGCCGAGCCGCAGCCGGGGAGGATCACCGGCACCGCCTGGCAGGACTTCACACGCGGCAAGGGCGTCGGGAAGCTCGGCGCGGTCGACCCGTCGGAGTTCGGCTATGCCGGGATGCGGATCGAGGCGGTCAAGGACGGCAAGGTGGTCGCCTCGGCGAAGGCCGCCGACGACGGCACGTTCACGCTGCCCGCGCAGGCGGACGGTGCTCAACTCCGGCTCCCGGCGAGCAACTTCAAGGCGCCGTACAACGGGGTGGACTGGCTGGGCCCGTCGCTGGTCACTCCGGCCATCATCGGCGCGTACGTGTGGATGTGGGCCGGGTTCGCGATGGTGCTGATCGCCGCGGGGCTCGCGGGCGTGCCCAGGGAACTGCTGGAGGCGGCCCGGGTCGACGGCGCCAACGAGTGGCAGGTGTTCCGCCGGGTCACCGTGCCGCTGCTGGCACCCGTGCTCGCGGTCGTCGCGGTCACCCTGATGATCAACGTGCTGAAGATCTTCGACCTGGTCTTCATCATCGCCCCGGGCTCCTCCCAGGACGACGCCAACGTCCTGGCCCTGGAGCTGTACCGCAAGGGCTTCTCGGAGGGACAACCCGGCATCGCCAGCGCCATCGCGGTGTTCCTCCTGCTGCTGGTCATCCCGGTGATGCTGTTCAACATGCGCAGGCTTCGGCGGGAGGTGCGGCGATGACGGCGCGTCCGGCTGTCCGCCGGGGGTCCGGGGGTCGCCCCCGGGACGGGCACAGCAACATGCGCAGGCTTCGGCGGGAGGTGCGGCGATGACAGCGCAGACCGGGAGTCCGACGAAGGCGGCGCCCGTTCCCGAGGCCGTGAAGGCGAAGCCGTCCCTGGGGTCGCGGCTGGCGGAGGCCGTGAGCGGTGGCGCGCTGAGGGTCTTCCTGATCGTGGTGGGCCTGTTCTGGCTGGTCCCGACGATCGGCCTGCTGCTGTCGTCGCTGCGCGCGCCGGAGGACATGAGCGCGAGCGGTTGGTGGACCGTCTTCAGCAAGCCCGCGCAGCTCACCTTCGGCAGCTACCGGAACCTGCTGGAGAACGGCGACATCACCGACTCCCTGGTGAACACGGTCCTGATCACCGTGCCGGCGACGGTCCTGGTGGTCCTGGTCGGCTCGCTGGCGGGCTACGCCTTCGCCTGGATGGAGTTCCCCGGCCGGGACTGGTGGTTCCTGGCCGTGGTCGGCCTGCTGGTCGTGCCGGTGCAGGTCGCGCTCATCCCGATCGCCGAACTGTTCGGCAACATCGGCCTGTTCGGCACGATCTTCGGGGTGATCCTGTTCCACACGGGGTTCGGCCTGCCGTTCGCGGTGTTCCTGCTGCGGAACTTCTTCGCGGAGATCCCCCGCGAACTGCTGGAGGCGGCCCGCCTCGACGGCGCCGGTGAACTGCGACTGTTCGCCCGCGTGGTGATGCCACTGGGCGGGCCCGCGATCGCGAGCCTGGGCATCTTCCAGTTCCTGTGGGTGTGGAACGACATGCTGGTCGCGCTGGTGTTCACCAAGTCCGGTACGCAGCCGATCACGGTCGCCCTCCAGACGCAGGTACGCCAGTTCGGCAACAACATCGACGTCCTGGCACCCGGGGCGTTCATCTCCATGGTGATCCCGCTGGCCGTGTTCTTCGCCTTCCAGCGGCAGTTCGTCTCGGGCGTGATGGCGGGAGCGGTCAAGTAAGCGCACGGGCCGAGCGGTTCGGGGCGGTCCCGTGCCGGACAGCCCCGAACCGCTCGGCCCGCCGTCCCCCACATGCCTCAGCGGGCCGTGACCGACTCGCTCCACCGGCCGTTCCCGGGCAGAACGCCCACGTCGGCCCTTGGATGCACCCTTGCCCAGGTTCAGTGTCACCGTCCCCGCGCACCGGATTCCGGCGTACCCGCGCGCGTTCCTGGAGGCGTGCCACCGCCGTTGCCGCGCCCTCGGCCTCCGGCCGGCGCTGCGCACCGGGCTGCGGTACGCCCTGGTCCGGCTGGCCCCGCACCGCGCGATCCGGGTGCTGCGGCTGGTGACGGCGCTGTGCCGCCGGGCGGTCGAGCGGGTCGTCAAGCCGCTGCGCGTGCTGCGGGCCGCCGTGCTGCGCGCCCGGTCGCGCACGGCGTGGCCGAGCCGGTCGCCGTCTCCCCGTGCCGTCCGGTGTCGTCGCAGGTCGCGGCCCCGGGCCGAAGCCCGTTCGCAACACTGCCGCAACCCGCCGGCCCGCAGACCGTCACCCGGAGCCTTTGAACGCCGTTTGCTCTTTTGGGAGTCCGTATGCACACAGCGGACTGGATCAACAGAAGAAAGAGCAGAATGCCCCGATTCAGCATCGTCGTCCCGTCGCATGGCGTCGCGGGCCGGCTGTCCCTGGCGCTGGACTCGGTCCTCGCCCAGTCCTTCGGAGACTTCGAGCTGATCGCGGTGTGCGACGGCCCGGCCGCCCCGGCCGCCGGCGTCGCCGCCGACCACGCGGGGCGGGATTCCCGGGTGGTCCTGGTGCACTCGCCCCCGTCCGCGGGCCTCGGCGCGGCGCGCAACGCCGGGACGCGGGCGGCGAGCGGCACGTATCTGCTGTTCCTCGACGGCGACGACACCCTGGTGCCGGGCGCGCTGTCCGCGCTGGCCGCCCGTCTGGAGGAGACGGGCGACGTCGACGTGCTCTACTTCGAGCACGAGCGGACTCCCTGGTGGGACGGCGAGCCGGCCACCACGGCCGGGCCGCCGCCGGTCACCGTCCGCGCGCCCGCCTTCTCCCCCGCCGAGGCCCCGCACCTGACCGGCGTTCCGCTGCCCGCGTGGAGCGCGGTCTACCGCCGCTCCTTCGTGACGGGGCGCGGCCTGGCCTTCCCCGACGGGCACCGCACCGACGTCGGCTGGGGCGGCCTGGTCGCCGTCGCGGCCGAGCGCGTCGCGGTGCTGCGGCGGGTCGTCGTACGGCATCTGCTGCGCCGGCAGGGCAGCCGGCTGGAGGGCGGGTTCTGGCTGGAGTGGCTGCGCCGGCATCTGTGGCAGCCGGTGTTCGCCGCCCTGCTCGCCGCCGGCGCGTGGGGCGCGCTGCGGCGGCGGGGGGCGTTCGGCCTCTTCGTGGCGGCGACGGCGTTCACCGGGTTCCTCACGCAGGCGGCGCATCCCGACATCACCGTGTGGGGCGAACGGCTGATCGTGCTGGCCTGGCTGCTGCCGGTGGTGGGCGTGCCGCTGCTGCTGGAGCGTGTGGTGCCCCGGCCGGCGGCGGGCATCCCGGGTCCGCGTACCGGAAGCCGGCCGGACGAGTGGAGCCCGGTCCCTCGATGAAGGGCGACGACGTGATGTGGCTGACCTGGGAGAGCGCGGCCCCGCACGGGCGCGCGGCCCGGGTGCCGCGACTGTTTTGGTCCACTTGGCAGGCTCTTACCAACGACTGGACGCGTATCAGCACATATGCGGCTTTCCCGCGGATTACGATCCGCCGTGATGAGCGCCTTCCAGAGCGTGACGCGTCTTCTCACGCGTCCGTCGACGAGACACCGCCTCCTCGCCCTGACGGCCGCCTGGCTCCTCACGCGCGCCCTGATGCTGTGGCTGCTCGCCCACAACGGACTGCCCCGACTGGGCCGGGGCTCGGTGGCGCGCGAGGTGTGGAAGCTGTACCAGCACTGGTACGTCCTGCTGTCCCACGGCGCGTTCCCGGCGCACGACACGCTGTGGCAGTACCCGCCGGGCGCCGGACCGGTGCTGCTGTCGCCCGCACTGCTGCCGGGCCTGACGTACTTCCAGGCCTTCGTGGTGCTCACGGTCGCCGCCGACGCACTGGTCACGCTGGCCCTGGCGCACGCGGGCAGCCGCCCCGGCCGCAGCCTGCGCGGGGCCGGCTACTGGACGCTGGGCCTGCCCCTGCTGCTGCACATCCCGCTGGCCCGCTACGACGTCCAGGCCACCGCCCTGGCCGTGCTCTCCCTGCTGACGTTGTCGCGCTCCACGCGCGCGTGCGGCGCGCTCGCCGCGCTGGGCGCCCTGGTGAAGGTGTGGCCGGCGCTGGCGCTGGTCGGCCTGCCCCGGGGCCGTGCGACCCGGTCGGCTTGGACATGGGCGGCCGCCACCGGCGCCGTGGTGCTGGCCGTCCTCGCCGGTTTGTTCAGGAACCCGCTCGCCTTCGCGCGCCAGCAGGGCGGCCGGGGCGTGCAGATCGAGTCGTTCGGCGGCACCGCGCTCGCGCTGGCCACACACGCCGGCTGGCCGGGCCGGGTGCGCTACCGGTACGGGGCCATGGAGTTCACCGGACCGTACGTCTCGACCGTCGCGCACCTCTCGCTGCTCCTGTCGGCGAGCGCGTTCGGGCTGCTGCTGCTCTGGCGGATCCGGGCCCGGCACTGGACGGGGGCGACACCGTACGACGCCGCGCTGAGCGCCGTCCTGCTGTTCACCGTCACCAGCCGGGTGATCAGCCCGCAGTACATGGTCTGGCTGCTCGGCCTCGCGGCGGTGTGCCTGACGTCACCGCTGACCACACAGCGTCCGGTCGCCGCGCTGATCGCGCTGGCGAGCCTGGTCAGCGTGATCGCATATCCCACCCTTTACCACCAGGTGGTGGCCTGTTCATGGACAGGTTGTGCGCTCATGCTCATGCGCAACGGTCTGCTGGCCGCCGCCGCGCTATTCTCTTTTGCCCGGTTGTGGCGATCGACGAAATCGGTGACCCCCGACGGGGAACCCGGGTCGGACATTCACCGTCTTCCGCACGGGACGCTAAGCCCCTCTTAACGGGAGATTACCGACCACCCCTACTATTCCGGCCCGTGGATTCCATGCATCTGCACCCCGACCAGGCCACCGACGTCAGCGTCGTCGTGATCGGTTACAACGACATCGCCCACATGGCCGACGCTGTGCGCTCGGCTCTCGCGCAGGGTCCCTCCGTCAGCGAGGTCGTCGCCGTCGACGACTGCTCGACCGACGGCACCTTCGAACTGCTCGACCGCCTGGCCGCGGCCGAACCGAGAGTGCGGGTGATCCGGCGCGAGGAGAACAGCGGCGGCTGCGGCAGCCCGCGCAACACCGGTATAGACGCGGTCACCACGCCGTACGTGATGTTCCTCGACAGCGACGACGTGCTGCCGCCGGGCGCGGTGGACGCGTTGCTCGCCGCCGCCCGCAAGGAGCGGGCCGAGGTCGTGAGCGGCCTGTGCGTGCGCCGTGAGCTGCCCTCCGGGCGGGAAGTGCCGTGGCAGCGGAAGCTCTACAGCACGGGCGCCGTCCTCACGCACCCCGCGAAGCTCCCGCGTCTCGTGCACGACACCCTGTGCGTCAACAAGCTGTACCGCACCGACTTCCTGCGCGAGCACGCGATCCGCTTCCCGGAAGGCCACTTCCCGTACGAGGACTTCGTGTTCACCGCGCGCGTGCTGGCCGCCGACCCGCGCATGGCCCTCATCCCGGACCAGGTGTACGTGTGGAACGTGCGCCGGTCCGCCGGGCAGCTGTCGATCTCTCTGGACCGCGCGAACATCGAGAACTGGCGGGCGCGCACCGAGGCGAGCCGGTCGGCGTACGACATCCTGCTGAGCTCAGGGCAGAAGGAGCTCGCGCGGGCGGCGCGCGCCAAGTTCCTCGACCACGAGCTGCGCATGTACGCGCGTGAGCTGGGCCTGCGCGACGCCGGGTACCGGTACGCCTGGTGGGAGCACACGCGGGAGTACCTCGGCGAGTACGACGCGGCCGACTGGGCCGTCAACCCGACGACCGCCGGGCACCTCCTCGGACGGGTGATCCTCGCGTCGCCCGGGCCGCGCGACCTGCCGCGCCTGAAGGAGCTCGCCGCGCGCCCGGCCCGTCTGTGCCCGCCCTACGCCCGCGACAAGGACGGCAGTCCCGTCTGGGCGGACGACCTTCCGCAGATCGGCCTGGAGCCCTACCTGGTCCGGCCGGTCCACGTCCTGCCCCTGGCCGTGGACGCGGAAGTGCGTCCCCTCGCGGGGACGAGCCTGCTGCTGCTGCGCCTGCACGACCTGTACGGCAGGGTGACGTCCGCCGGGCCCGAGGCCCTGGAGGTGGAGTGGCTGCACCGTGAGGCGGGGCGCACGGTCCCGGGCGCCACCGTCCCGCTCACGCCGGCCGGGGACGCCACCTGGTCGGCCGAGACGGGCGTGGACCTCGCGGGGCTGGGGGCCGGCACCTGGGACCTGCGGCTGCGAGTGTGCTTCGCCGACGGCACGAACCGTAAGGTGACGGCGCACGCGCGCGCGGGCGCCGGTCTGCTGCGCCGCCGCGTCGTACCGAGCGTGCGCTACGGCCTTCTGTTGGTCCAGCCGTACGCCACGCACTCCGGCGCGCTGGCCGTACGCCTGGCGGCGGGACTGCACGGGGTGACGTCCATCCTGCGGGGCAGACTGCGCCGTCTGCTCCACCGGGCCGCGCCCCGGTGAGCGCACCACACCCCGCCTCCATACGACGACCTGGGCCAACTGACGAGGAGACGCCCGCATGACCTGGCTGATCACCGGCGGAGCCGGCTACATCGGAGCGCACGTCGTCCACGCGATGACCGAGGCGGGCGAGCGTGCGGTGGTGTACGACGACCTGTCCACCGGCATCGCCGAGCGTGTCCCGCGGGACGTCCCGCTGGTGGAGGGCTCCACGCTGGACGGCGACCGGCTGGCGCGTGCCCTCGCCGAGCACGAGGTGACCGGTGTCGTCCACCTGGCGGCGAAGAAGCAGGTGGGCGAGTCGGTGGAGCGGCCCCTGCACTACTACCGGGAGAACGTCGAGGGCCTGCGGGTCCTGCTGGAGGCGGTGACGGCGGCCGGGGTCGGTTCGTTCGTGTTCTCCTCCTCGGCGGCCGTGTACGGCATGCCGAGTGCCGCGCGGGACGACGCCCTGGTCACGGAGGAGACGCCGTGCGCGCCGATGTCTCCGTACGGCGAGACGAAGCTGGCCGGCGAGTGGCTGGTGCGCGCGACCGGCCGGGCGACGGGGCTGTCCACGGCGTCCCTGCGGTACTTCAACGTGGCGGGCGCGGCGAGTCCGCGCCTCGCGGACGTCGGCGTCTTCAACCTGGTCCCGATGGTCTTCGAACGACTGACCGAGAACATGCCCCCGCGCATCTTCGGGGACGACTACCCCACGCCGGACGGCACCTGCATCCGTGACTACATCCACGTGGTCGACCTCGCGGAGGCCCACGTGGCCACGGCTCGCGCCCTGCGCTCCTCCCCCGGCCTCGACCTCACACTGAACATCGGCCGCGGGGAGGGGATCTCGGTGCGCCAGATGATCGACACGATCAACGCCGTCACCGGCTACAACAGCCCCCCGACGGTCACCCCGCGCCGCCCCGGCGACCCCGCCCGCGTCGTCGCCTCCGCCGACCGCATCGCCACGGAACTCGGCTGGAAGGCCCGACGCGACCTCTACGACATGATCACCTCAGCCTGGCAGGGCTGGCTCCTCCACCACCCGGAGGCAGCCCGCATCTGACCCCACCACCCGCCGTCACCGGGCCGCTCCGGCGGCCCGGTGGCGCCATCACACGCGGGCGCGGGCCGCCACACGCCCACCACCGGTGTGCGGGCTGTCGTGTCCAGCCTCCGCAGGCCCCCCGCCCCATCCGGCCCGCGGAGGCTGGTTGATTCGGGCTGGGCGGGGTGTCCCGTCCGGCCGCTGCGGATCCCGTTCCCGCCCGGCCCGTGAGGGTGCTGCAACGACCCACCCGGAGCCGCACGAGGACCCCTTGGTCAGAGCGCCTTGATCGCCTCGGCCGTGCCCCGGGCGAGGGCGTCCAGGTAGCCCTTGGGGAGTTTCGGCGTGCGGATGACGACCGCGCGCCAGTACAGCGGGCCCGAGATCAGGTCGAGGGCCAGGTCCCGGTCCAGACCGGGGCGGATCTCGTCGCGGCGCTCGGCCGCCGCCAGGATGCTGCTGGCCACGCTCTCCTGACCGTCGCGCAGGGCCTTCTGCATGGCCTCGGCGATGTCCGGGTTGCGGGCCGCCTCCGCCTGGAGGTCGGGGATGACCTGCGAGGCGATGGGGTGGCGCAGGGCCCGGGAGGTCACCTCGTACAGCAGCCGCAGGTCGCTCTCCAGGGAGCCGGTGTCCGGCGCGGGCAGGCCCTGCACGGCGAGCGCCGAGACGATGTCCAGCACCAGGTGCAGCTTGGAGCGCCACCGGCGGTAGACGGCCGTCTTGCCGACGCCCGCGCGCCGCGCGATCCCCTCGATGGACATCCGCGCGTAGCCGACGGACGCCAGTTCCTCGAAGACCGCCGCCCGGATCGCCTCCGTCACGTCCTCGCGGAGCACGGCCGCCCCGGCGGGGACCCGGCGGCGGGGGCGCGTCTGGGGCTGGTCGGCGTTCGTCGTCATGCGGCCAAGCATAGGGCGTTACGACGAAACGGTTGCGTTGCGGCGTCACTTCGCCGTACGCTCACGTTGCGACGATACGGTGCCGTTCCGACGTAAGAAAATGTGAAGAGAACCGTAAGGAAACCGACGGCGGCACGAAGCCGGACGCCGGCACCACCTCCCCCCGAGCGAAAGCAGCGGATGTGAGCCAGGCCCTCCACACACCGCCCCACACCACGGCCCTGGCCGAGGACGACCTCGCGACGGTCGCCATCCGCCACGGCCTGTCGGTCAGCGGCGCCCGCCCTTCCCTGTCCGAGTACGTCCGGCAGCTGTGGGCGCGGCGCCACTTCATCAGCGCCTTCGCCACCGCCAAGCTCACCGCCCAGTACAGCGAGGCGAAGCTCGGCCAGGTCTGGCAGGTCGCCACCCCGCTGCTGAACGCGGCGGTGTACTACTTCATCTTCGGCATCCTGATGGGCACCAGCCGCGGCGTTGCGGACTACATCCCGTTCCTGGTGACGGGCGTGTTCATCTGGACGTTCACCCAGAACTCGATCATGGCGGGCACCCGGGCGATCTCCGGCAACCTCGGTCTGGTGCGGGCCCTGCACTTCCCGCGGGCCGCGCTGCCGGTCTCCTTCGCGCTTCAGCAGCTCCAGCAGCTGCTGTTCTCGATGGTCGCCCTCCTGGCGATCCTGCTCTGCTTCGGCATGACGCCCACCATGTCGTGGGTGCTGGCCGTCCCGGTGCTGCTGCTCCAGTTCGTGTTCAACGCCGGCGTCTCCATGATCATGGCCCGGATGGGCGCCAAGACGCCGGACATCGCCCAGCTGATGCCGTTCCTCCTGCGCACCTGGATGTACGTCTCCGGCGTGATGTGGAGCATCGACGCGACGCTGAACCACAGCCACATGCCACACGTGCTGAAGGTGCTGCTGCAGTCCAATCCTGCCGCCGTCTACATCGACCTGATGCGCTTCGCGCTGATCGACAGCTTCACGGCGCACCAGCTCCCCCACCATGTGTGGGCGTACGCGCTGGGCTGGGCCCTGCTCGCCGGGGTCGGCGGCTTCATCTACTTCTGGAAGGCTGAGGAGACCTACGGCCGTGGCTGAGCTGAAAACCGACAAGATCCCCACCGTCGTGGTCGACGGGGTCGACATCGTCTACCGGGTCAACGGCACCGGTTCCGGCCGCGGTTCGGCAACCGCCGCCCTCAACCGGATCCTGCGCCGCGAGAAGGCCGAGAAGGCGGCCGGCGTACGCCGGGTGCACGCGGTCAAGAAGGTCTCGTTCGTCGCCTACAAGGGCGAGGCCATCGGCCTGATCGGCACCAACGGCTCCGGCAAGTCCACGCTGCTCAAGGCGGTCGCCGGACTCCTGCCCGTGGAGAACGGCAGGATCTACACCGACGGCCAGCCCTCACTCCTCGGCGTGAACGCGGCGCTGATGAACGACCTGACCGGCGAGCGCAACGTCCTCCTCGGCGGACTGGCCATGGGCATGTCCCGCGAGGAGGTCAAGGAGCGCTACCAGGACATCGTCGACTTCTCCGGCATCAACGAGAAGGGCGACTTCATCACGCTGCCGATGCGCACGTACTCCTCCGGCATGGCCGCCCGGCTGCGCTTCTCCATCGCCGCCGCCAAGGACCACGACGTCCTGCTGATCGACGAGGCACTGGCCACGGGCGACCGCTCCTTCCAGCGCCGCTCGGAGAAGCGGATCCGCGAACTGCGCGCACAGGCCGGCACGGTGTTCCTGGTCAGCCACAGCAACGCCTCCATCCGCGACACCTGCGAGCGCGTCCTGTGGCTGGAACGCGGCGAACTACGCATGGACGGCCCCACCGAGGAGGTCCTCGAGGC
This sequence comes from Streptomyces sp. 6-11-2, assembly GCF_006540305.1. Lineage (GTDB taxonomy): Bacteria > Actinomycetota > Actinomycetes > Streptomycetales > Streptomycetaceae > Streptomyces. The sequence goes on along the minus strand of NZ_BJOR01000001.1, from coordinate 4,322,167 downwards.
CTACGAGGCCTTCACGGGCGGCCCCGACAAGAAGAAGGCCAAGGGATAGCCCCACTCCGCCCGGCGCCCGGCGGGCCGGTCAGGGAGTGACCGCGTAGAGGACCTGGCCGCCCGGGCCGTGGGTCACCACGCGCAGTTCGGGGTCGTGGCGCGGTCTGCTTCCGTCCACGACCCAGCGCACGGCATAGGTGCGCAGGATGTCCCTGCGTACGCCCTCCGGCGTGCGGAGCGTGTAGTAGCGCCGCACCGCCCGCTCGCGCCGGGACTCGTCCGGCAGGAAGAAGTCCGGGTAGCCGGGGGCGACCGTGTAGGGGCCGTAGGCCGGGATCAGCCGGGAGGGCAGGTCCCGCGCCATGACCACATCCCCGTACTTCACGTACGGCGTGATCCAGTAGTACCCGGTCCAGGTCGGGGTGTAGTCGGCCGCGAGCACGTCCGGCAGCGCCGCGCGCCCGACGGCGTACCCGAGCACGCCGGCCTGGGTCCACGCGCCCAGGGCCAGCGCGCCGCCCAGCGCCCACGCCCAGCGGGTCCGCACGGCGCGCCCGCCCCCCTGCACCACCTCCAGCGCGGCGGCGATCTGGGCCGGGACGAGGGCGGCGGGCAGCGTCCGGCCCCAGGCGTAGTGGCCCGTGGCGAAACCCGTCGCACACACCAGCGCGCCCAGCAGGAAGAAGGTCACCAGAGGGTCCCGCCGGTCGCGCCGCCACCGCACGACCAGCGCGGCCACTCCGAGCAGGGCCAGCCAGTAGCGGCCGAGGAAGTTCGTGTAGAGCGCCCGGTGCACCTCCTCCAGATCGCTTCCGGCCGAGAACAGGGCGAAGAAGTCGTAGTACGGCCACAGCCACAGCACCAGCAGCCCCAGGGCCGCCCCGGCGCCGAGCCGCGGCCACAGGGCACGCGGGGGCCGGGCCGCGAGCACCGCGGCGAGACCGCCGAGCGTGGCGACGAACCCGGTGAACTGATGACACAGCAGGATCAGCGCCCACAGCGTCCCGAGCCCCAGCCACACCTCCCACCCGGCCTCCGCGCGCAGCGCCCGGGTGAGCCAGGCCCAGTAGTGGAAGGCGAGGCCGAGGGCCAGCACGCTGGGATACGACACCGTCAGCGCGAGGGAGTTGAGGGAGAGGAAGCCGCTCCAGTTGATGAGTTCCGTACCCCACAGCAGAACCAGGCTCAGGGCGGCCAGGGCGGGCGCGGCCCGGTGCGCGCTCAGCGTTCTGACGTACCGCCAGACGCCCGTCGCCAGCAGCGTGAGCCCGGTGAACGCGGCGAGCCGCAGCACGACGAACACCGACAGGCCGCCGGCCCGGGCGACGGAGCCGAGGAGCAGCATCCACGGCGAGTAGTACGGGCTCGGGGTGTCGGCGTCGACGAGCGGGTTGCCAGGGTGGAGCACGCTGTGGCGCAGCCGCTGGATGGTCGCCGCGTGCATGCCCAGGTCGCCGGCCCAGGGCAGCCGGACGATCACCAGAAGCAGCAGGGCGGCGAGGAGCACGGCGGCCGCGCGGGGCGCGTAGGCCCCTCCCGGGGAGGTCGGCGGCCGGCCGACGGCCGTGCCCGCTGAGGGTGCCTCAGGCGGCGCGGTGCGCATCGTGCCGGAAGAGCCAGGTGCGACTACCGAGGGTGTTCACGCGGCAACTTTATAGGAATGATCCCGTTTAGCAGGAAACGGTAAATTCGGCGTCCGGCGTTTCCTGGACGACGGCAAGAAGACGGCGTGAACGGCATGAGGGCGCCCCGGACCGGAAAGGTCCGGGGCGCCCTCGGGTACGGGTCGGCCTCCCGCGCGTTACGAGTGCGTGCGCAGCAGCGTGCGCATCGTCCGCATCGCCACCGACAGGTTGGCCAGGTCGAACGCGTCCGAGCCGCGGATCTCCTCAAGCGTGGCACGCGCCCGGGACAGGATCGCCCCGTTCTTCTGCTCCCACACCTTGAAGCGCTGCTCCGGCGTGGCGGTGCCGTTGCCCGCGGCCAGCACGTCCGCGGTCAGCGCGGCGTGCGCCGCGTACAGGTCCTCGCGGATCGCCGCACGGGCCATGGACTGCCACCGGTCGGCGCGCGGCAGCTCGATGATGCGGTCCATCAGCTGGGTGATGTGGAGGCGGTCGGCGAGGTCGTAGTACACCTCGGCGACGTCCATCGGGTCCTTGCCCATACGGTCGGCCACCGAGACGATGTCGAGCGCCGGGAAGGCGGAGGAGAACCCGGCCACGCGCGTGGCCAGCTCGTCCGGGACGCCGGCGCCGGACAGCTCGTCGTAGACCTCCTGGTACCACTCCAGGTCCGCGCCCTTGAGCAGCTTGGGCAGCTCCGCCCACACCTGCCCGACCCGCTCGGAGAAGAACGCGATGGTCTCGGCGAGCTCCAGCGGCTGCGGCCGGTTGTTCAGCAGCCAGCGCGTGCCGCGCTCGACCAGGCGGCGCGAGTGCAGGCGGATCCGGGTCTGGACGTCGGCCTCGACCTTGTTGTCCAGCGCCTCGACCGCATCCCACACCGGAGCCGAGCGGAAGATCGTGCGGGCCACCGTCTGCGCCCTGACGATCTCCTCCAGCGACGCCCCGGTCTCCTCCCGCAGGCGGTGCAGATAGGTCGTACCGCCCGTGTTGACCGTGTCGTTGACCAGGACGGTCGTCGTGATCTCGCGGCGCAGCGGGTGGTTGTCGATCCGTTCGGCGAACTGCTCGCGCAGCGCGGTCGGGAAGTAGGCGTGCAGCAGGGTGTGCAGGTACGGGTCGTCCGGCAGCGAGGTGTGCAGCAGCTCCTCGGCGACCGTGATCTTCGTGTACGCCAGCAGGACGGCCGTCTCCGGACCGGTCAGGCCGTGCCCGGCGGCCAGCCGCTCACGGATCTGCCGGTCGGTGGGCAGGAACTCCAGCGCCCGGTCCAGGTGACCCTCGCGCACCAGGTGCTTCATGAAGCGCTGCTGGGCGTGGAGCATGTCCTTGGACTGGGCGAGCGCGTTGGCGATCGCCGTGTTCTGCGCGTAGTTGGTGCGCAGCACCAGGGCGCCGACCTCGTCGGTCATCTCGGCGAGCAGCTTGTTGCGCTGCTTGACCGTCATGTCGCCTTCCGCGACCAGCCCGTTGAGCAGGACCTTGATGTTCACCTCGTGGTCGGAGGTGTCCACGCCGGCGCTGTTGTCGATGGCGTCGGTGTTGATCCGGGCGCCCTGCATCGCGCACTCGATCCGGCCGAGCTGGGTGAAGCCCAGGTTGCCGCCCTCGCCGACGACCTGGACCCGCAGGTCGCGGCCGTCGACGCGGATGGCGTCGTTGGCCTTGTCGCCGACGTCGGTGTGGGACTCGGTGGACGCCTTGACGTACGTGCCGATGCCGCCGTTCCACAGCAGGTCCACCGGGGCCTTGAGGATCGCCCGCATCAGGTCGGCCGGGGTCAGCTTGGTGACGCCGGCCTCGATGCCGAGGGCCTCGCGGATGTGCGCGTTGACCGGGATCGACTTGGCCGTACGGGGGAACACCCCGCCGCCGGCCGAGATCAGCTCGGCGTTGTAGTCCGCCCACGAGGAGCGCGGCAGCTCGAACAGGCGGCGGCGCTCGGCGTAGGAGACGGCCGCGTCCGGCTCGGGGTCGATGAAGATGTGCCGGTGGTCGAAGGCGGCGACGAGGCGGATGTGCTCGCTCAGCAGCATGCCGTTGCCGAACACGTCACCGGACATGTCGCCGATGCCGACGACCGTGAAGTCCTGGGTCTGGGTGTCCACGCCCAGCTCCCGGAAGTGCCGCTTGACGGACTCCCAGGCGCCGCGGGCGGTGATGCCCATGCCCTTGTGGTCGTAGCCCGCCGAGCCGCCGGAGGCGAAGGCGTCGCCGAGCCAGAAGTCGTACGACTGGGCGACCTCGTTGGCGATGTCCGAGAACCGCGCCGTGCCCTTGTCGGCGGCGACCACCAGGTAGGTGTCCTCACCGTCGTGCCGCACGACGTCCTCCGGGGGCACGACCTCGCCGGCGACCATGTTGTCGGTGATGTCGAGCAGCGCCGAGATGAAGGTCTTGTAGCTGGCGATGCCCTCCGCCATCCACGCGTCCCGGTCCACGCTCGGGTCGGGCAGCTGCTTGGCGACGAACCCGCCCTTGGCGCCGACCGGCACGATGACGGTGTTCTTCACCATCTGCGCCTTGACCAGGCCGAGGATCTCGGTGCGGAAGTCCTCACGCCGGTCGGACCAGCGCAGACCGCCTCGGGCGACCTTGCCGAAGCGCAGGTGCACGCCCTCCACGCGTGGCGAGTACACCCAGATCTCGTACGCCGGGCGCGGCGCCGGCAGGTCCGGGATGGCCCGCGGGTCGAACTTCATGGAGACGTAGTCGTGCGGCCGGCCGCCCTCCCGCGCCTCCTGGAAGAAGTTGGTACGCAGGGTCGCCTTGATCACGGTGAGGAAGGACCGCAGGATCCGGTCCTCGTCGAGGGAGGCCACCTGGTCCAGGGCCGCGTCGACCTCTTCCAGCAGCGCGTCCACGAGCTCGTGTCCGGCGCGCTGGCGCTCCGGCGACATCCGCGCCTCGAACAGGGAGACCAGCAGCCGGGTGGTGTGGACGTTGTTGCGGAGGGTGTCCTCCATGTAGTCCTGGCTGAAGGTCGAGCCGGCCTGGCGCAGGTACTTGGCGTAGGCGCGCAGCACCATCGCCTGGCGCCAGTTCAGCCCGGCGCCCAGCACCAGGGCGTTGAACCCGTCGTTCTCCGCCTTGCCCGTCCAGGTGGCGGCGAAGGCCTCCTGGAAGCGCTCACGGGCGTCGTCGCCGAGGTGGTCGCCGGTACCGCCGGACTCCTTCGGCATCCGCAGGCCGAAGTCGTAGACCCATGCCGTCGTACGGTCCGCGCAGCGCAGTTCGTACGGCCGCTCGTCGGTGACCTCGACGCCGAGCCGGCTGAGCACCGGCAGCACGGCGGACAGGGAGACCGAGCCGCCCTTCTGGTAGATCTTGAACCGGCGCTCCTCGGGGGCGGCGCCCACCGGCTCGTACAGGCTCAGCGCGAAGGTCTTGTCCTCGTTCAGCTGCTCGAGGTTGCACAGGTCGGCGACCGCCGCGCGCGGGGTGTGGTCGGCCTTGTAGCCCTCGGGGAAGGCGCCCGAGTAACGGCGCAGCAGCTCAGCGGCGCGCTCCTCGCCGAGTTCGGCGGTCAGCGCCTCGGAGAAGGCGTCCGTCCAGGAGCGGGCGGCCTCGACCAGGCGGGCCTCGATGCGGTCCTTGTCGCTGTCGGACAGCTCCGGCAGCTCGGTGCCCTGCGGCACACGGACGACGAAGTGCAGCCGGGAGAGCACCGACTCGGTGTTCCAGGCGGTGAAGTCGACGCTGGTGCCGCCCAGCTCCTCCTTCAGGATGTCGATGATCCGCAGGCGCACGCCGGTGGTGTAGCGGTCGCGCGGGAGGTACACGAGGGCCGAGTAGTAGCGGCCGTACTCGTCCTGGCGCAGGTACAGGCGCAGCCGGCGGCGCTCCTGGAGGTACAGCACGGAGGTGGCGATCGCCTGGAGCTCACCGACCGGGGTCTGGAAGAGCTCGTCGCGCGGGTAGGTCTCCAGGATCTGGAGCAGATCGCGCCCGTCGTGGCTGTTGGGCGAGAAGCCGGCGCGCTCGAGGACCTCGTCGACCTTGCGGCGGATGACCGGGACCCGGCGCACGGACTCGGTGTAGGCGGCGGACGAGAACAGGCCGAGGAAGCGGCGCTCGCCGACGACCTCGCCCTTGTCGTTGAACTTCTTGACGCCCACGTAGTCCAGGTAGGAGGGCCGGTGGACGGTGGCCCGGCTGTTGGCCTTGGTCAGCACCAGCAGCTTGTGCTCGCGCGCCTTGGCGCGGGCGTCGGCGGGCAGCCGCTCGAAGGACGGGCTGACCGGGTGGCTGTCGTCGCCGGCGTGCGGCGGGTCCGCGCGCAGTATGCCCAGCCCGGTGCCGGGCACGGCGGCCAGGGAGTCGTCGTCGCACAGCCGGTACTCGCGGTAGCCGAGGAAGGTGAAGTGGTCTTCGGACAGCCAGCGCAGCAGCTCGCGGGCCTCCTCGACCTCCTGCGCGCGCAGGTCGCCGGGCGCCGGCTCACCGGGCAGGTCCTCGGCGAGGCTGGTCGCCGCCTGGCGCATCTTCTCCCAGTCCTCGACGGCCTCGCGGACGTCGGACAGCACACGCAGCAGATCGGCGGTGATCTGCTTCAGGTCGGCGCGGTCGGTCTCGCGGTCGGTCTCGACGTGGATCCAGGACTCGGTGTGCGCGTCGTGCGGCAGCTCCTCGCCGGGCGCCGCGGCCGGCAGCACCTCGATGAGCTTGCCGGTGACGTCACGGCGCACCACGAACTGCGGGTGGATCACCACGTGGATACCGCGGCCCTGGCGGGTCAGCTCGTTCGTCACGGAGTCCACGAGGAAGGGCATGTCGTCGGTGACGACCTCGACGACGGAGTGGCTGCACGTCCAGCCGTTCTCCTCGACGGTCGGGGTGTGGACCCGGACGTTGGCCGTGCCCTGGGGGCGGTTCTCGGCCAGGCGGTAGTGGGAGTAGGCAGTGCCGAAAACGTCGACCGGGTCACGGCCCGCGAGGTCCTCGGGGGCGGTGTGCAGGTAGAAACGCTGGAGGAACGCGAGCACGGACTCCCGGTCCGGCGTGCCCTCGCCCGTCGACCCGGTCGGGATATGTCCCCCGAGCGGACTGTTCTCAGCTACCCGGGCGGCCCTCTCGAGCAGCTCGGCCTTGGCTTCGTCCAGCTTGGTCTGCATTGTCCTCTGGCTCCTGTCGCGCGCCGTTGCGTGACGTAGAAGGAAGTACGGTCTCTTCCCCTCCGGCGTGACGCCGCGGCCCGGGATGTCCGGTGTGCTTCGACGCTATGCCGGAAAGTGAGATGAGCGGGGGGATATCAGCCTTCTTCGACGCGTCCGACGGGTGTGACGCTGCTCTCGGCAGCGCCTGTGCCCGTGGATGACGCGGCGTCCTGGGGGCCGTCGAGGCCCCTTCCCGCCCGCGAGGACCAGCGACCGCCGCCCGGACACGGATGTGGTCCGTGCTCACCGGGCGCACAGCGGAGGCGACGGCGCCCCCGCGAACTATCGCGCTGATCACGCCACAAGGCTATCGCTCCTCACGGGGGGCCCGTCATGAGCCGTATGTGTACAAAACCGGGGGTGGAAGTTTGACGTTCTGCACAGGGGTGGGGACGGCGAAGGCGGCGTATGGCTCCGCCGGACCCCGCCGTACCGCGTTTCCCGCTCCGCGCTTCCCACTCCACGTCGTCACCACCGTTTCCCTCTCCCCGCGCCTCCCCGCTCTTCTCCCGCGCTTCTCGCCGCGTGCCGCTCACTCGGCCAGCCGCTGCGCCTCCGCGACCGCCTCCCGCAGGGTGTCCACCACCGGCACGCCCGCCTCCTCCAGGCTGGCCCGGCTGTGCGAACCGCCGGTGTAGAGCACCGCCCGCGCCCCGACGTGCAGCGCGGCCACCGCGTCGTCCGCCGCGTCACCGATCACCACCGTGCGCGCGGGGTTCACCCTCTCGGACAGCGCGCCCAGGTGCCGCACCATGTGCTCGGCCTTGCTGCCGCCGGAGCGGCCCGTCCGCCCGTCCACCCGGAGGAAGTGCGTCTCGATCCCGAAGCCCCGGACCAGCGGGACGAGGTCCTCGTGCCCGTACATGCTGAGGATCGACTGGCTGTGCCCGGCCGACGTCCACCCGGTGAGCAGCTCCACGGCCCCCTCGGTCAGGGTGCATCCGGTGCGGTGCTCGGCGTAGTACCGGTGGAAGACGCCGTCCATCGTGTCCCACTCGGCCTCGGTGGGCAGCCGGCCCAGCAGCCGCTCGTAGAACTTCGGGACCGGCACGCAGTACAGCGCGCGGTACTGCTCCAGCGTGATCGGCTCCAGGCCCAGCTCGGCGAATGCCGCGTTCGTCGCGCCGATGACCGCGTCGTTGTCGTGGAACAGCGTGCCGTTCCAGTCCCAGACGATGTGCGTCCCTGACTGTTTCCCCATACCGGAAAACGTACCCGCCGCCACTGACAATCAGGAGATCGGCAGGTCGCGACCTGTGGTGCGGTCGCGGTCCGGGGGCTTCAGCCGCCGAGCCCGACGAGGTTCGGGATCTCCTGTGTGGCGTACCAGAGCAGCTCGTGGTCCTCGGCTCCGTCCACCACGAACTGGGCGTCGTCGTCCCCCGCGTCCGCCGCTCCCAGGGCCTCGGCCGCGGCGGTCACGTCCGCCTCCGCGTCATCGGAGTCGACGTGCACGGCGGCCGCCTTGGCCAGCCGCACCGGACCGGCCACCCGCACCTCGCCGAGCGCGACCGGGTCGAGGCCGCGGTCGGGGTCGGCCGTCGCCGCGCCGTCGGGCACGTCCACGGCGACCACCACACGGTGCCGCGGTGCGCCCGGGTCCAGCGCCAGCAGCCGCAGCGAGGCGAGCGCGGCCCGGTTCAGCGCGGCGTACTCCAGCTCCTCGATGTCGTCGGAGAGGTACCACTCGCGCAGGGCGGGCGTCACGGCGTACGCGGTGAGCGCCCCCGTCCCCAGCTCCCCCGCCTTGTGCGCCTCGGCGAGGCCCGAGAGGGTCAGGGGGACGTAGACACGCATGGCAGGCCGCTTTCGTGGTCGGAGGGCTCGCCGCCCGGACGGCCTTCAGGATACGTGCGGGAGCCCCCTTTCGAGTCCCCGGCCACACCGCCCGATCCGTCCACCGCGAGCCCCTCACCTCACCCGGTCCGCCCCAGTCCCCACACGGGTCACGGTCCTCGCGATCACACGTACAGGTGAACTCGTCCACGGCCCGACGCGCGCCGCGCCTTCCTTGCCGTGGCGCCCTCGGCCTCGTACAAGAGCCCCAGCAGGAAGTTACTGCCCGGTACAAACCGGTGCCCTGGGCGCCGGCGCCGGACAACGACACCGAACGGGGACTCATGAACAAGGTCATGACCAGGACCCAGCGCCGCCCGGGCACCCACCCGCCGGGCCGCCGCGACCCCCGCCGCCCCGGCGGCTACCCACCCCGCACCCCAGGCGGAACCCTCCCCCGCACCGCCGACGACAACCCCCCACCCCGCAACAGCTCCACACCCGTTACGCGCCCCCGCGACACCCGCCCTCCAGCCACCCCACTCCGCCCCCGACCCGCGCGGACCGGCACGCGGGACTCGGGAGGGCACGTCCCACGGCCGAACGAGGGCGCCGAGACGGCGATCCCGGCCGCCGCGGCGGGCAGGTCCCGCAGGACGGACACGAGTGCCCCCGGCCCAGCGCCCCGCACCACGGGCGCACCGACAACGGCAGCACCCGCCAGAACAGCCGCGAACCGCCCGCTGAGCAAAGCCGCCAGTCCCGCACCAGCCCCCTCGACGGACACAGCCCGCAGGACGGACACGCCACACCCGGCCGCCGACCCGGCGCCCACGGCCACTGCGGCAGCGGGCACGACGGGCACAGCCCGCGGGACGGGCACGGGCCACCCAGGCGCCAACCCGGCACGCACAGCCAACGCGCCAGCCGGCACGGCAAGCGCTACCGCCAGGACAGCCCCAGGCCGAACGGCCAGCGCAGGCGCCGGGACGGCTCCAGCCCGCTCAACGGACGCAGCCCGCAGGACGGGCACGGCACACCCGGCCGCCAACGCGGCAGCCGGCACGGCACGGACAGCCGCCAGAACGGCCCCAGGGCTCCCGGCGGCCGCAGCCCGCAGGTCGGACACGACACACCCGGGCACCGACCCGGCGCCCGCAGCCACCGCGGCAGCCCGCGCGGCGGGCGCGTCCGCCGGGACTGCCCCAGGCCAAGCGGTCGCAGCCGGAACCCGTCGGGTGGGTGCCCACAGGTCCGAGCCGGGCGGCTACGCGGGCGCAGCCCGCGCCGCAGGCTCGGCAGGCGCGGCGGGGGTCGTGCCCAGTGCTCAGGACGCCGTGCGGGCGGTCTCGCTGCCCGTCGCCACCGATCTGTTCGCCGATCGGCTGCTCGCCGTTCTCAGCGGGCAGCGGCCCGTGCACTGGATGCTCCGGCACACCGCGGGCCGGGCCTACGACGAGCTCGCCTGGCTCGCGGAGCGCGGCGCGCTGCGCACCCGCGGCGCCCGCCCCGTCGTGCGCGACATCGGCTACTACGAGCCCCGCCCGGGCGCCGTGGAGGCCTTCGCCCGCATCGGCGCGGGCGACCAGCTGCGCGCGATGGCGTTCCGCCTGGAGCAGGGTCGGGACCGGCGCTGGCGCTGCACGGCGGTGGAACTGGGCGGCCCCCGTATGCCCCGCACGAAGGACGACCTGCCCTGACGGCGAACCGCAGCCCAAGCCGAAGGGCCGGGCACCCGAGGGTGCCCGGCCCTTCCCTGTACGCTGCCGGCTCTCTCAGAGAGCGCCGGTCACTTCTTGCGGCGGCGCCCGGCCTTGGCCTGCTTGCGCCGCTCCGCACGCGTGAGGCCGTCGGCCTCCGAACGCACGGGCTCGCCGTCCGTGGCGAACTCACCCTCGACGATGCCGCCCTCGCCGTCCACAGTCGGCGCCGAGAAGTGCAGGTCACGCCGCTGCGGCGCGTCCAACCCCTTGGCCCGGATCTCCGGACGCGCGCCGGCCTGCGCCGGAACCGCGTCGTGCTTCTCCAGGTCGGCCACCGGCTTCGTGTCCTCGACCGGCACCTCCTCGACCTGCTGCTCGACCTGGACCTCCAGGTTGAACAGGTAGCCGACGGACTCCTCCTTGATGCCCTCCATCATCGCGGTGAACATGTCGAAGCCCTCGCGCTGGTACTCGACCAGCGGGTCCTTCTGCGCCATCGCGCGCAGGCCGATGCCCTCCTGGAGGTAGTCCATCTCGTAGAGGTGCTCGCGCCACTTGCGGTCCAGCACCGACAGCACCACCCGGCGCTCCAGCTCACGCATGATCTCCGAGCCGAGCTGCGCCTCGCGGGCCTCGTACTGCTCGCGGATGTCGTCCTCGATGGACTCGCTGATGAACTCCGCCGTCAGACCCGCGCGGTCCCCGGCCGCCTCCTCCAGCTCCTCGATGGTGATCTTCACCGGGTAGAGCTGCTTGAAGGCGCCCCACAGCCGGTCGAGATCCCAGTCCTCCGGGAAGCCCTCGGCGGTCTCCGCCCCGACGTACGCGTCGATGGTGTCGCTCATGAAGTGGAGCACCTGCTCCTGCAGGTCCTCGCCCTCCAGGACGCGGCGCCGCTCACCGTAGATGACCTCGCGCTGCCGGTTGAGCACCTCGTCGTACTTGAGAACGTTCTTGCGCGTCTCGAAGTTCTGCTGCTCGACCTGCGACTGGGCGGACGCGATCGCGCGCGTGACCATCTTGTTCTCGATCGGCACGTCGTCCGGGACGTTCGCCATCGACATCACGCGCTCGACCATCTGCGCCTTGAACAGACGCATCAGGTCGTCGCCCAGGGAGAGGTAGAAGCGGGACTCGCCCGGGTCGCCCTGACGGCCGCTACGACCGCGCAGCTGGTTGTCGATACGACGCGACTCGTGCCGCTCGGTGCCGAGCACGTACAGGCCGCCGAGCCTCTCGACCTCGTCCTTCTCGGTCTTGACCGCCTCCTCGGCGCGCTGCAGCGCGTCCGGCAGGGCCGCGGCCCACTCCTCGATGTGCTCCTCGGGGTCGAGGCCGCGCTGGCGCAGCTCCGCCTCGGCGAGGTCCTCGGGGTTGCCGCCGAGCTTGATGTCCGTACCGCGGCCGGCCATGTTCGTCGCCACGGTCACCGCACCCTTGCGGCCGGCCTGGGCGACGATCGACGCCTCGCGCTCGTGGTGCTTGGCGTTGAGCACCTCGTGCTGGACGCCGCGCTTGCTGAGCTGCTGCGAGAGGTACTCCGACTTCTCCACCGAGGTGGTGCCGACCAGGATCGGCTGGCCCTTCTCGTGCTTCTCGGAGATGTCGTCGACGACCGCCTCGAACTTGGCGACCTCGGTGCGGTAGATCAGGTCCGCCTGGTCCTTGCGGACCATCGGCCTGTTGGTCGGGATCGGGACCACGCCGAGCTTGTAGATCTGGTGGAACTCGGCGGCCTCGGTCATCGCCGTACCGGTCATGCCGGAGAGCTTGGAGTAGAGGCGGAAGAAGTTCTGCAGGGTGATCGTGGCGAGCGTCTGGTTCTCGTCCTTGATATCCACCCCTTCCTTCGCCTCGATCGCCTGGTGCATGCCCTCGTTGTAGCGGCGGCCGGCGAGGATACGGCCGGTGTGCTCGTCGACGATCATGACTTCGCCGTCGATGACGACGTAGTCCTTGTCGCGCTTGAAGAGCTCCTTGGCCTTGATGGCGTTGTTCAGGTAGCCCACGAGCGGGGTGTTCACCGACTCGTAGAGGTTGTCGATGCCCAGCCAGTCCTCGACCTTGGAGACACCGGCCTCGTGGATGGCGACCGTGCGCTTCTTCTCGTCGACGTCGTAGTCGCCGGTCTCCTCGACGCCCTTGAGCGGGTTGCCCGCCTCGCCCTTCTTCAGGCGGGTGACCAGCTTGGCGAAGTCGCCGTACCACTTGGTGGCCTGGTCGGCCGGGCCGGAGATGATCAGCGGCGTACGGGCCTCGTCGACGAGGATGGAGTCGACCTCGTCGACGATCGCGAAGTTGTGGCCGCGCTGGACGAGCTCGTCCTGGGACCACGCCATGTTGTCGCGGAGGTAGTCGAAGCCGAACTCGTTGTTCGTGCCGTAGGTGATGTCGCAGCCGTACTGCTCGCGGCGCTGGGCCGGCGTCATGTTGGCGAGGATGCAGCCGACGGACAGGCCCAGGAACCTGTGGACGCGGCCCATCATCTCCGAGTCGCGCTCGGCCAGGTAGTCGTTGACCGTGATGATGTGCACGCCGTCGCCCGAGATCGCGTTCAGGTAGGCGGGCAGGGTGCCGACCAGGGTCTTGCCCTCGCCGGTCTTCATCTCGGCGACATAACCCAGGTGCAGGGCGGCGCCGCCCATCAGCTGGACGTCGTAGTGCCGCTGGCCGAGGACACGCTTGGCCGCCTCGCGCACCGTGGCGAACGCCTCGGGGAGCAGGTCGTCCAGGCTCTCGCCGTCCGCGTACCGCTGCTTGTACTCATCGGTGAGGGCACGCAGATCGGCGTCGGAGAGGGCGACGAAGTCCTCTTCGATGGAGTTGACCTGGCCCGCGATGCGGTGCAGCTTGCGCAGGATCTTGCCTTCGCCTGCACGCATGATCTTCGAGAGGACGGACACGGGGGTTGGTCTCCTTGCCGGTCGGGCCTGGGACGGTCGGTTTCCATTGACGTACTGAGCAACGGCCATCGTATGCGAGGACACAGCCAAGCCGGGAGGGCCTGCCGCAAGGCCACCCGTCCGCAGCTTCACGGAGGCCTCAACGTGAACAACGTCCGGGGGTCGCGGATGGTGCCGTGTTCCGGCGACGTTTTGCGCGAATTGTGATCACTTCCTCACACGCCGAGAAATGCGATCAACCCCCCACACACCGGGAAAAGGGATGGCGCCTCCCGCGGCCCCCGAGCAGAATCGGGCGATGGAACCCGTCACGCTCACCACCGACCGTCTGCTCCTGCGCACGCTCGGCCCCCAGGACTCCGACGCGGTGTACGCGGCCGTGCAGGACCCCGACATCCAGCGCTGGCTCTCCCAGCTTCCTTCGCCCTATCTGCCCGAGCACGCGCAGAGCTTCACGGGGGACATGGTCCCCCTGGGCTGGGCCAACGGTTCGATGTTCACCTTCGGCCTCTTCCTCCCCGGCTCCGGAGGAGACCTCGTGGGCACGCTCGGCATAACGATGCGTTCGCTGGGCGAGGCCGAGATCGGCTACTGGGCCACGAAGGAGCACCGCGGCAACGGCTATGTGACCGAGGCCTCACTCACCGTCGCCCGCTGGGCCTTCACCCACCTCGCCGTCGACCGCCTGGAGTGGCGTGCCGAGGTCGGGAACCACGCCTCCCGCGCGGTCGCCGAACGGGTCGGCTTCACGGTGGAGGGCACGCTGCGCTCGGGGCTCAACAACAAGGGGGTACGACGGGACTGCTGGGTGGGTTCCCTGCTGCCGTCGGACCTGAGCCTGCCCTCGGCGGCGCCCTACCTGCCCGCTCCCGCCTGAGGTCGTCGGCGAAAGCGCAGCTCGGCGCGCGTTGTCGGTGCCGCCCCTTATCGTGCGATGCCATGACCTCGCTCCCCCGTCCCAGCACCGATCTCTCGGCGGACGAAGCCCGCCGTATCGCCCTGCGTGCCCAGGGTTTCCTCGGCGCACCCGACCGGCGGTCCGGTGTGCGCGGTGTCCTCCGGCACCTCGGCGCGGTCCAGCTCGACACCATCTCGGTGCTCGCCCGCTCCCACGAGCTCGTGCCCTACGCCCGCCTCGGCGCGGTCGGCCGCACAACCGTCGAGCGTGCCTACTGGGCGGCGGCGTCCACCGGCACGCCGTCGGCGCGCCCGCACGCCTTCGAGTACTGGTCGCACGCCGCCTGCATCCTGCCGATCGAGGAGTGGCCCCACTTCGCCTTCCGCCGCCGCGCCTACCGCAACCGCCCGCACTGGAACCACGAACTGCCCGACGGGGCGTACGACCAGGTCGTCAAGCAGCTGCACGCCGAGGGCCCGCTGACGGCGACGGAGCTGGGCGGGGCCAAGAAGACCAGTGAGTGGTGGGACTGGTCGGGCGCCAAGGTCGCCGTCGAGCGCGCCCTGATGTACGGCGAGGTGGTCTGCGTGGAGCGCCGGGGCTGGAAGCGGGTGTACGACCTCGCCGAGCGCGCCGTCCCCGAGGAGCTGCTGCACGACGAGCTGGACGACACCGAGTGCCTGCGCCGGCTGGTCCGCCTGGCCGGCCAGTCCCTGGGCGTGGGCACCCGCGCGGACATCGCGGACTACCACCGCCTCAAGGGCGAGCAGGTCGACGCGGTGATCGGGGACTCCGGGCTGGTCCCGGTCACGGTCGAGGGCTGGGGCAAGCCGGCCTGGGCGGACCCGGAGGCGCTGGCCACACCCCCGCGCGGCCGCCACCGCACCACTCTGCTGTCGCCCTTCGACTCGCTGGTCTGGGAGCGGGCGCGCACCGAGCGGATCTTCGGCTTCACCCACCGACTGGAGGCCTACGTCCCCAAGCCCAAGCGGGTCCACGGCTACTTCGCGATGCCCGTGCTCGCCGGCGGCCGCCTCGTCGGCCGCGTGGACCCCGCCCGGGAGGGCCGCATCCTCGTGGCCAAGCAGGTCACCCTGGACGGCGAGCGGTCCGTACCCGCCGTCGCCCAGGCGCTCGTCGAGGCGGCGAGCTGGGTGGACTGCACGGACGTACGCGTGGAACGGGTGGAACCGCCCGAGCTGCGCGAGCCCCTCGTGCGGGAACTCTCCCGCGCCGTCGGCTGACCCTCCGGGCAGCCCCGCCGGGCCTTACCGGGCCCTACCGGATCTCGAGGATCTTCTCCCGCATCGCGTAGACCACCGCCTCCATCCTGGAGTGCAGCTGGAGCTTCTCCAGGATGTTGCGGACGTGGTTCTTCACCGTGTTCTCGGAGATGAACAGTTCCTTGGCGATGTCCCTGTTGTTCATCCCCGTGGCGACGAGCTTGAGGACCTCCAGCTCACGGTCGGTCAGCCGGGGGGCGGGGACGAGGCGGCGTTCATCGGTCCGCTGGATCATCGACTTGAATTCGGTGAGCAGCTTCGACGCCATGGAGGGGCTGATCTGCGACTGCCCGTCGGCCACGGCGCGAATGGCGGTGGACACCTCGTCCGTGGAGATCTCCTTGAGGAGGTAGCCGGTGGCACCGGCCTTGATCGCCTCGTAGAGGTCGGCCTCCTCGTCGCTGATCGTCAGCATGATGATCTTGGCGCTGGGCGCGACCTCCTTGATGGACGTGCACGCCTCGATCCCACCGCGCTTGGGCATGCGTACGTCCATCAGCACGATGTCGGGCAGCAGGTCGGCGGCCTTGTCGACGGCTTCGGCCCCGTCACCCGCCTCGCCGACCACCTGGATGTCCTCCTCGGCGGCGAGCACGATCTCCAGGCCGCGGCGGAAGAGGGCGTGGTCGTCCACGACAAGGACTCTGATCGGCTCCTTGCGCGCGGTGCCCGCCTCCGGTGCCACGCCGACGACGCCGCCGTCGGCGTCCTCGTCCCTCATCGGTCCGAAGCTGTCCGCCATCGTTGTTCCTCCCCCTGAGGCTGTGGCCCGGTCTGTGGTGCGGTGGCCAACCCAAGGCAACGGCCCATCGGTTGGGCCGTTGCCGCCATGATTCCATGCCCGGCCGACACTGCGGTGACCAAGCGGCGTGTGAAGGGGGCGCACACCGGTGCCCCTGGGGGCGCACACCGCGCTCCAGGGGCACCGTCGCAGCTGTTGTTGTCGCCGGGGCGGCTCAACCGCCCAGTGTGCCGCCCGCCTCGGGCGCCTGAGTGACCATCGTGTCCGTCCGGAGGTGGATCACCCCGTAGTCATAGGCATGCCGCCGGTAGACGACGCTGGGTTCCTTGGTCTCGGAGTCGACGAAGAGATAGAAGTCGTGCCCGACCAGCTCCATCTCGTAGAGGGCCTGGTCGAGGGTCATCGGGGAGGCGACGTGGGTCTTCTCGCGGACGACGAGGGGTCCGTCCCCCTGCACCTCCAGCGAGCCGATTTTCTTGGTGGGCACCTGGCCCGCTTCCGCTTCCGTGACGGTCTGACCGCTGCCGTTCAGGGTCGCCGCACCGGGAACGTGGTCGGGGACCTCGGCGGCCGAGATCCGTCGTGCGCCACGCCGCGAGAAACGCTTGTCGTGCTGCTTGCGCAGCCGGGCACCGAGCTTCTCCGCCGCCAGGTCGAGCGCGGCGTACGGATCGCTGGCCGCTGCCTCCGCCCGGATCACCGGACCGCGGGAGCGGAGCGTGATCTCCACCCGGTCGCAGCGGTCGGCTTGTCGGGGGTTGGGCTCCTTGGACACCTCGACGTCGAGGCTGATCACCTTGCCATCGAGCTTCTGGATCTTCTCCAGGTTCAGCTTCTCGGCCACGTGCTTGCGGAACCGCTCGGGCACCTCGGTCTTGCGGCCCTTGACGACGATGTCCACGCAGAACTCCGTTCCCGGATCGCTCCGCTCCGACGGCGGAGCATCTCCCTTGTGCACCCGGTTCCGGTGAGCTCCGGAACCTCGGACTCGGTGACGTCCACCTCCTCCTCCCCCGCGGGCGAGATCTCCACCCGGCCGGTACGGGTGATAGCGAAAACCCGCAGCACGGCGTTCGGATATGACGGGGATGGCCTGCGCCTTTCCCTCACAACCCGAACATATCTCGCCCGGACGGATGACGTCACCCTCTACTGCGGCGTACCTCCGTTCAGGTGAATTGACCCACTCATTACCTGCAACGATGCACGTACTCAGTCAGTTCCGGTCTATTCCGAAGGAATCCGGAGAGGCCGCGACGACCGCCGCGCAGACCACCTCGCCAGCGCCGTACACCCACGCCATTTCGGGTGTTCCATACACCGAGTTCCCCTCCTGCTGCTCCTTCTGCCTTGATCTCGACTTCTGTTTCCTCATCCCTTCCCGGCCCCGCGCCGTGTACACGGCCGTCGTGACCGCCCGCGCCGCCTCCGCCAACGAGGCTCCGGTCGTCATGACGTCGTCGACCAGCACCACCGGACCGCTCAGCAGCAGCCGCGCACCGCCCGCGGCCACCTCCAGCGCGCCCGCGAGGTTCTCGAGCCGCTGCCGGGAGGTCAGCCCCGACTGGTCCGCCACGACGCGCCGCTGGCGCAGCACCGCCAGGGCCCGGGCCGGCGTCCCGGACCGCCGCAGCCCACCGGCCGCCGCGAGCGCGATCCGCCGCGCGGGATCGTGCCCCCGGGCCCGCACCGCCTGCCGCGCGGACGGCACGGGGACGAGCAGCACGGCACCACCTGCCACGCCACCGGCCGCCCCGGCTCCCGCTCCCGTTCTCCCCGCTCCCGTCGCCGCCGCCCGCAGCCCGGCCCGCGCCGCACCCGCCAGCGCCGTACCCAGCGGGCGCGCGAGACCCAGTGCGCCCCGCTCCTTGTGGGCGAGCAGGGCCGCCCGCACCGCGTCCGCGTACGGCGCCGCCGCGTACACCGCAGGCAGTCCGGACGGCTCCGGCACCGGTCGCACCCGGCGTGGTGCGCCCCGGCTCAGGGCGGCACGGCACCGAGGACAGAGCACCGTGCGAGGCCTGCCGCAGCCGCCGCACTCGGTCGGCAGCACCAGGTCGGTGAGGTCCTGCCACCACCCGTGCATGTCTTCCACTGTGCCTACGGCGCACCGTTCCGGCCAGCCCTGTGGACAACCCCCTGTGGACAACTCCCCCCACCGTCACCGGGGCTTCCCCCACACGGGCGACCAAGGGATGCCCCGGCCCGCTCGGAAGGGAGGGAGGATAGAAGGCTCTCAGCCCGGTCGGGAGGGAGGAACACGCTCAGCCCGGTCGGGACGGAAGGCCGCTCACCCCGGGTAGACCGGCGCCAACCCGTCCTTGACCACCTTCTGCCACTGCGTCCCGGACGGCAGCCGGACGATCCCGTCCTCCGAGGAGTACGCCACCAGCGGCGACCGGTCGTCCTCGGCCGCGGCGAGCGTCTGCACCCCCGTGAGCGCCGCCGGCGGCGGGCCCTCCGGCGTGGAGCCGTCGACCTGGACGTACCGCATCGTCTGCACGCCCCCCTTCTCCCGCCCGGCCACCACGAGGCGGCTGTCGCCGGCCCACGACATGGCGGTGACGTCCTCCAGCTCCGGAGCCGCCGAACGCAGTTCGCGCACCGACACCACCGGCCGGTCCCCGGCCTTGTCGTCGCGTTCGATCCGCCCGACGAGCAGGGATTTGCTGTCGTTCTCCGCCCGCACGACCAGGGCGATCCGTACCCCGTCGGCGGCCACCCGCACCGCGTCGACACGGCCCTTCAGCCCGGGGACGCGCACGTCGAGCGGCTGGCCCTCGCCCTGCTCCAACACCACCAGCCGCGGTCGGGCGGGATCGCGGTCGGCCACCCACAGGTCACCGCGCGCGTCCCAGCTCGGTACCGTCAGCCGGTCACCCTCGTCCTTGCCCTGGCTCCGCAGGACCGGCGCGTCGTGGGCTCCGCCCTCCACGAGGGGGCCCACGAACAGCGACTTGCCGTCGTCGCCGACCCCGGCCGCCGTGCGCTCGTCCCACGACACCGCCGCCGCCTGGAGCTTCTGGACACCCTCACCCAGCGCCCCCGGCACGGGTTCGGCGCCCATGGCGGTGCCGCCGCCGGCGATCCGCACCAGCCGCTGCTTGTCGTCGACGTAGTACAGGTAGTCGGGCCGCTTCACCGACCCGCGCGTGGCGACGGCCTCGGCCTGTTCCTCCTCGAGCGAGCACAGTGTGCCGCCGTCGGCGCGCTGGAGCGTGACGGTGTCCACGGTGGGTGTCAGGTTCTGCAGTGTGAACAGCAACTGGGTCGCCATCTCCCGGCACTTCTCGCGCCCGACCCCGGAGGCCTTCTCGTTCAGCGGCACCGTCAGCCGGTTCTGGTCGTCGGGCGCCAGCGAGGTGACCCCGCGGCGCAGCTCCGTCCCGGCCGGGAAGCTCGAACTGACCGCCGGCTCGAGCCAGCGCGTGGGCCCGCTCAGCACGGAGCGCACCACCTGCGTCATCGCGTCCACGCGCCGGCGCACGAAGACGGGATCGGAGACGGCGGTCGCCGATGTGGCCGAATCCGCCCAGGTGTTGGAGGCGAAGTAGTACTTGTTGACAGACATGTAGTTGCGCTGGAAGTCCGACTGCCCCATGACGACGCCCTGCGGCAGCACGTCGATGCGCCACTGCCCGCTCTTCTTGTCCCGCGTCAGATGAACCGGCTGACTGTACCCGCCGCGCATCGGCGTGTACGACTGCTGCACGTCAACCCGGGCCACCTTCTCGCCGGTCAGCGTGAACGCGTAGTCGTCGCTGTTGTCGTGGCTGGTGTCGTGCCCCGTGGTGCGGTCGACCTGGATGTCCGGGCCGCCCGCGAGCACGGTCGTGGACTGCTCCGGCCGCCAGCGCCCCGACGCCGTCCCCGTCAGATACTGACGCGCCGTCGCATACTGCGGATCGTCACTGGTCAGGGCCTCCAGAAAGCCCTGCACGATCTCCGCGGGCGGGGCATCCTCCCGGGGCGGCATGGCGAACACCCGCAGCTGGCTGTCCTGGCGCGGGGTGGACTCCACGTCCCGCAGATCCCCGCTGTCCGGCATCGAGGCGCACCCCGCCAGCAGTACGGCCCCGCAAGCGGCGTACGCCACCGCGCGCACCGGCCGCCGCACGCCCCCCACGCGGTCAGCGCCCACGAAATGCCTCCCCTTGCTGTGTCACGTCGTCCCGCGGCCCGGCTTCCTCGGCGGCAGCGGAGTCCGCAGGCCCCTTCCCTGCGGCGTCCACGGCGGACGCCGCCTCCTGCCGTCGCCCGCCCGCGGCCGGCCGGGGCACCACACGCGCGCCGCTGCCGGGCAGCGCCGTCGGATCGGCCGTCGGGGCCACCGCCGCCGACCGGGACGCGATCGGGTCCCGTGAGGACGCCATCCGCTCACCCGTCGCCTGGACCGGCACGGTGGCACGCTTCCCGCCCGGCAGACCGGCGTCGTCGAGCCCGCGGTTGCGGCGCGAGTCCTTCGGCTCCAGCGGGACGGGCGAGCCCCGCAGCGGCTCGTCCGCGGTCCTCGGCAGCGTCAGGCGGAACTGCGAGCCGCCGCCCGGCTCGCCCCACGCCTGAAGCCAGCCGCCGTGCAGCCGGGCGTCCTCCAGGGCGATCGACAGCCCCAGACCGGTACCGCCCGTGGTGCGGGCGCGCGCCGGATCCGCCCGCCAGAAGCGGCTGAACACACGAGTCGCCTCACCCGGCTTGAGCCCGACGCCGTAGTCGCGCACCGCGACCGCGACCGCGCCGCCCGCCGCCGCGAGTTTGACGACGACGTCCCTGCCGTCGCCGTGCTCAACAGCGTTGACGACCAGATTGCGCAGGATGCGCTCCACACGCCGGGCGTCGGCCTCCGCGACGACCGGCTGCTGGTCGCCGACGACCCGTATCCGCGTCCTTTTGCGTTCCGCGAGCGGCGCGGCGCCGCTGACGACCCGGTGCACGACCTCCCTGAGGTCGATCGGCTCGGCCTCCAGCGCCGCCGCGCCCGCGTCGAAACGGCTGATCTCCAGCAGGTCCGCGAGCAGCGACTCGAACCGGTCGAGCTGGTCGGCGAGCAGTTCCGCCGAGCGGGCGGTGACCGGGTCGAAGTCCTCGCGCGCCTCATGGATGACGTCGGCGGCCATCCGCACGGTCGTCAACGGCGTGCGCAGCTCGTGCGAGACGTCGGAGACGAACCGGCGCTGCATCCGCGACAGCTCCTCCAACTGCTGGATCTTCAGCTGAAGGTTCTGCGCCATCTTGTTGAAGGCCTCGCCGAGTCGCGCGATGTCGTCCTCACCGGTGACCTTCATCCGCTCCTGGAGCCGCCCGGCCGACAGCCGCTCGGCGATCCCGGCCGCCATCCGCACCGGCGTGACGACCTGCCGCACCACCAGCCAGGCGACGGCTCCGAGGAGTACGACGACGAACAGACCGGCCGTCGCCAGCGTGCCCTTGACCAGGCTCAGCGACTTCTCCTCCTGGGTGAGCGGGAAGAGGTAGTACAGCTGGTACGGATCGCCGTTGGGGTCGTTGACCTGCTTGCCGATGACCAGCGCGGGCTGGGAGCCCTTGTCGCCGCCCTGGTAGACGATGCGGGCGTAACTCTGGGCGGCCACCACGCCGTTGTTGACGCGGGCGCGCAGCTCCTCCGGAACGCTCGCCGTGGGATCCACGCCGCCGGAGGCGCGCGGACCGCGCCCGCCACCGCTGTCGTCGCCGGCGGGCAGCGTGACCACGTCGAAGGCGCCCTGACCGCCGCTGGACAGCGACGACACCAGGTCGCTCATCCACTGGATGACGTTCTGCGAGGAGTGGCCGTCAGCGGCGGAGACGTCGTCGCCGGGACCGGTCGCCGCCTCGTCGGCCCGTTGCTTGGCCACCGCGAAACCACCGGTGGCCTGGCTCTGCGAGGCCTTCACCTTGGCGTCGAGCAGTCCGTTGCGCACTTGGCCGATGACGACGAAACCCAGCAGCAGTACGACGCCCAGCGACATCAGCAGGGTGGTCGCGACGACCCTGAGCTGGATGTTGCGCCGCCACAGCCGCATCACGGGCAGCAGCGGCCGGCGCACCCAGCGCAGAAACAGACGCAGGACCGGGCTGCCCTGGACACCGCCGTGCAGCAGCCCGCCCTCCAGGAGGCGTCCCCAGCGGGAGCCGGCGGTCGTCCGGCCGACAGGCCGCCCCGCGCCGGCCCCGGAACCCCCGGGCGCCGAAGCGGCGCTGTCCCCCGACACGTCAGCTCGGTCCGGCCTTGTAACCGACACCGCGGACGGTCACCACGATCTCCGGCTTCTCCGGGTCCTTCTCGACCTTGGAGCGCAGCCGCTGCACGTGCACGTTCACCAGGCGGGTGTCGGCCGCGTGCCGGTAGCCCCAGACCTGCTCCAGGAGCACCTCGCGGGTGAACACCTGCCACGGCTTGCGGGCCAGCGCGACCAGCAGGTCGAACTCCAGCGGCGTCAGCGCGATCGACTGCCCGTCCCGCTTCACGGAGTGACCCGCGACATCGATGACGAGGTCGCCGATGGCGAGCTGCTCCGGTGCGGGCTCCTCCGACCTGCGCAGCCGCGCCCGGATACGGGCCACCAGCTCCTTCGGCTTGAACGGCTTCACGATGTAGTCGTCGGCGCCGGACTCCAGGCCCACGACGACGTCCACGGTGTCACTCTTGGCTGTCAGCATCACGATCGGCACCCCGGACTCCGCCCTGATCAGGCGGCACACCTCGATGCCGTCGCGGCCGGGCAGCATCAGGTCGAGCAGGACCAGATCGGGTTTCGCCTCACGAAAGGCGGCCAGCGCCTTGTCGCCGTCGGCCACGAAAGACGGCTCGAAACCTTCACCACGCAGCACGATCCCGAGCATCTCGGCCAGTGCGGTGTCGTCGTCGACGACAAGGACTCGTCCCTTCATAACCGACATCATCCCATTCTCGTAACGGTGGCGAAGATCCAGGTGAGACAGCTCACTGGCCTGTGACGATAGTCGTAGTGAGCCGTCACTGTCTGCCTGCGGCCCGAGAACGGGGTGCCGGTGCTCAGTCTGTCGTGGTCCCCCTCGACCTGGCGCACAATTCGGCCAGTCCCTTGGCGGTCACCGGCGAGACGGCGCCCTCCTCGGTGACGATCGCCGTCACCAGCTCCGGCGGGGTCACGTCGAACGCCGGGTTGTACGCCTGCGTGCCCAGCGGCGCGACCGGGAGACCGCTGCCGGCTCCCGTGACCGGGACCTGGGGCGCGATGAACTCGGTCACCTCGTAGCCCGGCCGCTGCTCGACCTCGATCGCCGCGCCGTCCGGGGTCGCCGGGTCCACTGTCGTCACCGGCGCCACCACGATGAACGGCACGTGGTGGTAACGCGCGAGCACCGCGAGCGGATAGCTGCCCACCTTGTTCGCCACCGAGCCGTCGGCGGCGATACGGTCCGCGCCGATCAGCACGGCGTCCACCTCACCGGCCGCGAACAGGGAGCCCGCCGCGTTGTCGGTGAGCAGGGTGTACGACATGTCGTTGCGAGCCGCCTCGTACGCCGTCAGACGGGCGCCCTGGAGCAATGGCCGGGTCTCGTCCACCCACAGCCGCCGCAGCCGTCCGGCTCGATGCGCCGCGAGCGCCACCGCGAACGCCGTGCCCTCTCCACCCGAGATCAGCGACCCGGTGTTGCAGTGGGTGAGGACGCGGTGCCCGCCGCCGGGCAGCAGCTCGTCCAGCAGCGCCAGCCCGTGCTCGGCCATCCGCGCGCTGGCCCGGGCGTCCTCCTGGTGCAGCTGCCGCGCCGCGGCCAGCGCCGCCGAGGCGGCCTGTCCGGGGTCGCCGGTCCTGGCGAGCGCCGCCTGATGGGCGGACCGCGCCCGGCGCACACCGACGGAGAGGTTCACCGCCGTGGGCCGGGCAGCCGCCAGCGCGGTCGCGGCCTCGTCCACGTCGAAGCCGCGCGCGGCGGCGAGCGCGACGCCGTACGCCCCGGCGATGCCGAGCACCGGCGCCCCGCGCACGGCCAGCGACCGGATCGCCTCCACCAGAGCGGGCGCGTCCGTGCACACCAACTCGACCTCCTCGGCGGGAAGCCTGGTCTGGTCGAGGAGGACCAGCACCGGGCCCTCGGGCGGCTCTTCCCAGCGGATCACCGAGGTACCGGCCGCCCGGTCGTCCTCGCGGGTCTGCGCGTACTGATCAGCCATGCCGTCAGTGTGCCCCCTGTCCGGCGGACAATTGAAGGTACGCAGCCATCAGCACCGCCGGTCGCCCGAAGACCACCCCATGGCACGATGGCAGCCAACCTGCCGCCGCGACGGCGGACGGGCACCGTGAAGGAG